>NZ_QUEP01000002.1 GCF_003478035.1 Clostridium sp. OF03-18AA
CCCCCACTTCAAGCGTGAGCTAAGTGGTGGGAGTATGTCACAAGCGTCAAGGAACAGAGCAAAAAGATCAAAGAGTACGGCTCCAATGCCATGGTCATGACTGTCACCTTATTTGCTGTCGGAATCTTCATGGGAGTTATCAAGGACTCCGGCATGGTGGAAGCGATGGCAGAGACGATCGTCAATGCACTTCCGGCAGCGATCGCACCGCACATGCACTGGTTCATGGCACTCTTCTCCGTACCGCTCCTGATGATCCTTGGAACGGATGCCTTCTACTACGCACTTCTCCCGATCATTATCGGCGTAGTACAGCCGTTCGGCATCACGCCGGAAACGGTAGCGGCAACCTTCCTTTTATCAGCCACAATGGCAACTCCGATCAGCCCGTCCGTTGCAGCTGTATACGTGGGCCTCGGTCTTGCAGACGTCTCCATCAGTGAACATATCCGCTACTCCCTGCGCCTTGTATGGCCGGCGAGCATTGCGGTACTGATCTTATCAACGCTGGTTGGCGTGATTCAGTTCTAAGAAAAAAGACCACCCTGTCTGGCTGAAAAGCCGGATGGAGGTGGTCTTTTTTTATGTAACAGGAAATCCCGAGGAATTTCCTGTTACATAAAAAGGCACTGACGTGCCAAAGATGCGCACTCGCGCGAAGATGTAGACTGTCGCAAGCGACCGCGGGAGGCGCGAGAACGTGCCGAGGCACATTCTTTTTCACTTGTTGTGCAAAAATCGATCTAATTTGTCAGAGTTCTTCTTCCGGATGAAAATCTGCCATGAATCGTTTCAGGAGATAGGTGCAGAAATACGGGAAGGTGTAAGTACAGTTTTCGTGACCAATATTCTGGGATGAAAATTTAAAGCCATAGCGGATATCCGGATAGCGCTCCGAATTAATCAGGGTGTTCATGGATTTTGCTCTTCCGCTGGCAGCTTTCACTTCCAGTGGAATCAGGGAAGTCATGGAGCGGATAAAGAAATCTGCTTCAAGTGTAGATGTTTCTTTTTTATAATAATAAAGCTTATAATGCTGTTTGATTAAAGCTTCCCCGACAATATTTTCATATAAGGCACCTTTGTAGACTCCGAGATTCTTGTTGGCGCGCAGATCTTCCTGGGATTCATCATCCAGCATGGACACAAGAAGACCGGTGTCGGCAAAGTATAATTTAAAAATATCCGGATCATAATTGCCGCCCAGAGGAAGTTCCGGAAACTCCAGACAATAGCAGATATTTACCATACCGGCATCGACAAGCCGTTCTGCACACCCGCGGTAATCACGGAACCGCGCACCGGACGCCACTTTTGAAATCTGGAATTTCTTGTTTTCTTTTGCGAGCTGTGGAGCAATCCGGTTGAAAACATTTAAGATTCTCGTCTGATCGATCCCCTGCGCGTATTTACGGATATCTTCTTTATAGTCGGCGATCAGCTGTCTTTGCGTGTCGAGAGAGTTTTCGAAAGTGTTTCTCTGGATATATTCCGCCACTACGGCAGGCATACCGCCCAGAACACAGAAATCAAGAAACAGGGAATGGTACACTTTCATTTCCAGCTCATTAAACGGGCGCAGTTCCCTCATATGAGAAAGCATACTCTGGACAGTTGCATCATCATAGCCTTTTGCCCATAAAAATTCTTCGAAGTCAAGAGAGAACATTTCATAATCTTTCTTATATCCAACACTGTTGCTCTCGATTTTGCGATAGTTTACACCGAGCATGGAACCGCTGCAAATGACGTCAAACCGCCCGTCAATGCAAAAAAATTTCAGAGAGGTAGCAATTTCAGGAAATTCAGTAATTTCATCAAAAAAGATCAATGTTTTTTGCGGAATGAATTTCTTTGACGGATCGATCAGGGAAATATTTTTTATGATATCAGCTGCCTCGTAACCGTCAGAAATGATCCCCTTATACTTCTCGTCTCTTACAAAATTGATCTCTATAATACTTTCATAGTTTTCGGCCGCAAAATGTTTGATGGATTCTGTTTTGCCAACCTGGCGGCTTCCTTTGATGATCAGTGGTTTTCTGTGCGGGTCGGATTTCCATTCACAGAGAAAATTGTCTACCTTTCGTTTTAAATACATGTGTGCACCTCCGTTCTTTATTATGAGTATACACAAAAAAACAGCGAATATCAATTATAATATCACAAAAAAATAGCGAATAATTTTAAATATAACACAAAAATAAATTATATGATGGGTATACGTGTATTTGTCAAGAAAAGCAGACAACAAGAAAGACCGCAGCAATCGATACCTGGATTGCTGCGGTCTCTAAAATTAAGCCAGATCGTCTGATCAACAACAGTCAGCCAGATCCCACCGATCAGCCATGCTTTTCATCGCAATATCTGCACCGATACACCTCATGATCTTTATCATCGAGATAGAAGATATGCGGAAGCTCCTGCTCGATCGAGGTGATGCAGCGCGGGTTCTTGCAGTGGATCACGTTTTTTAAGATCTTCGGGAGATGAAGGCTGCGCTTTTCGGCGATCTTGTCATCGCGGATGATGTTGACGGTGATGTTGTGGTCGATGTAGCCGAGAATATCGAGGTCGATGGCGTCGAGCGGTCCCTCGATCTTGATGATGTCTTTCCGGCCCATCTTGTTGCTCTTCGCGTTCTTGATGATTGCGACGGTGCAGTCCAGCTCGCCTAAACGCAGGTAGCGGTAGATATCCATACTTTTTCCTGCCTGGATATGGTCAAGGACAACACCTTCCCGGATTCCGCTGATATTTAACATGGTTTTTCTACCTCCAGTAATGTCATAATGAGAGCCATACGGACATATACGCCGTTCTGGACCTGTTTAAAGTATGCGGCACGCGGATCATCATCGACTTCGACGGAAATCTCATTGACACGCGGGAGCGGGTGCAGAACGTACATATCCGGTTTTGCGAGTTTCATCTTTTCTTTGTCGAGAATGTAGCAGTCCTTCATGCGGATGTAGTCTTCCTCGTTGAAGAAACGTTCCTTCTGGACTCTTGTCATGTAGAGGATATCGAGGTCGGCGATCGCATCATCCAGGCTTGTTGTCTCTCTGTATTCGATGTTTTTCGCGTCGAGAACGCTCTCCTTTATGTAATCCGGAACTTTTAACTCCGGCGGGGAGATCAGGATAAAGCGGATCCCCTCATAGCGGGAGAGTGCATTGATCAGAGAGTGGACCGTGCGGCCAAATTTTAAATCTCCGCAGAGTCCGACCGTCATATTGGAAAGTCTGCCCTTTAAGGAACGGATCGTATATAAATCAGTTAAAGTCTGTGTGGGATGCTGATGACCGCCGTCTCCGGCATTGATAACAGGAATCGAAGATTTGGTGGAGGCAACATAGGCTGCGCCTTCTTTTGGATGTCTCATTGCGCAGATATCTGCGTAACAGGAAATAACACGAATTGTATCGGAAACACTTTCACCCTTGGTTGCGGAACTGGAATCGGCGGAAGCAAAACCGAGAACGGAACCTCCGAGGTTTAACATGGCCGCTTCAAAACTTAAACGGGTTCTTGTGCTTGGCTCATAGAAAAGGGTTGCTAATTTCTTTCCGTCACACACGTGTGCGTATCGGGAACGGTCTTTCTCAATGTCGGCGGCAAGCTCTAAGAGATTGTCCGTCTCCTCAAGAGAAAAGTCAAGAGGATTTAACATGTGTCTCATGATGTTTGTAATCTCCTTCCAAGTGTTTTGTGTTACCATGCTGGGTAGGAATTTTCTGAACTGAAAATTCCGTACAGTTATAGTAGGGGAAGTGGATTTTGCCGATTCGGAATGCGAAGCATCGGCAAAATCTGTTATCGTTCATGCAGTGCAGGAACGATAACATTTTTATTATTATAGCGAATCCGGAGTGGAATTTCCACTATTTTTTTGAAGAAAATTATGATAAAATGAAGATCAGTGAGTGCAATGCACAAAAGAAAAATAAGCGGATGCCTCTGGAAGGCCTGTGTTTCCGGGAAAAAGGAAGCCGGAGCGAAGGCGCACCGGGCAGAACGGATCGTTGGAGGAACCATGAAAAAGACGATGGAGCAGATCATCTTGGAAGGTCAGGTCGCAAAATGCCGCTCCCTGGAGGAACTTTATGTGCTGTGGGAGCTGATGCAGCAGATGGAGGAAGATCCGGACGGAAAGACCTGTTATCCGGAACTGGATCAGAGAAATTTTCATATTGACGGAATCGTGGACCCGGTGCACTATGACGGGACCCTTTATATATTAAAAGAGACGAACATGCGGAAAATGATCCAGAAAGGCGAGACGATGCCGGTGGTCTCGGATATCCGGGGCGACTTTCTCTCCGGGAAGAGTCCGTCTGGCCGGGTGGAATATCTGGAGTATCTCACTGGCATGCAGAAGGTCCTCTGGGAGGAACGTCATCCGGGGGAAGAGTGCAGACTTACCGGGAAAAAGCTCCGCGAGAAGGCGGCGGTCCTCTATCTCAATAAGCGCGGCGGAAAGGGCGCGGCCGATGAGGTCAGCCTGGATTATGGTCAGTACTATATGGAGTTTATCAAGAAGCAGATCCGGCTTTTAAACCCGAAGACCGTGGTCTGCTGCGGAGAGGACCTCTTCCGCCTGATCGTGATGGAAGTGTTCCAGAATAAGAAACAGAAAAAGAACCGGGAGATCTACATGAAATGGAAAGATCTGATCCAGGGAGATGTCTTTTTTGCAGACCGGGAATACCGTCCGATAAAAGAGGCAAAGAAAGATGAGGCGGCTGTCCGCGTTGTGAGGATGTGGAATCCGTCCTACCGGGTGAATAATGGACAGTATGTGTCGCTGGAGGAGTATCTGAAGGAGTTCCGGAGAAGACTTTCCGGCGGGAAAGAGGATGAGCAGGAGAATCTGCAAAGCGCGGAGCCAGATGAGGAAAACACGGAGTCCCCGATGACGGAGGATCCGGCTGTGGAGAAATCAGAATAGTGCAGGGATACAAGGGAATTCTGGAAGTTTGAAAAAATGGACAGAGTTCCTTTTTCTATGACAGAAAATTTCAAAGGAATTTCCCGCTGCGCAAAAAATGCAATGTATGAGAGATGTACACTTGTACGAAGAGGAAGGTCTTCGCTGGAGACTGCACAAAGAGCCCGAATGTGACAGGTCATATTTCTGATCTGTAAGAATTGCTTTTCACAGGAAGAAACTTTCTGAACAGATGATCTTAAAACAGACAGGAATCATCATGGATTTCGCCAATCTGAAATATGGTAAGAAATTGTAAGAATAATTAAGTAATTTTATATAGTCAGAACATGATGCAGACAGTATACTTGAGGTACAAAAAGAACTTTGACGTCAAGATGAAACGTCAGGAATGACAGGCGCGGCGGAAAAGAATGCTGTGTAAAAATTGTAGAAAAAGGAGGCGGACGGATGCAGCAGAGCGACGAAGCGGTGATCCGGGTAAAGGATCTGTACAAGGTATACCGCATGGGCGAAGAAAAAGTGTATGCGCTGAACGGGGTCAGCTTTGAGATCCACAAAGGCGAGTTCTGCGCGATCACAGGACCGTCCGGATCCGGAAAATCGACACTTTTAAATATGCTGGCGGGACTGGAGCATCCGACAAAGGGTGAGATCGTGATCGCCGGAAAACATATAGAAAAGTTGAATGAAAAACAGCTTGTGACCTTCCGAAGAGAGCGGGTCGGGTTTATCTTCCAGTCTTACAACCTGATCGGGACGATGGATGCGGTGGAAAATGTGGCGCTGCCGTTATCGTTTCGGGGAATGCCGAGGGCAGCGAGGATCAAGCGGGCGAAACAGTATTTAAAGCTTGTGGGACTTGAAAGATTTATGACCCACATGCCGAACCAGATGTCCGGCGGACAGCAGCAGCGAGTCGGAATCGCGAGAGCCCTGGCGATGAACCCGCAGATCATCTTCGCGGACGAGCCCACGGGAAACCTGGATTCGAAGACGACGATGGAAGTATTAAAACTCATGCAGAAGGTCGTAAGAGAACAGAAACAGACGCTTGTGATGGTTACCCACGACAACAATCTGGCGACCTACGCGGACCGGATCTTTAAGATCATCGATGGAAAGATCGTGAGCATCGAGGAGAATCACCACGAGGTGGATCTTGTGCAGTTAGAAGAGTCTATGCAGGCGGCGGCAGAGGCGCAGGCGGAGGGAAAATCTAAGAATCCGGCAGCAGAAGAGCAAAAAGAGACAGTTGTGGAGGCAGAAGAACACCATATAGAGGGAAAGTCAGAATAACAATCGACAAAATTTTGGAATAAACGTAAAAATATGGAAAACTAACACAAATAACTAAAATAGAACAGCCAGGAGGAGAGGAACAGTATGAAAATAAAAGGATTACGCTGGATGGCAACATTCCTTGCCGCGTGTATGCTGATGGGCGCAGTCCCGGCAACTGCATTCGCGGCGAAGGAGACAACAGAAGCGGCGGAGACGATCCCACAGGTATACCGGATGGATGACGACAATGATACCGTCCGCCTTGTGATCGGAAAGACGCCGACCTTATATATCGGAAAAAACGGAACAGTCTCCGTGACACTCATGAACATGGAGGACAAAGACTGGGTCGAGACAGAGATCTGGATCGCCTCCGAGGATGATTTCCGGAACCATTATTCCGATGAGATCACAAAGACGGAGGACCGCGACAGCGAGGAGAGCAGCATCGTCCAGTCCATGAAGACGATCTATCCCTTTGAGGTGACGGATTCCTTAAACCGCCATTATAAGGTCGGTCATGTAAACAAAAAAGCGAAAAAGACCGTCAACCTGAATGTCAATGTAAAAAAAGGTCTGGAAGAGGGCTATTATCCGATTCTGATCTATATCTCAAAGCGCGCTCAGGGCGAGGACGGAATGTCCTCCGAGTACGCAAAGACCATAATGGCGTGGATCGAGACAAAGAAGACAACGGGAACCAGCGAGACAGATGAGGACAGCTCCGAGCCGGTAGCATTCGCCCTCGGTGAGAATCAGTCCACCCCGTCCGCAAACTATTCCGAGGTCATGAATTTCGATGTAAACGTGAGAAATACTGGTTATAAGACTGCCTACGATGTGCGCGTCGATATGGTGCTCTCTGAGGATATCACGAAGTTTCCGTTTGAGATCAATGACGGAAATTATAACCGGCAGATGGGAAATATGAACCCGGATCAGACGGTGGCGGTTCCGTTCAGCATGGCGGTGCGGGAAAAGGCGAAATCCGGCTATTACCCGATCAAGTTTAAGATCCGTTACCGGGAAAACGAGAATGGAAACTTTGCTGCGCCTGTTGAGGACACCTTTTATGTGCGGGTTTATGGAAAAGACGAGGCTGATTCGCTGGATTCTGAAGCAGGCGAGAACGAAAGAACAAAGGCGCGTATCATCGTCGACAGTTTTGAGACGGATCCTGCGGAGATCTATGCCGGACAGGATTTTACGCTGAAGGTGCGCATGAAAAACGCTTCCAACAGTATCGCTGCCAGCAACATCCTGTTTACCTTCGAGTCGGAAACAGTGAGTGACAGTCCGGTATTTACGACGGTGAACGGTTCAAACTCCGTGGTTGTCAATTCTCTGGCACCGGGAGCATCTGACACGCTGACGATAAAATTTTCCTCAAGCCCCACAGCGGAACAGCGTTCTTACACGATCACGATCAATGAGCAGTATGACAGCCCGGAATTCAAGAACGCGAAGGAAGCCGTAAAGATCGCGGTTGGATTAAAGCAGGAGGCACGGTTAAATACCGGTACCATCGAGGTCATGCCGGATGCTATTTCCGTAGGCGAAGAGTCAAACGTGATGTTTTCCATCAACAACACCGGAAAAGTCATGCTCTATAATGTGAACGCGGTCTTTGAGGCAGACTCTATCCAGAAGAATGAGGCTTATGTTGGAAATATCGAACCCGGAAAAAGCGGAAACGTGGATACGATGATCAACGGAATTGCCCCGACCACGGATGATGGAAAGGTAAAACTCTCCATTACATATGAGGATGAGAACGGAAAAGTCTCCACGGTCGAGAAGGAGATCCAGCTTATGGTAAATGAGGATCAGAGCATGGATGAAAGCAATGTTGACGATACCTGGAACAGTGACGATGTACAGCCGGAACCGTCCACGACGGATAAACTGAAACATCTCGCAATTCCGGTGGGAATCGTGGGAGTGGTCCTTGCAGCTGTGATCCTTGTGGTCATCAGACGCAAAAAGAAGAAAGCGGGAATGGACGATGAGATTCTTTGATCTGCTCATCATGAGCATCAATAACCTGCGCAGACGGAAACTCAGGACGGGACTTACCGTTCTGGGTGTTATCATCGGCACGGCCTCCATCGTAGTCATGGTCTCTCTGGGAATCGGATTGAAGGAAAATACCGTGGAATCCTATGCTTCCTTCGGAAGCCTCACAAGGATCCAGATCAGTTCCGGATACGGGAACCAGTCCGAGGACGATTACCTCGTGGACGCCACGGTGACGAAGCTTGCGAAGATTCCACATGTGAAGAGTGTGTCCCCGATTCTGGAGACAGATGTGAATCTGAAGCAGGGAGTTTATCAGGGATATTCGAACATTGTGGGAATGCCCAGAGAGGAGCTGGAACAGATTCCGCTGGCGGAGGGAAAACTTCCGGACAAGAATGCGGCGACTCTGGAATTTATCGTCGGAAATATGGTTTCCGACAACTTTTATAACAGCAAGACCGGAAAGGGAAGCTGGGACGGCGAGGATCTTTCCAAAGTGGATCTTATACACAAGCCGTTTTTTACCATGCTCCAGAATATGGGAAACAGGGATGAAAGCAGCCAGAAAAAGTATCTTTTCCCGGCCTGCGCTCTGGTGGATGGCGGTGAGAACGGATTTTCTGAGTATGGATACCAGATCTACACGGATATTGATCTGTTAAAGACCCAGCTGAAAAAAATCTACCGGAAGAACCCGATCCCCGGACAGCCGACAAATAAAAAGGGAAAACCCTACAATTATTTTGTCTACAATATGATTTACGTGAATGTGGACGATATGGAGCATGTGACGGAGGTCCAGAAAGCGATCACAGATATGGGCTACGAGGCCTACAGCAGCATGCAGTGGCTCGAACAGGCCCAGCAGCAGACGGATATGATCCAGGCGGTCCTCGGAGGCATCGGTGCTGTATCGCTGTTTGTGGCGGCAATCGGAATTGCAAACACGATGATGATGTCCATCTATGAGAGAACGAAGGAGATCGGTGTGCTGAAGGTTTTGGGATGTGCGCTTGGAGATATCCGGACGATGTTTTTGATGGAGGCAGGATTTATCGGATTTATGGGAGGCGTTCTGGGACTTGGCTTAAGCTACAGCGTCTCCGCGGCGATCAATAAGTTTCTGGGAGCCAGTCTCTCCGGCATGACCGGCGGTTCTGGAGCAATCTCAAGGATCCCGCTGTGGCTTTCCGGATCCGCGGTGGTCTTTGCGGTCCTGATCGGCATGCTGGCCGGATTTTTCCCGGCACTGCGGGCGATGAAATTAAGTCCGCTGGCGGCGATCCGGAATGAATAGGGTAAATGAGTCCTGGGTGCGCTGACACCTTAAAAATCTGACATTTCAGCCAGTCTGCAGGCAGGTTGGGGAGCAGCAGAAAAACTCCACAGTTAAGCCGTGCACGGAGAGGCGGACGGTTGCCAGACAACAGAAAAATCGGGATTAAAAGATCCGGTAAAACAAAAGACACGCCATACAGATTTCACTTAAAACCTGGATGACGTGTTTTTTTCAATTTTTAAAATATCTGATCATTTACCCGGCACTTAAGCCTTGGCCGCCTTCTGTCTGGACAGTGTCTGTACACCTTCAATAACAAGGATGATCGCAAGGAAGATCAGAAGGATTCCGAGGATCGTCTGTGCCCATGGACCCCAGTCAGCGCCGCCTGCGGCAATCATGCCGATCTGGTTCTTAACTGTGAGTGCAAGGGAGGTGATCGTAACGATGATCATGAATGCCATCGGGATCAGGAACATCTTGTTGTTTTTGCCCATGTTTCCGAGCCATGTGGCAACGGCTAAGAGGCCGATACCTGCGAGAAGCTGGTTGGCAGCTCCGAACAGTCCCCAGATCTTTCCGTATCCGTTCATACCGAGAAGGATGCCAAGGACAACTGTGAGGATCGTAGCGAAGTACGGATTTACCATAACCTTTTTCCAGCCCTCTTTGATGTCGGCAGCAGTTTCACCCGGCTCAAGCCAGAATTCCTGGAACATGAAACGCGCAAGACGTGTTGCGGTATCAAGAGAAGTAAGACAGAACGCGGAATATGTAAGTACCAGTAAGGAGTTTAAAATGCTGTAGCTTCCCGGGATGATATCGTCGATCATGTGAGCGATACCGCCGCCGAAGATCGCTGTCGCGCCTTTTAATGCCTGATCCGGATGAACTGCGTTCCACTTGTAAGCATAACCGATCGCGCAGAGAGTTAAAACTGCAAGAACACACTCAAGGAGCATTCCGCCGTAAGCGATCGGCTTCGCGTCAGTCTCTTTGTCGAGCTGCTTGGATGTGGTACCGGAAGATACCAGAGAGTGGAAACCGGAGATCGCGCCGCAGGCAACTGTTGTAAACAGTACCGGGAACATGTACTGAACGCCGTTTCCGTTGTCAACTGCAAAGCTTGTCACAGCCGGGAAGGTGGAGTCGAAGGTCGGATGAGCGACGATGACGCCGAATGCTGCAACTGCTAACATTGCGTAAAGCAGGAAGGAACTTAAGTAGTCACGCGGCTGGAGAAGGATCCATACCGGTGTTACAGAAGCGATGGCGATGTAAAGACCAACGATCCACATCCATGCCTTTGTGGAGAGGTAGATCGGATGAAAGTTCATTCCGATCGCCATGATCAGAACGATCGCAAGAACGCCGAATACGGAAGCGATACCCATCGGCATGTTGCGGCGGTATACACAGAAACCGAATACGATTGCGATCAGGATGAACAGGATCGAGATCATCGCTACGGTTGCCGGAGTCGCGGATTTCGCCATATCAAGTGCGCCGCTCTCATCGTAAACTGCACCGAAGGTGGAAGCAACGATCGAAGCGAAGGCTGCTACGACTAAGATCAGGGTCAGGTAAGAGAAGATGATGAAGAGCTGCTTTGCGCGTTTGCTCATGTTTGCGGAGATGATCTCTCCGATGGATTGTCCTTTGCTGCGGACAGATGCGAACAGTGCGCCGAAGTCATGGACACCGCCGAAGAAAATACCTCCGATGAGGATCCATAAGGTCACCGGAAGCCATCCGAACATAGCGGCGCCGATCGGTCCTGTGATCGGTCCTGCACCTGCGATGGATGAGAAATGGTGTCCCATCAGAACCGGGGCTTTTGCCGGTACATAGTCAACACCGTCTGCCATTGTATGAGCCGGTGTCTCTGTTTTGCTTTCGCCTACGCCCCACTGCTTGCACAGCCAGCCGCCGTAGCAGACATAGCCGATGCCAAGAATGGCAACACAGACGACGAGAAGTACTAATGAATTCATTGTTACTATCTCCCTTTCTTTTAAAATATAATAATGTTGGGGTCAAAAGTTTTTGACCCCTTTGATACCGTATTGTTCCGCACTTTATGCTCTCACAATACTCAAAAACATTCATAATCCGCTCATTTTTCTGCGAAAAATGGCTGCTTATTCATGTTTTTGGCGGGGTCCAAGGTCAAAAAACCTCTTGCAGGCAAGCCTGCATCGGATTTATGACCTTTTCCCCCTGGTATCATATAATACTTTTTTCAAAATTTTCGCAACATGGTGACCGCTTGCGTTTGAAGTGACCTTCCCGTCAGCCACCTCCACCAACGCCGCATGAAAATTCATCCAGCCATGCAGGGAAAAATGAAAACTTTTGTAAATACGGCATTTTTTTAGGGCTTTCCTTGCGTCCTCATCACAGGTATCGCAGACAAAGACTGCCGTAATATAGGAAGCCATATGGCCCGGACCGACATGGATCCGTTTCATGCCGTCAGCATGGATCTCGGATTTTAATTCCTCGAAGGTCTCTAAAGTCAGATGCGGAATGTTGACGAGATAGAGAAATTCCTCGTTTTCCGCGGACCATAATTCTGCCTTTTTTGAGATGACATACTGTCCGGAATGCTCAAAAAAATCGCAGCGGGCTGTGATTGGAGAGCGATCGCCATTGATCATCATATGAATATCGTAAAAAGGTTCGTAGTTTTTTAACAGCCGCTCGATCGCGGACTCTCTTGTGTATTGCATTCGGCTTCCCATTTCTAATATTGATTTTGTGCATGAATTATTATACTTTTATGAAAAATATAAAAATTTTATAAAAAGCTTTATTATTATAACTCTGAATACATAATTATGCAAGTTTTTTACGAGATAAATAGGGAAAGAAACAAAAAATTAGTTTTATAAATTAAGTGGAGGGGAAAATGGATAGGACACCGTGTGCGGGTAATTTGGAAACCAGGAACGCATTTGACAAATATTTGTGAAATTCCTATACTACAATGTAAGTACAGAGTTCCGATCCGGAACCAGGATATATCGGTTAAAGAAGGAGAAAAAGAGATGTTTATAAATTTTTCAAATCATCCGAGCAGCATGTGGGGCGAAAAACAGAAGACGGAAGCAGAAAAGTACGGACTGATCGAGGACCTGCCTTTCCCGGCGGTGAGCGCCCATGCAGACAGGAAAGCGGTTCAGGATCTGGCGGAACACTATGCAGCCATGATCCTTGAAAAGCAGCCGGAATGCGTGATGTGCCAGGGAGAATTCTGCCTCAGCTATCATGTGATCGAAAGACTGAAGAAAGCCGGGGTACGGGTTGTTGCTGCCTGCAGTGAACGTGTGGTGGAGGAAGTATATGGAAAGACGGGAACGGAGAAGAAGAGCGTCTTTCAGTTTATCCAGTTCAGGGAATACTAAAGGGTTCTGTCTGAAGCAGCAAAAATGACTGGCTGTTTTGAAATATGACCAGAAATTAGGAGTAACGATATGAGAAAAAATGAGGAAAACATGACCTGGATGGACATCCCGTATATCACGCTGACGTTTTGTCTGAGATTTTATCAGAGAGTCGCGGTGCCGGAGAACAAGGTTTCCGCGCTGCGAGGAGGTCTTGGGGAGATGCTGCTCCGGAAAAACTGCATTGCGGACCGGGACTGTGAAGCGTGCCGGTTTCAGGACAACTGCATGGTCTGGAATGCTTTTTACACACCGATGCGGCTGAAACCCGGGTATGTGACGGGAAAGGAGAGTCTTGGGTATCTGATCGAATGCGACAATCTGGATACGGTGATGGACGAGGGGCACGGGTTCGTGTTCCGCCTGAAGCTTTTCGGGCGCAATATCCCGCTGTTCGCCCAGTATCTGGATGCGTTCTGGCGCCTCGGACAATGCGGACTCGGGAAAGAACAGGCGAAGTTTGAGATCGCGGCGGTCTACACGGAAGAAGAACAGCTGCTTTTGGATGATACAGAGATCCATATGGAACATTTCCGGGTACACACGGTCGGAGAGTATATCCGGAAGAGAAAATGGGAACTTTCGGGAGAACAGCCGGCGCAGAACGGCGATTATCTGGTCCATTTCCTGAGACCTCTGGCACTGCGGAAGGACCGGATCGATCTGAAATGTTTTGATGCGGAAGCGATCTGGCGCGCGATCCACCGGAAGATCCAGATGATGAGCGCCTTCGATGAGATCGGGACAGAACTGGAAAAACCGCAGACGTGGCCGCAGATCATCGACGCGAGATCGGCAGAGACCTCGGTCAGACGATATTCCAGCACGCACAGAAAAGGAATGGAATTAAGCGGAGTTCAGGGATATGTGATCTTCGAAGAGGTTCCGGAGGAGAGACTGGAAGAACTTCTGGCAGGAGAACTGTTCCATATAGGAAGAAATAACAGCTTTGATTTTGGGCGGTATGTGGTACAGAGACGATAACCTTTATGCCTTTGCAGGCAGAAAGTGCTGAAAGCCTGTGAGGTGAAGGACATAGCCCAGACACTGGGAAGAGAGCTGGGATATGAGCTGGCCGCAAGCGGAGAAAATAAGGAAAAGATGTAAAAGCACCCGCCGCGCGTCCACCGCATAAAATAAAGTAATGAAGCTTAAGGCGGCTTTCTTTGAAGACATTTCCGAAACCACTGAGCGCGCAGGAAGAGCGGGAATACTTAAGACGCTGCAAAGAGGGCGACCTGGAAGCCAGAGAGGTGCTGATCAGCCGGAACCTTCGGCTGGTCGCACATGTGGTCAAAAAATACCAGCAGTCCGGATATGAGACGGACGATCTTCTGTCAGTTGGAACCATCGGCCTGATCAAGGCAGTCAATACGTTTAATGCGGAAAAAGGATCAAGACTGGCGACCTATGCCGTCAAATGCGTGGAAAATGCTATCCTCTCACGGATGCGTTTATGGTTCCAAACCAGTATCCCCAGAGCCGAAAAGAACCGAGATGGCGTATTTTGGCACAGGTATCCGAGAATATGTATATCCTTTGCTCTGCTTTGGACGGCTGCGTAAGGTATGCACCTATGTATATCCATAGTTTCCGACCGATCGCCCCTCGCAAGATCTTGGAAGCACAGCTGTTCAATCAGCAGTATCAGAACTACGAAGATATTCCCAATGTACCGGACAGGCTCCGTTGGTGCCGTCATCACATGGGCCTGATGCAAAAGGAAGTTGCAGAGCTGATCGGTATCAGCCGTGGACATTACATAGATTTTGAAGTCGGATATGTTGACTACTATCCAAAGGAGATTGTGGACAAGTTGGCAGAGCTATATGGAGTACCGGTGGATGACCTGCTGGATGATTACAATCGCTTCTTATATAAAGGACAAGGAAAGATGATACGAGAATATCGTGAAAGTTTGGGACTAAAAAAGAAACCGTTTGCTCGGCTGATGGGAATTTCACCTAATCTGCTTCGAGCATGGGAAGATCATCAAAAGCGAATGAACATCAATTCCTGGAACAAGTATTTCAAAGGGAAAATAAAAGCATAAGAAAAGCAGGTGAGGGGGCCTTAATCGGTTTGCTCACCTGCTTCCTTTTTTGCGGATGCGATAACCGCACCCAGCAACTCCGCCTTTTGATCGGATGGACAATTTAATTTTTTGATATACTGATTGACCATATCTGCGTGGACACCGGCTACTCGCTCTGCCAATTCACGTTTCCCCTGTTCTGTTTTAGGATAATGGACAATTACATTGATTGGAGCACTCTTTCTTGCGATACCACGCACCTCCCTCGGTATTTCAGTTTATGAGAGAGAAGTTGTCCGCTATAACCACATTACTGCAGCCGCTTTGCTACTTCAAAAAATAGGAATTGATGCTATAATAAAAGGTAAGATATTCGGAACTTCTTTCGTGATATCATTCTATCAAGAAACTGTCAAAGGCACATTGAGTGCCAATTGACCATAAATTGACTACTTTTCGAAGGGAGGGCTGTTTATGGAAAGATGTGATTTCAGTTCAGTCATGACCATTGTTCGACGCTTTATCAGCGACGATTACGATACAAACCAAACTGCATTGTTAGAAGATGTTTTTAGCTCCTTGTTTACCCAAACAAAGGAAACGATTACATTTGATATGGCATTGGTCTGCCGCTGGTTCACCGGGCAGGCAAAAATCAGTCCGAAAATAACGCAGTTTTATTCCAGAGATGGCAATCGTGAAAAACTGGCAGCAGATTTGGAAAACAATGTACTGCTTTCAATGTATGATAGTTCTATGGCTGCACAGGAAGTATACCGACTGCTAATGCAGGATGATACCATTTCGGAACGAGTAAAAAAAGAATGCTCCCGGCACTATCCTTGTGATAGCCGAGAGGATGAAGCATCGTTTATAGCGGATGTTCTTTGCTTCGGCATGGAGCGTGAGTTTATCAAGCGTGACCCAAAGGTAAAGAATCTCCTTGCTGACGGAAAGCTTTCTCCAATTCTCAGTGATTTCATTGCTGATGAAGGAGCACCAAAGCCTTGCCGACATTTCTGCGGACGTGAAAAAGAACTGGAAATGCTTCACGAATTGTTATTGGAGCATGGAAAGGTATTTCTTCATGGCATCGCCGGTATCGGTAAGAGCGAACTGGCAAAAGCCTATGCAAAGCAGCACCGCAAGGAATACACCAATGTTCTGTATCTGACCTATACCGGTAATCTGATGCAGGATATAGCGGATATGGATTTTGCTGATGACCTTCCGGATGACAGCGAGCAGGAACGCTTCCGCAAACACAATCGCTTCCTGCGTACATTGAAAGAAGATACGCTGTTTATTGTAGATAATTTTAATACTACGGCTTCTCAGGACAGCACTCTTTCTGTTGTGATGAAATATCGCTGCCGTATGTTGTTCACGACCCGCAGCAGATTTGATAACTACGATTCCATGGAAGTAACCGAAATTGCAGGCAAGCAGGCGTTATTATCCATTGCCGGTTGCTTTTTCTCGGACGCAGAAAAATACCAGAGTGTATTGGAACAAATCATTGATACGGTTCACAGTCACACGTTGGCGGTAGAACTGGCAGCTCGACTGCTTGAAACGGGTATTCTGGAGCCGATGGATTTGCTGGAAAAGCTGAAAGAAGAAAAAACATCCTTGGATGCTGATGATAAAATCGGCATCACCAAGGACGGTCAGAGCCGCAAGGCAACTTACTATGACCATATCCATACATTGTTTTCCTTGTATCAGCTTGCCGGTGATGAACAGGATATTATGCGGAGCATGGCGTTTGTACCGACAACCGGTATCAGTTCCCGTGTGTTTGCAGGCTGGTTGATGCTTCGGAATATGAATACCATCAACGATCTGGTGGAAAAAGGATTCATACAGACAAAGTCCTGTCATTCGATTGCCTTGCATCCGATGATTCAGGAAGTAGCAATTACAGAAACCAAGCCTTCTGTCCGGAACTGCCACACCCTGCTCAACAGCTTGCAGGAACTTTGTCTACGGCATGGCGAAGAAGTTTCCTATTACAAACAGTTGTTCCAGACGGTCAATAATATCGTGACTTCGATTGAAAAAGACGATACTGCATCCTATCTCCGGTTTTTGGAAGATTCCTTTCCGTATATGCAGAAGTATGGCTATGAATCTGGAATGGAATTGATTTTGACAGAACTGGCTTCTATGCTGAAAGACAATACCATTGGTTCTGTTTCTGACCGTGCTTTGCTTCTGGACTTCCGTGCCGCTAATGAGAAGAAACCGGAAAAGGCAATCAAGCTGGAAAAAGAAGCTGTGACGCTGATCTCCGAAGTGACCGCAGAGAACGCCCTTCTTGCAGCGAATCTCCATGCAAACCTTGGCGGTCTGTATAAGCAGACCAGTAAGTTGGAACTGGCAAAGCAGCATATGGAAACGGGTATTCACTTGCTTGAGCAATACGGCTTGGCGCCTTATCATGACAGTATTCCGCAAATCACCAATTATGCGGTACTGCTGACGGATATGGGTGAGCCGTACCTCGGGTTATCTGCATTACAAAGGCTGTCTCGTGTCATCAAAGAATCTAACTCTGATGTGTCCGGTGATTATGCCGTTGTACAAGAAGCTATGGGCAATATCTGTCTGTCAATCGGCGATGTGCTGCAAGCTACCACACACTTTAAGAACGCTCTGGCTATCTATGAGGTGCTGTTTGATGCTGAACCGGAACTGATTGAAGAAAAGAAGCAGGACATATTAGAAACTTATACTCAGGCTGGGGTGCAATTAGGTAGACAGTGGTTGGATGCGAAAAATTGAATTTTGTGAGGTGTTGGCATGAGTGAATTCATGAAATTAGCGATTGTATTTATTTCAATGTTGGTTTTGTTTTATTTTTTATGGGTCAACGGATATATGATTTTGAACGCAAAACGAGCCTTATTATTTGTTGTTTCACTCAGAGGGAAAAATAAATGCGAAGTTTCTTTTTCATCTTGTAGCGGATATGTAAAAAAGGTAATAAAATTTAACGAAAGTCGTTAATATACTTTTAAGTTGGATGGCGATGTCTCAAAAGGAAGTATCCATGTTATTGTAGAAAATGAAAATAAAGAGACCATATTAGATTTGACACCAGAGATAAAAACCGGTATGTTGACTGTCGATGAAAAATGTAGATATTTTCTAATACTATAAATGAGCAAATTTGAAAAATTGCACAAAACTACGCTATAGATTTCATAAAAGTGCTAAAGTCATGACTTTCCTTTGCACATCGGAAAAGATAATGATACTTTTCCAACTGGATAAGGGAGCTATAGAAAATATTGATGAGCGATTAAAAGAAAGTTTGTCAATTTATTTAAAAAGAAAAGAAAAGTTACAATTCCTGAAAAAAGCATTGTATTTTGCACCTACATTAACTGAGACAAAACAACACATTTTGCTTTCAATATGCCACATGCTCTGTAACCGCTTAACTGGAAAGAGAAATTTAGAAGCAAAATATCTGCAACTAATCAGGATTGCTATTCGAACATTAAAGAAACGTGAAGAGTTTTTTAATAAGTTATAGTATAATTTTTGCTTAAAAGTTGCAAGGAGCAAATTAAAACCAGGAGGATAATTATGGGACATTTTTATATGGAGAATATATGCACGATGGACGAACAAAGGAAATGTGAATTAAAAATAATTGCCGGCAAAATAGGATGGATCTTATTGATTGCGTATTTGGGTTCGCTAATACTTATGCGAATAATGCCGATTTTTGCTGAAAATATGGCTTTTTATATATTTTGGGCTGGTATCGTATGGGTGGGAATGAAAAAATGGGGAAGGTTGTCTTTGCTGGATACATGTTATTCTAAAAACAAATATGAATTATCCGTATTGGAAAAAGGTTTATTAACGGCATTTGTAATATTTTTATCCCATGTTTTTTGTGCATTCTTTTTGTTTTTGTATGCAAAAGTATTTCAAGACATCGTAATGATGAATGATAAAAGTTTACACAGTGGTTTAGATATTTTCACAGGTGTAATACTGGGACCTCTGGTAGAGGAATGGATTTTTCGGGGAATTCTATGGTCTAAGCTGAAGTCTTATGGGGAGGGATTTGCAATTTTAGCAACAACTATACTGTTTGCTATAATGCATGGTCAGGGGTTATTATTAATATTTCTTTTGATTGGTTTTTTTTCAGGTGTTTTGGTCTGCCTCACAGGAAATTTATGGTATGCTATTACTTTTCATGTTATTCATAATCTGGGGATTTTCTTGTGGGAAAATAAATTGTTTTCCTTTTCAATGAATATGGTTTTAACCATGTTATTAAATGCAGGACTCTTTTTAATGCTTTTAATCCTGCTATTGCTCTGTAGTAAGAAGAATATACTTTTACATTTGTATTATTGTAAAAAGAAATTATTAGAAAAAATTATTTCTGAAAAAAGTAGATTAGTAGTTTTTTTTAATACAGCTGGAATTATGTCATTTGTTTTTTATTTTGGAGTTTCATGGCTGATATCGTTGGTTTCTTTTGGACTAAATTTATAAAGGTAGGTGTTATTTCATGAAAGGTAGTGAGTCGCAGAAATGGTCTGTCAACTTTATTGATGGCTATTTTGAGTATATTTTGAGTTTATATAAAAAAGAGGAATCATCACCCAAATGCTATATGGATTTGCTTATTATTATTTCGGATGCAATAGATTATCTAAAGGATCCTGTTTGGGAAGAAGTTGGTTATTCTATATGTAAAAAAATATAGGTTCCTTTGCAAGTGCAACACATATAATGGACAAATGACATCATCAGCCAGTATCTCTGGATTCCTTTTTGGGAACGCAGCTGATATTTATCCAGACCAAGCTTTTTCTTGCTTTGTCGGAAAAACAGTTCAATTTGCCAGCGTTGGGTATAAAGTCTCAGGATTTCCTGCGTGGATAATGCTGCATTCGTTGAAACAAAGATCCGCAGTGCTTTTGGAATCCCAAAACATGGTGTTGGATAGCTCAGTAGAACCACTGTATTGGGAACATCATTCAGATTCCCTTCATACCGATATACGTAAAACTGCCTTTTATCAACGGTCACAAGGCTGATGTTTGGATCTGTTTTCCGCAAGTGAAGGGCAAATGCACTGGCTTTCTGACGGATTCCGCAAGGATAGAGGATTCGGTTGGTTTTTAAAGCCCCTATGGTGTAGAATCCTTTTTTAGCAAAGCAATCCATGACTTTGGCTGAAGTATACCAGCTGTCACAAAGGAAGTAGGAAACTATCGGTGCAATAGGAAGTTCTGCAGCAATATCCTGTATGATCTGGATCTTTGATTTTGTTTTATCATACAGAATAACGGCATAATTCAGAGTGATTCCATTGCAGAAAGCATGACGGACACGATCTGGTGCCCATAATCCTGTCTGCCTTTCAGATGAGATTGATGAAAATACGCAGCTTCGATTGGATGCAAAGCCTGTGACGAAAGCTTTGTATGGGAAGCAATCGTATCATCCACAATGCAAAAGATAGGCTGACCGGAAATAGTCGCCTCCCGGTAGATCAAATATGCAACGCTGTTTCTTAGGGCATCCTGAAAAAGGAAATCATTCCACTTTCCCTGATTCAGGAAGTGAGCCACAATCGTTCTATGATGTTGGCTGGTCAAGGCGAAATCCGTTGTTTTGCCACGGTATCCACGCAAAAAGGTAGAAAGAATGATAGCCATAAAATGCTGCAGGTAAATATCGGATAAAAAACAGTTGAGGTTGAGAACTTTAAAGTAATTGTAAATCTTATTGGAATGATGTATAATGCCTGCAATAGGCACCCCCTTGTTTGAATGAGTAGGTTGTTGGTCGCACTTCAATTATACATCATTCAGCAGAGGGTGTCTTTCTTTTGTGCAAAATTTAGGATTTACTCATTTATAGATCTAATACTTAAATTTGAAAAAGCAGATGGCAAGATTAAGTTACAATGGGATTAGTGGGTATATAGTTTATAAAATCATCATTTTTCAAATCGCAGTCTGTCGTAGCCTCAAATTAAATAAAGAACTGCCTTGGGCAGCCATGTACTTAACGGTGTGTGGCTGCTTTTCCTTTGTTGAAACAGAATAAAACAATGAGAGAATACAGGGATAATATCCTGATTGAAGCATATAATAGGCTTTAGAACGGAAAACTGTGTTAAGTTGCAAAAATCTTTCCTAAAACCGGTTATACATATTGATTTGAAGGTTGCGATATGGTAATATAGAACAGAAAACTGTATTAAGTTGCAAAAATCTTTCCTAAGGAGGTTATCGTATGGAGATTCGCAGAGATTTTTACTTAGACAAATTGATTAGAAGAAAGAACAATGGATTGATTAAGGTAATTACAGGTATTCGCAGATGTGGAAAGTCCTATCTGCTGAATAATATTTTCTATAATCACTTGTTAGAGTCCGGTGTCCCTGCTGACCATATTATTCGTTTTGCGTTTGATTCCGCAGATGACCTGTATTTGATTGGAGAAAGCCTTATCAAAATTGAAAAAGAAAAACGTGGAGTTGATCCGGAGAAATTTATGGCATATATCCGTTCCCAAGTTACCACGGATGGAATGTATTATCTGCTTTTGGATGAAGTTCAGCTGATGGACTGCTTTGAATCTGTATTGAATGGTTATCTTCGCAAAGATAATATGGATGTATTCGTAACCGGAAGTAATGCAAAATTCCTGTCCAAAGATATTGTTACGGAGTTTGCCGGACGTGGAGATGAAGTCCATATGTATCCACTGAGTTTTTCGGAATTTATGTCGGTTTTCAAAGGCGACAAGTATATGGGATTGTCTGAATATATGCTTTACGGAGGCATCCCGCTGGTCGTTCTTCGTGAAAGTAGCAGCGATAAGGCGGCAGCATTGCAAAACCTGTTTAGCGAAATTTATATTCGAGATATTTTCAAACGTAACCGGATTAAAAATATTGGAGAACTGGAAGACCTGCTGAATATCCTTTCCTCTGCTATTGGTTCTCTGACCAATCCTGAGAAGTTAAAGAATACCTTTAAGACTGTAAAAAAATCTAAAATCACTTCAAAAACGATCAAGAAATATCTGGATTGTTTTGAGGATTCTTTCCTGATTGAATCAGCACAGAGATATGACATCAAGGGTAAGGCATATATTGAAACTCCAAAGAAATACTATTTCTCTGATCTTGGGCTTCGCAACGCAAGGATTAACTTCCGTCAGTTTGAGCAGACACATTCCATGGAAAATGTGATTTATAACGAACTGCGTATGCGTGGATACAGCGTGGACGTTGGTGTTGTTATTATTGCGGAAAAAGACCAAGAAGGAAAGGTAACCCGTAAACAGCTGGAAGTTGATTTTGTATGCAATCTCGGTTCTTCCAGATATTATATCCAGTCAGCTTATTCATTACCTGATGAAGCGAAACGTACTCAGGAAATCAGACCGTTTAGAAAGATAGACGATTCTTTCAAGAAGATTGTTATTACAAAAGATATTGTACAGCCGTACTATGATAACTATGGTATTTTGACCGTGAATATCTATGATTTCCTTCTTGACCCGCAAATTCTTGAAAAATAGTACAATGTAAACTCTTGTTGCGGATATGCAAAGTCGGTGTGGTGGTGAATTATAGTGATTTTAAGTACAATGAAGTCACCAAGCAAAGGAGGATTTCATATGAAACTATCTGATAAAATTGTAGGACTGAGAAAGTCCAATGGAATGTCTCAGGAGGATTTGGCTGAAAAACTGGATGTATCAAGACAAGCTATTTCTCGTTGGGAATCAGGAGCTGCGATGCCTGATGCAAATAACATTCTTCAACTTAGCAAGCTGTTTGATGTTACAACAGATTACTTACTGAACGATGATTACCAAAGTGATAATGACTTGCCGAAGATAAAAGAAGTTCAAAACGATAATCTCGGTCAGATTATGATCTATCTGGTGACACTTGAAGTGATGATACTTTTGATGCAGTTTATGACAATGTTCATTCTTCAAAATGTGTTTTTTGCATTTCTAAGTTTCCTGCCGTTTGTTGCAGCCATTGGCGGGTTTGAATATGCGTATCAGAAGAAAGTATCCAGTGCAACAGAAAAAACAAAGAACTTCCGTAGAAAGTTTTACAAAATTTCTGCTTGGTTGGGACTTTATTTCCCGATTAGATTTATCGTAAGTGTTGCGGCAGGATTCTACCCTCGTCCGTATAATACTTTGGTATTAGAGGCTATTATTTTAGTAATCTATATTGCAGTAGCAACTTGTGTTAATCTTTCAATAGACAAAAGTTATTTGCCAAAAGAATAAAAGGAAAAATGATTTTGTATAGCAGTCATGCACTACGGTGTGTGGCTGCTTCTTTTTTTACTCAATTTCCACTCAATCCACGCTCAATGTGCTTTTGCCCTCTTTCCAGTAGAATGAAATTGCAATGAAAACAGCACCAAATTCAAAAATCCGGTGCCACTTCAAAGCAAATCTACTGAAAAGAGGGCATTTTTTATGACTATCAAATTTTTTGAGGAGGAATTAAGCAAATGAAAGAACTGAAAAGCATCAAAATTATCGCCGTAGATCATGGCTACGGCAACATCAAAACAGCAAACACCGTCACCCCTACCGGCATTACTGCCTATGACACAGAACCGATTTTCTCCGGTAACATTCTGGAATACAACGGCACCTATTACCGCATCGGAGAGGGACACAAGGAATTTATTCCGGACAAAGCCATGGATGAGGACTATTATCTTTTGACTCTGATGGCAGTTGCCAGAGAGCTGAATGCGTATGGCATCCGTGAAGCAGATGTTCATCTGGCTGCCGGTCTGCCGCTGACCTGGGTTCGCAAACAGCGTGAAGATTTCCGAACTTACCTGCTCCGCAATGAATATGTATCTTTCCATTTCAATGGTAAGGAGTACAAGCTCCATTTTGTCGGATGCAGTTTGTTCCCTCAAGGTTATCCCGCTATTGTCAGCAGATTGGGCGATTTCAAGGGAACCAATCTCCTTGCAGACATCGGAAACGGCACCATGAACATTCTCTATATCAACAATAAAAAGGCGGTGGAGAGCCGTTGTTGGACAGAGAAGTTTGGTGTGAACCAGTGTATGATCGCTGCTAAAAATGCCGTGCTGGACAGCTTTGGTGTCAAAATCGAAGAAGTCACCATTGAGCAGGTGCTTCGCTATGGAACAGCGGACATCGGCAAGCCTTATCTGGACTGTATCACTGCCATTGCGAAAAGGTATGTAGCGGATATTTTCGCCACACTCCGCCGCTATGAATACAATCCGGAACTGATGCGACTGTATATTGTTGGCGGTGGTGGCTGTCTGGTCAGAAACTTCGGGCAGTACGATGAAACCCGTGTAACCATTCTGGATGATATTTGTGCGACTGCTAAGGGATATGAATATCTCGCCCATGCCAGCCTTCGCAGGAAGGAGTAAGCATGAGTGAGAATATCCGCAGCACAAATCTTCGTTTCAATCTGGACAAGGATGTGCAGAACCGGGCGTGGCAGTATCTGCAAACGATGGATAAAAAGAAATTCAAATCCTACAGCCAGATTATCGCCATTTCTCTGGTGGACTACTTTGACCGTTACTACAAGAAGCAAGATGAGCCGTATCTGGAAACCAGAGAGCGTGAGGAACGCTTCGTGGAGCAGATTGTAACAGCGGTGGAAAATGCCATGAACAGGACCCTACCGGTATATTTGGCAGGCTGTATGGTTGGTATTGCTCAGATTACACCGCAGGTAGCTGTTGCAGCATCCGAACCGGAAGATGCAGACCTTGACTGGGATTTTCTTGGGGAATAACCGGTATCTATTCTGACAACGGAAGGAGGTGAACGCATGACACAGTTTCTAATAAAGGATACCCTGATACCGCCGTATATGGCATTTCCACGATTTTTACTGGATATGGAGCAGCTGAGTGAAACCGCAAAAATACTGTATGTACTTTTGTTGGATAGAGCAAGACTTTCACAGAAAAACGAAGGCTGGGTAGATGAGCGTGGGCGTGCGTTCATATTCTTTCCAATCAAGGATTTGGCAGAAACCATGCACAAAAGCGAAATGTCTGTTAAGACCGCTCTGGCAGTTCTGGAAAAAACGGATTTGATTTTCCGCAAGCGTCAGGGACCGGGATTGCCAAACAAAATCTATGTAAAAGTCCCACCGGAATATCTGGTGCAGACGGACAGAAATCTTTCCCTGATACAGACAGAAACCTATCCGTCTGACGGACAGGAAACTGTCTCTGTAAGGGAAAGAAAAGTGTCCGGAAGTAATAATGAAAAGAACAATAACAAGATAAAGAAACAAGGGAGTAAGGCTGACCGCACCGCTTACGGAAAATATCAAAATGTTTTCCTGAATGAAAAGGAGCTGGCACAGCTTCAAAAGGAAATACCATTATACCGGGAATATATCGAAAAGCTGTCTGGCTATATACGTTCCAGCGGGAAGCGGTATCAAGACCACGCTGCTACGATTCACAGCTGGTATACGCAGGATCACCCGGCTCCCGTAAGACGCAGCTATGAATGTAAGGAGGATGAAAGCCTATGAACCAAATCACTGGCACCATTCAGAATATCTTTTCTGACCGCCCTTTGCAGGAAGATGAATACCGCAATGAATCAGACAACCTCATCCACTGCGCCAAATGTAAAACACCCAGGCAGCACCATGTGGTTGTTCTTGGAAAGGAAATGGTGGTTCCCATTCGCTGCCGCTGTCAGCAGGAAGTCCAGGATAAAGAGGAAGCGGAGAGAAAGCACCGTGAATTTCTGGATCAGGTGTCCCGTCTGAAAGCCAACGGCTTACAGGACAAGTCCCTGCGGGAATACACCTTTGCCAATGATAAGGGTTACAACCCGGAAATGCAGAAAGCCCATGACTATGTTGTCCATTGGAGCGAAATGAAGGCAAAATCCATCGGCTTGCTTCTCTGGGGCGATGTGGGAACCGGAAAATCCTTTTTTGCCGGATGTATCGCCAACGCTCTGCTGGAGCAGGGTGTTCCGGTGCTGATGACCAATTTCTCCCGGATTCTCAACGCCCTGTCCGGGCTGTATTCCGAGGAGAAGAACCAATATATCGACAGCCTGAACCAGTACAGTCTGCTGATTATTGATGACCTGGGAATTGAGCGCAGTACGGAGTTTGCCTTGGAACAGGTATTCAATGTCATTGATAGCCGATATCGCAGCAAATTGCCACTGATTGTGACAACTAATATGACCTTGGAGGAACTGAAAAATCCGCAGGATCTGACTCGCTCCCGTATCTATGACCGAGTATTGGAACGGTGTGTGCCGCTGAGAATCAACAATCAGAATATCCGGCAGAGAAATGCCGCTGAAAGCATGAAAGAAGCACGGAAAATACTGGAAAGCGGTACTGGAACGTAAGACCGGCGGTGCCGGATTGTCTCCTAATCAGCGGTGCATTGATAATTCCGCTCATGCAGCAACAATCCCGGCACCATTCTTTTCTAAAACAAGTACCAAATAAAAATCAGTTAGACCGGATATGGTCAGAAAGGACGTAAATATGACCGAGGATGAAAAGAAATTATTGCAGGCGAAACACAGACAGGAAGCGGTTGAAGCCAGAAACCGTCAGAAAGAGAGAAAACAGCGCACAAGAAGATTGATTCAGCAGGGAGCTATTCTGGAAAACGTATTCCCGGAAGCACAGATAATGGACTTGGATAATCTAAAAATGGAGCTGGAAAGACGATTAAGTGCAGAAGTTACGGAAAAACATTGAGGTACGAAAGTATCTCTATTCCCGAAGGGCGCACTTACTCACCACCCGATAACATCGGGCGGTGGTATCCCCTTCGGGGCCGTGCGCTCTGCGAGGCGGATGCGGCTCCTGCGGGAGCCTTATGGACAATGCCACAATCCTGCGAGCTTGCTGTCATTGTCCACGCAGCTGGTGGTCGGTGTTACCACCTATAAAAAATACCGTCGCTTTAACCGACGGTATTCCACCAACTGTCTGCAAAAACCTGCCACCGGCAGCTTTGTTGCAGAGATGGGCATTGTTGCCAAGCCCCATTTGCTTTTTCTAAAAAGCAACAAAAACAAAAGCGAAAGGACGGTGATGAAGAATGGCAATCTATCATCTGGAAGCAAAGGTCATCAGCCGTGGAGCCGGGCGCTCCGCTGTGGCGGCTTCCGCATATCTGAGCTGTTCACAGATATACAACGACTACGATGGGATTCAGCATGATTACACCAGAAAACGAGGGCTTGTCTGGCAGGAAGTATTTCTTCCGCCAATCGCTCCGGCTGCGTGGAGTGACCGAAGCATTCTGTGGAATGCGGTGGAGGAAAACGAAAAGACCAAGGACAGCCGCCTTGCCCGTGAATTTGTGGTAGCACTTCCCATAGAACTGGGAAAGACAGACTGGCAGAGCCTTCTCACAGAATTTATTCAGGACAATTTTGTGGCCGAGGGAATGTGTGCGGATGTTGCAATCCATGACCCATATCCGCCCGGACACAATCCACACGCCCACATTATGCTGACGATTCGCCCCTTACAGGAAAACGGTAAATGGCAGCATAAAACCGAAAAAGAATATCTGTGCGTGAGGGATGGCGCAGAATGGGGATTTACCTCTGCTGAATATAAGATCGCACAGGCGGAGGGCTGGGAGAAACAGTATCAATATCTGGTTGGCGAGCGAAAGGTGTATATGGCACCTTCAGAAGCTGAGAAGCAAGGTTATGAACGAGCCAACAAGTATCCCAAAAGTACAAAGTATGGCAGACAGAATCCAATTTCTCAGCGTTGGAACAGCGATGAACAGCTACTCATCTGGCGGGAAAAATGGGCAACCGTTACCAATCGGCATTTGGCACAGTATCCGGAGATAGATGCCCGGATCGATCACCGCAGTCACGCCGCACGGGGATTGGATGAACTGCCAACCATCCACGAGGGCTATCACGCACGAAAGCTGGAAGCGATGGGTATCGTTTCTGACCGCTGCGAAATTAATCGCCAGATCAAGGCGGACAACGCCCTTCTCCGGGAGCTGAAAGCGAAGGTCAAAAAGCTGGCTGCTGCAGTAAAAACTTCGATTCCGGAGCTGGCAAATGCACTGGAATCCCTGCGTGAGAATATGATTGTTCTTATGTACCGCATCAGCCATATCCGTATCAGCAAGCAGAAAATCTCTGACTATGTGGATGCTGTAAAACCGGTCGTGGAACGATATACGGAAATCAAACAGGAAATCAAAGAGAAAAACACAGAGCGAAAGCAGCTCCGTGCAGAACAGGATTCTCTACCCTTTATTCATGTGATAAAGCATCAGAAATTGTCGGAGCAGGTTGCTACGCTGACTGAGGATTTGGAGGAATTGAAATCCGAAAAGTCCATGCTTCTGAACAGTATGGAATGTGCGGATGATGCAGCCTTCTCCAAATTCAAAAAGGAAGTCAAGAATCTTGATACACAGATGGACGCACTGGAACAGGCAGAAAATAAATTCACTGCCGAACTGGACAGAACACTGGAGAGATACAGGGATTTGGAAAAAACCGTTGCCGATGTGGATGCAGGCGAATTGACCGACACCAGAATGGAGCTTCGCACTGGCAAAGAGCAATCCGCAGCCAGTCAGCTTCAAAAAATCTACGGCGTTAAATATGATTATGATATGATGCGTCAGAGCAAGCTGGAAGTGAAGAAAATGCTTGGGGAAGTTACCAGAAAGCCTTCTATTACTCAAATGCTTCAGCGCAAAGAACCAGAATCACAGATGCAAAAACCTCCCAAAAGAAAGCAAAAAGATTACGAGCGATGATAACAAAATCCACCATTACCACTCCGATTTTGGAATGGTAGTGGTGGATTGCTGCTCTACAATATATCTGAGCCAGTGAAAAATATACTGTCCTTCCTGTGTACATATCGTACTACACAGTATTTTCAACAGAAAAAATACCATCGCTGCTACTTTGGAAGTATCTGCGATGGTATTCCTTTACTAAGGATGCAATAATTATATTTGACATTGTACTTGGACAGTTATCGAATTTCAAATTCTACTGCCAGATAATGAGTATGGATTTCATCTTCTATCGTTTCATATATTTTCTTTATGATGCGATATTTACCGTCTGACAAGTCGCCATACCACGTTTTCCAATTCGTAGAAAAAGCCGTAATTTCTCCCGCTGGAATCTGGTATAGAGTATCTGTCCACAATCCATCCGTCAGCTGATCCAGCCTGTGTCATTCACCGTTTTCCCACTTCTGAATATCATACCATTCCCAGGTTTTCAGTCCTTTTCCACTTTGATTTGAAATTTCAATATCGCCTTCCCGGGATTTATACTTTTCCATCATCATAGTCACGTTAGGCAAGGTATTCATCGCTATATGCCTTTTTTCCAGTAACTGTTTTCTGTTCTCCGGTATTGCCGTTGGTTACAGCAATGCTGGCAATCTTAGAAGCATCCACCATTGAAACTCCTGCCACTACTGATGTAGTTTCTCCCGACTCAGCTCCGTTTGATCCGTTAACATCTCCATCAGCAACAGGAAATTGAATATCCTGTCGCACTTCTTCAGTAGCAAAGATGCACCATTTACCATCCATGTAGATTTCAATGGTTCCTTCGGCAGCACCGTACTGATATGCGTATCCCTCGCCAAAATTCGATTGATCATTTACGGTAGGCTTGGTGTTCCCGTGAACAGAGGATGTGATCTTGCCATTCATCACATCGTGGTGAGCATCTGTATTTTCAAATCCTGTGTACAGATAGAGTGTGTCATTCACCATAACCATCGGAATCACAGCACCACTATCTGCTGAGTGAGAAGTATGTTCCGAATTTTCATTGCCCAAGTTGGTACTATCAAATGAAGCACGAATCACGATTGCATAATCTACATTTTCCAATCTTTCAGGTTCATTGACAAGCACTTCGGGACTAAATACCCTCACTCCATTTCCCACATCAAATACCATAGCTGCCAAAATTTTTTCCGCCTCGGATTGGATTAGAATAGGTTTATTCAACTCATAACCGTTGCAGCTCCATCCGAGGATGGAATAATTCTCAGGGAATGCAAAATATGTGATGAAGGAACCACCATGTTCGTTGGTATCGACTTGAATATCAACACCTACTGAATGACCGTTTTCACGACGAACATCCAATAAGATGTTTATCTCATCGACTTCACTCGTTAATACGGCAGGCGTAGATTTTGTGCAAGTGCCATTACTCCACTGCTCGGCATAAACAGTGCCGCTCATTACACTTTGACCAAAGGTAGTATCATAGGTAAAAGTATTACCATTTCCGGGTGTAGACTGTTCAACAAGTGTTATAGAATCACCAATCGTTTTGGGATTTGTCAGGAAACAAACCGCCGTAACGATAGCAGCAATTATTGCTACGACAACAATCCAGAACGCAGGCTTTTTATAATTCAACACACGCTTCACCCTTTCTTTTACGCCAACCTCGCCAAAGGCAAGCGGGCAAACCAAAATCGTTCTTCTATTTACGCTACAAGAGAGTAATGTTTCGGAATAGGAAATAGACTCGCTCTGATTTAATTCTCGAATGACTTTCTCGTCGCAAGCCAACTCAATATCTCTGCAAAGTAAAATATACGCAATCCATACAAGCGGATTGAACCAATGGATTGCTAAAACCAGATACCCCAGCGGCTTCCACCAGTGGTCACAGCGTTTTAAATGAGCGTTCTCATGGGCGATGATATGGGGAAGCTGCACTTCATCCGTTCCGGACGGAATGTAGATTTTTGGCTTAAAGCAGCCTAGGATAAATGGTGTTTGGATATCATCGCAAATCCAAATGTTGTCCCGCACATTTAACGATGGACGAACCTTGTTGTGGATTTTTCGGTAGCTCACAAGAGCAAATACAGCAAAAGTGAAAATGCCAACTATCCATGCAACACTGAGAATCGTTGTTATGTTAGCTCCGTTGTTTGCAGGAACCGTCACACCTTCAAAGTAGCGGTCGCCAAGGTAATCATTGATTTGTGTATCTACGATATTGAAACCTGTATTCACATCAAAGGATGGTCCGGAAACGACCTCATTCGGAAAAACCTCTGCGCTTGGCACCATGCTCAAATTGCTTTCGATGGTAATCGGGCATAAGAGTCGAATTGCAACAGCACCCCAAAGCAGAACATTGATCCACTTAGGTGCCTCTCTCAAAACTACACGCAAAAGTACGACCGCAAGGATCAGCCAAGATGCGGCGATACTCATATTTACAATTTTCAAAAAGAGTGAACTCATAGATTACTCCTTTCCGGCGGCTGCATCAATCATGTGTCGAATCTCCGCAGCTTCCTGTTGAGAAATACCCTTCCTTTGTGTAAAAGCCGCAATGAAAGCAGGGAGGGAGCCTTCAAAGGTTTCATCTACAAACTGCTCGCTCTGAACAGCATAGAACTCGTTCTTGGTCAGCACAGAGGAAACAGTTCCTCCGTTGTTTTGGAAAATCCCACGCTCACAGAGTTTGCGTAACACGGTATAAGTGGTAGAACGGTTCCAATTCAGTTCCTTCTCACAGAGCTTTACCAAATCTCTGGAGTGCAAAGGCTCATTCGCCCAAATAATATCAGCGAAGTGGGATTCCACTACGCCCATTTTAATCTCAGCCATAAAGATTTCTCCTTCCAGTTGATAGTCAATAAACTAATTATAGTTTACTCTCAATAAACTAGAATGTCAATAGGAAACAGTCATGTTCATAATAGTTTCACAAGTATTTGGGTTTCTGCATTTTCTAACTTTCCGACAAGCTGGTGGGATGTCAAAACAACTTCTGTCCAACTCGGATTCAAGGGAAAAGAGAGAACTTGTACCCATGATGTGTACAAGCTCTCTCCCTTGGCGTTAGCAATATATTAGTTCATTCAAAACAATTTCCTCCGCAGCATTGCGGATGTTATTGCAGGCACCTACCCAGATCATCTGATCAAGAGCTTTTAATTCCTCGTTTACACCATGCTGCTCCTGCATTTGTCGAGTCAGCAGCTCCATCCGTTGACGAGCCGTATCATCAATGTCGTTCAAGTGTGATACCAGCTTTCCGTCGAACAAAAGCTCCGTATACAACCCCGGGCGATGCTCTTTTATGTAATTCATTCGCATACGACCATACTTACCGTAATGTGGTTCTTCTTCAACCGGAAGCTCCAGGTTCGGATAATACATTCCGTCCTCGCCTAAAGTGTAGGTGCCGCCTAATTCTTCAAAAATCGATTTCATAGAAAACCCTCCTGTCATGTTTACTTGGTGCTTACTTTATGTTATAATAGCACATGATACATCACATAGCAAGAGAAGGAGGAAAAGCAGATGCGACAAAATGAAGATGTTATCGCCCTCTATTCCCGTAAATCAAAATTTACAGGGAAAGGCGAGAGTATTGGCAATCAGGTTGAACTTGGCAAAGAGTATGTTCGTGTGCATTTTGGTGATGCCGCTGTAGATAAAATCGTAGTATATGAAGATGAGGGATTTTCCGGAGGGAATCTGAACCGTCCGGCATTCAAACGAATGATGGATGCAGCAAAAAAGCGACAGTTTAAGGCAATCATTGTCTATCGTCTTGACCGTATCAGCCGTAATGTCAGCGACTTCTCTGGATTGATTGAAGAACTTGCCCGTTTGGATATTTCTTTTATTTCCATCAAGGAGCAGTTTGACACCAGCACCCCGATGGGACGAGCCATGATGTATATTGCATCTGTTTTTTCTCAGTTGGAGCGTGAAACCATTGCCGAGCGTATCCGTGACAATATGCATGAGCTGGCAAAGACCGGACGCTGGTTAGGTGGTACAACCCCTACCGGCTTTGAATCCGAAGCTATAAAAAGCATTACAGTGGACGGAAAGGCAAAGAAAGCCTGCAAGTTGAAACTTGTTCCGGAAGAAGCAGATATAGTCAAAACGATTTTTGATTTGTATGTGGAAACGGATTCTTTGACTTTGACAGAAGCGGCGTTGATTAAGCAAGGGTTCAAGACAAAGAACGGAAAATATTTTACCCGTTTCTCGGTCAAAGCGATTTTGCAGAATCCGGTCTACATGGTCGCTGACCAAGAGGCGTATGATTTCTTTATAAAGAATGATACAGACCTGTTCTCCGAGCATGATGCCTTTGACGGTGTTCACGGCATGATGGCATATAATCGTACCGATCAGGAAAAAGGCAGAGCGAGTATCTCGTTACCGCCGAGTGAATGGATTGTGTCCGTTGGCAAACATCCCGGACTAATTCCCGGCAAGGTGTGGGTGCAGGTTCAAGAGTCATTGGAACGCAACAAGTCCAAGTCTTTCAGAAAACCACGCAGTAACGAAGCGTTGCTGACCGGTCTGCTGTTCTGCAGCTGCGGTGAGCGTATGTATCCGAAGATGAGCAAGCGAAAAACTGCTGACGGCAAGGTGATTTACACCTATGTGTGCAAAATGAAAGAGCGCAGCCAGCGTACCGTGTGCAACAGCAAAAACGCAAACGGCAATACACTGGATATGGCAATCATCGAACAGGTAAAAATGCTTGCAGATGATAAGGAGACTTTTGTCAGTCAGTTGGAGCAGAGCCGAAAATTCTATACCGGCAATCGCATGGACTACGAACAGCGGATTTCCGATATGAGAAAAGAGAAGGCAGAAACAGAGAAGAAAATCAATTCACTGGTGGATTCTCTCGTGGAAATGGGTGACAGCCCTGCCAAGGCTCATGTAACAAAGCGAATTGAGCAACTGAACGAAGAATACCAGTCCCTTGAAAAACGTATTCAGGAGCTGGAAGGACTGACTACGCAGCACGCTCTCAGTGATGTTGAATTTGACTTGATGCGCCAGCTGCTGACTGTCTTTAAGGACGGCATTGATGAAATGACCATAGAACAGAAACGAGCAGCCATCCGCACCATCGTGCGTAAGGTTATCTGGGACGGAGTCAATGCCCATGTGGTTTTGTTCGGTGTGCAGGACGATGAAATCGAATACCCGGAAATCGCTTCTGCTGCTTCTGATAATACAGACGATGAGGACGATAATGATGAATTGGTGGCATTTTCCGATGTAGATTACGAAGATGATGATACGGAGGATGACCGCCTGGGAAAAACTAATCCCCTCAGTGCATCAAAAACGCATTGGGGGGAGGATAGCAAATGAGATCCTGATGATGTTCCGGTCGGGGAAAAAGTTCTCCAGGGAAGTCTCCATCTATGACCCGATCGGTGCGGATAAAGACGGGGAGACGGTGAGTCTGTTTGATGTTCTGGAATCCGGAGACCGGGAAGTGCTGGAGACGGTCATCATCGGACAGGATGTGAAGATACTCTATGAGGCATACCGGGACCGTCTGACGGAGACGGAAAAAAAGGTGATTCGGATGCGCTACGGTCTGTTCGGGGAAGATGAGCACACGCAGCGGGAGATCGCCGGACAGCTTGGAATTTCCCGATCCTATGTATCCAGGATCGAGAAAAAGGCGGTTGCCCGCATGCGGGAGGCGTTCGGATACGGAGAGTGAAACGGACGGTATGAGTCCGGATCATGGAAAAACAAAAGACAGGATCGGGAGAACAGCATGATGGTCTGGAAAAGGATCATTGTGCTGTTTTTGTTTGGAAAGAAATTTCCGGACTGCGGGACCCGATCCTGTGCCGTTTTTTATATGTGTTCGCTCTGAATTTATAAAAACGCAAAAAAGAATAAAAAACCCCTTGCATAAATATACATATAGGATTATAATTATGCATAATTATTCAGAAAATATTCAGCTTTATGCATCTGCCCCCACAAAAACATGCAGAGAAGAAAAGCTCCGATCCCTTTTTTAACACGGACCGGAAGGAAAGCTGACTGGGATCCAGCAAATTATGACCGAGAGGAGAAACGATTATGAAGCCAAAGGTATACATTGACGGAAAAGAAGGAACCACCGGACTCCAGATTTATGAGAGACTTGCATTGAGAGACGATATTGAACTCCTGATGATCGATGAGGCAAAGAGAAAAGATGCGGATGAGAGAAAGAAACTCATCAACGCCGCGGATATCACGTTCCTCTGTCTGCCGGATGCGGCGGCAAAAGAGGCGGTGAGCTTTGTGGAAAAAGATTCCGCAAGGATCATCGATGCATCGACGGCACACCGGACAGCTCCGGGCTGGGCATATGGAATTCCGGAACTTTCCGACGCACATAAGGATGCGATCGTTCATGCGAAATATACGGCAAACCCGGGCTGCCATGCATCGGGATTTGTGATCCCGGTCTATCCGCTCGTTGCGGCGGGGATCATCCCGAAGGAGACACCGCTCACCGTATTCTCCCTGACCGGCTACTCCGGAGGCGGAAAAAAGATGATCGCGGAATACGAATCTCCGGAGAAACCGACTCTCTACAATACCCCGAGGATCTACGGCTTAAGCCTGAAACATAAACACCTGCCGGAGATGCAGAAGATCTGCGGACTCGACGTTCCGCCGGTGTTCTGCCCGATCGTGGATGACTACTATAAAGGAATGGCGGTCACTGTGATGCTGCAGAATTCAATGTTAAAGGGAAATCCGACTGCAAAGGATATCCATGAGGCACTTGCAGCTCATTATAATGGAAAGAACGTTGTAAAAGTCCATCCGTTCGGCTGGGACGATCCGATGATCGCGGCGGGAACTATGGCCGGAAAGGACAGCATGGAAATCGTGGTCAACGGACATGAGGACCAGACGATCATCACGGCGCTGTTTGACAATCTCGGAAAAGGCGCATCCGGTGCAGCTGTCGAGAACATGAACCTGATGCTCGGATTTGAGGAGACGGCAGGATTAAATCTGTAAAAAGGAATGGATGTCTGCAGAAAAAAAGATGCAGGCGAGTCCGAAACAGTCAGAAACGTGATATAGATGATAAGAGGGGAGAAAAACGTTATGGAAAATCTGAAACCGGAAACAAGAGCTGGCGTTCTCGTTGAGGCGCTCCCATACCTTCAGGATTACTATGGAAAGATCGTGGTCGTCAAATACGGCGGAAATGCCATGATCAATGAAGAATTAAAACAGGCGGTCATCCGCGACATTGTTCTTTTAAATCTGGTCGGCATCAAGGTCGTTCTGGTTCACGGTGGCGGTCCGGAGATCGGGGAACTCTTAAAGAAGACAGGAAAAGAGTCCAAATTCATCAAGGGACTCCGCTACACCGATCAGGAGACCATGGAGGCAGTCCAGATGGTCCTCTGCGGAAAGCTCAATAAGAACCTTGTGACGCTCTTAAAAAATGCCGGAGGAAAAGGCGTCGGCTTAAGCGGTATGGACGGCGGATTATTTGAGGCAGTCAAATTAAATGATCCGGACGGCACCGAGTACGGCTATGTGGGCGATATCGTAAAGACAAACCCGCAGATTGTTCTCGATATGCTGGAAAAAGGCTACATTCCGGTTGTTACCTGCGTTGCAGCGGGAATCGATGACACCTGCAACTACAATATCAACGCGGATACGGCGGCGGAGAAGCTGGCGATCGCGCTGAAGGCGAAAAAGCTGATCATGCTGACTGACGTGCGCGGACTGTTAAGAGATCCGTCCGATGACACGACACTTATCAAGCGCCTGAAAGTTTCGGATGTTCCGTCCCTGGTCAAGGAGGGCGTCATCAAGGGCGGCATGATCCCGAAGGTCAACTGCTGCGTGGAGTGCGTCCGTCAGGGCGTAGAGCGTGCGAACATCCAGGACGGCCGTGTGCCGCACTCGATCTTAATCGAGCTGCTCACAAACGAAGGCGTTGGAACCATGTTTTCATAGGAGGAACAAGGAATGACTGCAGAAGAGATCAAGAAAAAAGATTCAGAATATATCATGCATACCTACGGACGGTTTGACATCGTCCTTGACCACGGAAAAGGCGCGACGCTCTGGGATGCAGACGGAAAAGAGTATGTGGACCTCACGTCCGGGATCGGCGTCAACAGCCTGGGACATGGAAATGAGAAGATCGTCGGTGCGATCACAAAACAGGCGGAAAAGCTCATGCATGCGTCAAATCTCTACTACACGGAGCCGATGGTGAGTGCTGCTGAGAAGCTTGTGACGGCAACCGGCATGGGAAAGATCTTCTTCGCAAACTCCGGAGCAGAGGCGAACGAGGGCGCGATCAAGGTTGCGAGAAAGTATTCCTTCGATAAATACGGGGCAGGGAGAAACAAGATCGTGACACTGATCCAGTCCTTCCACGGAAGAACCGTGACGACCTTAAAGGCAACCGGACAGGAGAAGTTCCACCAGTATTTTTTCCCGTTCACGGAAGGTTTTGACTATGCGAAGGCAAATGACCTAGCGGATGTAACCGCAAAAGCGGACAAGACCTGCTGCGCGGTCATGATGGAGATGATCCAGGGCGAGGGCGGTGTTCTCCCGCTCGACAAAGAGTTCGTCCAGGGGGTTGCAAAGTTCTGTAAGGAACATGACATCCTTCTCATCGTGGATGAGGTCCAGACCGGCATCGGAAGATGCGGAAGTCTTTTTGCATACGAGCAGTACGGGATTTCCCCTGACATCGTGACGATGGCGAAAGGACTCGGCGGCGGACTTCCGATCGGCGGCGTGCTCACATCTGCAGCGTGTGCCGACGTGATGGGACCTGGAACCCATGGTTCCACATTTGGAGGCAACCCGGTGAGTGCAGCGTCCGCAAATGTCGTTCTCGACACGGTGAATGATCCGGAATTCTTAAAAGAAGTTCAGGAAAAAGGCGCTTACATCAAGAAAAAAGTCCTGGGATTCCACTCCCCGGCAGTCAAAAATGTCCGCGGCATGGGACTCATGCTCGGCATCATCGTAGATCCGGAAAAGCGTGCCGGATACGTTTCAAAGCTCATGGAAAAGGGCATTCTCGTGCTGACAGCCGGAACGGACGCGATCCGTCTGCTTCCGCCGTTAGTCATTACATATGAAGAGATCGATAAGGCACTTGAGGCCATGAAGGAGGTATTTTAAATCATGAATCATTTATTAAAATTACTGGATCTGAGTACGGAGGAGATCACCGGGATCCTGGATCTCGCGGACCAGTTAAAATATGAGAGAAAGCACAACATTCCGCACAGACACTTAGAGGGACAGACTCTGGGAATGATCTTCCAGAAGTCTTCCACAAGAACGAGAGTTTCCTTCGAGACAGGAATGTATCAGCTGGGCGGACATGCCCTGTTCCTCTCATCAAAAGATTTGCAGATCGGCCGCGGAGAGCCGGTTCAGGATACAGCGCGTGTATTATCCCGCTACCTTGACGGCATCATGATCCGTACCTTCGAACAGAAGGAAGTCGAGGATCTCGCAAAATTCGGCTCCATCCCGGTCATCAACGGTCTGACTGATTTCTGCCATCCCTGCCAGGTACTTGCAGACCTTATGACGATCCGTGAGAAATTCGGAAGCTTTACAGGTCTTAAGATGTGCTACATCGGCGATGGCAACAACATGGCAAACTCCCTGATCGTCGGCGGCTTAAAGGTCGGCATGAATGTTGCAGTTGCGACACCGGACGGTTATAAGCCGGACGGAGAAGTCCTTGAGTTCACAAAGGGCTACGCAGATAAATTTGCCCTGGAGACAGACCCGTTCATGGCAGCATCCGGCGCGGATATCGTGATCACGGACACATGGACTTCCATGGGTGAGGAAGCGGAGAAAGAGGAGAGAAAGAAAGTATTTAAGGATTATCAGGTCAACAAACAGCTCCTCGCAGCCGCAAATGCAGGTGCGATGGTCCAGCACTGCCTCCCGGCATACCGCGGACAGGAGATCACAGAGGAAGTCTTCGAGGAACATGCCGACGAGATCTTCAACGAGGCGGAGAACCGTCTTCATGCACAGAAGGCTGTTATGGTCAAGCTGATGAAGAAAGACTGAGCGGAAAAATAAAAATCAGAAAGTTCCCTGTGGGTGCGGGAGTACCTGCGGGGGATTTTTTGTTCAACAGGAAAGTTCGATGGAACTTCCCTGTTGAACAAAAAGGCACTACGTGCCAATGATGCGCACTCGCGCGAAGATGAAGATCGTCGCGAGCGACCGCGCTCGGCGCGTGAATGTGCCGTGGCACATTCTTTTTTAGGTTTATATAAACTTTATGAAATTTTAACAGATGTTTCCTGGGGAAAATACGGTATGCGTGTTATACTTATAGATAAGCTGAACACGTATGAAAACTGGCGGGGCATTGATCCTGACCGGAGACCGGATCCCGTCTGCGGATCCTGCCGATGGCAAAAAGATCTGGTGTGAGGAGGGAGAAAAATGGAAATTCATGAATTTTATATTCCGTCCAGCAGTGGGATCGCGAATCTTCACTGTATGGAGTGGATCCCGAGCGGTGAGGTGAAAGCGATCGTTCAGATTGCCCACGGAATGATGGAACATGTCGGAAGATACCGGGAGTTTGCGGAATTTTTAGCGGGACACGGGATCTATGTCCTTGGAAATGATCATCTTGGACACGGAAAGACCGCAGCGGCAGCGGAAGACCGCGGATACTTCGGGGAGCATGGCGGAGCCGTCTCGGTGATCCGCGATATGCGCCGCGTGACGGTCCACGCGCAGAGAAAATATCCAGGTGTGCCGATCTTCCTTCTGGGACACAGCATGGGATCATTTTTCGCGAGACGATATCTGACTGTCTATAAAGACAGGATCGACGGAGTGATCTTACTCGGGACCGGAGCTCCGAAGGACGCGGAGGTCCGGCTTGGCTATCTGCTGGCGGACACGATCTGCAGACAGAGAGGAACACGCTGCCGGAGCAAACTGCTCTATGAGATGTCCCTCGGAAATTACAACAGGAAATTTAAACCTGTGAAGACGCCGTACGACTGGCTCTCCAGGGATGAAAAGAAAGACCGGGATTTTGGAGACGATCCGCTGACAGATTTTATCTTCACAGCCGGGGCGTACCGTGACTTCTTTGAGGTGATCTTAAAAACGGCAAAGCTTGAAAAAGCCGGAAAAATGCGGACAGATCTCCCGATCCTGATTCTGTCCGGAAGCAAAGACCCGGTGGGAGAGGAGACAAAAGGCGTGCGCCGCGTCTATGAGCGATACGACAAGGCAGGAGCGGAGGATCTCTCCATCGGCTTCTATGAGGATGCGAGACATGAACTTTTAAACGAACTCAACCGCGACCAGGTATCCGCGGATATCCTGGAGTGGATCGGGGAGCATGAGGGCTGATTCCTGTCAATGACGGCGAAAACATGGATGAAAGCTCAAATGGTAAGGCCACGCGGCGGGTGTTTGTCCGCGCGGTGGGAGGACGATGCATATGGGGCTGGCGGAAATAGGAAGGAATCCTCCGCCGGACGCCCCATATTCGAGAGGGAATCCGCTCTCTTCTGCAGGTGTGAGAGGGGAACGGATACAGGGTTCACAGTCTAAATTCTTAAAATTCTTAAACCATATCTATTTTATCAAAAACGGTGAAAATATTCTCGATTTCAGGGATGATTTCAACTAACAACATCAAGGATTCTCCTATCTCTATAGGTGGTGAGATGACAACCAAAGACTGGAAAGGAGTATTTTTTGTTCAGCAAGATCAACAGCATATATCTCCTCGGAATGGAGGGGAAAAACGTGACCGTGGAGGCGGACGTCAGCGACGGACTTCCGGGGCTGATCCTTGTGGGATATCTGGCCTCGGAGGTCCGGGAGGGCGGAGACCGGGTGCGGACGGCGATCAAGAATCTTGGACTCTCCCTGCCGCCAAAGAAGATCACGGTCAATCTGTCTCCGGCAGATTTTAGAAAGGAAGGAACCGGCTTTGATCTGGCGATCGCCGCGGCGATCCTGTCATCATACGGAGGATTCCAGGCAAAGGACCTGGAGGATGCGGTATTCTTCGGGGAACTGGGGCTGGACGGGACTGTGCGGGGGATCCCGGGCGTTATGGCGCTCACGGCACAGGCACGGGAGAGTGGATTCCGACGGGTATTTCTTCCGGCTGAGAACGTGAAGGAGGCATCCTTTATCGGCGGGATTTCGCTCTACGGTGTCCGGGATCTGAAACATCTGGTGGATATGTTATCCGGAAAACAGTCGATGCGCCCGGAACCACCGGTAAACATGAAGGAGCTGCAGGATACGATGAACCGCTATGATGTGGATTTCGCGGAATTATCGGGACAGCCGCTCCTTAGGCGGGCGGCGGAGGTGGCAGCCGCCGGAAAGCACAACCTTCTGGTCGTGGGACCTGCGGGGGCCGGAAAGACCATGCTTGCGAGGAGAATGCCGACGATCATGCCGGGAATGGACGTGGCGGAGAGCATCGAGATCTCGAAGATCTACAGTGTGAGCGGACTTCTGACGGAGAAAGAGCCGCTTGTAAAGATCAGGCCGTTCCGTGCACCCCACCACACGGTATCGGTCCAGGCACTGACGGGAGGCGGGAGGAGACCGAAGCCGGGGGAGATCTCGCTTGCCACCGGCGGGATCCTGTTCCTCGATGAATTGCCGGAGTTTTCCAGAGCGGCACTCGAGACACTCCGGCAGCCGCTCGAAGACCGGGAGGTGACAGTCTCGAGAGTGGAGGCCACGGTGACATATCCGGCCAACTTTCAGCTTGTGGCTGCGATGAACCCATGTCCCTGCGGTCATTTTCCGGACCTTGCGAGGTGCCGGTGCACGGAGGGACAGATCACGCGGTATCTACAGAAGATATCGGGACCACTGCTGGACAGGATCGATCTCTGTGTGGAGGCATCCCCGGTTACTTACGGGGACATCAGAGGCGGCGGAGAAAATGAAGCTTCCGGCGCGATCCGGGCGCGGGTGGAGCAGGCGAGAGAGATCCAGAAAGAGCGGTTTATGGAGGAAAACATCCGCTGCAACGGGGAGATGGCGGGGCGGCATATCCGGAAATACTGCGTTCTGGGGAAGGAGGAGGAGACCTTTATGGAGGAGATCTTCGAAAAGCTTGCGCTTTCCGCCAGAATGCATGACAGGATCTTAAAAGTCGCAAGAACGACGGCGGATCTTGCAGGTGCGAGTGAAATCCGGCTTTCAGATCTGTGCGAGGCGGTGTCCTATGTGAAGAGCCGGGAGAAGTTCTGGGGGAATTAATGCCTGAAAACGAAGCTTGTCCGGAACTTTTTGGGTGCGGAACAGTTCTATGAATGAAAGGAAAGGGGTACATAAGATCATGGCTTACAACACACTTACCGAGCGGGAAGCGTTTTACTGTCTCTGCCATGTTCCGGGGTTCGGCAGTGCGACGATCGGGAAGTTAAGAGAAAGGTTCGGAACATATCAGGAGGTCTGGACGGCAAAGGAACAGGAAATCCAAAAAGCGGGAGTTCTCACAGAGAAGCGCGTGACGGTCTTTTTGCAGGCAAGAGAGCAGGAATCTGCATGGCTGAAGGAATTTTATGGGCTGGAACGGACGGGGATCCGCTTTATCGCTGAAGGAGACACAGACTATCCGGAACGTTTCCTTCCATATAAAGACCGCCCGGCGGCGCTTTTCGTAAAGGGAAATCTTCCGGAAAACGAGGTCCCGGCGGTTGCCATTGTCGGCGCCAGAGCCTGCACGGAATATGGGAAGGAGGCGGCCGGATTTTATGCCGGGGAACTTGCCAATGCGGGAGTCAACATTATCAGCGGCATGGCGGCGGGAGTGGATGGCTGTGCCCACAGGGGCGCGATCGAGCGTGGGAAACCCACCTACGCGGTTCTGGGATGCGGGGTAAATATCTGTTATCCGCGGGAAAATTACAAAATTTTTCATGCCATGGAGGAAAACGGCGGTATCCTCTCAGAGTTCGTCCCGGGGACCCGCCCTGTGGCAATGAACTTTCCGCTGAGAAACCGGATCATCAGCGCTCTTGCTGACGCGGTCATAATAATAGAAGCGAGGGAGAAGAGCGGATCGCTGATCACAGCGGATTTTGCTTTAGAACAGGGAAAGGAGGTTTTCGCCCTTCCGGGACGTGCAAATGACCCGTTGAGCGGGGGCTGCAACCGCCTGATCCAGGGCGGTGCGAGCCTGCTTTTGAGCCCGTCGGATGTGCTGGAATTCCTCGGGATGAAATACGAAAGAAAATTAACGATTCATAAATTTTCACAAAATAGGCTTGCCAAGAACGAAAATTTGGTGTATGCTTCGGTTGATTCGCGCCCCAGACATCTGGAAGAGGTCGCCGCATTGAGCGGACTCTCTGTGACAGAATGTATGGAAGCCCTTTTAAAGCTGGAGCTTGCGGGACTTGTTTTTGGAACCGGGAATCAATATTATAAAGCGGAATGATTGCAGAAGGATGTGAAAAATATGGCGAACAGTCTTGTGATTGTGGAGTCTCCTGCAAAGGTTAAAACAATTAAAAAATTCCTGGGAAGCACATATGAGGTGGACGCGTCCAACGGACACGTAAGAGATCTTCCGAAGAGCCAGCTCGGAATTGATGTGGAAAATGATTATGAACCGAAATATATCACGATCCGGGGCAAGGGCGATATCCTTGCGAAACTCCGGAAAGAAGTGAAAAAAGCAGATAAGATCTATCTCGCAACTGACCCTGACCGTGAGGGAGAGGCGATTTCCTGGCATTTGATGAAAGCGCTGAAGCTCGATGAGGTAAAAGATAAAAAAGTATACCGAATCAGCTTCAATGAGATCACGAAAAACGCGGTAAAGGCGTCCTTAAAGGCACCGAGAGATATCGATATGAATCTTGTGGATGCCCAGCAGACGCGGCGTATCCTGGACCGTATCGTGGGCTATAAGATCAGCCCGATCCTCTGGGAAAAGGTAAAACGCGGACTGAGTGCCGGCCGTGTCCAGTCGGTGGCACTCCGAATGATCTGTGACCGTGAAGAGGAGATTTCCGCGTTTATTCCGGAGGAATACTGGAGTCTCGATGCGATGTTGAAAGCACCGGGGACAAAGAAGCCGGCAGCGGCCCATTTCCATAAAGATAAGGATGGAAAGACAGAGATCAGGAGCCGTGCCGAGCTGGATGCCCTGTTAGAGTCCTTAAAGGGACAGAAATTTATCGTAAATGATATCAAGAACGGTGAGCGCACGAAGAAGCCGCCGCTTCCGTTTACAACGAGTACCATGCAGCAGGAGGCGTCCAAGGCGTTAAACTTCTCCACCCAGAAGACGATGCGTCTCGCACAGCAGCTCTATGAGGGCGTTGATGTGAAAGGACACGGCACGGTCGGTCTGATCACTTACCTGCGTACCGATTCCACCCGTGTCGCGGAGGAAGCGGAGAAGATGGCAGGCGAATTCATCGCTGAGAACTATGGGGAAGCATATCTGTCAACGGGAGAGAATTCAAAGAAGAATAACGGAAAGATTCAGGATGCGCACGAGGCGATCCGTCCGACGAATCTTTCTCTGACACCTGTCAAGGTGAAGGAATCTCTTTCGAGAGATCAGTTCCGTCTTTACCAGCTGATCTGGAAGCGGTTTACCGCGAGCCGGATGTCTGCAGCTGTCTATGAGACGACCTCTGTTAAGATCATGGCGGGCGGAAATGAATTTACGATGACAGCGTCCAGACTGAAATTTGACGGCTTCATGTCTGTCTATATCGAGGCGGATGAGAAGGAAGAGAAAAATCAGATCCTCTCGAAGCTGGAAAAGGGCGAGGAGCTGGAGCTTGCCGATCTTGTAAATGCCCAGCACTTTACCCAGCCGCCAGCCCACTATACGGAGGCATCGCTTGTAAAGGCGATGGAGGAACAGGGCATCGGACGTCCGAGTACCTACGCTCCGACGATCACAACGATCCTTGCACGCCGGTATGTGGTGAAGGAAAATAAAAATATTTATGTGACTGAGCTCGGCGAGGTTGTCAACCGGATCATGAAGCAGTGCTTCCCGAGCATCGTGGATATCGCTTTCACGGCGAATCTGGAGTTCCTGTTAGACAGCGTCGGAGAGGGACTGACCCCGTGGAAGACGATCGTCAGAAACTTCTACCCGGATCTCATGGCAGCGGTGAATGAGGCCCAGAGAACGCTTGAGACGGTCCACATCGCAGATGAGGAATCGGATGAGATCTGTGAGGTATGCGGAAGACGGATGGTCATCAAGTACGGTCCTCACGGTAAGTTCCTCGCATGTCCGGGATTCCCGGAGTGCCGGAATACGAAGCCGTATCTTGAGAAGACCGGCATCCCGTGTCCGAAGTGCGGAAAAGAAGTCATCATCAAGAAGACGAAAAAAGGCAGAAAGTATTACGGCTGTGAGGCCAACCCGGACTGTGATTTCATGTCCTGGCAGAAACCGTCCACTGAGAAATGTCCGGAATGCGGAAGCTACATGGTGGAAAAAGGAAACAAACTTGTCTGCGCAAATGAGCAGTGCGGTTTTGTGATGCCGATGAAGGAAAAGGAAGAGGAAAAGACTGCAACTGAATAATCTGCTGCCGGTTACAGGATGAACGGCAGTGATAAAAAGGCTCTGGCGGGATGTGCGAGACACATTTGCCGGATGTTTCTTGTAAGAGCTGTGAATCAAACCTGCATACGGCGGATGTTTGGAAGAAGATGCAGGCATCGGGTCAGCTGGTGTGGAAAGGTGAAATGTCTCTTCTGACAGTGAAATTTGCCGATAAATGCACTGAACTGCATAATTATCGCTACAAATGATACAATTCAGACAGTTTGAACTTCAAAAAATTGATAAGGACTTGACAATTTATTTCGATTTATCCTAATTATCCGAAAAAGTCTTGAAATTCTGGAAATATCGTGTTACAATTTAATCGATCAAATATTATTCGTACGATATCAGAAAGTAAAGGAGGTTTTCGGAAATGAGTGTTGAATTATTGGATAAGACCAGAAAAATAAACAAACTGCTCCACAACAACAATTCGCACAAGGTCGTATTTAACGACATCTGTAAAGTTTTAAGCGAAATTTTGCTGTCGAACATTCTCGTGATCAGCAAGAAAGGAAAAGTCCTGGGTGTAAGCATCTGTCCTGGTGTCGATGAGATCCATGAGTTGATTGAGGACAAAGTTGGCGGCTATGTCGATAAAATGTTTAACGAACGCCTCTTAAGTGTCCTTTCCACAAAGGAAAATGTAAATCTTGCGACTCTCGGTTTCGCTGAGGAGAACGTGAAGAAATACCAGGCGATCATCGCTCCGATCGATATTGCGGGAGAGCGTCTTGGAACTTTATTTATGTACAAATCCGACGAGCAGTATGATATCGATGATATTATTCTCTGCGAATACGGTACTACGGTTGTCGGCCTTGAGATGATGCGTTCTGTAAATGAGGAGAACGCGGAGGAGACAAGAAAGGTACAGATCGTGAAATCTGCGATCAGCACGTTATCGTTCTCCGAGCTGGAGGCAATTACCCATATCTTCGAGGAGCTTGACGGAAACGAGGGAATTCTTGTTGCCAGCAAGATCGCAGACCGGGTTGGTATTACAAGATCCGTTATCGTGAATGCGCTCCGGAAGTTTGAGAGTGCGGGTGTTATCGAGTCGAGGTCTTCGGGTATGAAGGGAACATACATTAAAGTTTTGAATGATGTGGTGTTTGATGAGCTGAAGGCGTTGAAGGCGGTTAATGCGAAATAGCTGATAGAAGTGGTTTTGGTTGTAATTGAAGAAGACGTAAAAAGAGGTGCGGCGGGATTTAGGGCTGCGCCTCTTTTTTGGGTGGAATAAGGGAGAATGTCTTTTGAGGTGTCTTGGCGAAAGGTACGCGGTGAGCTTCCGGGCTGGTGTGCCGGGGATGCGGGGATGGTTCCTCTAAGCGCCCGGGAGACTGCTAAGGGCGAAGAACAGGCAACACAACTCGCCAGATCCCCGGATCATGCACACCAGCCCGGAAGCCCACCGCTGGGTAACGCGAGACGCAAAAAAAGACACAAAAAAAGTTGGAAAAATAATAAAAAAGTACTTGCAGGGGAAATTGACTTATGATATAGTGAAAAAGCTGATATTATGCACGTCTGCGGATTCTGCAAGTGGTGCCTGAGTTTTTCAGGTGGTTGTGGAAGTGAGATGCAGGCGGAAGTAAATAACCAAATGGAGGAAAATAACATGAGCGTAATTTCAATGAAACAGCTTCTGGAAGCCGGCGTACATTTCGGTCACCAGACAAGAAGATGGAACCCGAAAATGGCACCGTACATCTACACAGAGAGAAACGGTATCTACATCATCGACCTTCAGAAATCTGTAGGTAAAGTTGATGAGGCTTACAAGGCAGTTGCTGATATCGCAGCTGAGGGCGGCACAATCCTTTTCGTTGGTACAAAGAAACAGGCTCAGGATGCAATCAAGGCTGAGGCTGAGCGTTGCGGAATGTACTATGTAAACGAGAGATGGCTTGGCGGTATGCTTACAAACTTCAAGACCATCCAGTCCAGAATCGCTAGATTAAAAGCAATCGAGAAGATGTCTGAGGACGGAACTTTCGACGTTCTTCCGAAGAAGGAAGTTATCGAGTTAAAGAAAGAGTGGGAGAAGCTTGAGAAGAACCTTGGCGGTATCAAGGAAATGAAGAAGATCCCGGACGCTATCTTTATCGTAGATCCGAAGAAGGAAAGAATCTGTGTTCAGGAAGCTCACACACTTGGAATCACTCTGATCGGTATCGCTGATACAAACTGCGATCCGGAAGAACTTGACTATGTAATTCCGGGTAACGACGATGCTATCAGAGCCGTTAAGCTTATCGTTTCCAAGATGGCAGACGCTGTCATCGAGGCTAAGCAGGGCGAGGCTGAGGCAGCAGAAGCAGCTGAGGAGAACGCAGAGGCTTAAGTTGTTATAAGGAATCCGGAAGGTGCTGTCAGTGGCAGCACCTTCTTCTGAAAAGACACGTTTTATTTTGATTCTTTAATATGATTCGGAGGAAATGAAACATGGCAGCAGTTACAGCTAAAATGGTAAAAGATTTAAGAGAAATGACAGGCGCTGGAATGATGGACTGCAAGAAGGCTCTTGCAGCTACAGACGGCGACATGGACAAGGCTGTTGAGTTCTTAAGAGAAAAAGGACTTGCAGGCGCAGAGAAGAAGGCTGGACGTATCGCAGCTGAGGGTATCGTTGACACAACTATGACAGCAGACGAGAAGAAAGCTGTTATCGTTGAGGTTAATGCTGAGACAGACTTCGTTGCAAAGAATGCAAAGTTCCAGGCATACGTTGCTCAGGTTGCAGCTCAGGCTCTTACAACAACAGCAGCAGATATGGATGCATTCATGGATGAGAAGTGGGCAGCAGACGAGAGCCTTACTGTTAAGGAAGCTCTTTCCTCCCAGATCTCCATCATCGGCGAGAACATGAGCATCCGTCGTTTCAAACAGGTTACAGAGGAGAACGGTTTCGTTGCTTCCTATATCCATGCCGGCGGAAGAATCGGTGTTCTTCTTGACGTTCAGACAGACGTTGTAAACGACGCTGTTAAAGAGATGGCTAAGAACGTCTGCATGCAGGTTGCAGCTCTTAATCCGAAATACACAAGCCGTAATGAAGTAAGCGCAGACTTCATCGAGCATGAGAAATCCATCCTTATGGCTCAGATCCAGAACGATCCGAAGGAAGCATCCAAGCCGGAGAAGGTTATCCAGGGTATGATCCAGGGACGTATCAACAAAGAGATGAAAGAGATCTGCCTCTTAGACCAGGTTTACGTAAAAGCAGAGGACGGCAAGCAGTCCGTAGCTCAGTACGTAGCTCAGGTTGCAAAAGAGAGTGGCGCTAACATCGAGCTCAAGAGCTTCGTTCGTTTCGAGACTGGTGAAGGTCTTGAGAAGAAGGAAGAGAACTTCGCTGAGGAAGTTGCAAAACAGATGGGCAAATAATAAAAGTTTGTATTCCGATACAGACGTTTATAAGCCGCATGGTCCTGAAATACGGGACTGTGCGGCTTATTTTTTCCCGGACAAACCCGGCAACGAACGGCATACGGCTTTTTAGATGATAAAGCAGCCCTCTATGGATCTGGCAGGTCCATGGAGGGCTGCTTTCATTTGTTTGCTTACAGCGGAAATGTATGCACAGATGCGGACAGTCATAGAAAGCGGTTTACTGAATTTATTTCGCCTCACGGAGAACCTGCAAAATACGAATAAAAATGAAGAAAATATCGGAAAAAATCCTTCTTGGCATACAGAAGATGTTGACTTTTTTTAAACGAAAAGAGTATGATAAGAAAAGTTAAACGGGCAATGTCTGTAAAGAGGACGCTGCCTGTTGCTATGGGGAAATGAAAAAGCTTTGCAAAGGGAAGAGAAAGGCAGATACTTTGCAAAGGAGTGAAAATAAGATGGGGATCTATCAAAAGATGGGCAGACGCTGGATCAGTCTTCTGCTCGTATTTCTGATGGTTTTTTCGCTTGTGCCTGTGGATGAGCTGATGCAGGTTTTTGCAGCGGAAAAACCCGCCATAACAGTGGGCTGGAAACCTCAAAAGAAAGAGGTGCCTTCCGGCGAGAATGGCGAGATAACGCTAAAGGTGGAAATTGATCCGGCGCAGGTGGAAGATGTAGGATTGCAGATCCGCCTGACAGAGGAGGAGGCAGCGGCATTCGTCGAGTTCACGAAGAATGAGGACGGAGTTCTGACCTATGAACATGGAGATCATGTGTGGACACTGGAAAAAGAACCGGAAGGGGACTGGAATTTCTGGCTTCTCTCCCTGAAGGGAACAGTTGAAAGCCACACATTGGAGGAAAAATTTACAGTCTGCATGCCGAAATCAGCAGATGATCAGACGATCGATGTGGATTCAGAGACAGATGTGATCCTTTCCTACAATGGAAAGAGCGACAGCCGGTATACAGATTCAGATCCGGTGAAGAGCACAGCGTCCAATTCCTCTGCATCGGGAAATACGAAAAACATCATGACGGATGAGAATGGGATCAAGATCAGTATCGAGACGGTACCGATCCGTTTTCTTGCGGTAGAATTGACGGAAACTGCAGTGCCGGAAGTCAGTGCTGCGCAGGAGAAACTCGCTTGTGTGGACGGAGTCGAAAATCCGGATGCAGTCTTTGAAATGAAGCTGCCGGATGCCGGCCTTACGTATCATGCGTCCGTGACATTGAATGGAGATCTTTCCTTCCCAAAGGCTGCGGCGACATCCAGCAATGCACTTTACAGAGATGACAGTGGGAAAAAACTGGCAGAGATCGTGGGACTTTCTTCGGAAATGAAGGTGACAGAGTTTTCTGCAGATGGAGATACACTGAAGTTCCGGATCGTTCCGGTCTCAGACACAGCGGATAAGTCTGTGGAGAGCGATGAAACCGGAGATGACGATTCAATCGCGGTTGTGAAAAAGACGGTCGATTTTCAGCTGAAGATCGATCCGGACAGTCTGGTCTGGGCAAAAAAGCAGGAGAAGCAGGGAATTCTGGAACTGCTTACGGGGAATGAAAAAGAACGTCTCCGGGCAACGGAAGATGCAGAAGTGTTAAAGGGAAGCATCACGCTCCGCGCCGGTGCGGAAGGCGGAGCAGACGCAGAGGCTGTGATCCGGATTTCGAGAGCTGCCGGAGGGGGTGTGAACGTTCTCCGGAGACAGGCTGTGCTCGGTCCGCAGACGGTATTCTGGATCGACAACGGAAATAACGATGAAGGAATCCGGCCTTCGGAAATCATGCCGGAACTCTCCTATAAATTGGTTGCGCAGGATGCGGACTGGGGAGACGGCGACGGAACAAAACTGGAGCCGGGGGCATCTCTTGCGGGTGTCGGACTGACAGAAATGCCGCAGCCTGCAATCACAAAAAATGAAGGGAACAGCACCTGGCAGATTTCATACAGCAATCTTCCGAGCACGGTTGTGAAAAACGGAAGCGAATACCGGGTACTCTGGAAATGGTCGCAGCCTGCCGTTGACGGATATGAACGGAAGGAAATCAATGACGACAATATTGGTGAGTATGAGGGGACCGTTGATCAGTGCGGATGGTACTATCTGATCCGCAGGACCGTCATATTGAAGACGGATATCCGCCAGGGATATACCGATTATTACGATATCACAAAGGATGAAGCGGCAAGATACTTTAAACTGTGCATTTATCAAGTGACTTCCGGAGGTCAGGTGAGTGAAAATCCGGTAGAAGTCGTAAGGATTGACGACCTTTTGGAGAACGGAACTCTGAAACTGATCGGAGACAGGAATGCAAAAGGTGACGGAGAATATGTGATCGATATGGGCTGGCGGTATAACCTGGATGGGAATCCATTTGTGTATACGATCGAGTGGGCCGGAGATACCGACGAGAACGGAAACCCGTTAAACCGTTTCCGTGTGGATGGCATGGAAGAGGGAGACTATATCCAGATCTCCTACGACAACTCTGCAACTGTGGGATATCAGGAGCGGACCGACAGGCTTTACAGCGGAGGAACCCTGGTTCTGACACTTACCGGAACGAGAGGATACGAGGCGACAAAGATCTGGGCGGAAAATCGTACGGATGTCTCGGAGGACGAGAGACCAGAGGGAGAGTTTGAACTCTGGCGTTATCCGCAAAGACATGAAGACTACACGAAAGCAGCTCCGGTGTATGGGGAAGACGGAAAGACAATGAGCCAGCCTCTGGACCGACATCCGGAAAATAATACCCAGGAGATTCGGTTCGGCTATGGGGAAAATGGTGAAAAGACACTTCCGAAGTATGATACGGACGGATATGCTTATGCGTATGTTACAAAAGAATATTTCACAAATGATGACAGCAGAGGCTATGAACAGCTGTTCGGAGCGTACAATGACCAGACTGGTTATTATGACGACGTATTTATCAAGGGAGACGGAACGAGGGTAAGCACGGAAAACAAAGACGGGAAACGTGCAGATGTCAATAACATTTATCTCTACGATGGAGGAACGCTCTATAACCGTAAAATCGATACTGTCACAGTGCCAGTATCCAAAACATGGGAAGCGGCCGCATTCCAGGAAAACCTCCAGGACGTAAAGGTAACGTTTGGACTGCAGTCCAGGATCAAAGAGCAGAAAGACCCGAATGGAAATACGGTGACGCCTGCCGGAGCGTGGACGGAAGTTCCGGGAGAGGAGCTGTCACTGGACGGTTTCAATGCGGTCAATGTCACCAGAAGCGGAAGCAGAACCATGCCGAAATATGATATTTACGGAAATGAGCTGGAGTACCGCTTTGTGGAGCGGGAGATCACCCAGAATGGAATCAGACGGGAGATCGAATATCCGGAAGGCTCTGAAAACGGAACGTTTACCCTCACTCAGAATGGCCGCCAGGTGGCATATGAGTCGATCTGTGAGACTGCAAGTGCTTCCGATGCGGAAAACAGAACGGTGATCGTAAACCGGATCAAGGATACGGTCGACTACGATGTTGTCAAGAACTGGGTGGGAAATCCACCCGCGGGCGCAACCTTGAAATTCCGCCTGTATCGTTTCTACAGCGGAACATCGGTTGCAGATATGATAGCGGGAAATGCTTACCTGACATTTGAAGTGACCGAAAACGGCGGGAAGATCACGGATTTTCCGACCGATGAGGGCAGTGAAAATATCGGGATCTGTGTGCCGGAACAGGCGGACTCGTCTGCATGGAGTCATGTGCGGATCTACGGTCTTCCGGAATTTGACCGTTCCGGACATCAGTATGAATATATGCTGATTGAGGAAGAGCCGGATGGATATCACGCAGCGGACATCCGGACGGAAAAGGTCAACGGAAACCTGGATTATAGAAGTACGCTGACAAATGCGGTGGGAACAGGAAATAATAACCGCATCCTCGTCATGAAAGAATGGCTGGATGACGGAGATATCCAGCACCGGAGAAATGTTGCGGTGCAGGCATACCAGAAGGGAACCGGGGAACCGGTGGGATCACTTGTCATCCTCGGACCGGGATCTATCTGGTATACCTATGTGGATCTGGGAGCAGTCCATGCAGATGATGTCTACATTCTGGAAACAGAGATTTACGGAACGGGTGGGGAAGAGACGCAGTTTACAGTGACAAACCCACGGATCTCAAGTGTTTCCGATTACGACGGAGCTTACGGGAGTGTGGACCTGAAGCACCACCGCTATGAAGTCTCCTATAAAAAGACAAAGATTGGAAATGATCCAGTATTTGTTGTGAAGAACCGCCGTATCGCTCAAATTGATATTGATGTGGAAAAACGCTGGAATGATGGAAGCGGTGCGCTCCGAGATGCAATGAAAAACGCACTGGATACATACAATGCCCAGCATACAGATGCTCCGCTGGAACTGTCCATGTATATTGACTTTGATGATCCGGCCGGAACCGCTTCCGGTGGGCAGATCACGAGAAAGGCGGAAATGAGGGAGATACGATCCTGGTGGATGGACACAACGTCGAAACGATCTACGACTCAGATCGCCGGGAATCGGCAAAATCTGTCCAGACGATGTCGCTGAAGAGCCGTCAGAATGACGGTTCTGTGATAAGAAGTGACCACTATGCATTTTATGGGGTTCCAAAGTACAATGCAAAAGGGCAGGTTATCCGGTATCAGGTAAAGGAAGCGTGGGTGACAAAGGGAACGGAAGAGGAAACTCCGGTATACCAGAAGGTTTCAGATGTAAAGTCGATCCTTGAGGCAATCCCGGCTCAGAATCCTGTTACCGGTGCGAAAAAATCCAATTTGTGGGATCTCTGGAGTACATATCTCCGGACCACTTCGGAAACATATACGGTTGCGCTGGATGCACCGGAAAATCAGGAGGTTACGAGCAATGACCGTCAGGTTGTCACCGTTAGCAACAGCCTTTCCGGAGTCAAGACGGTTCATTGGAAAAAACAATGGAATGATGCATATTCCAGAGAACAGAATACCCGCCCGGATATTTATCTGACGATCTTAAAACGTGAAGCGGATGCAGACGGAAAGCTGAAAGAGAAACTGAGCCCGTCTGATGTCGTGGTAAAGGATTACCGGTGGGTCAAGACCGATCAGGATTCAGATGAACAGCATTGGACTGCAACAATCAGGAATCTTCCAAAGTACAATGCACAAGGATACGAGATCTATTATTATGCGTTCGAGCGGACGGAGGTAGATTCCAATGCGCTCGATTATGCGATCGCGCAGTATGCGGTTGCCAGCGCCAGCAACCCGGACAAGACCGATATCATCGGAACATCAGGAGGAGTCGGAAAACCGGGAGATGAAAGCTATGCGCCGTATAGTCCGGATGATATTCGGGTAGTATTAAATCCGATCGATCAGAGCGGCAGAACCGGACTTCCGGAGTATGCCGGAAAATATGCGGTTGTCGAGGAAGGAACGATCATCAACTCACTCTTAAAAGATGCGAGAATTCTCGGATCCAAGAGCTATAAGAGCCTGCCAAACAATTATCCGGCAAAAGACTATCCGGAGATCACATTTGTGCTTGACCAATATCTTGGAACTCCGGGGCCGGATAGAGTCCCTGATCGGGCGAATATTTCAGAATTGACCGTCAAAGACTGGACAACCATCACAAAAAACGCAGACGGTTCCTATCCGATCGAGATCAGCAGAATCGGAAAATATGTGTATCAGCTTGCTGCTGACGGAAACACAGGAGAAACTGTTCCGGTTTCTGAAGACCAGACTCCGGGAAACGGGGAGAAACTCCCGCGTTACGATGAAAACGGAGAGAGATATACCTACGTTTTGCGAGAGAAGAGTGTGAAAGGTGCCGACGGAAAGGAGTTGCTTGTCGGGGCTGCAGACGCAGCAGTCGGAGGAATGGGGCTCTATGTCAGAGATGACGACGGCAGCACGACAGCTTCCCACGTGATCACGAATACCTACGAGGGTCCGAAGGGAAAACTGAAGGTCCGGAAACTCATGAAACTTTCCCAAAATGGGGATGAGGTGACATTCCCGGCCGTGAAGTTTGAGCTGACAAGATCCTATACATCCTATGCGGATGGAACACCGAAGGTCGTGGAGGATACAGGGTTTGCGAAACAGGTGAAGATCCTTTCTTCCGCGGAGGTTCAGGCTGCCTATGAGGCTGCCGGGGCGCATGCGGGATCCCCGGTTTCCCTGGAATGTGTCTTCGACAATTTGGATCTTTATGCGCCGAACGGAACGGACTATCTGTACACGGTGACGGAGCTCAAGGACGGATTCCTGGAAGGCTTTGACACCTGGGCAGTAAAGGGGGATTATACTTCCTTTGACCAGGTTGCGACTGCCTCGAACGCAGGGACCAAGGTGGAGCATGTAACAGCGACCGCCTCCAATGCGTCAGGCGGAAATGGGATGACCACAGAGTCTCTGGCGGCAAAAGTCGGACAGGTGATCTCAGGACTTTTCGGACGCAGCAGTGCAGGAAACACAGAAATTCCGGCAGCAGCAACGTTTGCAAACCGGAAATGGAACACGCCTCAGGAGGATGGAAAGGACAAGGTACAGCTTGTCTTAACAAAAAACTGGGCTGACTTCAACGCTCAATTCGGGACAAGACCGGATACGCTGGAGCTTACACTGGAGCGAAAAGCGGATGCACAGCCTGGACAGTCGAATGCGATCGACTGGACAACGGTGACGGACAGTACGCCGACGGAAGATAAGTCTGTGATCAACCAGTGGAAGTACATCTGGAGCGGACTCGACCGTTACGCGCCGAACGGGATGCCGTGGATCTACCGCGTCAGCGAGGAAAAACCAGCGGCTTATCAGGCGTCAGGAAACGGCAGTGTCCAGTTTGGCAGCACGGGAAATCCGTCCCAGACAGCAGAGATCACGAATTCCTTACAGACGACTGCAAAATTCACGAAGCAGTGGACGGACAAGGCAGGAAAAACTGTGACGAACGACTATCTCGGATATGATCTGACAGCCTCCTTTAAGCTGCAGGCGGCGACATCCAGTGATGCTTCGTTTGATGCCGGAAGCGCTTCCTGGATGGATGCGGATGCTCTGTTTACGGATGAAAACGCGAGATCAGCGATCCTCAATGCCAATGAAGGAAATCCATCGGCGGACTGGAGCGAGCGGATCGCGGCACCGTCACTTACAGGAAAGATCAATGCTGCTGTATGGAAAAACGGGAAAACGGTAAAGCTCCCGGCGGCCATGAAAGAAAATGGCACACTGGTTTATCTGCATTACCGGTATGTGGAGACAGGTGTGAGCTATAAAGTTCCCGGTGAGACACCGGACACAGCTACGCAGACAGTGACCAGACAGGCAGACGGCAGTTATCTGATTACCGGAAACGGTCTTTTACAGTCTGTCACAGATACGGTGACATCCGGAACGAGTACGATCACAAACCGGACAAACCTGAAGGACTTCTCAGTTTCCAAGGTATGGAGTGACAATGACAATGCCTACGGAACGAGATCGGTACAGACACAGATGATCCTGTTCTTCCGGGCAGGAGAAAACGAAGACTGGAAGCTCTTTACGATCAGTGGAAATCCGGTCATTGTGACACTTTCGGAGAGTAATGGCTGGAGCACATCGATCTCCGGTCTCCCGGGTGAGTGCGAGTACCGGATGCGGGAACTTCCACTGACCGGGTGGGATGGATCGACCTGGATTGATGACGGAGGAACCTTCACAGGCGGAACGGATTACCAGGTCAGCTACAATGATCAGGCGGATTCAACGACGGTGACAAACACGCTGAAAACGAATCCGGATCCGGATGACGGGGCCAAGAAGATCACTCTCTATGTAGAGAAAACGTGGGGAGGAACAGAAAATGCTCCGATCACCCTGAAACTCCAGCACCAGGTTGCAGAAGACAACGAAGATCATCAGCTCCACGAGGACAAGTGGGCAGATGTCGGGACAAAGACGTATGCGATGGATGGAACAGCGGATGCGTCCGGCAACGGAGCATACTGGGAGTTTGATTCCTGGAAGTTTAAGATCACGAATCTTCCGGCATTCCGGGTCGGAAAGGCAATCTCTTACCGTGTCATCGAAGTCGTGCCGGATGGGTTCGTCCAGATAGCACAGACGGAAAGGACGATCACGGATACAGAATTTGATCCAGCCGGAACCAGACAGACTGCATCCCTGTTTACCTTTGTAAACGCAAAGAAAAATTCCTTCAAAGTGACGAAAAAATGGGTTGGACCGAGTCCGAGTGCCGCTGAGGTCACCGTGAGTCTCCACAGGAAATACCGGAAAGCCGGAGAGAACGAAACGGAGGAACCGGTGGATGGAACAACGGTCCAGCTGAACGAGGCAAATCACTTTGAGGCGGAGTGGAAGGATCTTCCGGAAACTTCCGCTGATGGTGATGTTTACAGCTACTATGCGAAAGAAGTAAATGATCCGGCTGCGACAGGATACCGCGCAGAGTACGGCGCAGTGGAAGCTGCGGCGGACGGAACATGGAAGCAGACGATCTACAACATTCCGCTGACATCTGTTTCAGGCACAAAGGTCTGGAAGGATGAGAAGAATGCGGATGGTCTGCGTCCGGGTACAGTCGGTCTGATCCTGGAGCGCAGTACCGATTCGAATGCATGGAAAAAAGTGGACATCGATGCGGACGGTTCGACTGTGTCCCTGACATGGGACCAGACGACGGATCCGGATCAATGGACCTACCGTTTTGACGGACTCGACCTTTATTCCATAGCAGGAGAGAAGTATCAGTACCGTGTGACTGAGGAGCCGGTGACAGGTTACCATGCGGTCTACACGGGAAGCAATGCGCTTTATGCGGGAGACCGTGATACGATCATCAATACGAAAATCGGAGAGCACACCTTTGTGTTTGATAAGGTCTGGACTGACGCCGGAACGTCACAGAGACCGGAACAGATCATGGTCAGATTGTGCCGGAAGACGGCAGAAACGTCACAGGAAACGGTTGACGGAGTGGCGCCGGTGCTTGTCAAGAACGGTGATCTCTGGACATATACCTACGAGGATCTTCCATCCTATGATGCGGATGGACGGGCATATACCTACTGGGTAACCGAGGATCCGGTAAATGGATATGACACTGTTTACTCTTCCGATGATCGTGCCGAAAACGGCGGCAGGATCACCAATGTGGCCCGCGGCGGTCTTGCCGTGAAAAAAACGGTATCCGGAAACCGCGGAGAGCGGAACAGGAAATTCCTGTTCACGATCACACTGTCAGGTGTATCACAGACGGGAATCGATGCTGCAACATTCACGGATGGGAATTTCGAGAACGGAGTTTCAGAGATTTCCTTAAAGGACGGGGAAGAGTACCGGTTTGAGGAGATCCCGGCAGGATTTTCCTACACAGTGACCGAGGCAGATGACGCTTTGCGGGACGGATATACGGTTACAGCGACCGGAACATCCGGAACGATCCCGGCGGGAGATACGGCGGAAGCTGCGTTTGAGAACCGGAAAAATGAAGATCCGACGGTTCCGACACAGCCGACGACACCGACAAGTCCGTCTGATCCGACAACACCTGTCACTCCGACGAGACCGTGGCATCATGATTCCGATGACCCTGAGGAGACGGATCCGACGAAACGTCCTCCGAAGATGCCGACCGGGCAGTCAACGGAGACTGTGACAGAGACAGATCCGGCAGGTACGACCTCACCGGATGAGACTTTGGAAAGCCGGACGGAAACAACCTCTTCGGAGACCGAAACCAATATCGAAGAAACTACCACGGCGGAAACCGTGACAGAATCCGGCACAGAGCCGGATCATGATGACAGGGATAACCCGAAAACCGGGGATTCCACCCATACCTGGATATGGGCGGTTCTCATGATCCTCTCCGCATTCGGTGCGATCATGCTGCACAGGGTGAAGAAAGATGACGAGAACGAAGAACATATGAAGTAGCAGAAAATGAAAAAGCTCCTTCGGACTGCAGAGAGATTCTGGCGGTCCGGGGGAGCTTTTTTGTAGGAAGTTCCTTTGGAATGTGTCGAGGCATATTCTTTTTATTTGGAATATTTTCGCTCGTATGGTATACTGGACACAGCAGTCTGCACTCTTACTGGGAGTGAGAGAAAGGGATGAATCGACATATGGAATTGACACGGAAACGTACGACGTGATCAAAGGCTGGCGAGCGAATGCGTCCTACTTTTACATCGCGAAAGAGTTTGTGCGTGACAATATCGATGTTGATATTCTGGAAGAACTGTTATCCCTCGGCGGTCTCGGAATCCAGTACTGTATCAAGACAGAGCGGGCATATGCCGGACTGCATGAATTAAAAGATGAGCTGGAAACCGTCGAGTACACAGAATTCAATGACCGATATAACGCAAGAGATATTATGGCACGAAAAAAGATGCGGGATCTGGTAAATTCGGATGCAAATACGGTAACAAACGTATTTAGTACGCTGCTTGAGAGGTGATGGATATGAGGGCATATTCCGATGCATATCTGGAAGATGTAGTGGAAAATCAAGGAAAACTGTTTGATCTTGTTGCACAGTCGTTTCCAGACAAAGATACAGGAGATTTTATTAAGGCGTATATGTCCAGTAAAACACGAAAGAGTATCGACGAGGCGAAGGCATATGTCAATACCATGGATGCCAGAGAACTCTGGGATTATTTTACGGAGACAGAACAGTACCGGATGAAGCCGGGAAAGTCGATCGGTGGATTTATGCCGGACTGGATCGGTGAATTTTATGCGTATTATCAGTGGTATTACAATATTCCGAGTGCGGAGTTAGTGAAGAAGATCCCTCTGGATTTTCTTGAAAAAGCATACTATGGACTGCACGATCTGGAACTGGAGCTTGCAGTCCGGAAAGTGGGGCGGGTCTGATGCGTGTGATAGGCTTTCACAATCCGGATGAGGAGTATGGAGCTTTCAGCAACTGGTATCCATCAAAATTTGTTGTGGACGGAATCTGCTTCACATCGATGGAGCAGTTTATGATGTACCGAAAAGCCGTGTGGTTTCAGGATCATGAGATTGCGGAGAAGATCCTTGCAACGGAGGACGCTGCGAGGATCAAGGAACTCGGGCGGATGGTAGCCGGATATGAGGATTTGATCTGGAGTGGAATCCGGCAGATGGTGGTATATGAAGGATTGATCAAAAAATTTTCACAAAATTCGGAACTTTGTGAACAATTATTGAATACCGGGGATGCGATTCTAGCAGAATGTGCTGTCAAAGACCGGATCTGGGGGATCGGGCTTGCGATGGATGATCCAAAACGGCTCGATCCGGCCCAGTGGCGTGGTCAAAATCTGCTTGGATACGCCTTAATGATGGCGCGGGATCAGATCAGGCATCATTCCGGGCAGTAAAAGACAGGAAAATGGACGAAAAAGACGGATGCTTGGGAACAGCGTAAGTTGGGGGAACTTGGAAGTGTTCAAACCTGTAAACGTATTTTTAAAGAACAAATATCTGAACAAGGAGACATTCCTTTTTATAAAAATGGAACTATTGGATTAGAACCTGACTCGTATATTTCAAGAGAAGTTTACGAAGAATTTCGCAGGTTATATCCTTATCCAGAGGTGGGAGATACTTTAATTTCGGTAGTTGGTAGTATTGGAAGAACAGCAGAATATACAGGAAAAGATGAGTATTTTCAAGATTCAAATGTTGTATGGCTCAAGACAGATGGGAGCATTAACAAAAAGTTTCTTAAGGTATCTTATCAAGTAATAAAGTGGTTGATTGAAGGCTCTACCGTGAAGCATTTATACAATGACAATATATTGAAAAGTGAGATTGTTATGCCGCCTTCTCAACTGGAACAGGAAAAAATTGCAACATATTTGGAGCACCTCGACCACCTTATCACCCTTCATCAGCGTAAGTCCCACTCCCCATCCCCCAAATCCCTGTTTTCCCGACCAAACACACGCAAAAAGGAGGCAAAAAACGATGATGTTTCAACGAGAATCAGATTTTGAGAATGCCCTGATCCAGATTCTGACTACAAAGGGATGGGAGGATCAGATCTTAAAGTATCCGACCGAGGATGATCTGTTAAAAAACTGGGCAAAAATCCTTTTTGACAATAACCGTGGGATTGACCGGCTGGGAGACTGTCCATTGACAGATGGGGAAATGCAGCAGATCATCGAGCAGATCACGGAACTGCGGACACCATTAAAGCTGAACGGATTTATCAACGGGAAAACAGTATCCATAAAACGTGACAATCCGGAGGATAAAGTACATTTTGGTAAAGAGATCAGCCTGAAAATTTATGACCGTCTGGAGATCGCAGCGGGACAGAGCCGGTATCAGATCGTAGAACAGCCGGTATTCCGTGGAAAATCCAGACTGTTGAATGACAGACGGGGAGATCTGCTTCTTCTGATCAACGGGATGCCTGTGATCCATATCGAATTAAAACGCAGCGGTGTTCCGGTGAGCCAGGCATGCAATCAGATTGAAAAATACGCACATGAGGGTGTATTCACGGGATTGTTTTCCCTTGTGCAGGTATTTGTCGCGATGAATCCGGATGAGAGCTTATATTTCGCAAATCCGGGACCGGATGGAAGATTCAATCCGGATTATTATTTTCATTGGGCTGATTTCAACAATGAACCGATCAACGACTGGAAGCTGATCGCATCGTCATTGCTCTCGATCCCGATGGCTCATCAGCTGATTGGTTTTTATACGGTTGCAGATGATGCGGATGGGATTTTGAAGGTCATGCGGAGCTATCAGTACTATGCGGCGAATGCGATTTCCGATGTTGTCTCAAAGACAAAATGGGACAGCGGAAAGCAGCGCGGAGGATATATCTGGCACACCACGGGATCCGGAAAGACGATGACATCCTTTAAGTCTGCACAGCTGATCGCAAATTCGGGTGATGCAGATAAAGTCGTATTTCTGACGGACCGGATCGAACTTGGCACGCAGTCCTTAAAAGAATATCGTGCATTTGCCGATGCGAATGAGTCGGTACAGGCGACGGAGAATACCTATGTGCTGTTATCAAAATTAAAGAGCGACGAGGTAAAAGATACCCTGATCGTCACTTCCATCCAGAAAATGAGCAATATCCGCGATGAAGAAGGCGGACGGAATGCTCACGATATGGAGATCATCGGTCGGAAGCGAATTGTCTTTATCGTCGATGAGGCGCACAGATCCACGTTTGGTGAGATGCTGGCAGTGATCAAGGAGACATTTCCGCGTGCGATTTTCTTTGGTTTTACAGGAACACCTGTCTTTGAGGAAAATGCAAAGAAACGGAATGCACAGACCGATGTCTTTGGAAATGAGCTGCACCGGTACAGCATTGCCGACGGGATCCGGGATAAAAATGTACTGGGGTTTGATCCGTATAAAGTTCTGACATTCCGCGACCGCGATGTCCGCAAAGTGGTTGCCCTGGATCAGGTAAAGGCTGACACAGAGGCAGAGGCTGTTTCGGATCCGGAAAAAGCAAAAATTTTTTATGATTATCTGGATCCCTCAAAAATCCGGATGGCAGGGTATGAAGGAGAAGACGGAAAATGGATCCGCGGGATCGAAGATTACCTTCCAAACAGCCAGTATCGATCAGAGGAACATCAGAACCAGGTAGTAAAGGACATGAAAGAAAACTGGATCACGTTGAGTCATAATGGAAAATTTCATACAATTTTTGCGACGAGCAGCATTCCGGAATCCATCCGGTATTATCGTCTGATCAAAAAGGAGATGCCGGATTTAAAGACTACCTGTCTGTTTGATGCCAGTATTGACAATGATGGGAGCAGTGCACTTGAGAAGGAAGATGGACTGATCGAGATCTTAAAGGATTATAATGCGAGATACGGTCAGGAGTTTGGTATCGCTTCCCACGCGGCCTTTAAAAAAGATCTTTCCTCCCGCCTTGCACATAAGGAACAGTATAAATACATAGAGAAAACGCCGGAAAAACAGTTGGATCTTCTGATCGTTGTCGACCAGATGCTGACGGGATTTGACTCAAAATGGGTGAATACACTTTATCTGGATAAGGTGCTGGAATATGAGAATATTATCCAGGCATTCTCACGCACAAACCGTCTGTTCGGACCGGACAAGCCGTTTGGGATCATCCGCTATTACCGGAAACCACATACGATGGAGCAGAATGTCCTTCGTGCAGTAAAATTGTATTCCGGGGATAAACCGATCGGTTTGTTTGCAGAAAAACTGCCCCATAATCTGAAAAAGCTGAATGACGTGTACGGAGAAATTTCAGAATTATTTACGAATGCGGGAGCTGCGGATTTTGCAAAACTTCCGGATGAGAAACCGGTGAGAGCGAAATTTGCGCTTTTGTTCCGGGATTTTAACAGTTATCTGGAAGCGGCAAAAGTTCAGGGCTTCCAATGGACAAAGAAAGAGTATGAATTTTGTGATGAAGCGGGCAGAAAGACAGGAGATCATGTGATCATGTCATTCGATGAGAACGACTTTCTGACTCTTGCGCAGCGCTATAAAGAGCTGGCCTCTTCTGCATCAGATGAACCGGGCGGTCATGAGGACATGATGTATGATCTGTCCGGATATCTGGTTGAAATTGACACCGGAGTGATCGATGCAGACTATATGAACAGCCGTTTTGTTAAGTATTTAAAGATGATCCGGCAGCAGGGGACACCAGGAGAACTGATCGAGCAGGCAAAGGCGGAGCTGCATAAGACATTTGCGACCCTGACGCAGGAAGAACAAAAGTATGCCAACATTTTTCTGCATGATACTGAACGCGGGGATGTGATCCCGGAACCGGGAAAGACTCTGCGGGATTATATCACGGAATATCAGTATCGCGCAAAGAATGACCAGATTCACCGGTGTGCGGAAATCTTTGGACTGGACGAAGAAAAACTGCGAAATCTGATGAAGCTGGGACTGAATGAAAAAAACATCCGGGAGTTCGGTCGGTTTGATGAGCTGAAAAAGACGGTGGATAAGTCGAAAGCAAAGGCATTTTTTGAGAAAAAAGAAAAATGCAGGCTGATTCCTCCGAAAGTAAATATGAAAACAGATCAGTTTTTACGCTCCTTTATTATCAAAGGCGGCTTCGATCTGGAAAATTTATAGTTGTATCGACGTTCTTTGCCAACGCGCGCCGCTCTGGAAAAAGTGGAGGAACGCGAGCAATGTTAAGTGAAATGAAAGAAGACTTGGCCATTCAAGTATGACAACAACGCAGAAGACATACCTGCATATTATTCAGGAACTGGAAAATAAGGATATTGACCTTGTCATGAGATCTTTGTCCAGTCTGAACTAAAACGAAAAAGAAACAGATCCCGGCTGCGCTGGCAGGGAGCGAACCATTTGCAAACAGTGCGGATCTATAGTAAAATGAAAACAGGCATGAAAACGACCCGGCGCAAGAATCCCGCCGGTTCAGATAGGAGCAGCAGGAAATGGATTTATACAGAATTATCCTTGTGGATGACGAGGAAGAAGTGCGAAAGAGCATTATCCGAAAGATCGACTGGCAGTCGGTAGGCTTTACCGTGGTCGGTGATGCGGAGAACGGGGAGGACGCTTTGGAGAAGATCGAGAATCTGGAGCCGGACGTTGTCCTCACGGATATCCGGATGCCATATATGGATGGTCTTACGCTTGCGGAGAAGATCCGCCAGAAATATCCGTCGATGAAGATTGTGATCTTTTCCGGATATGACGATTTCGAGTACGCGAAGCGGGCGATCAAGTTAAATGTGACGGAATATATCTTAAAGCCGGTGAATGTGGAGGAGCTGACGGCGATCTTAAAGAAGATCCAGGCGAGTCTCGACGAGGAGATTGAGCAGAAGCGGGACGTGAGTCTTCTGCGGGAAAATTACAAGCGCAGTCTGCCGATCCTCAGGGAGCAGTTTTTAAAGGATCTTGTGAGCCGACAGATGGATGAGATGACGGTGGCGGAGCGCCTGGAACAGTATGATATCCCGCTGGCAGGTGCGAAAAAATGGATCTCGATCGCAGTCAAGGCGGAGCTTTCGGCTGTCTCCGGCGAGGTGATCCTGCCGCTTCATGAAGAGCGGGACCTGATCCCGATCTCCGTGATGCAGATCCTGGAGGAAAATCTGAAAAATTACTGCCGCTTTTCCCTGTTTTCATTCTCGGGGGCGGCGGATGCGGAGATCGCAGGGATCGTCGCGGTGGATGAGACAAACTCCCAGACCGGACTGATCGATATCCTGAGCGACATCTGCAAGGAGATCCGGAAGATCTTAATGATTCCGGTCACGATCGGGATCGGTCACAGCCGGACGGAGCTTGGACTGATCTGTGAATCTTTCCAGTCAGCACTCGACGCGCTTGGATATCGCGCGATCGTCGGTGTCGGCAGTACGATCTATATCAACGACGTGGAGCCGATGAACACCGGAAAACTTCAGTTCACTTCGGAAGATGAGTCAGCACTGATCCAGGCAGTCAAATTCGGGCCGGAGGAAAAGATCCGGGAAGTGACCGCGCGGATCATCGGACGGATGTCGGACGCGAAGGTTCACGCGAGACAATACCAGACTTACATCCTGAGCGTCGCAAACTGCCTGGTCCAGCTGATCCAGCAGTATGATCTGGAGATGGACGAGCTTTTTGCTGACTCAAAGGTGGGGGCGGATCCGTTTACGATCATCCACCAGGTCATGAACCGGGAGACGTTCTCAAAATGGCTCCTCGGGGCAGCGTTAAAGATCAACGGCGCGATGAATAAGGAGCGCGACAACACGACGAGACAGAGCATGGAACGCGCCAAGCAGTATATTATGGAAAATTATCAGGATCCGGATCTCTCGGTCGAACAGATCTGCCGGATCCTTCATATGAGCCCGGCGTATTTTTCAACGATGTTCAAGAAGGCAACCGGGCAGACGTACATCGGATATCTGACGGACGTCCGCCTCAATAAGGCGGTGGAGCTTCTGAACATGACGGATGACAAGACATATGTGATCGCCGCGAAGGTCGGATATCAGGAGCAGAATTACTTCAGTTACGTTTTTAAAAAGAAATTCGGCGTCTCACCGACAAAATTCAGGGGAAGCAGACCCGGAAATTAAAGGGTGGTGAATAAAAACAGGGGAGAGCAGTATGAAACCAGAAAACGAGAACGGATTTCTGAAACGGACCAGCATCCGCTATATGATCTTCGTGTACTTTACGGTGACGGCACTTGCGGCCAGCATCTTTATCGGACTGTCATTGTACAGCCGGATGTCAAAACAGATGTCCGACACGATGCAGGAGGAAAATCAGATCCTGATCGACCAGGTGAACCGCTCGGTGGATGTGTGGCTCCGCGGCATCATGAAGCTTTCCGATTCCCTGTATTACGACGTGATCAAAAATGCGGATCTGGAGAACGAGCGCGTCAACCGGGAGATGATGCTGCTCTACGACAATAACCAGGACAATGTGGAGAATATCGCCCTGTTTTCCAGAAGCGGGGAGCTTCTGGAGGCAGTTCCCGCTTCCCGCCTGAAGACCGGTGTGGATCCGACGGAGGAATCGTGGTTCCGGGCGGCACTGAGCAAGACGGAGAACCTTCATTTTTCGGTTCCCCACGTCCAGCGGGTCTTTGATGTGAGCGAAAACCAGTACCGCTGGGTGATCTCGGCGGCCCGCGTGGTCGAGATCACGGAGGGTTCCTCCACGGAACAGGGCGTGCTTTTGATCGATATCCGCTATGACAGTCTGGAACAGTTGTTCGATGAGATCACGCTCGGGAACGGCGGCTATGTCTATCTCATGGGAACGGACGGAGAGCTGATCTACCATCCGGAAGCCCAGCTTTTGTATTCCGGGCTGGAAGAGGAAAACCTCGAGGCGGCGGCCGGCTACCGCGACGGGATCCACGAGGAGATGTTCCAGGGGAAAAAGCGGGCGGTGACTGTCAAGACGGTCGGATACACCGGATGGAAGATCATCGGGGCGGCGCCGATGGGCGGAGTCACCCTGAATGCGTTGAAGACGCGTCTTCTGATCACGTTTATCGTGGTGTTTGTTGCCTTCCTTCTCGCGGTGATCAACGCCTATATCTCCACGAGAATCACGACCCCAATCGAAGCGCTGGAGAAGTCCGTGAACGAGATCGAGGCGGGAAACCTGAATGCGGATGTCTATGTGGGCGGCTCCTATGAGATCCGCCATCTTGGCACATCCATTCAGAACATGGCGACCCAGATCCGGCGGCTGATGGATGACATCGTCGCGGAGCATGAATCAAAGCGAAAGAATGAGTTCGACGTCCTACAGTCCCAGATCAACCCGCACTTCCTTTACAATACGCTGGACATCATCGTCTGGATGATCGAGAATGAAAAACAGGCGGACGCTGTGAAGGTCGTGACGGCGCTGGCGAGATTTTTCCGGATCAGCCTGAGCCGTGGAAAGAGCATCATCACCGTCCGAGATGAGATCGAACATGTGAGAAATTATCTGACGATCCAGCATATGCGCTTTAAAAATCGCTTTACCTACGGGATCGAGGCGGATGAGTCGGTTATGGACCTTGCGAGTGTAAAGCTGATCCTTCAGCCGCTTGTGGAAAATGCGATCTATCACGGCATGGAGTTCATGGACGGGGATGGGGAGATCCGGATCCATGTATACCGGGATGGCGATGACCTTTATATGAAGGTCTCTGACAACGGACTCGGAATGACGAAGGAGCAGATCGAAAACATGTTCTCCGAAAAAAAACATGTGGCCTCAAAGAGCGGCTCCGGGATCGGCGTCCGGAATGTCAATGAAAGGATCCGCCTGTATTTTGGATCGGATTACGGTCTCTCGATCGAGTCGGAGCTTGACGAGGGAACGACCGTGACGATCCACATGAAGGCGATCCCTTACTCGGAGACGGCAGAGGGGGAAAAGATCAATGTCAAATAAAGAAAAGATCGGCTGGTGTGCCGGAGTGATCCTGCTGGTGATCCTGTATCTGCTGTCCTCGACAGATCTGATCATCAAGGAGAAGAAAAAGGAGATCTTCCGGGTGTCGGTGATCGTCGACCAGGTGAACGACAATTATTACGGAAATTTCCGCGAAGGCATGAACATGGCGGAAAAAAAGTATCAGGCGGATGTGAATTTTATCACGCTGTATGCAGAAAATGATGAAAAACAGCAGGATGAGCTCATCGTGCGCGAAGTGAAGGACGGAACGAACGCGATCATCCTCGCACCGGTGCGGGAGGATCACACGGTCATGCAGCTGGACGAGATTTCACCGGGATGTCCGGTGATCTTTCTCGGCGCTTCGACGATCAGCAGTTCGGTCGCATGTTCGATCTCGGTGGACCGCTACGAGATGGGGCGGAGCCTCGGCGAGAAGATCGTGGAAAATGAGACACCGGAGATTCCGGTCTGTCTGTTTACGGAAGGACTTTCCCACACGGGAAATACCGATACATATGACGGACTTCGTTCTGTGCTCGACCAGGCCGGCTTTTCAGTCAGTCTGATCGAGAAGAGAAATGAGGACACTTACCGGAAAACGATCGAGGGGACCGTGTACCCGGAAAACGGAAAATTTATGGCAGTCGGCATGGATGTAGGCGCGCTGTCGGATCTCGCGGATATTCTGGAGGGAAGCGGCGTGTACCGGGAACATGTAACAGCGCTTTACGGGATCGGAAGTACGACAAAACTGTTAAACCAGATGGACAAGGGGATCGTCACCGGTCTTATGGCGTGGAACCGCTTTGATGAAGGATACTTAAGCGTGGAAAAAGCCGTACAGGCGGCAGGCGGAGAGTGGAATGAGAAACAGATCACATTGACGCCGGAATATATCGATGATGGGATCTTAAAGAGCGGGACCTATGAGAAATTGCTGTATCCGATGGAATAGGAGGATGCCAGAATGAAAAAGAACAGATTTCCGGTCATGACGGTCGCGCTTGCGGCGGCAGCACTGCTTGGGATCACCGTGTGGCGGGCCGCTCTGGAAAACGGTGCGCAGGAAGAAAAAAAGACTTCTCTCCGGATCGGGGTTCTCCTGTACCGCGGGGATGATACGTTTATCGGGACACTCCGGAGTTCCATGGAGCAGGATGCAAAGGAGTATGAACAGGAGACGGGGATCCGGGTAACCCTGGATGTCCGGGATGCGAAGAGAAACCAGATGACCCAGAACAGCCAGGCGGAGCGGATGATCGGCTTAAACTGTGATGTACTCTGTGTGAACATGGTTGACCGCTCGGCAGCTTCCGGTGTCATCGACAAAGCGATGGAGGCGGATATCCCGATCGTGTTCTTCAACCGGGAACCTGTGTCGGAGGATATGAACCGCTGGGAAAAACTCTATTATGTTGGGGCGGATGCGAAAGAGTCGGCGGTCCTTGAGGGGCAGATCCTCGTTGATGCCTACCGGAAGAATCCGGCATCCCTTGACCGGAATGGGGACGGGGTCGTCTCATACGTCCTTCTTGAGGGGGAGACGAACCACCAGGATTCCCTGATCCGGACGGAGTGGTCGGTCCAGACCTTAAAGGACGGCGGTGTCCCGATCCGGAGGATCACGAGCGGGATCGCGAACTGGGAGAGAAACCAGGCGTCTGCACTCATGGAAGAATGGCTTTCCGATTACGGGGATGAGATCGAACTTGTGATCTGCAACAACGATGATATGGCGCTCGGGGCGATCGATGCGATCGAGCGGGAGGGGATCATGGCCGGGACGATCAAACTCGTCGGGATCGACGGGACTCCGGCCGGTCAGGAGGCATTCCGCGAGGGAAAACTTTTCGGAACGGTGGAATCGGACAGGGAGGCTTATGCGAAGCGGATCTTTGACACGGCGGAGGAACTGGCGATGGGAAAAGAGGTCACACAGGAAAAATACTTCTGGTGCCCGCAGCATATGGTCGCAAACTGATCCGGATCCATTTGTAAAAGTTGATGGAAAAGCAGCCCTGGATCCGGGACTGGTAGTGCCAATTAAGCGTTTTTCTGCCGTGATATGACAAAAAATTGTGGTTTTTTTACATAAATCAAAGAATTTCAATAATTTATCATAAAAAAAAGTATGGAAAAATGCACAAAGACAAGCTATAATTAACTTGTCGTTAAGGGAAAATGCCTAAACGGTCAAAATTATTTTTTGAATGGGAGGATTCAAAAACATGAGAATGACAAAGAAAGTAACAGCAATGGCACTGGCTTCCATGATGGCCCTGTCTTTAGCAGGATGCGGAAGCTCTTCCACAACAGCAACAACAGCAGCGGCTACCGAGGCAGCTACAACCGCAGCAGCTTCTGAGGCAGCATCCGAAGCAGCAACAACTGCAGCGGAGGCAGCTGGAACTGTAGATGTAGCAGACAAGAAAGTCGGCATCAGCATCTACAAGTTCGACGATAACTTCATGACTCTTTACAGAACAGAGTTAGTCCGCTACTTAACAGAAGACCTTGGATTCAAGGCTGAGAACGTAGTTGTTCAGGATGGTAAGGGTGACCAGGCAGAGCAGACAAACCAGATCCAGAACTTCATCACACAGAAATATGATGTTCTGATCTTAAACCTTGTACAGGCTTCTTCCGCACCGGAGATCACAGATATGTGTAACGAAGCTGGTATCCCGGTTGTTTACATCAACCGTGAGCCGGATGAGGCAGAAGAGCAGAGATGGGAATCTGAAGGCATCAACGCTACATACGTAGGCTGCGACGCTAGACAGTCCGGTACATACCAGGGCGAAGAGATCCTTGAGACAGCAAACAAGGGCGATATCAACGGCGACGGCAAAGTTTCCTACATCATGATCCAGGGCGATCCGGAGAACGTAGATGCTCAGTACAGAACAGAGTTCTCTGTTAAGGCTCTTACAGATGCAGGCGTAGAAGTTGAGGAACTCTTAAAACAGCGTGGTGACTGGGATCAGGCTAAGGCTCAGCAGATCGCACAGGATGCTTTAACTCAGTACGGCGACAAGATCGAGGTTATCTTCTGCAACAACGATGCTATGGCACTTGGTGCTTTACAGGCAATCGAAGCAGCAGGACGTAAAGTTAACGAGGATATCTACCTTGTAGGCGTTGACGCTCTTACAGAGGCTGTTCAGAACGTAATCGACGGCAAACAGACAGGTACTGTATTCAATAACCACTTCGCACAGGCTCAGGCTGCAAGCGATATCGCTGTTAAGTTCTTAGGCGGCGAGAAGGTTGATGCTGTCAACATGGTCAACTACGAGAAGGTTACTCAGGATAACGCTCAGGAAATCCTTGATATGTTAAAGTAATTGATACTGTAACAAATGAGAACCGGGTGTGTCTGGCACACCCGGTTCTCTGAACTTAAAACTTAAAAAATATGCCACCCGGAGATGCGGGGGAGTGTATCTGAAAGGAGTTTTGGGATGGCAGAACAGTACAGACTCGAAATGAGAGGAGTCAAAAAAACCTTCCCAGGTGTTAAAGCACTTGACGGAGTAAACTTACGGGTCCGCCCCGGAACGGTCCACGCACTGATGGGAGAAAACGGTGCCGGTAAATCGACACTGATGAAATGTCTTTTCGGAATTTACAAGATGGATGAAGGCGAAGTCTATATCGACGGAGTGAAGACGGAGATCGCAAACCCGGATGACGCGCTCAAAAAGGGACTCGCCATGGTTCACCAGGAGCTTCAGCCGATTCCGGAACGCTCCATTGCTGAGAATATGTATCTTGGACGTTATCCGATGAAAAACTTCGGACCGGTCAAGGTCGTTGACCACGCGAAGATGAACAGCGAAGCTGAGAAATGGCTTCGGGACGTTAAGATGGATTTTAACCCGAAAGCGAAACTCGGCACATTATCAATCGGACAGATGCAGTCAGTAGAGATCGCAAAAGCGGTCAGCCAGAGCGCAAATCTTGTAATTCTGGATGAGCCGACGTCCTCCCTGACTGATAACGAGGTAGAGGCATTATTCCGGATCATCAGAGATCTGAAGTCCAGAGGTGTTTCTATGATATATATCAGCCACAAGATGGCTGAGATCCGCCAGATCTCCGACGATATCACGATCATGCGAGATGGTACATACGTTGGAACCTGGGCGATCGAAGATATCTCCGATGAGGAGATCGTAAAACAGATGGTTGGACGTGAGTTAAACAACGTTTATCCGCCGAAGGAAGATTACCGGACGGATGAGACAGTGCTCAAGGTCAGCCACCTGACAAGTATCTTACCGAATTCCTTTAAGGACTGCTCTTTCGAGTTAAAGAGAGGCGAGATCTTAGGATTCGGCGGACTTGTCGGCGCACAGAGAACAGAGCTTATGGAAGCGATCTTCGGAATGCGCCACATTGAGAGCGGTACCGTTGAGATCCTCGGAAAAGAGGCCCACATCAAGAGACCGCAGGATGCGATCAACAGTTCCGTGGGAATGATTACAGAGGACCGCCGTGGTAACGGTATTTTCGGATGCCTGAGCATCAATGATAATACGGCGATGGCTTCCTACAAAAACTACACCCATATGGGCAAGATCAACAGGAAAGAAGTTGACGCGGTCGTAAAGGACAGCATCGCGAAATTAAAGATCAAGACACCGAGCGGAAAGACCCTGATCCAGTCTCTCTCCGGTGGTAACCAGCAGAAAGTAATTATCGCAAGATGGCTTGCAAACAATCCTGATATCCTGATCATGGATGAGCCGACCCGAGGAATCGATGTCGGAGCCAAGTATGAGATCTACCAGATCATGATCGATCTCGTAAAACAGGGCAAATCCATTATTATGATCTCGTCGGAGATGCCGGAGCTGATCGGTATGTCCAACCGAATCATCGTAATGTGCAACGGTCACATTACCGGTGAGGTGGAAGGAGAAGACGCAACTCAGGAGAAGATCATGTCCTTCGCCACAAAGTTTACTTTAAGCGGCAAGGAAAACAAGTAGATTACAGGGAGGTTCAGTCATGACAGCGAAAAAAATAAATGCAAAAGATTTCCTTATCAATAATGGAATCATCGTCGTCCTTTTATTACTTGCAGTGTTTACTGCAATCAAACAGCCTACATTTTTCACACGCAACAACCTGATCAATATTGCGTTAAACGTAGCGCCGCGATTCATCATCGCCTGCGGCGTTTCCGGATGCCTGATTACAAAAGGTACAGATCTTTCCGCAGGACGTATGGTTGGTCTTTCTGCCTGCTTAGCAGGTACATTACTTCAGAAACCGGATTACAGCGGTAAGTTTTTCCAGAACCTTCCGGACTTCGGAAACGCATGGCCGTTATGGGTTCTCGCGGTTCTTCTGATCTGCGTTGCAGTCTGCTGTATTTTTGGTTTCATCAATGGTATCGTAATTTCCTACTTACAGGTTCCGGCTTTCATCGGAACTCTTGGTATGCAGCTTATCGTTTACGGTGTTTGCCTTGTTTACACAAACGCAACCCCGATCGGCGGTTATCACAACGCATACACAGCAGTAGCAAAAGGTAAACTCTTTGGTGCGATTCCGTACCTGTTCCTGATCGCCCTTGCGGTTGGTCTTGTTATGTGGTTCATCTACAACATGACTCCTCATGGAAAATACATGTATGCGATCGGCGGCAACGAGCAGTCCGCAGAGGTTTCTGGTGTCAACACAAAGAAGACAAAGATCATCATCTACATGACAGCTGCAGCTCTTTACGCACTGGGCGGCTTCCTTGTAGGAGCGAAATCCGGTGGTTCCTCCGTCAACATGGGTAACGGATGGGAGCTTGAGGCTATCGCAGCCTGCACCATCGGCGGCGTATCCGTAAACGGTGGTATCGGACGTATCTCCGGTGTTCTCATCGGTGTCCTTGTATTCGAGATCTTAAAGACCTGCTTACAGTACTTAGGAGTAGATACAAACTACCAGTACATTGCACAGGGTATCGTTATCGTAGTTGCGATCGCACTCGATATCAGAAAGTACATTGCAAAGAAGTAATAAAGAAACTGTTGTCAGGCAGTTTGAGAGAACGGGCGGCGGATGAGTTCCGAAGCCCGTTCTTTGTTTACGCGAACAACGAGCCAAAGTCCACGCTTGCGCGGACCTTGGCGACTGTCGCGATAACAAGGGGAAACTCGCAAAGTGTGTTTTCACTTGTTGCTGTTGTGTGAATCCGGAAAAAGCTGGAGGTGAGAGGATGGAAGAAGAGATGGAGAAGATGGGGGAGGCTGAGACTGTGGCTGAGGCCGCCAAAGAGGCTGTGGAGACCTTGAAGGAAAAGAGCCTGGAAGAACTCGCTGAAGAAAATAAACGGCTTCAGGAGGAGAATGAGAGGCTGAAAAACAGATCCATCAAGGAGCGCATGTACGATAAGATCAACGTGTCGGTCCGGACGATCGATATCTTTATCGGGTGCATGTGCGTGTTGTTTGTGGCAGTCGTGGTGATGGGAATGCTGAAATAGAAGAGTGCAGATCCGGGCGAAGAAGCGGAGACTGCGTGAAAAAGTCCGGACCGTGAAAGATATCTGCCTGAAACCAGACGAAGATGTGAAAATATGATCGGGCATAAGAAAAAGCTCTGAAGAACAATGTGAAAAGGTTCTTCAGAGCTTTTTAATGATTAGGGGGAAATCCAGATGGAATTTCCTGCTTAAATGAAAGAATGCTTTTGATGTAGGTTGTCAGCCGGATCTTTGAAATCGTGATTTCGGTTGAAGAATCTATTTTTTGTACAGGATCCGGATGGAATTCAATACGCAGAGGATCGCCACTCCTGTATCGGCGAACACGGCGAGCCACATGGAGGCGATTCCCATGAGTCCCAGTACCATGACGAGTGCCTTTACTGCGAGTGCGAACACAACGTTCTGGTTGGAGATCGCGCCGGTGCTCTTTGCGATCCTGATCGCGGTCGGGATCGCGTCCATGCTGGAAGTCATAAATACGACATCAGCAGCCTCGATCGCGGCATCCGCACCACTGCCCATCGCAGCTCCGACGTCGGCGCCTGCGAGAACCGGTGCGTCATTGATCCCATCGCCGACGAACATCGCGCTGCCGCTCTCGGCGCGGAGTTTCTGCAGGATTTCCAGTTTGTCGGCAGGGAGAAGCTTTGCATAAACATGGTCGATCTCGACAGCATCCGCAACAGCTTCGGCAGCGGCTTCCCCGTCACCGGTGAGCATTGCGGAGCGGATCCCCATGGATTTTAATGTCCTGATCGCATCCTTTGCCTCTGGCTTGATTGTGTCGGAGATCTGGATCGTTCCGGCGAAAGTACCATTGATCGCTACATAAACGGTGGTGACGGCTCCGTTTTCATCGTAAGTACCGCAGTCCACGTTGAACTCGGTCAGGAGCTTTCTGTTTCCGCAGAGGACATCTCCACAGGAAAGTCTGGCATGAATGCCCTTTCCGGAAATCTCTTCAAGCTGTGCCGGGTTTTCGAGGCTCAGATCCTGCTCTTTTGCTGCGAGAAGGATGCTTGTGCCGATCGGGTGGGTGGAAGCGGTCTCGCATGCAGCTGCAGCCTGAAGGACTTCGGCTGCTGTGTAATTTGCGGAAGGAACAATGTCCTGGACAATGAAATTGCCCTTTGTGATGGTTCCTGTCTTATCCATGACGACGGTCTTTACATTTTTCAGTGTTTCCAGGGCGATCCCGCCTTTAAAGAGGATCCCTTTTCTGGATCCGGCGCCGATCCCGGAGAAGAATGCGAGCGGTACGCTTAAAACGAGGGCACATGGACAGCTGATTACCAGGAAGGTAAGCGCTGTGTAGATCCAGTGGGACCAGTTTCCGGTGATCAGGGACGGAATGATCGCGGTCGCTGCTGCGAGAGCAACGACGAACGGGGTGTATACCCGTGCAAATTTTGTGATAAAGCGTTCTGCCTGTGGCTTGCTGGCTGCAGCGTTCTCTACAGAATCCAGGATCCTTGTGACCATGGACTCGGAGAGCTCTTTTTCCACGCGCATCTTTAAGAGACCGGAGGTATTGACGCAGCCGGAGGTCAGGGTGCTTCCGATCGTTACGGATACCGGAACCGGCTCTCCGGTGATCGGGGAGGTATCGATGCGGCTCTCGCCCTCGACAACGACTCCGTCGAGAGGGATGCGGTCGCCGGGGCGGATCTGCACGATATTTCCAACGGCGGCAGAACCAGCCGGGATCTCCCGGACAGTGCCGTTCTCATCCAGAAGAACAGTCTCCGGGCGGAGATCGACGGCTTCCATGATCTGACTGCGGCTCTTCTCGACTGCGCGGTGCTCGAACGCTTCACCGACACGGTAGAAGAGCATAACGCCGACCGCCTCGCCGAATTCACCGATCGCGAACGCACCGATCGTTGCAACGCTCATCAAGAAGTTTTCGTCCATGACATGGCCGGACTTCATGTTCTTGAGTGCGGTGAGGAGGACTTCACGTCCGAGGATCAGATAGGCGATCACAAAACAGCCGATCGATACCGGCGGCATCGAATGGGAGAGAAGTTCACCGATGATAAATAAAGCAGCTCCGGCGAGCAGCTCCGGAATATCGTGGTCGTGTTTGTCATCGCGGGTGTCGGAGGACGGCTTTCCTTCCTCACGGATCTCGATGACGGTTCCAGGTTCGATCTGATCAGCGATCTCCTGCATCTTCGGGAGAAGCTTTGTCCCCTCGGAAGAGTAGACACGGAGCTGTCTTGTCGCGAACGTCAGGATACAATCGTCGACTTCCGGGAGTTCCTGGATCTTTTTCTCGATCTTTGCGGAACAGTTCGCGCAGTCGATGTTTTTCATCACATAGACTGTGCAGACAGCCTTTGGATTCTTCGGGCGGACCTCGATGATGGTTCCGGGTTCGATCTGATCGGCGATCGCCTGCATTTTCGGGAGAAGTTTGGTGCCCTCGGAAGAGTAGACACGGAGCTGCCTTGTCGCAAACGTCAGGATACAGTCATCGACTTCCGGGAGTTCCTGGATCTTTTTTTCGATCTTTGCGGAACAGTTTGCACAGTCGATGTTTTTCATCACGTAGACGATGCACTCAGATTTCGGAGTGGAAGCGTGGTGGTGTTCCTCGTGACCTTCGTGATGCTCGCCGTGCTCATGTCCACAGTGATCGTCATCATCGTCATCATCGCAGCAGTGGTCCTCGCCATCGTGGTGATGGTGGTGTCCGCAGCTGCACTGTTCATGTTCATGGTGCTCGTTATGATGCTCGCCGTGCTCATGTCCACAGCAATCGTCATCATCGTCATTATCGCAGCAGTGGTTCTCGCCATCGTGATGATGGTGGTGTCCGCAGCCGCAGTGTTCGTGTTCATGGTGCTCGTCGTGATGCGCGTCATGATGCTCGCCGTGTTCGTGTCCACAGCAGTGGTCCTCATCGTGGTGATGATGGTGTCCGCAGCAGCATTCTTCAGCTTCATGCTCATCCGGTTCCTGCTTGGTTCTTTCTAATTCATCCATAGAGTCGGCCTCCTAAGAATTATATTTGCAATCTATTTATACATAAACATATGAACCATCGTTCATATGTTTAATATAATACAGTCCGTCGGGAAATGCAAGGTTGTTTTCAGTATTGCCCAAAGAACTAATAAAATAAGGTTTTGCCGGGAAAACAGGATGAAAAAGAAGCAGAAAAGAGAAAAACAAAAAGAAAGACTGTCCGCAGAAACAAACAGCGGACAGCTTTAAACATGCAGAAGTATGAGACTTAGATAACTCCGAACATCCGGTCCTCGATCAGATGGATCCCATGAAGGAAACACTCGCAGACCGGAGTCTCAACGCCGAGTTCTTTCCCGAGACGTACAACGGTACCGGCAAACATATCGACTTCCGTATGCTTTCCGGTTTCCAGATCCTGGAGTGTGGACGGCTTATTTTCATATGGAAGACGTCCGATCGTGTGCTCCTGGCGGTCGATCTCGTTCTGACCAATGTCGATTCCAAGTTTATTGGCGACATGGATCACTTCCCACATGGCTTTGTGACGGAAATAATTGGCGTCATCGCTCTTCTGGAAAGCGCCGAACGGAACGCCGAACATCGCACAGGTCATATTTTCGGCGACATTGCACATGAATTTGAACCAGATGCCTTTTAACATGTCTGCATCGACCTTATAGTCGATCCCGCAGAGATCGAACAGATTCTTTACTGCGAGAACATTCTCGGAATAGTGTTCCGGATCATTCTTCAGATCCCCGAAGTGGATCGAACCCTTGTGAGGATCGAACTCTGTCTTTCCGTCCTTCATGACAATGCTGATCCGCATGTAGGAATACAGGACATGTTCTTCTCCATAGACAGCTGCAACCTGCTTTTCACTCTCGACGCCGTTTAATACGGAGAGGATGATCGTGTCCTTTCCGACCTGATTTCTGATATCTTTGATCGCCTGCTCCAGATCATATCCTTTTACCGCGATGATGACGAGATCTGCCGGATCTCCCTCTACATCCGGGGTGATGATCGGAAAGCGATAATTGATCGTGTTGACGGTCACACCTTTTCGCTCCAGGCGCTCTTTTCTCGCACCATCCGCGAGGATCCGGAAATCAGCCCCAAGTTTTTCTGAAATACGCGGCGCAAAAAATACCCCCATCGCGCCGAGACCGATCAACGTCACCTTCTTTATGTCCTTCATAATACCTTTTATCCTCCTTATTTTGCCCCCTCTCCGCAGAGACGGGAGAAACTGCCGGAAACTGCCGGAAATGGCAGGCGGCAGACACTGTTTCCTCTTATTGTATAGTAAGTCGGGGAGAGTGTCAACGAATTACGGATTTTCAGACCAGAAAATCCACAGCGAAAAGTATCCTGCGGAATTTTCGGAGTGGAAAATTCTTACAAAATAATAGTATAAAAATTCCACAAGATGGAATATCAGGGGAAATCCTCCTTGTCTTGACGGAAAAAAGGTGATATGATGGAAAAGTATGGAGAAAAATTAACAATAAAGCGGAGAGGATCCGGTCACTGCGGCGCCTTTCAGAAGCTTTTTGGGGGAGAACATATATGATGGAAATCACGAGAGAAGACAGGCGGTCGGTGATCGATCACTGTTATCTGGCTTATTTTATCAGCGGAATGGTCATCCTGATCTTCGGAGTCATCCTGCCAAACCTGATCGAAGAGAGAAACCTGAGCTTTACGGCGGCGGGCGGTCTGCTGTCGTTCCTGGCGATCGGAAACTTATGTTCCAGCCTGGTCTACCCGGTATTTTGCGGGATGATGTCCCAGAAGATGGCTGTCGTGGTCCTCGCGATCCCGTATCCGGTCTGCCTGCTTTTATTTACATTCGGACTTCCGGTCCCGGTTCTCTATGTGATGATCTTTCTCATCGGTATTACAAAGGGAATGATCACGATCATCAATAACCACGCGATCCGTCAGGTGACGGGGAGCTCCAACAAATATTTAAACCTGCTCCACATGTGGTATGCGGTGGGCGCGTTCCTGTCCCCGTTTGTCACCATGATCCTTATGGGTGCGGGGATGAACTGGAAGACGATCTTACAGCTTCTTGCAGTCCTCACGGTTCTCATCGTTGTTTCTTATGCGACGATGGATTACCGCAAGATCGAAAAGGAAGAAAAGAAACCGGCAGGAGAGGAGAATGGTCCGGCATCAGGACAGAAGGACAAGCTCTGGTTCTTAAAAAATACAGGATTTCTCCTGGCAGTCGGCGCCCTGTTCTTCTATATGGGACTTGAAAACTCCGTAAACGGGTGGTTTGTTACCTATTTAAAGAGCACTGGATTTATGTCCGCAAGTCTCGCGACCGTTATGGTGTCTGTAACCTGGATCATGATCATGATCGGCAGGATCGTGATCGCTTCGATCTCGAAGAATGTGCCGCCGGCAAAGATCCTGGCTGTGATCTCCGTTCTTCAGTTTGCCTCGGTGCTGATCCTTGTATTCGCAGGCAATACGGCGATGGCGGTGGCAGCCCTGGTTCTTCTCGGTCTTGGCATGGCGGGCGCATTCCCGACAACGACGGCCTTTACCGGCGATCTCATGGGAAATTCCCCGCTTGGAATGTCGGTGTTTACGGGGATCGGTTCCCTAGGCGGGATCCTGACCCCGCAGGTGATCGGAGTCCTTGCGGACAGGCTGGGCTTCCAGGCGGCGATCATGTTCCTGGTGCTGGACGCTTTCCTTCTGGCACTTTTTGGCGTCGGAGCACTCCGGTACGCCGTGAAAAAAGTCAGATAGTCAGATAGGATGACAAAAATTGTCGTTCTGCATAGAATGCTGTCAGGGTCAGGAGTTCCGATGCTTTCTGTAGGTCTGTCTGCGGAGATAGGAGCGGACTTCTGACCACAATATCATATAAAAAGGGGTATAGAACATATGGATATTCGCTATTCCGCAAATCAGAGAGATGTAAAACGCTACACGACAGAAGAACTGAGAAATGAGTTCCTGATCCAGGATCTCTACCGCCCGGACGAGGTGGTATCTGTCTACTCTCATGTAGACCGCATGGTGACACTGGGCTGCATGCCGGTGAAAGAACATGTTTCCATCGAAAAAGGGATCGATTGCTGGAAAAACTTCGGGACTCATTACTTCCTTGAGCGCCGTGAGATCGGGATCTTCAACATCGGCGGTTCCGGATCGATCACAGCCGATGGGGTGGAGTACCATCTTGATTATAAAGACTGCCTTTACATCACAAAAGGTACGAAAGAAGTGATTTTTGCCAGCGACAATGAAAATGCTCCGGCAAAATTTTATATGGTGAGTGCGCCGGCCCACACATCTTACGAGACGAGACTTATCACGTTAAAGGATGCTGCGAAACGTCCGCTCGGTGATTCCGACACTTCCAATAAGAGAGTCATCAACCAGTTTATCCATCCGGACGTTTTAAAAACATGCCAGCTGTCCATGGGAATGACGGCCCTGGAACCGGGCAGTGTCTGGAACAGCATGCCGTGCCACACACATGAGCGCCGCATGGAGATCTATATGTATTTTGAAGTTCCGGAGAACCAGGTGGTCATGCATTTCATGGGTGAGCCGACGGAGACGAGACACATCGTCATGAAGAATGAGGAGGCGGTGATCAGCCCGTCATGGAGCATCCACTGCGGAGCCGGAACCTCCAACTACACCTTCATCTGGGCGATGGGCGGAGAGAACCAGGAGTTTGACGATATGGACACGATCACTCCGACAGATTTAAAATAAGATATCCTGAACGAAAGAACGGATGACGGCAGGATGATCGATACCTTATTATTAGAGAGAAAGGAAACAGACAAAATGGATAAGAAAAACATGTTTTCCCTGGAAGGAAAGATCGCTCTGGTAACAGGCGGGGCACACGGGATCGGTTTCGCGATCGCGGAGAGCTACGCGGAAGCGGGAGCGACCGTAGTGTTTAACTGCAGCAATGAGGAGTCCTTAAAGCGCGGACTTGCCGCATACAAAGAAAAAGGCATCGATGCCCACGGATATGTCTGCGACGTCACGGACGAGGAAGCGGTAAAGAAGATGATCGCTGACATCGAGGAGAAGATCGGCACTGTGGACATTCTTGTAAACAATGCGGGAATGATCCGGAGGATCCCGATGCATGAGATGAGTGCGGAAGAGTTCCGCAAGGTCGTTGATGTCGACCTGAACGCACCGTTTATCATGGCGAAGGCGGTTCTCCCGTCGATGATGAAAAAGAGATCCGGCAAGATCATCAACATCTGCTCCATGATGTCCGAACTCGGAAGAGAGACTGTATCCGCATATGCGGCTGCAAAGGGCGGATTAAAGATGCTCACAAAGAACATCGCCTCCGAGTACGGAGAATACAACATCCAGTGCAACGGCATCGGACCTGGCTATATCGCGACATCCCAGACGGCGCCGTTAAGAGAGCGCCAGGCGGACGGCTCCCGTCACCCGTTTGACCAGTTCATCATCGCGAAGACACCGGCAGCGAGATGGGGGACTGTCGAGGACTTAAAGGGACCGGCGGTATTCCTCGCATCTGAGGCATCTGATTTCGTGAACGGACATATCCTCTACGTCGACGGCGGAATCCTTGCTTATATTGGAAAACAGCCGTAAATCGGGAACCATATCTGAGACTGTGACTGCCCGTCGATTCATGCATATCATGCAGGAGTTGACGGGCGGTTTTTGCGAACTCGCACGAAGCTGAAGACTGTCGCAAGCGAAGTACTCCGGCGCAGGAATGTGCCGGGACAGCAGTGAAAACGGAACGGTCAGGACTGGAAAACAGTACTAACAGAGTAGGTTTGCCGATATAAGGACATAAGCTGTACTTGTCTTTATATCACGTTGAATTAGTATATTTGATATATTTTTTTCAATCGGCTTTGTTGACATTTGCGCAGAAAGCTGATATACTCAAATTACGATATTGTGAAAACTGCATAGAAACAAGGTGATTATGGGTGCTGATTTGTCAAGTACCCTTATGCGCCGAGAAAAATGTGGAATGTATTTCACAATACGGAATAACTAACCAACAAAAGTTTCTTAAATGAAACGAAACGAAGGAGGTGCGGTAAGTATATGTGGACAGGCGGTATGACCGTTGCGGATTCGATTGTCATTTCACTCGTTGGATTGTTAGTCGTATTCTCAGCACTTGCAGTGCTCGCAATCGCGGTTATCATTATCTCTAAGGTCATCGGTACATTATTTAAGGAGAGTGCGCCAAAGGCAGCTGCGGCAGTTGCAGCACCGGCTCCGGCTATCGATGAGGAATCCTATGCAGTGCTTCTCGCGGCAGTCAGTGAGGAAGCAAGATTGTCCGGGGAAGAGTTCCGTGTAGTAAGTATCAAGGAACTGTAAAAGACCCAAATGTAAAAGCAAAAGCAGCTATGCGAATATGAATCAGCTGCACGCAAAAAAAGGAAAGGATGTATTAAAAGAAATGAAATACGTTGCAACATTAAACGGAAAAAAGTATGAAGTTGAGATCGAGAGAGTAGACGAGTACAGACCGCTTGACAGAGGCGCGCAGGTAAGCGCACCGGCACCGATCCTCGCAGCAGCACCGGCACCGAAGGCAGCTCCGGCTCCGGCAGCAGCACCGGCACCGAAGGCAGCTCCGGCACCGGCTCCGGCTCCAGCACCGGCAGCAGCTCCGTCCGCAGGTGGACAGACAGTAGAAGCTCCGATGCCAGGTAAGATCCTTGACATCAAGGTTAAAGTCGGTGACGCAGTAAGCTACGGTCAGTGCGTAATCGTTATGGAAGCTATGAAGATGGAAACAGAGATCGTTGCTCCGGCAGCAGGAACTGTTGCAGCTATCAATGTAAGCACAGGCGATTCCGTTGAGACAGGTGCAGTTCTGGTTACCTTAAACTAAGCGGGAGGTGCCACACGTGAATATACTTTCAGTTTTCTCGGAGCTCCTCGCTCAGTCAGGTTTCGCCGCAATCACCTGGCAGCAGGGTGTTATGCTCCTTGTATCCTTCGTTTTATTATATCTTGCAATCAAGAAGCAGTTTGAACCGCTCCTTCTGCTCCCGATCGCATTCGGTATGTTCCTTGCGAACCTTCCGCTTGCAGGTCTTATGAATGAGGCAGATCACTGGTATCAGTCCGGTGTGTTAAGAATTATGTACATGGGCGTTAAGTCCAGCTTATTCCCGTGCCTGATCTTCATGGCAGTCGGCGCGATGACAGACTTCGGTCCGTTGATCGCGAACCCGGTCAGCCTTCTTCTCGGTGCAGCCGCTCAGTTCGGTATCTATGTTGCATTTGCACTCGCAAATGCAACCGGACTTTTCACACCGGGTGAGTGCGCAGCAATCGGTATCATCGGTGGTGCCGATGGCCCGACCGCGATCTATATCGCAAACAACCTGGCTCCGGATCTTGTAGCTCCGATCGCTGTAGCCGCATATTCCTATATGGCTCTGATCCCGCTGATCCAGCCGCCGATCATGAAGCTCCTCACAACAAAGAAAGAGCGTCAGATCGTTATGAAGCAGTTAAGAAAAGTCAGCAAAGTCGAGAAAGTCGTTTTCCCGGTATTCGTTGTTCTGTTCTGCTCCCTGCTTCTTCCGTCCGTAGCACCGCTTCTTGGTATGCTGATGCTCGGTAACCTGTTCCGTGAGTCCGGCGTTACCGGAAGACTTTCCGATACTGCACAGAACGCACTCTGCAACATGGTTACGATCATGCTCGGTACAACCGTAGGTGCTACAGCAAATGGTGAGATCTTCCTTCGTGTCCAGACACTTGCCATCATCGCTATGGGTCTTCTTGCTTTCGCTTTCGCGACAGTCGGTGGTATCCTGCTTGGTAAAGTTCTCTGCGCGATCACAGGCGGTAAGATCAACCCGTTAATCGGTTCCGCAGGTGTATCCGCAGTTCCGATGGCAGCCCGTGTTTCTCAGACAGTTGGTGCGAAAGAGAACCCGACCAACTTCCTTCTGATGCACGCTATGGGCCCGAACGTAGCTGGTGTTATCGGTTCTGCAGTAGCAGCCGGTTACTTCATGCTGATGTTCAAATCTTGATAAAATCCATTCCAGAAATGGAATCGAAGTTGAAATCCGTTTCATAACATGGTATATTTTTACAGGAACTAAAAAGCAGTTCAGGCCTGTCTGAGGAGAACAGGCAGGCCTTTTAACTGCAAATATAAATAAAGGAGGCTTTATTGTGGCTAATAAAGTTATGTCATTACACGACGCCGTAGAGAAGTACGTACATGATAACGATGTACTCTGCCTCGGCGGATTTACAACAAACCGTAAACCGTATGCTGCTGTTTACGAGATCCTTCGTCAGGGTAAAACTGGTTTTGTAGGCTGGTCCGGCCCGGCAGGCGGAGACTGGGACTCCTTAATCGGTGAGGGTCGTGTAAGAGCTTACATCAACTGCTACACAGCAAACTCTGGGTATACAAACGTTGCACGTCGTTTCCGTGCTGCAATCGAGAAAGGTGAGCTTACATATGAGGACTACTCCCAGGACGTTCTTATGTTACAGCTTCACGCAGCTTCCCTTGGTCTTCCGTACCTCCCGGTAAGAATGATGCAGGGCTCCGGTCTTGTTAAATTCTGGGGCATCAGCGAAGAGAAGAGAAAAACAATGGAAGGCGTTGACAACCTCAAATGCGTAGATATCGAGAACCCGTTTGAGCCGGGCGAGAAACTTCTTGCTGTTCCGGTTCCGAAGCTTGACTGCGCGATCATCCATGTACAGCAGGCATCTCCGGATGGAACCTGCATTATCGATGGTGATGAGTTCCACGATGTTGATATCGCAATCGCTGCAAAGCGTACGATCGTTACATGCGAGGAGATCGTAAGTGATGAATATATCCGCCGTGATCCTACAAAGACAAGAATCTTCGGTGAGTGCGTAGACGCTGTCGTTCGTACTCCGTACGGCGCATGGCCGGCACAGTGCTATGGCTACTATGATGATGATGATAAGGGACTTAAGGAGTACGATAAGGCTTCCAAGTACCTTGATGCTGAGGATGCTAAGGCACAGCTCGCAAAGGCTGCTGCAAAGGCTGAGAAGGCTGCTGCTGCTAAACCGGAAGACGAGAAGCTTGCAAAGGCTGCAGAAGTTGCAAAACAGGCTGCAGAGGATGCTGCTAACGGCACAAAGATTCCGGAGACCTTCAAGGATTACCTCCAGAAATACGTATACGGCTGCAAGGATCAGGATGATCTTCTTAATGTCCTTGGCGGCGCTCGCCTCATGAACCTTAAGAATGAGCCGCATCTTGGCTATTCTACCAGACACTAATTGAGGGAGGGAAATTCAAAAATGGCTGATTATACAAAGTATACAAAGCAGGAAATGCAGGCTTATGCCATCGCAAAAAATATTAAAGAAAATCAGATCGTTATCGTTGGTACCGGTCTTCCGTTAATCGGTGCTTCTCTTGCGAAGCGTGTGGTTTGCCCGAGCTGCCATCCGATCGTAGAGAGCGGACTTATGGACTGCTCACCGGTAGAGGTACCGCGTTCCGTAGGTGATAACCGTTTCATGGCTCACTGTGCAGTACAGTGGCCGAACGTTCGTTTCGTAGGCTTCGAGGCGAATGAGTGGCTTCATGACGCTGACCGTATGATCGCTTTCATCGGCGGTGCTCAGATCGACCCGTATGGTAACGTTAACTCCACATGTATCTTCGGTAAGGGCGACTACGTTCAGCCGACAACCCGTTTCACAGGTTCCGGCGGAGCTAACGGTATCGCTACATTCTGCAACACCATCATTATGATGCAGCACCAGAAGAGAAGATTCATGGAGCATGTTGACTACATCACAAGCTGCGGCTGGATGGACGGCCCTGGCGGACGTGAGAGAGCAGGTCTTCCGGGCAACCGCGGACCGCAGATGGTAGTTACAGATCTTGGTATCATGAAGTTCGACGAAGAGACCAAGAGAATGTACCTTGCTTACTACTATCCATTCTCCTCTCCGGAAATGGTTCAGGAGAACACAGGTTTCGAGATCGATACCACAAGAGCTCAGCTTATGGAAGGTCCGGATCCGGAGATCATTCGCGTAATTCGTGAAGAGATCGACCCAGGTCAGGCTTTCATCAAAGTTCCGAAGGAAACAAAGTAATCGAAACGATCATTTAAAATATAATCATGCCGCGGTCAGTGACTGGCAAAAACCGCTGACCGCAGCGATCGCGTATATATAAGGAGGAAGAACATGGGTTACTTTTCCATGCCGAAATATTTCCAGGAAATGCCTACTGTTGGTAAAGAGCTGGTAAATGTAAATGACGAGAACGCAAAAGAGATCAAAGCCGTAGAGGCTGACATCCATGAGTCCATCGAGAAAGCTCTTGCAGCTGGTATCACAACAGAAGAGAAGTTAAACGAGCGCGGACAGCTCTCCGCAATGCAGCGTATCAACGCTCTCATTGATGAGGGAACATGGTGCCCGTTAAACAGCCTTTACAACCCGGAAGGCAACAAGTTCGGTACAACAAACATTCTTAACGGACTTGGCCGTGTAAACGGAAAATGGGTTTACATCATCGCTTCCGATAACAAGAAGATGGCCGGCGCATGGGTACCAGGACAGGCAGACAACCTTCTGCGTGCTTCCGATGCAGCTAAGATGCTCCACCTTCCGCTCGTATATCTGTTAAACTGCTCCGGCGTTGAGTTCCCGAACCAGGATAAGGTTTACCCGAACAGACGCGGCGGCGGTACACCGTTCTTCCGTAACGCTGAGTTAAACCAGCTTGGTGTTCCGGTTATCGTAGGTATCTACGGAACAAACCCGGCAGGCGGCGGATACCACAGCATTTCCCCGACAATCCTTATCGCACACAGCCAGGCAAACATGGCAGTAGGCGGCGCTGGTATTCTTTCCGGTATGAACCCGAAGGGATATATTGACGAAGAGTCTGCTGAGCAGATCATCGCAGCACAGATCGAAAACGGCAAGAAGCACGTTCCGGCTCCGGGTTCCGTTCCGGTTCACTACGACGAGACTGGTTTCTTCCGTGAAGTATATGAGAACGATTACGGCGTAATCGAGGGCATCAAGAAGTACGTTAGCTACCTTCCGGCATACAACCTCGAGTTCTTCCGTGTTGATGATCCGAAGGCACCGGCTCTTCCGGCAGAGGATCTTTACAGCATCATCCCGATGAACCAGAAACGTCCGTACGATATCTACGATGTAATCGGCCGTCTCTTCGACGGCAGTGAGTTCGCTGAGTACAAGAACGGTTACGGCCCGGAGGTTGTAACAGGTCTTGCTAAAGTAAACGGACTTCTCGTTGGTGTTGTAGCAAACGTTCAGGGTCTCCTTATGAACTATCCGGAGTACAAACAGAACTCTGTTGGTATCGGCGGAAAGTTATATCGTCAGGGCCTGATCAAGATGAACGAGTTCGTAACACTTTGCGCTCGTGACAGAATCCCGCTGATCTGGTTACAGGATACAACTGGTATCGATGTAGGTGATGACGCTGAGAAGGCTGAGCTTCTTGGTCTTGGTCAGTCTCTGATCTACTCCATCCAGAACTCCAAGCTTCCGTCCTTAGAGGTTACACTTCGTAAGGCATCCGCAGCTGCTCACTACGTACTTGGCGGACCGCAGGGCAATGATACAAACGTATTCTCCCTTGCAACAGGCGCTTCTGAGTACTATGTAATGCCGGGTGAGACAGCAGCAAACGCTATGTACTCCAGAAAACTTGTTAAGGCTAAGAAGGCCGGCGAGGATCTCCAGCCGATCATCGACAAGATGAACGACATGATCCAGATGTACCACGACAAGTCCCGTCCGAAATACTGCACAATCAAGGGTATGGCTGACGAGATCGTTGATCTTACAGAGATCCGTCCGTACATCCAGGCATTCACAGAGTCTGCTTACCAGAATCCGGAGTCTATCTGCCCGTTCCATCAGATGGTAACACCGCGTGCGATCCGTGAGTGGAACACATTTAAAAAAGCTTGATTCTGACTGAAGGATAGAGTAAAATGATACGTATCCAGGCCAGGGGAGTACTTTCTCTGGCCTGGATATACTGGTATAACAAAGCCAGTTTCATTTTACATTTTCAGTATACCCGGAGGTTATTATGAGTGCAATTTACACCCTGGGAATTGACGTAGGATCCACGGCATCCAAATGCATCATGCTGAAGGATGGCGAGGAGATCGTAGCGAAATCCCTGATCGATGTAGGTGCAGGTACCAGCGGCCCACAGCGCGCGATCGATGCAGTGCTGGAAAACGCAGGTATGAAAAAAGAGGATGTGGCTTTTACCCTGGCAACAGGATACGGTCGTAACTCTTTAATGAATTTTGCAGACAAACAGATGAGTGAGTTATCCTGCCACGCAAGGGGGGCTTACTTCCTGTTCCCTGACGTTCACACTGTCATTGATATCGGCGGTCAGGACGTTAAGGTCCTTCATATTGACAACGGTGCAATGACCAACTTCCAGATGAACGACAAGTGCGCTGCAGGAACCGGAAGATTCCTCGACGTAATGGCAGGCGTTCTTGAAGTAAAGGTCCAGGATCTTGGTCATCTTGATTCCCTCTCCAAAAAGAGAGTCGAGATCAGCTCCACATGTACCGTATTTGCGGAGAGCGAGGTTATCAGCCAGCTGTCGATGGGAACCGACAAATGCGATATTATCGCAGGTATCCACCGCTCCGTGGCTCACCGTGTCACTGGACTCGCACACCGGATCGGAGTGGTTCCGGCACTCGTCATGACTGGCGGTGTCGCACAGAACGACGGTGTTGTCAAAGCTCTTCAGAATGAGCTTGGATGTGAGATCCACAGATCTCCTCTGACACAGTATAACGGTGCGCTTGGTGCAGCCTTATATGCATATCAGGCAGCAAGCCGCCGCGCATAAGACAGTTTGATGTTTATCGTCCATGCAAATCTGCATGGATCGGTGAAACAGAATTAGGTTATGCAATTTTATGGCTGAAAAACAGCTGCGGGATTGTCCCGCAGCCGCGGTCGGTCATGATTGATAAGAAATGGAGGATATTTATTATGGCAAAGCAGGTTAGCCCTGGTGTTCTTGCGCTGCGTAAAGTCGTAGACGACGTTCATAAAGACGCGCGTGAGGCCAAAAAGAGAGGCGAGTTAGTTGGATGGTCTTCTTCCAAATTCCCGTGCGAGCTCGCAGCAGCATTTGATTTAAACGTTATGTACCCGGAGAACCAGGCAGCTGGTATCGCAGCAAACCGTTACGGTGAGCTTATGTGCCAGGCAGCTGAGGATATGGGTTACGATAACGATATCTGCGGTTATGCACGTATCAGCCTTGCATATGCAGCTGGTGTCCGTGTTGCTCGTAAGTTTGACCCGGAGACAGGTGAATACATCATCGATCCGAGCACAGGTAAGCCGTTAAAGGATGCTGACGGTAACGTAGTGATCGACGAGGCAACTGGCAAGCCGAAGAAAGATCCGAAGACTCAGACTCCGTATCTTGAGGTTGTAAACCTTCTTGAGCTTGAAAAACTTCCGGATGGACCGGATAAAGAGCGCCGCATCGCAGCAATCTCCCCGATCCGTCAGATGCAGATCCCGCAGCCGGATTTTGTTCTCTGCTGCAACAACATCTGTAACTGTATGACAAAGTGGTATGAGAACATCGCTCGTATGTGCAACATTCCGCTTATCATGATCGATATTCCGTACAACAACTCTGTTGATGTTGCTGATCAGAATGTTCGCTATGTTCGTGGACAGTTCGACAAGGCAATCAAGCAGTTAGAGGAGCTTACAGGCAAGAAGTTCGACGAGAAGAAGTTCGAGCATGCATGTGAGAACGCAAACCGTACAGCAAAAGCATGGTTAAAAGTCTGTGATTACTTACAGTACAAACCGGCTCCGTACAGTGGTTTCGACCTGTTCAACCATATGGCTGACGTCGTAACTGCACGTGCAAGAGTTGAGGCTGCTGAGGCATTTGAGCAGTTAGAAAAAGACCTTGACGAGACGATCGCTAAGGGCGAGACAACAACTCCGTTCCCGGAGAAATACCGTGTAATGTTCGAGGGTATTCCGTGCTGGCCGAAGCTTCCGGCACTGTTCAAACCGTTAAAGGCTAACGGCGTCAACGTAACAGCAGTTGTATACGCACCGGCATTCGGTTTCGTATATAATGGTCTGGATGAGATGGCACGTGCTTACTACAAAGCACCGAACTCTGTATGTATCGAGCAGGGTGTTGCATGGCGTGAAGGCATCTGCCGCGACAACAAGGTAGATGGCGTTCTCGTTCACTACAACAGAAGCTGTAAGCCGTGGTCCGGTTACATGGCTGAGATGCAGCGTCGCTTCACTAAGGATCTTGGCATCCCGTGCGCAGGATTCGATGGTGACCAGGCTGACCCGCGTAACTTCAATGCCGCTCAGTACGAGACTAGAGTACAGGGTCTTGTTGAGGCTATGGAAGCAAACATCCAGGCAAAGGAGGCTAAATAGACCATGAGTATCAACGCATTATTTGACGAATTTAAAGTAAAAGCTGCAACTCCGAAACAGCAGCTTGCTGAATATAAAGCACAGGGCAAGAAGGTCATCGGCGTTCTCCCGTACTACGCTCCGGAAGAGCTTGTATATGCTGCAGGCATGGTTCCGATGGGAATCTGGGGCTCCAACAACAAGACAATCAGCCGTGCAAAAGAGTACTGTGCAACCTTCTACTGCACAATCGCTCAGCTCGCACTTGAGATGCTTCTTGACGGAACTATGGATCAGTTAGACGGAATCATCACACCAACAATCTGTGATACATTACGTCCGATGAGCCAGAACTTCCGTGTTGCTATGGGCGACAAGATGAAAGTTATCTTCCTTGCTCATCCGCAGAACCGTTTCGAAGAGTTCGGACTTAAGTTCTGTGAGGAGGAGTACGCAAACGTTAAGGCTGACCTCGAGGAAGTATGTGGCCACGAGATCACCAACGATGCGATCCTTGACGCAATCAAGGTTTACAACAAGAGCCGTGCAGCCCGCCGTGAGTTCGTAAAACTCGCTAACGAGCACTGTGACGTTGTAACTCCTACAAAGCGTTCCGCAGTATTAAAGGCATTCTTCTTCATGGAGAAACCGGAATACACAGCGAAACTCGAAGAGTTAAACAAAGAGCTCGCAGCTCTTCCGGTATGTGACTGGAAGGGAACAAAGGTTGTTACATCCGGTATCATCGTTGACAACCCGAAGCTTCTTGAGATCTTCGAGAACAACAACATCGCGATTGCAGCTGATGATGTTGCTCATGAGAGCCGTTCCTTCCGTACAGACGTTCCGGAGGACGAGCAGGATGCTCTTAGAGCTCTTGCAAAACAGTTTGCAAACATGGACTACGATGTCCTTCTTTACGATCCGCAGTCTTCCAAGAACCGCCGTGGTGAGTTCGTAGCTGACATGGTTAAGAAGAGCGGCGCTCAGGGTCTTGTACTCTTCATGCAGCAGTTCTGCGATCCGGAGGAGATGGAGTATCCGTACCTCAAGAAAGCTCTCGACAACGCAGGTATCCCGCACATCAAGCTTGGTGTTGACCAGCAGATGAGAGACTTCGGACAGGCTGCAACTGCTATCGAGGCATTTGCGGATGTTCTTGAGATGAGAAAGTAAATAATTCATAATAAATAGGGGCAGGCGTTCCTGTTTCTTAGTGTTCACGCGGAGTCAGGCGAAAAACCGCCGTACCGAACATGATTTCCTTTTGGGGAGATCGTGGAGGTGCGGCGGTTTTTTCTGCTTTATGGGATGCTGTGTCATAGTGGCTCCGGGTACGCGCAGGACCGTCTCCTGCCCCGGATGCTGGTGGATTCCAGGGGCGGTTCCTCTAAGCTCCCGAAAGAATGCTAAGGGCGGAGAACAGGGGACACAACTCGCCTGTGGCTCAAACAAGTGACCCCTGTCATCCAACGCATTCTCCCGGAAGCCAAGAGGAAGCCATGCCCCTGAAATCAGACACCCGTGTCCGGAGATGGTCCTGTGCTGAGGGGCTCGGTGATAGGGAAAAGAGAAAAAGAGGTTCCATGTTGGGGGGATAGAGGAAGGTTAGCCTGCAGATATAAATTTAACAACACTTTGCAAGAATTCTCCCATCCTCTCTAGGTGGTGAGATGAATTGCCTTTTGGGAAAATCATGCAATATCTGGCATCTTAAAACTCAACTTAAATGAAAAACTAAATTCGTCCGCATGCCCTCAAGACATATGGAATTAACTCTTGCATTCTGGAATTTAGTATTGCATTTAACTATCTTAAAACTCACATATCTGTGCACATAAATGAAAACAAACGCAGAAGAACAAATGTTCTAAAACACATAGACAAACAAGTGTTCCTGTGTTATGATATAATCAGTCGGAAGTAAAAGGAAAGGCTGATTTTATGAGAAAATTGGACAGTAATGCGCATTCAGTATTTCTACTCTGTTATCATTTGATTCTGGTTATAAAATACCGAAAAAAGATACTGACGGATCCTGTTTCTGATCGGGCTCGGGAGATTTTTGAATATATCGCTCCGAAGTATCATATTACGTTAGAGGAATGGAATCATGATCGGGATCATGTTCATATCATGTTTCGGGCCCATCCAAAATCGGAACTCAGCAAATTTATTAATGCGTATAAAAGCGCAAGCAGCCGATTGATTAAAAAAGAGTATCCGGAGATTCGGCAGAAGCTTTGGAAAGAAATGTTCTGGAGCCAGAGTTTTTGTCTGTTAAGTGCTGGTGGTGCACCCATTGAGGTTATCCGCCAGTACATAGAAACACAGGGAGAAAATAAGAGTGAACATCGTGTACCGTTTTCGGATCTACCCGAATAAATCTCAAAAAGAACTATTTGCAAGGACATTTGGCTGTGTGCGTTTCGTGTATAACCGGATGCTGGCAGAGAAGAAAGAATATTATGAGAAAACCGGAAAAATATTAAAGGTTACGCCTGCAAAATATAAGGCAGAGTTTCCGTGGCTGAAGGAGGTAGACAGCCTGGCATTGTGTAATGCACAGCTGCATCTGCAGACAGCCTACAGGAACTTCTTTCGAGATTCTTCGGTTGGTTTCCCGAAGTTCAAGTCAAAAAAGAATCCGGTAAGAAGTTATACGACAAACTGCGTAAATGGAAATATTACTTTGCAGAATACGAAACTGAAACTTCCGAAAGCAGGTTGGATCCGCATAAAACAGCATCGGAGCATCGATGATCGTTACATATTGAAGGGTGCCACCGTCAGCCAGGAAGCAGATGACAAGTATTATGTATCATTACTGTATGCGGCAGAAGAAGCGGAACATGAAATCAGGCCAGTAAAAACCGCAATCGGACTTGATTTTTCCATGAGCGAATTGTATGTAGATTCCCATGGAGCTCATGCAGATTATCCCCACTTTTTCCGAAAATCCCAGGAAAAACTTGCAAGGGAGCAGCGCAGGCTGAGTCATTGCGAAAAGGGGAGCAGCCGTTACATGAAGCAGAAAAAGAAAATAGCCAGACTCCATGCTCATATCGCACGTCAGCGGAAAGATTATCTACACAAGGAATCCAGAAAGATAACCAATTTTTACGATCTTGTGTGCATAGAATCTTTGAACATGAAAGAAATGAGCCAGGATTCAAGGTTCGGAACGAGTGTTCATGATAATGGATGGGGAATGTTTACTGAGTTTCTTTCCTACAAATTAGCACGTGCCGGTAAGAAACTGGTTCGTATTGATAAGTGGTATCCCAGTTCAAAAATCTGCAGCTGTTGCGGAAAACTCAAAAAGGAGTTGAAACTGGAAGACCGTATCTATAGATGCACCTGCGGAAATCAGATGAACCGTGATGAGAATGCAGCTATCAATATTTGCAGGGAAGGATTGAGAATATCGGGAGTTGAACTTGATACAGAAAGAAAAATTTCCTGATTTTCCCAAAAAACGTAGATTTTGTTCGGGACTGCGTAGATACGAAACAGTCCCGCTCATAATAACAGAACCGTGGGACACACGGGGATAGCTCGCCTATGCTTTGCCTAATAGGGCAATCGAACGAGAAGTCCCCACTTCAAGCGTTAGCTAAGTGGAGAGAGTATGTCACGTAAAGAACACTATCGGAAAATACTAAAATGTGGTATATTAGTTTGTAAAGATAATTACCGCGGCATAATATATGATTCTGAGAAAAAGGAACATTAATGCAAAATAAATGGAAAATTCAGAGAAAATAGTGTGTACAACTGTACAGATAAACATAAGTTTTAGCAGGGAGATGGAATCATGGGAAACACAAACTGGAATTACGTTATTGCTGCTGTGGAAGAGATGAATTTTGCAAAGGCCGCAAAGCGACTGTATATTTCGCAGCAATCATTGAGTAATTATATTGCAAAATTGGAAAAACAGTTTGGAATAGAGTTTTTTAACAGAAAGAATACGCTTACCCTGACAGCTGCAGGGGAAAGCCTGTACCGATATGCAAAATTTATCAAGATGGCGGTAGGAGAGTATGCGTCAGCACACAATGAGCATTTTATGGTGGATGAGCATTGGATCCAGTTGATGACAAGAGTGATGTGTATGGCAGCAGTAGCATTCCAGAATGAAAGCAGGGAAATACATGAATAATAAAAAAGAACGTATTGCAGATGTGATCGATCGCAGCAGGGATGAATTGTTTGAATTGTCAAAGAAGATCCATGATCATCCGGAACTTGGTTTTGAAGAGTTTCAGGCGGTGGAGGCAATTTCTTCGGTTCTGGAGCGTCACGGATTTCAGGTGCAAAAGGGGTATGGAGGTCTTCAGACTGCCTTTCGCGCAGATAAAGCGGGAAAAGGGAAGGGACCGAATGTTGCATTTCTGGCGGAATATGACGCACTCAGAGGCATTGGTCATGGCTGTGGTCATAATCTGATTGCCACCTGTTCGACGGGGGCATTTTTAGGACTTGCCTCCATGATGGCGGAATTAAACGGAAATGTTTGCCTGATCGGAACTCCGGCGGAGGAAGGAGGAGCTGGAAAGGTAAAACTTCTCAGAAATGGAGCATTTGACGATGTAGACTTCGCTTTGATGATGCATCCGTCATCCGGAGGAGCGAATCTGGTTGGCAGAGGCGGCAGGGCAGCATGTACGCTGACAATTAGTTTTACGGGAAAAGGAGCGCATTCCTCCGTGCCGAAGAATGGAATCAATGCGTTAAGTGCTGTTCTTCATGTGTTCCAGCAGATTGATCTTCTACGTCCGACATTCGATCCTCAGGACAATATCAATGGAATTATTACAAACGGTGGCAGCGCTGCAAATGTGATTCCTGCGCAGGCAGAATGCGAGTTCTGTGTCCGGGCGGATACGATGAAGAGGACGGAAGAACTGATTGAAATTTTGAAACGCTGTGTAGAAAATGCAGAAAAACTGACAGGAGCAAAGGCTTTGATCAATTTGGGCGATATCTATGCAGAACGATATCCAAATCAGCCGATGTGTCAGGCATTCAAGGATAATATGGAATTGATAGGAGTTCACATGGAATGGCCGGATCCGAAAAAGCAATACGGTTCTTCGGATATCGGAAATGTATCCATCAAAATTCCGGCGATTCATGATTATCTGTCCATCACAGATGACAAAACAATTCAGGGTCATACGATAGAGTATGCAAATGCGGCAGGAAGCTTAGAGGCGCAGGAAATCTGCTTAAAAGGCGCAAAAGGACTTGCCATGACTGGATATGATATTTTGGTGGATCCTGATTTTCAGAAAAATATCCGCACATATCACGAAAAACAAATCCCCAATTTTTATAAAGAAAAATAATTTGGAGAATGTATTGGCACTGTTGTTTCTTTTTATAGAGCAACAGTGCTATTTTTTGTGGCTTTTGTATAAGAAATATGATAAAATGGAAAAAAAGAGTGAATAGTAGAACTGAATATGAAAGGGATAAACAAAATTTGATCGAAATCAAAAGGGGGATTTCGGGGAGTGAAGGGAAAGAGAAACGTATGGGCGTTGTTCCTTGGAATTGCAGTTGCGGCGATGAGTGCGGCGGGCTGTAGCACAGGGGAGAGCAGCGGTCAGGGACCGGAGAAAGTGAGTGCGGAGAAGAGACTTACGGTGTATACTTCTCACAAGCAGGAGGTCTATGCGCCGATTATAAAGGAGTTTGAGGAGCGGACCGGAATCTGGGTAGAAGTGGTTCCCGGGGGAACGACGGAGCTTCTGGAGCGGATCAGGGAAGAGGGGGAAAAGGGATCCTGTGACGTGATGTTTGGCGGAGGTGTGGAGAGCTATGAGGTCTTTAAGGACTGCTTCGTGTCATACGAGAGTACCCAGAGCGATCATATCGAGAGTATATACCGGACTGAGGATCATGTCTGGACTCCGTTTACGGAGCTTCCCATTGTTCTGATCTACAACAATAAGCTGGTGGACGCGGCTTCCGCCCCGCGGGGATTTGAGGATCTGTTTGACGGGAACTGGGACGGAAAGGTGTCCTTTGCGGATCCGGGAAGATCCGGCAGCAGCTGCACGATGTTGGAAACGATGATTCAGGTCCTGCCGATGCGTGAAAATGAGGTCCTGGAACAGTTTGCCAGAGTGCTCGGCCGCCGGATGGCGGCGGGGTCAGGCGCCGTGCTCGATGAGGTGTCAGAGGGAACATATCTGGTTGGTCTGACTTTGGAGGAAACTGCGAAAAAGTATATCGACCGCGGCGCGGCGATCTCGATCGTCTATCCACGGGAGGGAACTAGCGCGGTGGCAGACGGATGCGCGGTGATCAAGGGTGCGGAGCATGAAGAAAACGCGAAGCTTTTTGTGGATTTTATCGTGAGTCCTGATGTCCAGAGACTGGCTGTCGAGAAGCTTTACAGACGGACGGTCCGCGATGATATTACCCCGGATCAGAAGGAAGAGGGCTCGATCATGGACTTCGATCTTGGATGGGCGGTGAAAAACCAGAAATCCATTTTGGAAACATGGGCGGCGCTCATGGCAGGAAACGGAGGTGGATCATGAAGAACTTTATCCAGAGATCTTTCCGGCGTGAGCTTCTTGTGAGTTTTCTCGCTGTGTCTGTTCTTCCACTGATCGTGTGCTGTGTGTTTCTGATTCAGATGTTTAAGGTGAAGGTCGGAAGAGATTTTGAGAAAAAGGATATGGAGCTTGCCGGTGCGGTAGAGCAGCAGCTGATGACGCTGTTTGACGCTTACCATGACGCGGCGGAGGAACTGTGTACGGATCCGCTGGTCGCCGAGGCGCTGGAAAAGGAGAGCTTTGGAAAGAAAAATGAAGTGTACCGCAGCCTGTACGGGGCGACCGCTGCATGCCGTGAGATGGCGGGATTTCATCTCTACAATGCGGACGGCTCCTGCCTGTATTCTACGGGAAACCGTACCTACGGACAGATGCTGCCGGTATACTGGGGGATCCTGAGAGAGGCTCATGCCCATCCGAATGACCTGATCATCCGGAGTGATCTGGAGATTGGCGGTGATGAGGTCCTGCGGTTTGCCAGAGCGGTGACCGGAAATTCAGAGGAATGTTCCGGATATTTTGTGGTCACAATGACGGCGGAGCATTTCGCAAAGGCGCTCTCCGGCACATACAGCGGTCAGGATGGAATCTGTATTCTTAATGGATTCCTGGAGACCGTGTACAGCGTAGGCACGGCATCGGGGGAGACGGTCGGAGATGTTCTGAGAAGCCGTTTTCTACAGGGAGAATCTCTGACGGAGGTTTGGAACAACAATAGTATTTACGTTTCAAAGCTGGGTAACACAGGACTTTACAGTGTCCTGATCCGTCCCCATGTTTTTACGAGTGATACCACGAGATCCATGTATACAGTTCTTCTTTTCATGGCCACGGGAAGCTTTCTTTTAAGTGTTGGTGTCGCGATCGGGATCAGCTCTTTTCTCTCCAAGCCGATCCATGTGCTTCATGATGCCATGGATGAGGTTCAGGAGGGAAATCTGGATACCCATGTGGACATGGAACGTCAGGACGAGTTTGGGGAGCTGGCGGAAAATTTTAATATCATGACAAAGAGGATCTCATCCTACATGGAGGAGCGTGTGCGGCGTGAAAAGGAGCTGAACGAGACCCAGATCGCCATGATGCAGTCCCAGTTAAACCCGCATTTTCTCTACAATACCCTTGATACGATGAAGTGGGTAGCGAAGGCGAACCATATTCCAGAGATCGCGACGCTGGCGGCAAAGCTTGCGAAGATCTTAAGGACCAGCATCTCAAGCGCCCAGTTTATCACGCTGCGGGAAGAGATGACATTGGTGGAAAGCTATGCAAAGATCCAGAAGATCCGGTTTAACGGAAAGTTTGATTTCTGCTATGAGATCGCTCCTGAGACGGAGGAGATCCTGGTTCCAAAGCTCATCGTTCAGCCCATCGTGGAGAATGCGGTGATTCATGGGCTGGCGGATGCGGATGAGGGACATATTTTTGTCAGGGCGTATCTGGAAAGGAAGGAGCTTGTGATCGAGGTTTCAGATGACGGATGCGGGATCAGTGATGAAGTGATCCGACGGCTCGGAAACCGGGACAAGGAACAGAAGAATGGCCACATCGGCTTTTACAATGTGGATACGATCATCCGGCTTCATTATGGAAAAGACTACGGTCTCAGGGCAGAGCGACTGGCTGCAGGCGGAACAAAGGTAACGATAAGAATACCGGTGAATGGCTATGGACAGCCGGATCCCGGTATGGAAAACAGATCCTGATGACCAATAGGGAAAGGAAATAAGGAAGGGGGGAGCTGTTATGATAAAGGTGATCGTTGTAGATGACGAGCGGTTCGTCCGGATGGGAATTGTCGGCGAGACGGACTGGGCCTCGCTGGGATGCGAGGTCGTCGGTGAGGCGGAAAACGGGTTGGACGCGCTGGAACTGGTCCATGAAAAGAATCCGGACCTGATGATCTGCGATATCCGGATGCCTAAGATGAACGGTCTTGAGATGTTAAAGAAGCTTCGGGAAGAGAAAAATCCGGTACAGGTGATCTTTCTGACCGCGTACAGCGAGTTTTCCTACGCCAGAGAGGCGTTGAAGCTTTATGCATTTGATTATCTGTTAAAGCCTTTCGAGGACGGAGAGCTGGAGAGCGCGATCCTCAGGGCGAAAGAGCGGATCGAGACAGATCGGGGGAAGCAAAGAGATACCGGTCTGAACAGATCTGTCCCGGATAAGGCACCGGTAAAGGGGCAATATCCGGACGCTTTGGAAGGTGACGGACCGGAGACCAATGCCACGATGATCCGGCTCTGCCTTCCATTCGATGAGAATACCGCGGGACTTACCGGATACGTCCGGGACGCGGTGCTTTATATGGCATCTCATTACGGGGAAAGTACGATCAATGTGGCGAAGATCGCAGGTGCGGTGGGGATCAGCGAAGGCCACCTGAGCCACTGCTTCAAGAAAGAGACGGGATATACGGTGATGGGGTGGCTCACGCGGTATCGGATGAAAAAGGCAGTGGAATTGCTTTTGGATCACCGGAACAAGGTGTACGAGGTGGCAGAAAAAGTCGGATATAAAGATATTGCGTATTTTTCTAACACATTTAAAAAAATTGTGGGCGTTGCTCCATCGGAGATACAGGAAAAATAATCGGAATCCTGAAAAAGCAAGTCGGTGGAGTCTGCCAATGGAAAAGGTAAGAATTAAAATAAAAATACAGGAGGAATCAGTATGAATGTAAAGATGTTTGGGGAGATCTGTGATGCGTTTGGACCGAGTGGTTTTGAGGAGGATGTAATCCGCACGGTTGCAAAGTACTGTAAAGGACTGGAGCTGGAAAATGACGCGATGAATAACCTTTATGCGCGTATGCCGGGTGAGGATCCGGAGAAACCGGTTGTGATGCTGGATGCCCATACGGATGAGTGTGGATTTATGGTACAGAGCATCAGAGAAAACGGAAGCCTGGAGATCCTCATGCTCGGTGGAGTGATCCTCACGAACCTTCCGGCACACACAGTGATGATCCGGACCAGAAGTGGGAAACTTGTGCGGGGAATTATTTCGTCCAAGCCGATCCATTTTATGAATGAGGCAGAGCGGGCTTCTCAGTCGCTGAGTATTGAGACACTGAGCGTGGATGTCGGCGCAGTGAGCAGGAAAGAAGTGACAGAAGTATTCGGTATTTCCATTGGAGATCCGGCAGTCCCGGAAGTTTCATTTTCCTACGATGAGGAACGTGACCTCTGCTTTGGAAAAGCGTTTGATAACCGTGCAGGCTGTGCATGCATTATTGACACCATGACCCGTCTGTGCGGGGAGAAAGATCAGCTGGCGGTACGGGTGACCGGAGCGTTTGCGGCTCAGGAGGAAGTTGGAACAAGAGGTGCCACAGTCACATCCCAGATTGTCCGTCCAGACCTGGCGATTGTCTTTGAGGGCTCCCCGTCGGATGATTTCTATTTCAGTGCAGCCCAGACTCAGGGGCATATGCGGGGCGGTGTCCAGATCCGCAGGATGGATAAGAGCTATATTTCAAATCCGGTGTTTATCGAGTATGCGGAGGAGCTTGCGAAGAAATTCGGAATCCCATTTCAGGAGACGGTCCGCCGCGGCGGAAGTACGAACGCGGGAAAGATCAGCCTGACAGCAAAGGCAGTTCCGGTCCTGGTTCTCGGCGTCCCGAGCCGGTATGTTCATACCCATTATAATTTCTGTGCGAAATCTGATCTTGAAGCGGCAGCAGATCTTGCTGTGGAAGTGATCCGGGGACTTGACGCGGAAAAGATTCGGCATATCTGCAGACAGGATATTTTAAAATAAGAAGATCCCAGAGACCTGAAAGCGGCAGTGTCCCTCAGACGGGTGAAGACAGAACAACAGAAAAAAGCGTTCGGATCCATAGGAATGGATTCCGGACGCTTTTTTCGTAAAAATGAGGAACTATATAAAGGAAGATAAGTGTACAGGATGTACCCTCGCGCAAATTGTCTGCTCAGGGGCGTGAGGGTCCGATCTTATACAATCCGGAAATGGGAAAACTCAGAGGCGGAGGTTTGTGGGGGTTATGCCTCTAATTTTTTCCCGGTGATCATCTCATATGCTTCCAGATATTTCGCGATGGTCTTATCGACGATCTCCTGCGGAAGTGTCCAGTCGTTGCCCGGATGGGAAGTAAGCCAGTCGCGGGCGAACTGTTTGTCGAAGGACGGCTGACCGTGGCCTGGCTCGTAGCCTTTTGCCGGCCAGAAGCGGGAGCTGTCCGGTGTGAGCATCTCGTCACCGATCACGAGGTTGCCCTCCTCGTCAAGACCGAATTCGAATTTTGTATCGGCGATGATGATTCCCTTTGCGAGGGCGTACTCTGCACATTTTTTATATAAAGCGATGGTGTTGTCACGAAGAAGCTCCGCATACTCGCGGCCCTTTCCCGGGAAGTATTTCTCGAGATGGTCGATGCTCTGCTCGAAGGAAATATTCTCATCATGGTCGCCGATCTCAGCCTTTGTGGACGGAGTATAAATCGGCTCCGGGAGTTTATCGGATTCCTTTAAGCCTTCCGGAAGACGGATTCCGCAGACGGTACCGTCTTTTTTGTAGCTTGCCCAGCCGCTTCCTGTAATGTATCCGCGGACAATGCACTCGATCGGCAGCATATGTAACTTGCGGCACATCATCGTCTTTCCTTCAAATTTTTTCTGCTGGAAGAACTCCGGCATATCCTTTGTATCAACGGAGATCATATGGTTCGGGAGAATATCCTTTGTCAGGTCAAACCAGAATTTGGACATCTGGGTCAGAACAGCACCTTTGGAGGTAACCTCATTGTGAAGGATCACGTCAAAACAGCTGATACGGTCGGTGGCAACCATGATCAGGCTGTCGCCATTGTCATAAATTTCGCGTACTTTTCCTTCTTTGATCGGTTTTAATTCCTGCATGTCTACACCTCTTCATTATATTTTCTTATACAGCGTTTGTCGTATCATGAAAACGCTGAGCGAACTTACAGTAAAGTTACCATTAAATGGCGGTTTCTGTCAATGTTCAATTTGCACAATATTTACATAAGAAAAAATAAATGTTTTGGAAATTGAAGAATAGTTGCAATTTCAAAAGTTTTTGACTGAATACTTAAAAGATTTGCTAATAATTATAAATAAGACATACTAATATAAAATAAGACATTTATAAGAAACGGAAAGCGCAAAGGAATCGGATTTTTCCGATGCTTCGCATTTTGAATCGGCAAAATTCGCGGCCACAACTGTATCATACGGAATTTTCCGTTCAGAAAATTCCTACCCGGGAAAAGTAATGAAAAGTTCCTTGACTTAATATATCGGAGCGGCAGAGAAACACAAGGCGATTCAGGCATTGAGAGATGTACTAATATATAAGAAAACATTTATAAGAATCGACTGCCGTTTTTTGTAAACGGAATTTTCCGGGCTGAAGAACCTGTATCATGCAGTTGTGGATTCTGGTGGTTTATGTAAAAAATTTCAAAAATTCCTTGACCGGTAGTCACAACCGAATCCTATAATCAATGGCAACAACCGATAGAAACAATCGGATCACAGGATCGTAAATCGGGCGTGTTCTGTGCGCCGGGAGATTTGCATCCGGCAGCAGGGACAGGAGCGGAAGATCCATGAGAGTATACGGCTGAAAAAAAGTAATAGGATCAGACAATATGAAGGAGGAAACTATCATGAAGGAGTTTGTTTATTCGTATCCAATGAAGGTATATTTTGGAGAAGGCGCGGCAAGAAAGGCGATCGCGGCAGAACTTGGAAGGTTTGGAAAGACTGTGATGCTTGCATACGGCGGAGGTTCGATCAAAAAATCGGGAGTTTACGACGAAATGAGATCTCTGCTCACAGAAGCAGGGAAGGAGATCGTGGATTTTTCCGGGATCATGCCGAATCCTACATATGCGAAGGTACAGGAAGGTGCAGCTCTTGTCAGGGAAAAGAAAGTAGATTTTATCCTGGCTGTCGGCGGCGGAAGTGTCATTGACTGCTGCAAAGTAATCTCTGCGCAGGCAGTTCTTGATGAGGATATCTGGGACATGGAATATGGTAAGGGAAAATTCCCGACGACCGGGATCCCGATGGGAGCTGTTGTCACAGCATCCGGAACAGGTGCGGAGATGAATGCCGGGTCCGTGATCACTTGTGAGGAAAAAATGTGGAAGGGACCGATCTTTGGCACTGCGGCATCATTTGCGGTCCTGGATCCGTCCTACACGATGACGGTACCGAAGATGCAGGTGCTCTCCGGCGCATTTGACACATTGAGCCATGCGATGGAAACATATCTCGGGACTTCCGATCAGGACAATGTTTCCGATGATGTGGCATTAGCAGTCATGAGAAATACGGTTGTCAATATGCGGCGCGTTCTTGTGGATATCAATGATATTCAGGCGCGAGGCAATCTGATGTGGGATTCTGCGATGGCGGAGAATGGAATCCTGAAAGTGGGCCGTGTGACCGATTTCCAGGCTCATCAGATCGAGCATCAGCTTGGAGCTTATACGGACTGCAACCATGGACAGGGTCTTGCGGTGATCCAGCCGGTTTACTATCGTCATATTTTGAAAGACGCAGAAGAAAAATTCACACGTTTTGCGAAAGCAGTGTTTGGCGCTGATACAGCAGAGGGCGGAATAAAAGCATTGGAAGAATTTGTGAAAGAATGCGGTTTTCCGACGAAGATGAGCCAGCTGGGATCAAATGTGGAGATCACACCGGAGGTACTCCGGAAAGTTGCTGATACCTGCAATATCATAAAGACAAATCCGCGTGAACTGGATCGCGAAGAAATCTATCAGATCCTGATGGAGTGCATGTAAATGCCGGAAATGCGTACGGCAACGGCAGCGGATCTTGATGGACAGAAAATTTTCTGAATTGTAAATGCTGAAAGATGCGGCTGAGGACAGATCCTGCGGCTCTATAATAGAAAGAACCGGTAGGATCTGTCTGCAGTGTGCGGGCGGGAAATATCCGTGCATGATGACAACTGCAGGGGACTTTGCAAAGATACACTTGACAATTCGAAGAAATGATGATAGGATTTGGGTTACATAAGGGTGTAGTTTTTGGTCCGGGGTCGCCCAGAAAAAACAATGCCGTGCGACAGAGACTGCAGACAGACTCTGCCTCAGCTTAACTCCGAAGAGAGTGCCAGTAAGGGCTTGTACTGGTTTCGACGGGGACTTTGAAGCTGGTGAAGCTATCCGCATGCAATGCGTTAAATGGCAAACCTAAATATAAACGCTAACGACGAATTAGCATACGCAGCCTAATTTAGGCAGCTGTCGGCCTTAGAAGACCTGCATTTTAAGTCACCGGCATCATTTAAAGCAGGAAACGACACGTGCAAAGCTTTGCGCACGTGGGCGTATCATGAAGCTACCAAACGAGTCAGGATGTCTGCTTTCGGGCGCGGGAGGGAATTTTAAATAACAGACTATGATAGTAGAAGAACAGGGGATTGGTTTTCGGACAGGGGTTCGATTCCCCTCAGGTCCACGACAAAAGCCGCGTATTTACGCGGCTTTTTAGTTTTTGTGTTGCATTTCGTGTTGCATATTTAGCAGGGCTTTGTACCAGCCGTTCGGATCAGCTTCCCGAAGTGCATTTATAATCTCAATGGCGGACTTCTCTTTTTCTGAAGCACTTCCGTCCAGAAGCGAGTCAAAATAATTGTCTATGGTCTCATCGACCTTTTCCCGTTCCTCTGAAAATGTATGTGTGTATACGTTTTTCATAACCCGATCAGAAGACCATCCGCCGCGTTCCTGCGCATATTTATCCGGGATCCGGAGCATTGCCATTACAGATGCATTAAGGTGCCGCAGATCGTGGAATGTCATGTGAGGTAGGTCATGCTGCTCTAAAAGAGATACCCAACGCATGTAAATTGCATGTCCGCTCAGGGTGATCAAAGGATCATCTGGTTTCTTCCCAGAGATATTCTTGTCGATCAATGCCTGAATATAATTCGGGATGTGATGCTTACGCAGACGGGCTTCCGCTTTACCGCTTTCCTTTACCGTTGGAGTCTGTCCGATGTCAACGATAACACGGTCCAGGGTAATGTACCCGTTAGAGATATCTCGAACACGGATTCCACGGATCTCAGACATAGAGTAGCTGAGCCAGCAGGCCAGGAGACACGGCAGTTCGATTTCCGTATCTTTAATGATTTCCAGCACAGTTTTTGCAGGAATAAGATTTTTAACTTTCTTAGGTATCTTAGGCAGCCTTACATCATAGTTATCGTTCGGATAAAAATAGTTTATAACACTTCGTATGTAGCTGTAAGTGTTTCGAACAGTCTTGGGTGATATAGGTGCTTTCGTTTTTGTTGAACGTTTTGAGGGGCGCTTCGTATCGTCATCAACAGCTTTCTGTAAGTCCTCTGTGGTGATGTCTTTAAGCTTCTTTTCCATCAGGAAAGCATAGGAGTCATATTGTTCTTTTGAATATCCCTGGACAGTGGTACCTGAAAGCGATGGACCGATGGCTTCTACGTACTTCTTCATTGCATCTTTCAGCAAAATGTTTCCGTTTTTTTGACGTTTCCGGCTGACATTGGTGTCACGATCCTGTTGAAATTCGGCGGCCTGACGCTCAGCATCCGCTTTCCCGCGTCTTGATGGGTCATCGCTGGTAAATGATTCATAAATTCGTTTATCCTTCCATGTACCTGATTTCGTGTCAAATACACGCTCGGTGTGACTGTATACCAGACACCTCCAGGATCCGGAGGGGAGTTTTTTTGCAGTAGCCATTATATCATACTCCTTCCTGTTGCGACGTCGCAACACCTAAAAATGGGTATAAAAAATACGCCCCTTGCCAGGACGCGCTGGAGATGATATAATTCAGGTGTCTTAAGTCTGATTTATATCTTCCGGAGCATCCGGCAAGAGAAAATCTATGTAAAGCCGTTCGGTGTTACCAGCACCGGGCGGTTTTACATTTTATGGAAGTTTAAAGAGTTATAGTAGATCGCTGATCCGGATCGTCAAGCCATCGTAAATTCCAACAGGAATCTCCTGGCTGAACGTGTAAATTGCTGGAGCTGCATCGTCTTCATAATGGTACACGGTGGTTCTTTCCTTGGCAGGATCCACGATCCAGTATTCCCGGACGCCGGCCTGGGAATAGATCGTGTTCTTCAGGCCATAGTCCATCTTCCGGCTGGCCGGCGAGACAATCTCAAAAATGAGGTCCGGAGCTCCGGAGCATCCGCGGTCGGTCAGCTTATTCGGATCGCAGATCACGGAAACATCTGGTTCCACCCAGTCCTTATCATCGGCGTCGAGGTTGACGGCGAAGGGGGCAGGGTATACCTCGCAGGATCCGTGGTGATCAGCGATATAGTTACCGATGATCCTTGAAATAGAGAAAACCAGTTTCTGGTGGATCCGATTCGGCGGAGCCATGTCGTAAAATTTGCCGTTGATCAACTCGGCGCGTTCTTCTTCTGGTAAGTTCCAGTAGTCTTCGGATGTATAATGGTCATTTTTTAATAATGGCATAAAATACTCCTTTCCTTAAAAATTATTATTTAGCTGAATATCTTGACAGATATCGAGCATATTATTATACTATAGATGAGTTAACTCGTGATGGATAAGGCTGGGTTCCCGAATGGGAGTAGGTCGCAAGATTTAGAATTCCTTTGCCCCTGGGGTTAACTTATTTTTTATATTATCCAGAATATTATCAGGATCCTTTTTGATTTCGTCTACAATCAGTTCTAGCGCCTGCAAGGAATATTTATAAAAATCTGTTTCTCCTGTACTGTATTTCCAACACAATTTTTTATTATCTTTTATTCCAAAAAATTTTATAAAGTTATTAAAATGATATTTATTAAAAGAAACGGCGTTGCCTTTGTATTTAGGTTCTATTTTATTTCTAGATAACATAGTAGAAATAGTCTCAATGGAAGCCTTGGTTGAATATTTAAATACTTGTTCAGGATCTTTGACCTCTTTAATAACAGCCACAGGTTCTTCTCCATCTTTTGCAATATGGAATACAGCATCTGCATGTGCTTTGTTTTTTGTTATGTAATGATTAACGTTGATATTGATAGAAAACTTTGGATTTTCTGATTCTGATAGCGCCTCAATATTATTTTTTACAGAGATAAGGCGTTTGCTAATTATTTCAGGATATTTACCAGAAATTTCAGTTTCATTTAAGGATTTTAAACTTACTGATAATGTCAAAAAATTTTGCGGAACAAGTTCAGTCATGTCCACTTCATGAAACTCTGACATTTTGTTATTGAAATTTAAAACACAAGCCTGAAAAAGCGGTACGTAAATCATTTCATATTCAACAGTTATAAAATGTGTGCTGGTATTTCTTAATTCAACTATTTTTTCAAGATTGATTCGAAGAGGATCTTTATCATTGGTAAATACTTTCTTTATGCAATCAGAAAGAGCAAATGTACGATCGGGATTGTCTGGGAAATAGATACTTTGCTCTCCCATCGTTTTAATCATGTGCGATTTAAGCATAAGCTCCCATGCATTGCATATAAACATGCTAAAACCTTCAACACGATAGCGTATAGTTGGTTTATTGTACAACTCAATAGCCATTACAAATGCTTCTTTTGCTTTGTTTAGTAATCGATCTTCAAGCTTTTCCATATTGTACCCTCCATTCATCATTTTAATTTGCTGTAAAAAATTCTTTATTCTTCAGCAGCTCCTCCGCATAACCGGTCAAACGGGCCAGCTGGCCGATCGTCAGATCGGGGTGATCGAAGATCACGGAGTCCGGAACCAGAAGTTCCATCGCAAAGGTGTCGGCTTCCTGTTCATATTTATCCGTGTTGAATTGTGTCCTGGAATCCATAAAGATGGCATTTGCTTTCTTATGAAGGAACAGGTGCCCCAGCTCATGGGCGAGAACGAAGCGCTGCTCCGCCTCTGTGAGCCGTTCATCCAGATAGATGATATGATTTCGCTGGAAGTACTGGTAAAACCCACGGACGCCTTCCAGAGGATAGTGGACCAGGATCACATTCATTCCCTTTATCATTTCAAATGGATCACGCGTCTGGTATTTCCGGACGAGGCGTGATACCAGTTTCTTTATGCGCATGGAAATCAGTCCTTTTTATATTTCTTGGGCGTGTATTTCTCTTTATTCTTTTTCTTAGCCATTTCCATTCCGATCTGCATTGCATCCAGAATTGAATTGATCGCCTCCGGAGACGCCGGATCGCCGTCGAACATCAGCCCTTCCTGGGAGAGCAGCTGCTCCTTGGTCTGTTCCAGGATCTTGGCGATATCTCTTTCATCGCGGGCTGAAAGACAAGAATCGTCGTTTCTATCTTCAACCAGATCAGCTTTTGAAATGCCGAAGTAATTTGCCATTAATTCGATTTTGTCAATGCGGGGATAAGAATTTCCCTTTACCCAATCTGTAAAAGTGGTATACTTAACGCCTAATGCGTCACACATTTCTTGTCGAGTCTTATTATATTTTTCCATATAATGGCGGATATTTTTTGCCATTATTTCTTTATTTCCAAGGTTACCCATATTCGTGACCTCCTTATGCTTTGATTATATGGTTATTCCGTAAAAAAATCAAGATAAATTTAAAAAATTACGGAAAAACCGTTGACATTACGATTAAACCGTAGTATAGTGAGTGCAGAAAGAGAAAGGAGGGAATGAGAGTGCAGAAGGTAAAATCCCGCTTCACTTTGAAAACTGCCCGTGAGATGAAGCGTTACACACAGGAAGAAGCGGCAAAACTCATTGGAGTGAGCGTAGATACGCTCGGAAATTATGAGCGTGGAAAAAGTTATCCAGATGTTCCAGTGTTACGAAAGATCGAAGAGGTCTATGGTGTTCCTTATGAACAGCTTATTTTTTTACCTTTAGATTACGACAAAACCGTAAATCTTATATGACGAGAAAGGGGTGAGAAGGGTGAAGAGGAAACCTCGGGCATTACGAAAAAGACTTTCAGCTCTTGAAGTGGAAGTTCATAAGCTGAAAGTCATAAATGAGATCCTGTTCGAGTTTTGCCGGAGTGTCGCGAACAAAGACCAGTTATCGTTGCTGTCCTATCAACAACTTAACGGCCCAGTTACCGACAGCAATGAGAAGGTCCGAATGCTTCTTGATGAGGTCCGAAAATTTTGAGAGAGCGCCTTCGACTAGAACGGGGTGAGTTGCTTCTTCGGTGGATTTTAATGTGTCTAGTAATTCCTGCCCTGTTACCTGCTCATCTGCCGGAAGGGCATCGATGATTTTTTTGATATCGTCGATATTGTGTCCGATATTCATGATGACATTTTCCTGGTTTCCAATGACAGAGTTTCCAGATACAGTACCTATATTTATATTTGCCTGGCGGTTAATTGACTCAGCTCTCCGATAGGCAATTTCCGTTTCATATTTCACCATCCAGTAAGAGATTACACCATTCATCTTCTTTGGTTGGGCATCTATAACATGATAGCGCTGATTGGTTTTGGTATCGATTATCCAATCTCCGTTTCTGATGTTTAAATTTTCATTAAATTGGATTGTGTTGGGATAATTGTGACCACAGAAAAAACCTTTTGCGGTTTCAATTACTTCTCCATTTCGCTCAATTGAAAATTCCTGCATCATGTCGCTAAAAAGGTTAGTAGGAAAAGAAAATGGGCTCATAGAAATTCTCCTTTTAATTGTATTTCAGCATGGCAGTGCCGATAAAACAATTATAGCTGACGGGTAACAGAAAAGCAAACAGTGGAAAGGGGTGAGAGAGAACGGACCAAATGAAGAAGACAATATTAAATATATTCGTTGCAGTGATATGTTCGCGCTTATTTGAAACATTAATTGCTATAGGTGGCGAGAACATATCACTGTATGAAAGAACTTGTTTGTGGCTCCTTGTGTACTTATGTGTGGAACAGGTGCTGAAATAGAAGTTTTATCAGGGCTTTAATTTCATCACCGTATAGATTTAATAAAAAGACAATGAGCCAAGAGAATAAGTTGAAAAGCTTAGATGTTGTCTCTTTAGGTGAAAAACCGATCCATTTTATAAATGCGCTGGGGAACGAAAATATATTTTTTATAGCAGTTAGAGGATTAAGGGCGGTTTTTAGATCCTGATTAAGATAATTTCGTTTCATCAACAAGTAATGATAGTGATCGACGGCAGCCATATAATTTTCTTTATTTGACTGGCCGTACTCCATTGGCGCGATGTAATAAGGTTCGTATTTTTGAATAGTGGGATATTTTTCCAGAACATTTAAAAGTGCATTCTGATAAGTAGGGCTTTGTTGGGCAAGAGCATCGATGGTTGTGTAAGACGAGTAGTCTTCTGCGATGGAATAGAGATATTCATGCAATAAGTTTAAGACTATATTGATTTCTTGAACACGAAACAAGGCAATTAAGATTCCGGTTACATAGAAACCAAGAAAAATCACTATCAAGAGTAATTTAGGGTTTTGCAAAAATCCGATCGACATATACACATGCCTCCTTTCTTCTGTACTCGGCTCTGGCGGGAGCCTGTAAGAGAAGTATATCGCAATGGGGATATGGAAGCAAGAATACAAAGACATGGAAGGGGTGAAAAGGTATGCCAAAATTAAAACCAAGTATGCAGGAAGAGCGGAACCGGATCGTTCGCGCATGTATTGCGGGGAATAAGGAGCGGCTGGCAATCGATGATGCCGCTCTGGCTGTTAAGGTCGGGGTAACGAAGAAAACGATCCAGAATAAGTACCATCGGCCAGAGACTTATTCCCTGGATGAGATGCAGAAAATCGCAACTGTACTGAAATTCACCCCGCTCCAGGCAGCGTCCGTGCTCCTGGGCCGGGAGCTTACATCAAAAGAAATCAAGGAATTTATCCTGCTGTAAAAGGAGGTGAAATAGATGCATGAGATCAATAAAAGGACGACAGGCACTCTGTCAGCGATGCAACCGGATCTGGAATATATCCCGGTTTGCAGTGATCCACGGGGAGTACATATGTCCGAAATGCACAAGGATGGCGCGGTCCTCAAGGAGATCCATATCCGGATCGAGAGGCAGTCAACACTGTTTGATGTGATGGAAAAGGCAGGCAGCGTGATCGGCGGCCTGGCAAGTCTGGGAATGGTGTATGTCCTCGGCTGTATGGTTGTAAGATTCGGGATTTTAATTTAAAAAGATCCCATAACGGAGCGGCAACTCCGAGGGGACCATATGTAAAAAAGTTTACACCTCTATTTTAGAGGAGAAAGAGGAGAAAATCAAGATGGTAAAAGTAACGATTGAGAACGACAAAAACAAGGATGAGATTACAGGCGAGTTCTTTATGGGGCTTATGCTTACTGAAGAAGAGAAAACCGAGGACAGCGCAACTTATAAAGCATGTGCGATCGGAATGGGAAATACATGCGTGCAGGATCTCCCGAACAATGTCGCGAAATGGATTGTCAGTTTCTTTGGATCGGTGTGTAAAACCAAGCTTGGCTATGCGGCGGCAATGGCGGAGCTTGCCAAGCGTATGGATGATGCGGCCAGCCAGGCGCTTAAGGAGAATGCGTGTGCGATCGCAGATGAAACAATGGAAGAGCTGAAGGGGGAAAAGGAATGAGTGGACTTAAATTATACGAGATCTCGGAGGAGCTCGTGACACTGGAGGACATGCTCTACGATGATACGGTTGATCAGGAGACTGTACAGGATACCTTAGAGATGATCAACATGGACTTCGAGGATAAGGCAGACAACTATGCGAAAATCATCCGTACAATGGATGCCAGCATCAAGGCGCTGAAGGACGAAGAGCAGAGACTTTCCGGCAGAAGAAAATCCCTCGAAGAGAGACAGAAGTGGCTGAAGGATACCCTGGAAGCCAACATGCGTTATACCGGAAAGATGAAGTTCAAGACCCAGCTGTTCTCCTTCAATATTCAGAAGAATGGAGGTTTGGAACCGTTGGTGATCACAGGAGATCTTGAGGACATTCCGGGTCGCTATCTGATCCAGCAGCCGCCGATCCCGGATAACATGAAAATCCGGAAACTCCTGGAAGAGCAGCCGGTTGAGTGGGCACATCTGGAGCCGCGCGGCGAAAGCCTGAGGATCCGCTGATGGACCGGGAAAGTATTGGACCGTTTCGCATGCAGCTGCTTATGGAAGTAGCAGCGAAGGCAGTCAAGATTATGACAACAGGTGTATGGCATTTATCCTTTGACGAGATGGATATCGTACTGGAGTATATCCGGTACGGCATTGATGCTTATAAGAGAAAGTACGAGGAGGGAAACGACGATGTTTCTGAAAATCGGTGAATTGAAAAGAATCATGAAAGATGCCCTGAAGAGCTCCGGACTGATCGTGGGTAATACAGGAGAGTGGTTCTTGGTATACACGGAAAAATGGGGCGTTGCCACAGAGCTGCAGTATCTCTCAAACAAGTTTAAGGCAGCTGTGATTGAGCTGATCGGAGATCTCCCGGAAGAGGGTGAGGCGTATTTGTACAACATCGATGAGCATGGGCTTAAGCGGGCGCCGGATCTGGACCCGGTGGATCCGTACGATGAATGGATGGCTGCGAAGGATGTGGCAGTTAAAACCGGCGTAAATGTACGGTTGTTTGCGCACGAATATGCGTTCTATCAGGTCAAGCAGACACATGCATGCGTCGCAATTGAGCGCCGGCATGTGGAACCGATGATTTCCCCCAGCGACCTGGACAAAATGGAAGGTGAGCTGATGCCGCCGAATCCGAGTGTCAGAAACGGTACGGTCCTCTATTTCAAAAACGATATGATGATCTATTGGGTGGCCGCAGAGCCAATGCCGGAAAAGACAAGAAATGAATTTTTACCATTGTTAGAATCGTTGGATTTCTTCAACGAAAGAGAAGAAGTCATTCCGTATTAGAGGAGGAGTTATGGGATTACCAGTTTTGATCTATGGAAAGTCCGGAAGCGGAAAGAGCCGGAGCTTAAAGTTCTTCGCAGAGGATGAAGTTGTACTGTTTAACACGGAAAGAAAGGCGCTGCCGTTCCGCAAGCGTTTCCGGAAAATGGGAGCCAGCGATGACATTGGAAAGATTATCGCAACAATCAACCAGAATCCGGAGAAAGTCTTCGTGATCGATGACGCCGGGTATATTATGACACACCTGTTCATGTCCCAACACCGGAATAAAAAAGGCAATGCATCTTTTGAGATGTATGACGATATTGCAGATGCCATGTATGGTCTTGTCAAGAGGATCAAGGATGAGGTAAAGGATCCGGAAAAGATCGTATACATCATTTTTCATGAGGACACGGATGACTTCGGTGTCTCCCGTCTTCGAACCATTGGAAAGCAGCTGGACCGTAAGGTTTGCCTGGAGGGTATGGTCACGATCTGTATCCGCTGCATGAGCGAGAACGGAACGCATTTCTTCCGGACGGTCACGGATGGATCCGACATCACGAAGACGCCGGAGGACATGTTTGAGAGCCCGGAGATCGAAAATAACCTGAAGTTAGTTGATGACACCATCCGCGATTTCTACGGGTGGGAGAAGTATAAAGCCAAGGAGGACAAGCAGGAATGATTAAGAAACCAACAGGATATGATGAGGCGGCTGCTTATACCGGAGAGTTCCAGCAGCTGCCGAAAGGAAAGTATGTGTGCGTGATCAAGCAGGTTGCGACACAGAAATCCAGAAACGGAAATGAGCAGTTTGTAATTCTTTATGACATTGCAGAGGGTGATCAGAAAGGCTTCTACCAGAAGATGTTTGATAATGACAAATCACAGAATCCTGCCGGAGCGAAGTGGCGAGGCGTATTCAAGCAGAACATGGAAGGCAAGGGCCTTTCCTGGTTTAAAGGTATTATTACCTCAATCGAACGTTCAAACAACTTTACGTTCCAGTGGGACAGAGAGGACAACGAGAAAACGCTGAACGGCAAGAAATTCGGTGGAATCTTCCGTCGCAGACAGTATGAAGCCGAGAACGGAAATCGTCCGATCGTTACGGAGCTGTGGCAGATCCGTAGTCTGGCAGGACTTTCAGAAGCAGAGGTTCCGGAGGACGAGCTTCTTCCGGAAGGACCGGGAGCCGGAAGCCAACAGGCACAGACAAATGCGGCGCCGCCGTCTATGGTGGACGGTAATGGCTTTATGAATATTCCGGAAGGAGCCGGAGATGAGGGAATCCCGTTCTTATGATCCGGAACTGTACCGGAAAGTTAAGGAATCAGTAACGATGCAGCAGGCCGTAGAGTATTGCGGCCTGCGTGTCATAAAGGATAAATGCCTGTGCCCGTTCCATAAGGACCAGCATCCATCCATGAAGATCTATCCGGATGGAAAAGGATATTACTGTTTTGCATGTGGATCCGGTGGGGATCAGGTCAAGTTTGTGGCAAGATACCTCGGCGTAAATAATTATGATGCAGCTAAGGAGCTGGCGCAGGCCTTTGGGATTCCTATTGAGGAGCCGGTCACATATCGGGAGAAACGTGAAGCAGAGAAAAAGAAGCGCTACAGGCGCGAGAAAGACGAGTTTACCCGATATGCGAGGAAATGGCTAATGGTGTACCGAAGTCTCCTGTGCGAGGCGGTCAGAACGCAGGACAGGCATTTCTGGGAGGGGCTGGGCAATTTATCGTATGTGGACTACCTGCTTGAATGTCTGGAGCAGTGTCCGGAACAGGTATACGCAGACAAGAAGGCGGTGAGTGAAATTGGAAAAGTCGAACGAAGAGTTACTGACTGGTATAGCTAAGCTGGAGCGGCAGAATCCATTTCCGGATGAAATCTTTTACCGGATCTTTGAGATTGAGGACAATGTGGAACGGCAGAAGTATATTGAGGCATTGCGGAATGAAGCCAAAATCTTAAAGCGCAGCACGGAGTTTAACAATCTGTTGAAGCAGTTCCAGCTTGACTATATTCAGCGGATGCGCCAGACCGGCAACAAAACGGCTTTTACCGATCAGCCGCTGGAACTGATCTGTGCAGAATGGAGCGCTACCGATATGGGCGTGAAAACGATCCGGTACGATAAGAATATGCAGCCGATTCCGGTGATTGCCTGTAGTCATCCGATTATGCCGATCGAGATCCTTAAAAACGTGGATACATCGGAGGAAAGGATCACGCTTGCTTATTTCAAGTCGGCATCTTGGCAGCATATTACGGTAGACCGGTCCGTTTGCGCCAATACCAACAAAATTGTGGACGTGCTGTCTCAATATGGCATTGAGGTTACTTCCGACAATGCGAAGAGTCTGGTGCGTTATATCAGTGACTGCGTAGGTTACAATCCTGTCGCTCTGGAACCGAAGAAATCCATTAACCGTTTGGGATGGGTCGGTGCAGCCTTTACCCCGTATGAGAAAGATATCCGGTACGAGGGTGGAATGGATTTCGAGGCGATCTTTAAAAATGTGTCTGAAAAGGGCGATTTTGACGTCTGGAAGAAGCTTTGCAGTGATCTCAGGAAGAATATACCCCTGCGCATGATGATGGCAGCAAGCTTCGCTTCTGTGCTTCTGGAGCCGCTTAAGGTACTGCCGTTTGTGCTGCACTTGTGGGGAACGACCGGAACAGGAAAGACGGTGGCGCTTATGGTGGCAATGTCCATCTGGGGGAACCCGCGGATGGGCGGTCTGGTAAAGACCATGAACATGACCAAGAATGCCATTATGCGTAATGCAGCTTTTTTATGCAGCATCCCTTTTGCGGGAGATGAGCTGCAGACCATCAAGGACAAATGGCAGGGAAATTTTGACCAGCTGATCTACCAGATCACAGAGGGCGTGGATCGCGGCCGAGCGAAGGCTTATGGCGGTGTAGAGGATACCAAGACCTGGAAGAACAGTTTTATCTTTACCGGCGAGGAACCGATCACGAAGGTGAACTCCGGAGGTGGTTCAAAAAACCGTGTTATCGAGATCGCAATAGACGGTCCACTGGTGACAGACGGCCATTATGTGAGCAGCATGGTGCAGGAGAATTATGGCTTTGCCGGAAGAAAGTTTGTGGAGTACATGCAGGAGACAGAAACCTGCAGAATCATGGACCGTTACAGAGAACTCTTTGAGGAACTCTGTAAGCTGGACACTACGGACAAGCAGGCTATGGCTATGGCCTGCATGCTGTTGGCAGATGAGATTGCAGTGAAGCTCTTTTTTACGGCAGAGCAGCCACTGCAGATTGTTCAGGTAAAGCAGTACCTGCAGAGTGCACTTGATGTGGATATTGCTGAGCGCGCATATCAGCAGGTGTTGAATTGGGTTGCAAAGTACCAGATCCGTTTTGAAGATCCGAAAGCCGAAAACTCGCTGAATAAGGGCGAGGTCTGGGGAAAGATCGATGGCGGGAAGCTGATCGTGAATCGTGATGTACTTTTAAGTTTCCTGGATCAGAATGGATTTGACTATACGGCAGTAAGCCGAAAATGGGCAGAGAAAGGCTATCTGGTGCGCAATTCGCAAGGGAAGATGGTGCATCAGACGAAGGTATATGGAATCAAATCGAGCTACATCAAATTCAACCTGCCAGAGGATGACGATACTACGGACAAAGATGGGTTTGTGCAGGTCGAAAATTATGAGCAGGAGACACTGCCTTTTGACTAAAAGGTCTTACCTGATTTCTAAAAGGTAAGACCTTGGTAAGACCCTTGAAGCCGCATAAACACTGGCTTTTTTAATAAGGTCTTACCTGTCTTACCGGTCTTACCTGTTATATAGTCTCGTGACGCGAGGAAAAAAACGTCATTATTTTTTCTATTATAAAAATATAGACTTATTATCCGGGTTTTTAGGTAAGACAGTAAGACCCTAAGTAAAATAAGGGCTTGCGGGCATTTTTTAGGTAAGATTCGGGAAAGACATTTCCGGAAAATGGTAAGACCGCAGCTATGAGGGGATGAAAACAATGAAAATGAGCAATAAATCAGCCGGCACAATGTTTGAGCGTGAATTTGCTGGGAAACTGGCAAAGAACCGTTTCTGGGTGCACCGATTTCAGGACAATAAAAACGGGCAGCCTTGTGATGTGATCGCGGCCAGGAACGGAAAAACATATCTCTTTGACTGCAAAGACTGTGCCGGCGCATTTCAGTTAAGCAGGGTGGAGGAAAACCAGTACAATGCAATGTATTTGTTTCACCTGACCGGAAACAGCCGCGGGATGTTTGCAGTCAGATATGATCCGGAAGTGATCTTTCTGGTTGACTATCAGGTTCTGAAAGATTTACAGGACAGGGGAGTCCGGTCGATTCCGCGCGTGGCTATGACACGATACGGTAGAACGCTGAATGACTGGCTTCAGGAATTAAACGATTCAGAGATAGGAGATGAGACAATTGATCATACAGATTGGCGCTGAGATCCGCATCAAAGATCCAACTCCACAGCTTAAAAAGTGGTGTGATGAGAATCTTGTGATCCGGAACCTGGAGTATGATGACCGAATGCGCCGGGGACTCTGGACCGGAAAGACGCCGGAATACCTGTGGCTGTTCCGGGTCGATGGTCAGGATCTGGTGGTTCCGACCGGGACCGGAAAGGAGATCCGGAAGTTTTTAACGGATCAGGACCCGATTGAGATCCATCTTGCAGACCCGGCACATGTTCAGTACGATGGAGAGTTGCCGCTGTATGACTACCAGAGGCCGGCGGTGGATGCGATGAAGGAACAGAGCTGCGGGATCCTTCAGGCACCGTGTGGATCCGGAAAAACACAGATGGGAATTGCACTGGCCGCGGAGCTCTGCGGGAAGACCTTATGGGTCACACATACCCAAGACCTTTTGAATCAGTCTTATGAGCGTGCAGCACAGTACTTCCCGAAGAGCACCCTGGGAAAGATCACAGCTGGGAAGGTGATGATCGGCAGCCATATGACCTTCGCGACAGCTCAGACGCTTTGCAAGCTGGATCTTTCCAGATACGAATACGTATGGGATACCGTCATCGTGGATGAGTGTCACCGGCTCGCAGGGACGCCGACGCAGGTCACGATGTTTTATAAGATCTTGAACAGTCTGGCGGCGAGACACAAGTATGGGTTATCTGCCACAGTGCACCGGTCGGATGGGATGATCAGAAGCACATTTGCCGTTCTTGGACCGGTGGTGTACCGGGTATCGGATGAGGCGGTTGCGGACAAGACCATGAAGGTCCGGATCTGTGAACGAAGCACGGGAGTAAAGGTCAATCGGTGCGTGCTGGATACGGACGGGACACTGGAGTATTCGAAGCTGATCCCGTATCTGACTAACTGCTCAGAGCGGAATGATCGAATTGTGAAGGATCTGAAAGACAATGCGGAACATTTTAATCTGGTTCTCTCGGATCGGTTGGAACATTTGAAGAATCTTATGGGTCTGCTGCCGGAAGATCTTCGGATGCAGGCGGTGATGATCGACGGGAAGATGCAGAGCAAGAGCGGACGTCTGGCAAGAGAAAAGGCCATTGAAAATATGCGGAACGGGGAAAAGCATTTCCTCTTCGCTTCGTATGGTCTCGCAAAAGAAGGACTGGATATCCCACGGCTTGACCGATTGTATCTTGTGACACCGAAGAAAGATTATGCGGTGGTCACCCAGTCTGTCGGCCGGATTGCACGGACCTTCGATGAAAAACAGGACGCAATCTGTTTTGACTATGTGGATGATATTCAGTTCTGCCAGAATCAGTTCAAACGGAGAAAGACTCATTACAGAAAGGCAGGATGCATCTTATGACAAAACGTGAAAAACAGGCAGTAGAAGCGAAAGCAGCGTGGTGCGATTCTTATATTTTCTATCAGAAATATCATGGGCATCCAGTGGAGCCTGGAATGTGGAAAGCAGCAACCGATGATTTTGCGGATATCCTTCAAAAAAATCACAATTCAACCATTTGCGCGCGGCTGATGCTGGCGGCGTTCAGCTTATTAGAGGAAGAATCGAGATGATGGGCAAAAGATGCTATGTCAGAGGCGCATCGAAAGGCGCCTTGGAACAGAAAGATCAGGATGCGATTACAGCGGATCGGATTGCAGAAATTCAGAGACAGATGAAAATCGGTGATGCGGTCAGCGTAAAAACAAATAAAGGCTGCAATGTTGATGAGACCATGAACAGAAGAACTGGAGTCTGGCGGAAAGGAACCGTGATCGGAATCTTCCGGAATCTTCCGGAATTTTGTTCATGTCCGCCTTCAGAGTGGTGTGTGTGAAAGCGTTCTCTGGACAGATATCATGAATGAGGGTATGGAGGATCAAGATGAAGAAGAGTAATGATGCACCAAAGGTACAATTTATCTGCAGTGTGTGTGGAAAGGAGATCTCCGGAGATCATGTGATCATCCAGACACGGCGTCACACCACACTGCATATCCACCATGAGTGTATGAGGACAGGGAGGCAGATGAATGAGAAAGGTTAAATTATTTCTGAAGCCGCATATAGAAATCCGGATCCATGTGTCGGAGGAGATGGAAAGGGATTATGCGGAGTGCCAGAAGATGATGAAACGTGGCGATGACTATGATTGCGATAGATGCAGTTGGGCAAACGTAAGCATTTACGGCACAGGAGCTTGCGAACTGAAAGGTCTGAAAGAACAGCTGGGAGGAATAAGCGGTGAGACTGACGGAAAAGAAAGATAGTGGTCATTGGTGCCTGCGGGACGCCTCGTGGTTCGACTTGAAGCCCGGCGTAGTGCTTACAGAAAAAGTCTGGGAAAAGCTCTACGGGGCGCTCTGGAAGCTGAAGGACTATGAGGATACCGGAGTGAGCCCAGATGAGATCGAGCGCATGAAAAAGGAGGGGGTAAATAGTGCTGGTAATGATCGATAAAGACGGAGTAGCAGACGTGTATGACGATACCTATGACATCGTGATCCACTGCGAGAGCGAGGAAGATCAGAAGGATGCAGAATTGGCGTTAAAAAATGTGCGGAGATGGATCCCGGTGACGGAACGTCTTCCGGAGCTTGGGGAATATGTGTTGATTTCATTTTCCAACTTCACACTCCCATGCATTGGAAGATATGACGAGGACGAAAAGGGCGGAGCATGGTTTAATGGTGACGAGACAGAATCACTCGTTAGCCAGGACATGTATGTGAATGCCTGGATGCCATTGCCGAAACCATACATGGCAGAGATGGAAGAAAATTAAGATTTGGAGGCAGAGATTGTGGACGAAATTTACAGAGTTGTACGCTATATAAGATCATGCAGAAAAGCAGAAATTGATTGTACAGTTACAATCGATAAAAAGGAAACGCATTTGATACTAAACGCACTGTCCAAACAGATCCCTATGAAGGTAAATGAGATACATGTCGATGAATATGTTTGCCCGGCATGTGGTGCAGAAAACCTTAATGGAGATTTTAAGAAGATATGCTATCACTTCTGCCCGATGTGCGGGCAGGCAATCTATCAAGAAGAGTAGGACTTGAGAGGTGATGACAAATGAAGGTAGACCATATAGAGACGTGCGTGTGCATAGACCATGAGCCGACAGCAGCAGATAGCGTATATTACGGGATGCCGCAACTCAAAGTAACAAAGGGACAAGAATGGAGCGCTTTCTGCCCTAATTGCGGACGAGGCGGATGTCTCGATTTTAAATCACAGTATCTTGCCTTGGCGCATTGGAATAAGATGCAGAAAATGCTAAAAAACCTTGATGATATATTAAATTAAGATTTGGAGGCTGGAATGATAGTGCACAGTTTAGCACGTAGTAGAGCGAAAACAAGGTATGAAGCGAGTAGATATAAAGGCAAAAGCTTAATTGATTGGGCTGTTTTATGGTTCAAGATGAGCAATAACGCATTTTTCCGGTTGTATGGATTTAATTTTAATCCGCATGAATATCCGTATTTGTATGAGATTGCAAGAAATATTGTTTATGGAAAGGCAAACTGAAATTATGAGAAGGAATGATGAGGATGAAAGATAGAAATGCAGAGAGCTATCCGGATCCAACGGCGTTCAGAGCAATCAAGGCAGCAGATCGGCCACCGGAGGAGATCATTATGTTCCGGAAGATGATTAAGGCGCTGAGCGTGATCTGCCATGTGCGGGTCCTCGGGAAAGTGACTTTGGTCGATAAGAAAGGGCGGCGGTGGTGATGAGAATGCAGATATCCGGAAATACCGGGATGAAACATAGGATGAGAACCCAGTGGGATGAAAAAGTTGCGAAGGCGTTGAAAAAGAAAAACCAAGAGACAGAGTATGCTGCTATGAGTGAGGATAAGGGCAGACACAGTTGGTCGGCGGCACATCCGGCGTACATGGGGACAAGCCTTTGCCCGGATCCGCGTTATCGAGGAGGTGATAGCAATGGACAAGGAGATTCTGAAGCAGTACATAGATGCCTGCGAGCAGGTAAAGGAAGCGAAGGAGGATATACTGAGGCTTAAGAAGAATCGGAAGAAAATTGTACAGGATCGGGTGTCTGGATCTGCGCACGAGTTTCCGTATACCGCCAAGAGTTTCCACATCGAGGGCTTGTCATATCCGGTGGTGAAAGATCCGGATGAACTGGATAGGCGGGAAGCAATTCTCCGGGAGAGACTTCAGCGGGCGGAGGAGATTAAGCACCAGGTGGAGGCATGGATGCTCACGATTCCGCAGCGTATGCAGCGTATTATCCGATATCGGGTGTTCGAGGAGATGACATGGGCGGAGGTTGCGCAGCGGATGGGACGGCGGGCGACACCGGATGGAATCAGAAAAGAATATGAAAACTTTATGAAGGCAGCGTAAGTTTTTCCGCTTTTTCCTGTTTTTCCGTTTTCAAAATGTTATAGTGTAACCTGAAGCCAAGGGCATACAGCCGGCGGCTTCCTACATCCTCCCTTAAGTGTAGGGAATGGCGGCTGGTTCGTAGACTGGCGATCAGCCGCAGACCATCAGGGCGTAGCTCAGTAAGCAGAGCAGCTGATACTTAATCAGAGTGTCGAGGGTGCAAGACCTTCCGTCCTGGTTCGCGGAGTAGAGCAGCCTGGAAGCTCGTCGGGTTCATACCCTGGAGGTCACTGGTTCAAATCCAGTCTCCGCTACTTGCCTGGTTTCGGGATTCTCCACCCAGACATTCCAGGTAGCAAAGAATCTTCTCGGATGAGGCATGAGCCGCAGGTTTGAGAAACGGTACATTGCTTTAAATTCATAATATCCCCATGAAAAGCGCCTGTCGAGAGATGGGGGCTTTTCTTTTTCGACTTCTTGCTTGCAAATCGAATATATTCATGTGTATAATAATACAGCATTGAGAGGGGGATAATTGAATGACTGCAACATCATCTAATGCCGAAAAGACTATGGTCTTATTATTTCACAATTTTACAGTTCCAGAGGTGTTATATATATTAGCACTAACATTTCAATTAACAGCAGGTGCAATGTTGTTATTAGGAAATATGGATATAACAAAAAAGCAGGTTGTTTCAAATTACTGTATGCTACATCGAGTTATAAGAGTATATCCTAATGGGGATTTGAAAGATTATGACGAATTTATTGAAATAGCGAAAAAGAATTGGATGAACCAAATTGCTTTTTTGTTGTTATTTTTAGGTTATTTAATAAGCATATTTGGTGAAACGCCTCAAAATAAACAATACACACTTGTTGTTGTAATGATGGCGACTATAGTGATGTTAATAGTTGTTAGTGTTTTTACAAGTATAATATCAAAGAGTTATGGAAGAATTAATTTTAATGAATTTATTTTACACGACGGTACGGCAGCTATTGGAGTTTCAGAAGATCGTGAAGAAATGTTAAATAAAAAATAGTGAGTACAAAAAAGTAGAGGGGAGCCACCACCGCGTGGCTCTTTTCTTTTACCCAAAATCAGACAGATTGGAAGGTGAGGTGAGTGGCCAGAAGTCCGAATGAACAGGTTGTGAAGGCGAAGGAATTATTCGATTCCGGGAAGAGCCTGGTTGAGATCGCAGAAATCCTGAAGGTCTCGGCGGGAACGGTCCGAAGCTGGAAAAGCCGGTATGGATGGGATAAATCTGAGAGTGCAACGTTGCAGAAAAAAGTGCAGCGTTGCAAAAAAGAAAAACGCAACGTTGCGAAAGCTGATGCGAAGACGGTCGAGTCTGTGATGGAGAACACGGAACTGACCGCGGAACAGCAGCTTTTTTGCATTCTTTATGCGAAGACGCTGAATGCTACGCAGTCATACATGAAGGCGTATGGGTGCAGCTATGAATCAGCTATGACCAACAGCTTCCGGCTGCTGAGAAATGACAGAGTGAAGGCGGAGATCCAGCGTCTGAAAAAAGAGCGCTTTGAAAGCCAGCTGTTCGATGAGCATGATGTCTTCCAATGGTATCTGGATATCGCGACTGCCAGCATCACGGATTTCGTGACGTTCGGCAGGAAAGAGATTCAGGCGATGGGAGCCTTCGGTCCGATCACGGATAAGAAGACGGGAGCGCCGGTCATGCGTGAAGTCAACTATGTGGATTTCCGTGAATCCGGTCAGGTGGACGGCCGCGTGATCAAGAAGGTCAAAATGGGGAAAGACGGTGCCAGCATCGAACTGTATGATGCGATGAAGGCCATGGAGTGGCTGGCGGATCATATGGCGATGGGAACCGGAAACCAGCAGAAGCTTGCCGAGACGATTATCGGTGCGTATGAGCGCAGACAGAAGGAAATGAAGGGAGATGAGGAGAATGCCAGCACTGAGCAGTGATGCGATCCGGTTCTATGCAAATGAGCCGATCTATTTTGTGGAGGATATCATAAAAGCAATTCCGGACGAAAAGCAACGTGACATTCTGCGGAGTCTTCGAGATTATCCCATGACCTCGGTCCGATCGGGGCACGGAGTCGGAAAGAGCGCCGTGGAAGCCTGGTCAGTGCTGTGGTTCATCTGCACCCGCCCGTTTCCGAAGATCCCGTGCACGGCGCCTACGGAGCATCAGCTCATGGATGTCCTGTGGGCGGAGATCAGCAAATGGATGAGAAACAATCCGGCATTTAAGGATGAGCTGATCTGGACGAATGAGAAGCTTTATATGCGGGGGCATCCGGAAGAATGGTTTGCGGTTCCGCGGACGGCAACAAACCCGGAAGCTCTGCAGGGATTCCATTCAGAGCATGTCCTGTATATCATTGATGAGGCATCCGGTGTTTCGGACAAAGTCTTCGAGCCGGTACTCGGCGCGATGACTGGAGAGGACGCAAAGCTTCTCATGATGGGGAACCCGACAAGGCTGTCGGGATTTTTCTATGATTCGCATCACAAGTCACGCGGAGAGTACAGCGCGATTCACATCGACGGCCGAGACAGCGCCCACGTATCCAAACAGTTCGTTGAGAAGATCATCAAGATGTTTGGAGAGGACTCAGACGTCTTCCGTGTCCGTGTAGCAGGAGAGTTCCCAAAGAGCACGCCGGATTCCCTGATTGCCATGGAGTGGTGTGAGAAGGCAACACAGCTGGAGATCGAAACTGCGAAGCTCCGGATCGATATCGGGATCGATGTGGCGCGGTATGGCGATGACAGTTCCGTTCTGTATGTGGTGTTTGATAAGCAGAAATCCGGAGAGATCGAGACGCACAATCATAACAAAACCACGGAGATTTCCGGATATGCGGTGCAGATGATCAAACGGTATGCGGCAGCCTATCCGGAAGCGTCCATCCACGTGAAAGTGGACTGCGACGGTCTGGGCGTTGGTGTATACGACAACCTGGATGAGCAGAAGGAAAGAATCGTGCAGGCGGTGTGGGAGGATCGTTGCCGGGAAGCAGGACTGGATCCGAAAGACGGGAACCAATGGCGGGACTGCCAGGAGGTTTCGGAACTAGACCTTCACATTGTAGAGTGTCACTTCGGCGGTGCTGGCGGCAAGGTCGATGATGACGATCCGGTCGAGTATGTCAACAGCACCGGTTTAATGTGGGGAGCTGTCCGACAGAAATTGAAGGACGGATTACTGCAGATCCCGGAAGATGACACGCTGATGACGCAATTGAGTAACCGAAAATACATTGTCAACAAGGACGGAAAGATCGAGCTGGAGCGGAAGGAAGCCATGAAAAAGCGGGGACTAAAATCCCCGGATATGGCGGACGCCCTGGCTCTTGCTCTTTATGATCCGGTCGAGTGGACAGTAAACTGGTGATAGATATGGGATTATTAGATTTATTTAAACGCAGCCGTTTTCAGGGCGGCACAGAAAGAATGTATCCGAGATGGACAACACCTCCGGACCGGAACTCGTCAGAGTGGCTGCAGAGCTTCGGAGAAAATCCCCGGCTGTCGGTCGTTGACAAGATCGCATCGGATCTGTCGTACATTCCGGGTAAGCTTTACCGGATCGGCGAGGACGGGGAACGGCAGGAGGTAACATCCCATCCGTTCCTGGATTTCATGGATCAGCCGAATCCGCTGTACGAGATGACTTCCTCCGCAATCTGGAGACTACAGGCGATCTTCCTGATGCTTAAGGGCGAAGGATATTTTATCATTGAACGGTATTCCGATGGCACTCCGGCGGAGCTGTGGCCGGTTCCGACGCACTGGGTGCAGATGACGCCATATCAGGGTAATCCGTTCTACCAGGTGCGGACAACAGATGGCTACATGATGAATGTGTCTGTAGATGACATGTTCGTCATGAGAGACCTGAAGCCGCTGGATCCGTACCGGCGCGGCCTGGGACAGGCAGAAGCTCTCGCGGATGAAGTGGAGACAGACGAGTATGCGGCGAAGTTCCAGAAGAAGTTTTTCTACAATGACGCGACGCCGGGCATCGTTATCTCCATGCCGGGTGCCAACGATGACCAGCAGACGAGGTTCCTTGCAAAGTGGGACGAGCGGCTGCGGGGACCAAATAAGAGCCACAGACCGATTACCATCGGAGGTCCGCCTGGAAGCCCGGCCGCGGTGACAAAGCTGGCGGATAACATGAAGGATATGGACATGATCAATGGCCGGACCTTCACCCGTGATGCTGTTCTGGAACATTTTGGGGTTCCTCGCGAGATCATGGGAATCACGCAGAACTCTAACCGCGCCACCGCAGACGCGGCGCAGTACATCTATGCGAAGAACGTGCTGACGCCAAAGCTGAAGAACCGGCAGGATGCCATCAACCGGCAGCTCCTTCCGGCGTACGGCGAGGACCTGGAATGGGAATTTGATGACATCATTCCGCATGACCAGGAATTCGAGAAAGCGGTGGCGTTGGACGGTTGGAACAATGGACTGCTGACAAAAAACGAGGCGCGGGAGAAGCTTGGAATGGAGCCGGCGAAGAACGGAGATATTTACAAGATGAACTTCGCGGATTTGTTCCTGGATGAAACAGAAGACCCGGTGGAGGTAAGCTCTGCATCTGCGAACCTGCAGTTTGCGGAAGGAGATCCGCCGTTAGATGAAGGACGGAATCAGATCGAGATTGATCCGACAGATCTGATGGATCAGGAAGAGGACAAGATCCTTCAGCGTGCCGCGGAGATCAAAGCGAGGCGGATCAAGGCAGCAGGGCGAAGTCTTGAACAGGTCCGGAAAACCCAGGAGCGGAAGTTCGAGCAGAGCATGAAGCGTTACTTTAAGGACCAGGCGGATCACATCCGGAAGTCTCTGAATGGAACGAAAAAGGCAGCGGACGGTGACGTTTGGGACGCAATCGGGATTACACAGGAAGAGTTCCAAGCACTTCCGAAAACGGAGCAGCAGGAATTGACCATGAAATTCGTGGCGGGGCTGCTGAATTGGGAAGAGGAAGAAAATATCCTGAATTCCATTCTGACACCGTTATGGGCGGAGACTTACGATAAGGGAACTGAGAATGTGATCAACACATACCGGATCCCGGGGATTAACAGGCCGGAGCTGACAGCAACCGCAAGGCTGCGCGGCGGCCAGAGAGTCACCAAGGTAACGAAGACCACGAAGGAGCAGATCGCGAGGATCGTAACGGAAGGTCTCGAGACCGGAAAGAGCCACCAGGAGCTTTCGGATGAGATCATGAACGAGATGAACACCACTGCCGCTAGAGCCCGGACAATCGCCGCTCAGGAGTGCAACACCAGTCTTCAGGCGGGATCCTTCGATATGGCGAAGCGTTGCCGGTTCAAAACGAAGACTTGGCATGTCACGAATATCAATAAGGCACGGGATACCCACCGGGAGCTGAACGGGAAAACGATCCTGTTCTCAGAACCATTTGTGACATCAAAAGGACACAAACTCATGATGCCGTGTGATCCGGACTGCAATGCGGCGGAAGAAACTGTAAACTGTCATTGCTTTTTGATCTATGATGAGTAAAATACTTTTCCAATATGAATTTATGCATTATAATCACCTTGTGGAGGTGTGTTAATGGATAAAAATGAATTTACCGAAAATGAAAAGAAGATTGTGGAGGCACTAGAAAAAGGCACTGCATTAAGTCTTGGTGAACTTCAAAGACAGTCTGGAATGTCTAGGCAGGCTGTAATTAATGCTGTCAAAAGGCTAAATGCGAATGGAATTGTAAAACAACAGGGTACACAAAATGGAGCCTATTATTTTCTTGCAAAGATGACATATGGGCAGTTTCAGACTGGTGAGGTGTTCTCCAATGCGGTTATTAATGCAAAAGCAACTAATGAAATATTAGAGAAAAAAGTTGAACAGGTAAGGGGAGAAATGAAGTCCCTTTATGCCAATATAATTTCTTTGATGGGAATTTTTGTATCGATATTTGCATTAATAGTTGTAAATGCCAATATCACATTTTCACTGACAAGTGAAAACATGAGGGAAGTATTTTGGGGAATCATTGTAATGAATGTAGTTGTTGTGGTATGTATCTTAGCATTGCTAATAGGAATTCGTTTTATTTTAGTTGGAAAGCTATTGAAAAAGAATGACGATAAAGATGGCACGCAGTGATGCGTGCTATTTTTATACCTATTTTTAGAAAACTAAATAAGCATAAAGAAGATCAGGGAAACCTGGTCTTTTTTTATACAAAAAATTCTGAAGAAAGGAGGAAGAACCAGCATGAAACACGAGACAAAGCGGCTGTCTTTTAAGATGGACGAATACGACGAAGAAGAGGGTATTTTTTCCGGATACGGTGCCGTATTCGAGAACATTGACAGCGGCGGGGACATCATCGAGCCTGGAGCGTTTGCAAAGGCGCTGGCAGGCGGATGGGGGAGAGTTAAGATCCTGGCATTGCATAATGACTGCTGGCTGCCGATCGGAAAGCCGATCGAGCTCCGGGAGGACGAAAAGGGATTATTCCTGAAGGCAAAGATCTCCGATACATCGATGGGAAAAGACATCAAGACCCTTCTGAAAGACGGCGTTCTGAACGAGTTGTCCATCGGCTATGAGCCGGTAGTCTTTGAATATGACGAGACTGGGATCCGGCATCTGAAGGAAGTGACCCTGTGGGAAGTGTCTGTTGTGACCTGGGCCATGAACCCGGAGGCAGTCATTACTGACTATAAGTCAGCAACAGAAGAGATCCGGAAAGAGCTGAAGGAAGGACGCAAGATCAGCGATTCAAGGCTTAAGTCCCTGAAAGAGGTCAGCCGCTCCATGAAGGAGTCAGCCCGCATGATCGATTCTGTGATCAGCGAGGCGTCCGGGAAAAAGGAAATGCCGATTTCTCGGAGAAAACCTTCCAGAAGCAGAAAAGCAGGTAACATTGAAATTATTTTTTAAGGAGGAAACAAATTGAGCAGATACAGATTAAATCGGAAAGCAGCAAGAAGAAAGAAGTCCATGAAGATGGGCGCAGGAGATCTCCAGGAAATGATCAAGGATGCAGTAAAGGCTGCCCTGGCGGAAGAGAAAGAGGGCGATGATCCGGAAGAGGATAAGGACGATGATGACATCGCGGATATCGTAAGTGATGCCATCGATTCCATCAATGAGAAACGCAAGTCCGCAAAAGAAGATGAGATCGGAGAGGACGCGGCCGCAGAGATCGTCGAGGCAATCGTTGATGCCGCTGACGGTACGAAGGGTGATGAGGTGGACCTTGAGACTGTGATCCAGGATGCCCTTGACAACGTAAACGAAAAGCGTAAGTCCCGTAAAGAGGATGAGCTGGGTGACGGCTTTGCCGATGAGTTACTGGACGCTGTGGCTGAGGTCATGAGCGACGACGAGCCGGAGGATGACGAGGAAAAGGGGATGAAGGGGACTACTCCCACTCGCCGGAAGAAGTCCGCGGGAACTCTCCAGAAACGCCGTGAACCGGCAAGAAAATACAGCAACATTTATATGAGCAGGAAAGGAGAACCGGGAGGCGTGCAGCAGAAAAAGATTCCGGCACATATCCAGGTGGCACGTGCCATCAAGTGCTTAGATATCCACGGTAAGGGAGATCCGGAGCGTGCCGCATACATGGCAAGAAAGATGTATGGAGATAAGGAGATGGAGCGCGAGTTCAAAGCGATGACAGCGACCAGCTCTGTAGGCGGAGGTTTCCTGATCCCGGAGGTTTACTCCGATCAGATCATCGAGCTTCTTTACCCGAAGACTGTTATCGTGGAGTTAGGGGCACAGCAGATCCCGTTAACAAACGGCAACTTAAACCTTCCGCGTATGACAGCGGGAACCCGTGCAACATGGGGCGGTGAAGGTCGTAAGATCACGGCAGCTTCCCCGAAGTACGGCAACATCCGTATGTCTGCAAAGAGATTGGAAGCTATCGTGCCGCAGTCCAGAGAGCTTCTGTTAATGTCTAACTTCTCTTCTGATGCGATGTTCGCAAACGACTTGTTCCGCCGCATGCAGTTAGGTCTTGACTATGGTGGATTATACGGCACAGGCAGCGAGTTCCAGCCGACTGGCATTGCAAATAACAAAGAGGTTGAGAACATTGATGCGACAAAGTTAGACACTGCTGAGCTTGCAGATACGAACGGAAAGATCACTGCAGACTTCCCGGTTTACGTATCTTCCAAGGCATTAGGAAAGAACATCGATGACCTTCATGCCGGATGGGCGATGAACAGCCAGCTGGAGGGCGTGTTCAAGAACATGAAGACCCAGACTGGAGCATACATCTACCGCGATGAGATGATGGAAGGAAAATTAGCGGGTATGCCGTATAAGGTGAGCAACCAGATCCCGATCGATAAGAACGGAAAGACAGATCTGTTCTTTGGAAACTGGTCTGATCTTCTGATTGGCGATCAGATGGGACTTGAGACTTACACAACCCTTGACGGTACATGGACTGATGAGCAGGGCATCCAGCACAATGCCTTTGAGGAGAACCTTTCTGCGACCCGTGCAATTATGTTTGATGACATTGCTGTACGTCACGCAGAGAGCTTCCTGTACTGCAAGAACATTAAAGTATTTTAAGGAGGACAAGCATGAGAAGAGCATTATTTGATACTGTGTCTGTTGTGATTGGATCCGGAAAAGTTGTAGACCGCGAGGGATTCCTCTCCGCAGTTTATGCTGCATCCATCGGATCCATCACTGGATCCCCGACGGCCGCAAAGCTGACCGTTAAGGTAGAGCACTGCGATACAAAAGACGGAACTTTTGAAGTGGTCCCGGATTCCAAGCTGGATCCAGACACTACAACCAGCGATGGCATCCTGAAGGAGATCTCCGTGACATCCGGAGAAGAGATAAAGATGAATCTGGACCTTTTAGGCTGCAAGCGTTATATCAAGATCACACCAACAATCAGCTTTACCGGCGGAACAAGCCCTGCGGCATCCGGAGCAGCGTATGCGCTTGTCCTGGGTGATCTGGCGCAGGCTCCGGTTTAGGAGGGCGCAGGCATGGATCGGAAAAAGCGCGAAAACAAGATGACTGCTCCCCGGAGCAATAAGGCGGGGGCTCCGGTCTCTGCCTTAAAGAAAGGTGATGCGAATGGAGAGAAAAAGCCTGCTTGCAGATAATGCGATGACAACGCTGGAGACCATGCTGGACTTCCTGGGAATAACCGAGACAGACGATTCCACCAAGAATAACATCGAACGTTTGATCAATGCAGCGTCAAGTTATATCGAGACCATGACGAATCGCAAATTTGCGCTCAGGGAGTACACAGAAACGCATTTCCCAACTGGATATCAGGAGCTGTGCCTGAAACAGTACCCGATCCGGGAGGTGATGTCGGTAGAAGATACAGGCTATCACCAGAAACTGGATCCGGAGTCCTATTCCTTTGCGGACACAGGGGATATAGGAGTCCTTTTCAGCGATGCTGGCTGGGAGCTGCGGGGATACCGAAGCGGACTGGCGAATGATCTGACGAAGCTCAACAGATGCCTGAAGGTGAAATACCGGGCAGGATATATTCTTCCGAAAGACGCCACAGAAGAACATCCGGCGGATCTTCCGTATGATCTGCAGTATATCGTGTGGCAGATGGTACAGCAGCAGTGGAATCTTGCCAACAACGGGGCGAACGGGCTGGCTGCCTTCAGTATTTCTGATGTCAGCTGGACCTTTGACCATGCGCTCAGTGAGCAGGTGCAGGCAGTAATCAATCAGTATATGAGGTGGACCTAATGATAGTAAACGATACCATAACGCCGGAACTGGAACGGATCAAGGCAGAATTTGAAAAGCTAAAAGAAATGAAACTGCATATCGGAATCCAGGGAGGCAATGGGTTCGGGGCTGGCGGCGAGGGCCGCGAAGGAGCACCTGCAGATATCCTGACGATCGCCAATGTCCATGAGTTTGGCGCAACGATCCATGCGAAGAACGTAAAAAATCTCGCGATTCCAATTGCGAAGAAAGCAGTAGGAAAGAGTCCTCTGGATTTCCCGGGGCTCTTTTTCCTTCGCTCCGAAAACGGGTATCTGTTCGGATGTATCAGCCTGAACCGAAAAGGAAAAGAACCGAAAGTGAAGAGTTCCCCTTCCGATACGACACCGAAGGACAGGAAACCGGGGAATAAAAAGATCCCGACAAAAAAGGACGACATTGAGTTTCTGTTTATCCTGATGGAATCTGTGAATATTCCGGAGAGAAGCTTCATCCGCGCGGGATATGACAGCAATGAGCAGGCAATCGAAGATATTGTTTCCACGATGATCAGCCATGTTGTATTTGATGGATGGGACGCGGAGAGTGTCATGGACCATATCGGGATGAAAATTGTAGGGCTGATCCAGGAATACATGAACCAGCCGTTCAATTTTAAAAACAAGGGAAATATTACAAAAGCCACATCAAACTGGCCGGATAACCCGCTGATCGAGACCGGAAGACTAAGGAATTCCGTCACATACCGGATAGAGAAAGGATGATGTATAGCATGAGCAGTTTTGCGTATGCCAAACCAATGATCCCGAATGGACTGCTCCATGAGATGTTTGAAATCAAATCAGGGGCGGCGTTTCAGCAGGATAATGGCGGACAGTACATACCGGGAAAAGAAACCAGAATCTCATTCCGTGGGGTGATCCTGCCAGTGAATGATAAGGACCTGATTCGCGACGCGGCGGGGACTTATATGCACTGTACAGAAAAAATCTATACAAACGGACATTCGCTTCAGATTGGTGCATGCGTGATGGATCAGGATGGGACCGTATACACGATTACCCAGGAGTTGGGGCATAATTCCATCCACCCAATGAAGCGTTATCTGATCGAGAGGAAGGGAGATGCAGCAAAACGATGAACTTTTTAGAAATCCGAAACCGGATTATCCAGTGCTTAAGTGAATACCTCCAGTGTTCGATCATGCTGAATAACCAGCAGAATCCGGAAGCGGAATACCCGTATCTCTTTTACAGCGCGGCTCCATACACGCCGGAAGGCGGGCAGGGAGATTATCAGTTGGAGAAGCTGTACGATGGATATCTGGAGAAGCGGACAGGAGAAGCCAGCTGCACCTTTTCCTTTACATGCTGCAGCACCGATCGGGAGGTCGGTAACGAGTATGTTCTGGGAGAGGATGAAGCTTTTCGTTTTGCGGACAAGGCGGCCGGGTGGTTCCTCCATGCTGGTTACGATACGATCGCAGGCATGGGAATAACCGTTGATGATGTGTCAGCTGTTCAGGACCGATCCACGCTGATGGTCGATGAAGAGGCGAGGCGGTACGGCTTTGACGTCCGGATCCGGTATGTCCGCACAGATACCCGGAAGATAGGAACCATTGAACATGTAGTGACAAAGAAAGGAGACAGCAATGAGCTCTAAAGACGTAGTAGTGGTTGTGAAGCTGGAAGAGGTTGACACTTCCGTTGCTTCACTCGATATTCTTCTGATCTCCACGGCCGGAGCGAAAGACGTGAAGACTTATACGGATCCGGAAGATATCGCAAAGGACTATACGGCAGAAAGTGCTGTGTATAAAAAAGCAAAGGTGATGATGGGACAAGGTAAGGCGAAACCGACACCAGCATCCCTGATCAAGAAAGTCAAAGTTGTAGGATTCGCGGAACCGGAATCTCCGGAAGCACTTGTAAATGCGATCAAAACATTTCAGGATAAGGATAATGATTGGTACATGTTCCTTACTGATCAGCATGAGGACGCCTACATCAAAGCATTGGCGGCATTTGCCGCAGATAGTGAACCGAGTGAAGCAGAGCTGACGGCCGGAGTCGAGGATCACCGAAAGTTTTACTTTGCAGAGACCGACAACAAGGAACTGAAGCTCACTGACCGAAGAACCGTCGTGATTTACACAGGGAATCTGGACGAGCAGGCGGAAGCTGCGTGGATTGGTTCTGTTGGTCCTTGGTACCCGCAGTCTGTAACATGGAAATTTAAGATGCCGGTGGGAGTGTCCGTGCCGAACTTAAAAGAATCCGAACTCACGATTCTGGAAGAGAACCATGTGAACTGGGTTACCAATGAGTATAAGAAAAACTACATCAAAAACGGCTGCTGTGCTGACGGAGAATGGATCGATACGATCCTTGGCGGCGACTGGATTGCAAAAACCATGCGTGAGAAGCTGTACAACATCTTCACAAGCAATGAAACGATTCCGTACACGGATGCCGGTTTTACGATCGTGGCAGCTGGCGTTTTTGAAACGCTGGATCAGGCAGCCGATTACGGGATCATTGCAACAGATCCGGAGTCTGGTGCCGGAGTGTATAACGTATCCGTTCCGAAGAGGTCCGCGGCCACAGACCAGCAGGCAGCATTACGCCAGATGCCGGATATCCCGTGGGAAGCACAGCTGGCTGGTGCCGTCCATGGTGTGAAGATCTCCGGAACCTTAAAAGTAACGCTGAATTAAGTAAGGAGGATTATCAATGGATGTAACAAGTTATGATCCGAAAAAAGTCAACGTGGCGGTGGACGGAGCTATTATCACCGGATACGCATCGGACTCCATGATCACGGCAACAAAAAACGAGGATGCAGTGACTACAGAAGTGGGCTGCAAGGGCGATGTGGTATATTCCGAGAATGCGAATGAGAGCGGTACGATTACAATCACGCTGCAGGGAACTTCTTCCTCTCTGCCGCGTCTCAGAAGCCTGGCGTCAAGCCGGAAACAGATCTCTGTGACTGTATCTGATGCAAATGACAGCGATGATATCAGCATCACGGCGCAGAAATGCCGCGTTGTGAAGATGCCAGATGTGTCCAGAGGAAAGACATCCGGAAATGTAACAATTTCAATTTTCGTACCGAATCTTCAGGTACGGTAAGTCATGAAGAAGTGGCCGGACCGTCCGAAAGGATTAACTGAAAGGGGATATAGAAAGTATATGGCAAAGCAGAAAAAAGTAGTAGTAAACGGTAACGAATTCGTTCTTCAGAGCGTGTCTCCAAGATGGTATTTCGACCTGAACGACCGTTGTGGGATGACAGGAGGAAAGAAGAAGACCGCGGATTACATCGATGAGCTGTTCAAAAACGTGGTCATCGAACCGAAAGAGGTAGCTACAAAAGGATTTGATTATTTCGAGGAGGCAGAGGACATTTCGACATCTGAGAAGCTTCTGGGAGAGATCGAATCCTTTCTTAGAGGCAGAAGCTGATGAAGAACTGGCTCAGTCCAGAGCATTAAGGCATCAGGAATTCTGGACTCTTGTTTTTTCAACAGGAAAGATTTCTTATTCCGAGTGGGCCCAGATGGATCTCGGGGAGTTCTACGAAGCACGAGAGGCATACCTCAATTTCAGACAATCCATAAGTGACCGGCAGAGTGCTTCGTAGGAAGTTCTGCCGGTTCTTCATTGAAAGAGAGGTGACAAATTGAACGACCAGAGAAATCTAACAATTGGCGTAGACTTTGGGCTGAAGGATTCCATCAATCAGCTGGAAAGTATCTATGGCAGCATCCAGGGAATCAAAGCTGGATTCCAGGGAGCTGAAGACAGCGGCGTCCAGATGGGAAGCCGCGTGGCAAGAAGTGCCGGAACGATGGCGGACGGACTCCACGATGCAGACCGCGAAAGCCGGAAGGTCATTACGACACTGGACCGGCTGGAAGATTCCGGAGACGGGGCGGGATCCGCAATCCGGGATGCCGGGGTTGCGTTTGACCGGTTCGGCGATAAGGCAGAAGAAAATGTCGGGCAGGCGAAGGATGAGCTGCGGGACGCAGTGAAAGCAGCAGATGCTTTCGGCAGTGAGATTGCGAAAAATTCTGGAACTGCGGCAAAGGATATGGATGGAGTGTCCGACGCTGCGCGAGATGCGGGAGACGCATTTGAGGATGCCGGTGTTCAGGTGGAACGATCTTACATTCAGATGGGTGCCGAGGCTGACAGCTTTAAAAAGGCTGTTATCGTTACAAGCGCCACAGCGAACAAAGAGACAAATTCTATCGCAAAGACGATCAAAGCCGGACTCCAGGGCGCTTATGGATACGCAGGAAAGAAGGCGGCCAAGTTTACCAGAGATGCTGTGGACGGCGCGCGGGATGTCAAGGAGGCATTTACCCATCCAATCCAGACGATTCGGTCAAAGCTCTCTGACGCGCTTGAGCGGGCAAGAGAACACATCGATGACATAGGGGATGAGGCGGATAAAACCGGCACAGACCTGGACAAAATGGGGAGCGATGGCTCCGGAGCAGGAACGGCGATCAAAGACGCTATGGGCTCTGCTGTAAAGTCGTTTTTTGCGGTGTCTGCGGCGATCGAGATCTTTAAGAAGGATGTTGAACTGGTAAAACAGTTCGGATCAGCGGTCTTGGAAGTCGGTAAGTCTGCAGAACAGACGGGGGCGAAATTTGAAGCTGCTTTTTCTCCGGATTCCGGGGTGAAGGAATGGTCAGAGAACTTCTCGTCTGCGATCCACCGGAGCAATACCGAAGTACAGAGCTTTTTGGTATCCAATAAAGCAATGTACAACGAGTTGGGGATCACCGGAGAAGCAGCCACAGAGCTCTCGAAGATTACGACTTCGCTGGCATATGATCTTGGAACTGCGTTTAAGATGGATGACTCGGAAGCCCTCAGTGTCATGCAGGATTACATTAATGGTAACACGAAAGCGTTGTCAGAATATGGAATCCAGATTGATGATGCAGTCCTGAAGCAGTCCGCAATGGAGATGGGGCTTGGAAAGAACATCGATAATCTGGATGATTATGCGATGGCTCAGGTCCGGATGAACGCGTTGCTGAAGAACTCGACGCAGATTCAGCAGATGGCGGCTAAGGAACAGGAAGGATACGCAAACGGGATCAAGAGCCTGAACGGTATCTGGCAGAACTTCCTCGCGGACGCAGCGGAGCGGTTTGCGCCGGTGTTCACAGATCTCACGAACACGTTGCTGACATCCTGGCCGCAGATTGAGCCGGTGCTGATGGGAATCGTCGATACGATGAGTATCGGAATTTCCTCCGGTGCTCCGGCGATCATGAGCCTGGCAAAAGATGCGATTCCGCCGCTTATTGATGTGATCGGACAGTTAGGATCCATTGCCGGTCCGGTCGGAGGCACTCTGCTTAATATTGCAACGACGGCACTGCCGCCGCTCTCCCGGATCATCGGGACCATGGCAACGACGATCGTCCCGCCGTTTGTGAACATTCTGAGGGTGCTGGGAGATGATGTAGTTGTTCCGCTGATGCCATATGTGGAGAGCATTGCAAACTCCATTCTTCCGGCGTTGTCGGCTGGATTGAAGATGATCCCGCCGATCTTGCAGACCATCTCACCGGTTCTCGGAGGCATTGCGGACATTTTGTCCCGTGTTGTGAGCTTCTTATCGAAAATCGTTCAATGGGCGGCTGGCGGGCTTGCAGGACTTCTTGACAAGGTTGCTGGCGTATTTGGCGGCGGTTCTTCGGCGGCAAAATCTGCAGGTGCGAAGATTCCACATAACGCAGATGGAGATCCGGACTTTAAAGGTGGCTGGACCCACATCAACGAGCGCGGCGGTGAGATCGCATATCTGCCGTCCGGATCCGCTATCATTCCGGCGGATAAGAGTGAGCAGATCATCAATAACAGCCGGCAGAGCAGTGTTAAAACAGACATTAACTTCAACCCTACTATCAAGGTGGAAATCCACGGAGACAGTGAGGGAGGAGGTACGAAGCTGACGGATGACCTGAAGCAGATGATCAAGGAGCTGTATCAGGAGATGCAGGAAGAACATTATGATCAGATGGCGATCCAGCAGGGAAATGCATAGGAGGTTGACATGGCATATAGTTTGACCGGAAAGAAATCCGGAGCAATATCGTTTCTTCCGGCAACCGGAACGATAACACAGGAGACGATGACAAAATCCAGTAAGATGACATCCAATGCGATCGAAGGCGGGAGTAGCATCGAGGACCATGTTTACTTGAATCCGGAACAGTTCCAGATCGTGGGCGTTGTGGTAAAGAACCACAGCGCCTTCCGGTCCAGATTGGAGACAATGTGGAAGAACCGTGATCTGGTGACGTATGTGGGAAAGTTCCGGGTAGAGAATTATGTGATTATAAGTCTTCAGATGAAAAATGACTCGGGAAATCGTGATGGATTTTCGTTTACAGCCACGCTGCAGAAAGCCAACATCGTTTCTGGAGCATATGTGGAGATCGGGCAGGAACCGCTTATGAGCAAGCAGGATTCCGCCAAAACAGTGTCTTCAGCAGGTCTGAAGACAACCGTATCAAAACAGATCAGTCAGAGCGCCTATGCGGCATATGTGAGCAGTTATAACGGAAAGAGCAGCAGTGGACCAACGCAAAGGAAAACTGCAAGCTACAACGGCGTGTAGGAGGTGTGACAGATGGATGAATTGCAGTCAATGGGACTGACGGCGGAGGTGGAGTATATCCCAATCGATACGTCAAAGGTCCCGTATACATTTTCAATCAAGCTGGATGACCGTACGTACACTCTGACGGTCCGGTATAACGAGCAGGGAAAGTTTTTCACAGCTGATCTGGCAATTATGGCCACGGGAGAAGTGCTGTGCTACGGGGATCCGGTGCGGTACGGGAGACCAATGTTCCGGGTGATTGAGGACGCAAGATATCCGATCCCGGTGATCGTCCCGTACTGCTTATCAGGAGATGTGGATACGGTAACATTTGAAAATTTCGGAAAAGAAGTGCAGCTCTATCTGCATGAAAGGAGGACAGACTGATGGCTTTTTTCCTTCGGTCCGCTACCTTGCAGATCGGACCTCTGAAATACAACATGAACGATGGTTTTTACTTCGATTTTGAAGTACCGTTTTATGATTCTGACCAGCTGATCACCGCTTCTTTTACCGTATATAACTTGAATCCGACCTCTCGTCAGGGCATTGTAAAGAACCAGGTGGTCATCCTTAATGCCGGGTATGAAGATGACGAGGGCGTTCTTTTCGTGGGACAGGTTGCAAGCTGCAGCCATAAACAGAATGGCGTGGAGTGGCAGACAAAGATCACAGCAACGGCGGCACTCGATCAGTGGCTGAATAAGAAAGTCAACAAGACCTACGCGGAAGGCACGACGGCGGAAGCTATCGTTAGGGATCTTCTGAATATGTTCGCCCTGGAGATCGGCGTCTTTCAGCTTGCGGAGAATGTGGTATACCCGCGCGGCCGGGTATGCTCCGGAAAGCTGAAGGATGTTTTGCAGGAAATCGTTACCAGGGAATGTAAGTCGAGGCTGCTGATACGGGCAAACCAGGTCATTATCAATAATCCTGCCGATGGGGTAAACAAAGGATATCTCCTGACGCCAGCGAGTGGACTCCTCTTCCAGTCAGATGATTCTGACGTGACCACGGTAGAGGCTCCGCAGAATAAAGGAGCAAGTGCAGAGACGAAAGCGGCAGCGAAGAAGACCTGGAAAAGGACCTGCCTTCTCAATTACCGTTTAGGTCCTGGAGATATCGTGCAGATCCAATCAAGAGACCTGAACGGAAAATACCAGATCATATCCGGAGTACATAAAGGATCTCCAACGGGGACCTGGACGACTGAGATCGAATTTAAGGTTGCAGGATAGGAGAGAGAATGGGATACAAATCAGCAGAACTTAACAATGCAGAAGCGAATGAAAGAAAAAATCTTCTGAAGATCCGTTGTGCGGATCTTATGCAGGTGACAGCTTTCGACGCCGGAAAGATGACCGTCAATGTGAAACCTTTGGTAAAAAGGGAGATCGGTGACACGGTTGTTTCCCCACCTCCGATTCTGGGCGTGAAGGTTGCAAATATTCCACTTGAAGTGGAGGTCGAGGGAAAGAAAGGAACAGTAACCGTAAAAATCAATCCGGGAGATATCGGTGTGGTGGTCTATCTGGATCTGGACAGCGATAACTCTATCAAGACCGGAGCAGAGAGCACGCCGAACTCTTCCAGGGTGCATTCTGGAGATGATGCGATCTTTGTTGGTGTTGTACAGAAAGGGTGATGGCATGAACGATGCATGGAAGATTGATCCGGAGACAAAAGATCTGTGTTTTGATGATAATGGACTTCTGGAAACTGTGAGTGAAGATGAGACGGCGGTCCAGAGCGTAAGAATGACGCTGACGGCATTCAAGGGAGACTTTGATCCGGTTCCGGATCATGGTACTGACTATGAATTGATTCTGGGGCTTCCGACCGATGAGGATACTATGGACGAAGTAATCCGGGAAGCAATCTTTCAAGAGAGCCGTGTGGCCATGATCGATGAGTTGACGATCAACATGCAGAACCGGTCAGCGGAGATCAGATTTTCCGGGACTTTAAACGATGGAGAAAAGGTCAGTATGGAGGTGAATGTGGGTGAATGATAACTGGGGATTAACAGATAAGGGCTTTTACCGCCCGACCTATACGGTGCTCTTGAATGCTTTGGAATACAAGGCAAGGGAGCTGTATGGTGATGGAATCAACTTAACTGTGAGATCTCCGCTTGGCGTGTTTTTGCGTATCCTGGCATGGATTTGGAATATCCTCTTTGCCTGCTTGGAAGATGTGTACAATAGCCGCTTTGTGGACACAGCCGTGGGGACAAGTCTTTATCATCTGGGAAATGCAATCGGTATGCAGCTTCTTCCGGAAGGAAAAGCAACCGGATATATTTCTGTAACAGGAACAGTGGGAACCGTGGTTCCAGCGGGATTCCTGGTGGCAACAAACGGAGGATTGCAGTATACGGTCATGTCTGCTGTTACAATCGGAGAATCCGGGACATGCCTTGCTTTGATTCAGGCGGTCGAAACAGGACCGGAATACAATACGGAGGCAGGAACCATCCAGGTGATCGTCAATCCATCCTCTGTGGCTGGAGTGACAGCCATTACGAATGGTGCAGAAATCACAGGCGGACGTTTGAAAGAGACGGATGCGGAGTTTCGGGCAAGATACTACAAGTCGGTGGATTATCCAGGCGGAGTCAATGCAGATGCTATCAGGGCTGTGCTGCTAAATGATGTTGAGGGAGTATCATCTGCATATGTTTATGAAAATGATACAGATGCACACGATGATACCTACAATCTTCCGCCGCACAGCCTGGAGGCGGTTGTGTATGGAGGTTTGGATGAGGAGATTGCGAAAGCAATATACTCGCGCCGATCCGGAGGTGTCCAGACGATAGGCAGCGTATCAGTTAATGTCGTAACAGCATCAAAACAGCAGTTGGCGATCAGATTTTCCCGTCCGACGCCGAAGAAAATCTGGATTAAGATCTCAAAATTAAAAAAGAACAGTTCTTATGCTGGAGATGACACAATACGGGAAGCATTAGTGGAATACATCGGCAGCTCGACGGCCGGAGGTTTGGAGATTGGTATTGATGTCATCTACATTAAGCTACCTGGAATTGTAGCTGCAGTCTCAGGAGTGGAGGATTTTGATATTGATATCAGTACAGACGGAACCACTTACGGAAAATCCAATGTGTCGATTGGGTATCGGGAAAAAGCTATTACAGAAGAAAGTGCGGTGATCATCGAATGAGCTTTGCGATAAAGATGCTGGAAATGCTGACCAGCGCGTATAACCGAACGGACATCTTGGAACTGAAAGAAAAGAGGACACCGAAAACGAATATCGGAAAGTTGTTCACTTTATCAGGATGGGGTTTTGATATCATCCATGATCAAACAGAGAAAGTCCGGCTGTGGGATGACATCGATGTTATGGAAGGTGAAACACTCACGAGATACGGGAATGGTTTCGGAGTAGCCAGAGGAGAAGCAGGAGATGAGATTTACCGGATCATGATCAAGGTAAAGATCATCGCCATGCTTGCTGCTGGAGATCTCGATACGATCATCCTCTCGGCGGCATCCCTTTTTGGTGTAAGTGCGGAGGATATATCTTTTCAGGAAGTCTATCCTGCAAAAATTTATCTGTATATCGATGAGGATAAGTTGGATCAGGAACACAAAAATGTTGCAGATACGATTGCCGGACTAATGAAACGGATAAAGACCACGGGTGTCGGAATCAGAATTTTCTATAAGACGTACAGTAGTAAGCGAGCTGCTGTGTATGTGGGAACTCCTACATGCATTGCGGCTTTTATTAATGTAGCTCCGATGCCGTTAAACAAGAAGAGTGTGAAGACGATTGAATTAAAAGCAGGAATAGGAACTCTTGTTTGTACAAGGGTATCTTATCCGGCAATACCACGGGAGGTATAGGAATGTCAGGAACAGTATTGACGAATAAAGGATTGGCGCTGATCACAAAACTGGTAGCTGCCAGCACAGAACTGCAGATATCGAGAGTAGCCGTGGGAACCGGACGGGTTCCCAGTGGAGTTGACCCGCAGACAATGGTGGATCTGAATGAGTATAAGATGGATGCGCAGATTGAATCCTATGGCGTGAGCCCGGACCAGTCTGACGTTGCATATATCGCGGCACAGGTAAGCTCTATTGGCGTCAGTGCCGGCTTCGCAGTTACGGAGGCTGGAGTCTTTGCAACGGATCCGGATGTCGGAGAGATCTTGTATGCGTATCTGGATCTTACAGAGGATCCGCAGTATATCTATGCGGAAACGGATGCAATCAGCAAATTTGCGGAGATCACGTTTAACGTGCTGATTGGGTCTGTCACAAAGGTAACCGCTTATGTGTCACCAGGAGCACTGACAAAGAAGGTAGACTTCAATGCGTTTAAGGAGTCCGTTGAGACCCCAGAGTTTGATGATTCTGGAACGGTGGAAGGGATCAGCAGCTTTCCAAGTTTTCTTGAAACCATGAAGTCGAAGATGAATTTCTTCCAGTTCTTCAGAAATTTAAAAGCAGGACTGCAGTTCGTCCTCCACGCCGGTCAGATCGTCAACAACTGCGTGACGGACAATGCAGGGTTGCCATTATCGGCGGCGCAGGGGAAGGTCCTGAAAGATCTGTACACTCAATTGTATAGTGAGGTGGGTAATACAAATTCTCGGCTGGATGCTCCATTATATTCAAGCGTTTTAGATTACGCTTTAACGCTTTCGGAAGGGCTACACGCTGTTCGATTTCCGGGTACTGGTTACACTGGAACAGATCTGCCTGATAGCAGTTACATGTATTCGAGTGCAACAATTAGCGTTCGCGCAACGGGGAAAATTGCTACAGTTCTGCTGTTCGGAATTTCTAAGAGCCGTCCGCTTGCGGTTAATAGTTGCGATAACGGAAAATGGAAGGGATGGGATCAGTACGTCACAAAGGATGATTTAGGTGTACGACAGTATCCTGCCAGTGCCGAACATATTTCAATTAGCGGAAAGTTATCTGCTATTGGGACATGGATTAGTAATTCTGGTTATTACGACGAATATTGGCATTCAATTCGTGTCAACCCTTCTGATACTGATGGATATTTTAGATCGTCAGCATTTAGTATTTTATGGAATTGCTCGTCGACTAACTATGGATGGTGCATGTTGATATCTGATAATTCCAAAGTGGTAGTTTTTGGTCGGAATTCCGATGGATGGCATTGGTATGCGCCGTCGTTGACCGAAGTATCATAGCTTTGTATCGCTAAAAGTTCCGCTATCACATTTTACGATGCCGCAATCGTTATAAGCCAAATATAACACTGCTCCGTATTTATGATCACCATATATAAAGCCGAATACGCAGAAATTATTACTATCAACTAAATGACAAGCAAATACCTGTTTTTCTGGAAAGCTATTCCATAATCCTTTTATGGTTGTAGCATGATTACCTTCTTGATTGGATGTGCCTAATTTGGCTGTAAAAATATTTGGTAAGTCCGTTTTAAATGCAGTCTCTTTCCATGTAATATCAGTGGCATTATTAACTTGCGTACCGCCATAAAGCCCACCCTTTTCATCCACAGCAATATAATAAACATCTCCAGATGCAGTACCTTTCTTATTGCCTGCGTTTCCAAGGACATACGAATAATATGGAAGTCCATATGACGCGCCAGAAGTTTTTTCTGCATATGGAGAGTTTTTCGCTTGCATGTCACTATACAATTGAGCATGTGTTCTGGGTAAATGCCCTATCAGAGCCTCCATCCTTTACAATGAAAAGCGAAGGAAAGGAGGCTTTTATGATAGAGCAGATCATCAAAAACGTACTTAATGAGATGACATCACGGCTGGATCCGGAGCAACTGGAACATCTCAGCAACGTACTCTATTTGAATTTCCATGGAAAAGAAATCCAGGAAGAGCACACAGAGCTGGTGGACACAGGAGAAGATGGAGACGAGGCAAAAATCCGGATGTTCGTGGCCAGCAAGATTGCCATGAACAGGAAGCGAAAAACACTGCAGCATTATGTGAAAGAAGTTAGAAATGTTTTAGCATTCCTTGGAAAGAGCATTGACGCAGTAACCGGCATGGATCTCCGGATGTACTACGGTTACATGAGGGAAAAGCGAGGAATCAAAGCGGTGACGATGCAGACACGTCTGCATTACCTATCCAGCTTCTGGGACTTCCTGATCACGGAGGAACTGGTCCGGAGCAATCCGGTTCGCAAAGTCGGGACATTGAAGCTTGAGAAAGAGATCAAGAAGCCATTTTCGGCCGAAGAGATGGAGCGGCTCCGGGATGCCTGCCCAGGAGTTCGCGACCGCGCCATGATAGAATTTTTGTATTCCACGGGAGTCAGAGTTTCCGAGATGGCAGCCTTAAATGTTGGTGATATCGAAATGGGACGTCAGGAATTGATTGTATACGGAAAAGGGAGTAAGGAGCGAAAGACGTATCTGACAGATTCAGCGAAGTTTTACTTGAAGAGATATTTAAAAGAACGTGATGCAAAGGATAATGAGCCGCTATTTGGCGCGGAGCATCGTCCGGATCGGCGGTTGACGGTGGCTGGAATCCAGTACATGCTTCGGCAGCTGGGTGCCCGGGCCGGAGTTGAGAAAACACATCCGCACCGATTCCGACGGACGATTGCCACGGATTTGCTTGCGCGTGGAATGCCAATTGAGCAGGTAAAAGAGTTTTTGGGGCATGAAAAGCTCGACACAACGCTGATCTATTGTACTGTCAAAGAAGAACAGGTTCGGGCGAGTCATCGGAAGTACGCGTAAAGTCATAGAATAGTCATAGAAAAAGGCGGGCGGCAACGGTCGCTTATTTGCTATGCGCGAAGCTGTGGCGGCGGGATTCCGTGGCTCTGCCTGGCAGGCTTAATTGTATAGTGAGGTGGGAACCATTACAAACGGGATATTTATATCCAATCAGAGCCTTGACGTAATTACCAAGACGGGGGATTACACTGGAAATAATATCCCCGAGTTGATCCCTTATGTTGGAAGCAGTGCATGGTGTATTATACGGGCTCATGTACAGAGCGATAATGCAGCATCTTTAGATGTCATAACAAACGTGGGGAGCATTATCAATATTTATAGGGAATCCGATGGGACTTATAAAATCTATCCTCTCGCCCTAAAATCAGAAACCTTGACTTTCCGCGGCATTTTTGAAGGAAACTTGAATGATGCAGCTTCTTGGAAAATTCCGGCTGGAATCTATCAAATTCAGGGCAAAGATACCATATCAAATGGTCCAAGCAACATACAATGGTGTCTGTTTATTCAGTTCCCGGATGACTATCACACACAAGTTATATACATGGGCGGAGACTATGGAGTTGTGACAAGGCGATACATTGGATATCCTCAAGTCTGGACATCGTGGACTTAAATCTTAGTACGAATATACATACCTTCCACATACATAGCAGCCTGTGTTCACATTTTGGACAAGTGCCGTAAGAACAAATTTGTTTTTGGTATCATCATCAGTAACAGGATAAAATCTAATCGTCAAGCCTGGGGTCGCAGATGCCATTGGGACAAATGTATTTCTTTTAGGTGATTTATCATCAGGAAACCCATCCCACATGAAGTTTTTAGAATTAACTTTAATTTCTGCAGAATTTTTTCCATCCCAAAAAATTTCACATAATTTGAGGCATGGATTATATCGATAATCCAATCGAATACCGCAGACATCGCCAACTGTAATCAATTGACTCCAGCTGTTTGTGCTCATCTCACTATACAATTGAGGAAAAAGAGAAAAATCAACTCATCAACACAAAAATCAACTACAAATCACATAAATTTGAAAACTCAGGATCCGCGAGGGTCCTTTTTATATACAAAAAATTATTTTTTTAGGAGGTATTCCATGGAAAAAATCAAAATCAAGGGATCAAACAAGTCATACGAGATCCGGAGCATCCAGACGATCGAACCACACGTGATGCAGATTGTCTTCGTGGGTACACCGCCGACAAAATGGGGAGATATCACCCTATACACGGACGGCGGCATCGAATGCGCAACGCTGACGGGATGGACTACAGTATATCGCGATGAGGGCCAGACGGTCTATCTGTCAGATGATAGCAGCGTGTACCAGACACCGGATCCGGATACTGGTGGCGAGATCCTTCCGCCGGAGCCGTACACGCCGACATTGGAGGAACTGCAGGCGGCAAAGAAACAGGAAGTGAATGCTGCTTGTAACAAAACTATCGTCGAGGGATTTGACGTGAAGCTTTCTGATGGTCAGATACATCACTTTACGATGAAAGAAGAAGATCAGATTGCATTTTTAACATGCCTGGCCTTAATCAGCAAAGGAGAAACTGCAATTCCCTGGCATCCAAATGGCAGTAGCACTCAGCCATGTGTATTTTATAGCACCGATGACATGCAGAAAATCACGGATGCAGCGTATGAGCATCGGACGTTCCACACTACTTACTGCAATAGCCTTAAGATTTGGGTGGAAGCGACGGAAACAGCTGAAGAACTGCAGAAGATTTACTATGGTGCGGATGTGCCGGAAACATACCAGTCAGATGTCCTCAAAGCATATCTTAAAGCATAAGAAAGCGTAGGTGGTACGGATGAATCAGAAGCTGTTAGATAAATACTTATTCTTATTTGGCAGCGGCGGACTGCTCTACATACTGATCGAGTTGATTTGGAGAGGGTACAGTCACTGGACCATGTTCGCTCTGGGTGGAATCTGCTTCGTATTCTTGGGGTTGATTAACGAAATCTTACCATGGCAGATGCCGTTATGGATGCAGGTTGTGATCGGCGCGATTGGAATCACGATACTGGAGTTCCTGACCGGATGTGTTGTCAACCGATGGCTCGGCTGGGGAGTCTGGGACTACAGCAATCTTCCGGGGAATATTTTGGGGCAGATTTGTCCGCAGTATATGATACTGTGGCTGCCGGTCAGCCTGGCCGGTATTGTCCTGGATGACTGGATTCGATACCGGGCGTTTGGTGAGGAACGACCGCACTATAGACTAATATAGAGGAGGGATAGGGTGCAGACAGAAGTTATAGTTGCTCTGGTAGGCTTAGCAGGCAGTAGCCTTGGCAGCTTAGCTGGTGTTGTTGCATCAGCCAAGCTGACTGCATATCGCTTAGAGCAGCTCGAGAAAAAAGTAGATAAGCATAACACCGTGATTGAGCGTACATATAAATTAGAGGAGACGCAGGCGGTCATGGAAGAGCAGATTAAGGTTGCGAATCATCGGATTGCAGATCTGGAAAATCAGAAGGAGGATTAGTGTATGCAGATTAAAGATTATGTAAAACCAGAATTGTTGGTAGTTGCAGTTGTATTATATTTTGTTGGTGCATGGTTAAAGCAGAGCGAAACCGTGAAGGATAAATATATTCCGTTGATCAACGGTGGAATTGGTATTGCGATTTGTGCCATCTATGTATTTGCTTCTTGTGTGTGTGCCAATGGTCAGGATGTTGCGCTGGCAGTGTTTACCGCAATCACTCAGGGGATTCTCGTGGCCGGACTTTCGACTTATGTGAATCAGTTATTAAAACAGTCAGGAAAAGAAGATTAGGAGGAGGTGATCCAAATATCTCCCGTCACGGCCCGGGATATGACCGTTGCGACATCGCAACAGATTTGGTCCAGGAAATGCTTCTGGACCTTTTGCTTTCAAAAGAAAGGATGTATAATGACATGGTAAGAGTCGGAAGTGCAAGAAGCAACGAACACGGTGGAATCACCGGTGGCAAGCCAGGTGATCAGAAGGGTGGAGCTGAGGTCAGCATGCAGGCATGGTATCTCCACAGCAAGGGCTGGATTGTGATTCGCGCCAAGGATCCGACAGCCCGTGAGAAGATCGCAACGAACATGGAAGCCGGGTGCCGGAATAATCATATCGGGTATTGTCAGACCCATAGAACGACCGCGACGGCTGCTGCTAAGCCTTTTGGCTATGATTTATCAAAAATCACAAAAGAGGTGGAGACAGACTGCTCTGAACTTGTGAGAGTGTGCTGCCTGTACGCAGGAATTCAAGTGGGATGCTTCTCCACAGGAAATGAAGTGGCAGCGTTGCAGGCAACAGGGCACTTTGAGGTTTTAAGAGATGCCAAGTATTGCAGCTCTTCAGAGTTCCTCATGCGCGGGGACATCCTCGTTACGAAGACAAAGGGGCACACGGTCGTGGTTTTGGATAATGGAGATAATGTTTTGCCGGAACCTGAAAAAAAATCAGGATGGCGGCAGGAAGCAGGAAAGTGGAGATACTACCATGGCAATACTGGTGAGCCGATATGCAATGATTGGCACAGGGATCCGGATGGACGATGGTACTGGTTTGATGGGACGGGGGATATGGTTGTAAATACATGGAAAAAGAGCAAAAATAAATGGTATTACTTAGGCTTTGATGGTGCAATGGTCACCAATCGACTCCTGCAGATTAACAGCGAAATCTTTGCTTTTGGACCAAACGGCGAGATGCTGGAAGGAACGTTCACAATTAAGACCAATGCGCGAGGTGCCATCGAATTATAGGGGTGGAAAAGCTGTATTTATTGCCAGATTCGTGTTGCATTTCGTGTTGCATAATGGCGAAAAAGAGCGTTTTTGGGAGAAAAAACAGCAAGAAATAGGTTTATAACATTCCTGCGAAACCCGCATAAAATAATGGAAAACGCTATTTATGGGGCATTCATGGAATCAATGGTTATGGGTTCGATTCCCCTCAGGTCCACTAATAAGAATCTCAAGAATCCAGTGTTTATGCGGGGTTGCGGGGTTCTTATTTTTTTAAAGAAACAGGATACCTGATTGACAAACTCAGCATTATCCCGTACACTTTTATTACAGAGAATATAAAAAGCAAAGGAGAACTCTTATGAAAAAACGGGGCGATTATTTAAAGAAAGCATATTATCACTTAATGAAGATCGAACAGAAGAAGAACAAGATCTTCGGAGTGGAAAACTACGGCGAGATCAATGCGGAATTAAACCGCAAGTTCGCGAAAGGCGAGTATTTTGATTCCAGCGAAGTTTATGTTGAAGATGGTTACCTCTGCGTAGGCGAAGGTTTCTTCCGCCTGTCCGGAAAAGAGCAGGACGCTCTGATCGAGTATCTCTGCCCGGAAGATGACAGCACAGAGGAATAAAAATGAACCTTTTTGCGTAACGGGAAGTTATCATGACAGTCGCCAAGGTCTCGCGCAAGCGCGGACTTTGGCTCGTTATTCGCGTAAACAAAAAAGACCGGATCCGTTCTTTACGCAGGATCCGGTCTTTTTGCAATTATAAAATACAGTTTAAATTTTTGATAAACGCATCTTTATCGGAAATCTCCGCGGCGTCAGCGAGAAGTTCGGCAATCCCGTTTACGGTCTCCTCGTCAGCTTCGAAAAATTCTGCCCATGCGTAAAACATGCATTTTAAATGCTCCATTTCATCCTCGCCTGCTTTTGCCAGCGCGATCATTTTATCGAGAAACTCTTTTTCAGTAATTCCCATCGCTGTAAACTCCTTCCATTATGATCCGGATCCGGATCAGATTATGCGGCTGACCTGGCTCGCGGCAGCCACACCTAAGATTCTTCATATCCGAGTTTCAGGGTGATCAGTGAGTCGTCATCCAGAACCTCGCCCTTCTTATAGATATAATCGCGGATCAGAACCTTCAATTTCTCATTGACGGCCGGACTTGAAAAAATAGTATCCGGAACCGACTTTACGAACTCTTTGAGCCCCATTCCTGCAGTTCCCACCGGGCATGGGAGCGAAGCCTCGCGGCATGCCATACCAACTGCACAGGATAATTCCATGTGATTGATCAGCCGTGCCGGTGTCTCAAAGTTTTTGATCTTGATCTTCACGGACATCGGAACAAGCGTATGTACCATCGGCAGGATCTCCTTTCTGCCCCTCGCGGTCACGGACCATCTTCCAGATCAGGTCATGCATCCACTGGACAGTCTCCTGAAGCTTTGAATTTTCTTCTTTCAAACGGGCAATCTCGGCTTCCAGTTCCTGAATTTTTGCATCTTTTTCTTCGGACATGGTAAAAAACCTCCCTGAAAACTGTATGAGAACAGAACAAGTATAACATCAGAACAGAAAACTGTCCAGTGCGGGAAAAACGAAATCGCTATGTGAAATCACTCTGGGATATGGGATCAATACTTTTCCGGATGGAAAAGAGTGATTGATTCGATCGCGACTTTGAGATATAATAACCTTTGTTTATATTTCTGCCAAAAAGACATAAAAAGAGGGACATGAAAAATGAGTGCAGTATTATTGAAAGCGGGATGTTTTTTTCTGATCATCCTGATGGGATACGGTTTAAAAAAGATTGGTCTTTTGCATCAGACGGATCTTCCGGTCTTCTCAAAACTTGTCACAAAGATCACGCTGCCGGCGGCGATCATCCATAATTTCGGCCAGGCGACCATGGATGTCTCCATGCTGGTGATCGTATTGATCGGCTTCCTGTGCAGCGGCGCGTACGCGGTGATCGGCTACGGACTGTTCGCAAGGGGAACGAGAGAGCAGAAGGCCTTTGGTCTTGTGAATGCTTCGGGATATAATATTGGATGTTTTACCATGCCGTTCGTCCAGGGATTTTTAGGTGCGCCCGGCGTGGCGTGCACGAGTCTCTTTGATACGGGAAACGCGGTGGTCTGTACCGGCGGTTCCTATGCAGTGGCGATGTCAGTTGCCGGAAAAGGAGGAAACGGGGATAAACACCAGATCCGCAGGATCGTGGTGCAGCTTTTAAAGTCGGTTCCTTTTGACTGCTATGTGATCATGACGGCGCTGACCATGGCGGGACTCCGGCTTCCGGTCTTTGCGGACCAGGTTGCTGAGACGGTGGGAAATGCCAATACATTCCTTTCCATGATAATGATCGGTCTGGGACTGGAATTACATATGACGAGAGAACAGACAGGCAGTGTGGCGAAGATCCTGGGAACCCGCTTCATGATCTCGGCGGTCCTGGCGGTCCTGTTTTATCAGTTCCTTCCATTTTCCCAGGAGATCCGCAGAACACTTGCGATCTTGATGTTTGGTCCGGTATCGGCGCTCGGAGTCGCGTATACGTCCATGCTTGATGGAGATATCAATCTGGCCAGTGCAGTGAACTCGGCATCGATCATTCTGGGGATCGTGAGCCTGACAGCGGCGATCATTGTCTTCCAGTAATAGTTCTGAAAAAATAGTTGCGACACAAGGAGGAATAAGATGGAATTACGGAATGAAAAGGATGCGAGGTTTATCATCCGGCACCATGTGACGGAAGAAAAGCTGCTTCATCTGGAAAAAGGAGTCCGGAAACTTGGTTTCCAGTCCGGCGGAAAACGCATCATGTCGATCTTTCTGGGGGTGTTCCTGCTCTGCATGGCAGCGAAGGCGATCGTCGGAGGCACGATCGGGGATGCGCTGATGATGATCGGGATCCTTTGTGCCATGGGCTTCCTGTTCGGCGGATATGCGCTCCTCAAAGGTTGGATGGATGCGAAGAAACAGATCCATCTGCAGTTTGAGGCAGGAAAGATGGATGACAATTACCAGTGGGAATACCGCTTCTATGATGACGGATATGAGGTTGTCGGAAAGAATGAGAAATCCCGTGTGAAGTACGATAATGTGGGACGTCTCATCGATATGTCCGGCATGTATGTGATCGTGGAACGCGGAAATGTGGTCCGGTATTTCATGAAGGATGACGCGGTGCAGGGAAATTCCACGGAACTTGCAGGTTTCCTCACGGAAAAATGTCATCTTCCGATGGAACAGCTCACGGTACGATAGGAGGTGCAGGATGGAACCAATATACGCAGTAAGATCAACATATGATGAAGATATGTTTTATCATCAGGTCGTGGCATCCAAACCGAGGATGATGCCGAAGGAAGAAAACGGAAAGAAGATCCGGTTTCAGCTCCCGGATTTCGGACTGAAGGATACATTGATGGCGCTTCTTGTGGGAGCAGCTGTTTACATGGCGTTCGGACAGCTTGAAACGTCTACGAGGATCCTGCAGGCGGTGCTCTGCGGCCTTGTGGTAGCGGTGGTCTTGAGACGAATGAATGAGAGACAGAACGGGGAGACTTCCGGGAAAAAGACAAATTCGATATCGGCAGATAAAAATCAGGCTCTGCAGCTTCTGGAGAGTTCCGGCTTAAAAGGAGAGCGCTGCACCCTGAATTTCTATGAGGATACCTTTACCGTGGAGCGTCCGGGGATCATCACGGAGTACCAGTACGAAGGGATCGCATGGATCAAGGAGACCAGCAAATATTATATGATCTTCTGGAACCGTTCTCTTGCGATACCGGTGGAGAAAGCCGGTTTTTACCGCGGGAAGAAGGAGACTTTTGGAGGCTTCCTTGAGAAACGCTGCAATAAGGTGATCGAGAAAGTAAAAAATGCGTAAATGGATCAAAACTTCCTGCCTGGGACAGGGACTGTGCGGGATGAGTGATCTGCGCGAAAAATAAAACGGAGAGGATTGTGGGGATGAAGATCAAGAAAGAAGAGAAGATGCAGATCGAGAAACTGCCGACACTCAAACTGAAGTATACGTTGGTGGTGCCGTTCATGGGGATCGTGGATGTATTGACAATGGGGAGCTTTTTTATGAATCCGGCAGCGGATGGAAAACCGTTTATCAAGGCATTCTATGTTATCTGCGGGATCGCTGGTCTCCTGTTTGCTCTTTGGGGGCTTTTATGGAAGACTACGATCGATGGAAAGACGATCCGGGTGAATCCTGTGATCGGAAGGAAAAAAGTGGTCCCATTTACGGATCTGAAAAAAGCGGTCGTGTATAAGAAGAAAAAGACGGGTTCGATCGTGAGTTATGAACTGATCGATAAGAATGACAAGCCGATCGTTACGATCTATCCGCTCATGAAGGACAGCAGCACGCTGATGGAACGCCTGAAGAGACTGAAATATCCGGTGGAAGAGGCGTAAAACAGGCAGAAAATAACGACTGCGTGGTGCAGATATGCCAGAAAAAGGTTCCGTGGTGAATAATCCGGGACCTTTTTGTTCATAATGATCTCTGAAAAGAAAAGGAGGTCATGTTATGACAAAACTGGACTGTACAGTGACAACATGTGTTCACAACGCGGAAAAATGCTGCTGTAAAAATACGATCCTCGTGGAGGGCGCACAGGCGAGAAACTGCTGTGATACCTGCTGCGGGAGTTTTGAGGAAAATCGCGGAGGTCTTTTTAAGAACCTCTTTAAGACACCGGAATCGAAACTGCAGGTCGACTGCGATGTGATGAACTGCCTTTACAATGATGACCGCACATGCCGGGCAGAGCGGATCACGATCGCCGGTGACGGGGCTATGGCGGTCGGACAGACAGAGTGTGCGAGCTTCAGGGAAAAATAAAAAAAGGAAGTGACGGGACGCAGCGGACATGGAATCCGGCTGCGTTCTGTGCGTTCCGGCTTTTTCACGCGGCTTATCGACCTGATACGAAGAGCGCGACGTCTGCTGATTTTTTTTAAAGAAAGGGATTGACAAAACGGGATTCCTATAGTAAACTTACATAAGTTGTGAGAACAACTGACAGGAAAGCAGGTATCCGCCTCACCCTGGCACGAGTAAGTGACCCGGGTTCATAGACATCGGTTTTTATCATGCAGCAGCATGCCAAACCAATGCAGTTACGAGCGGATAGTTACCTATCTGCTTTTTCTTTTCTATCGACATATGTAGAGTATGAGAGTTGGAGGTGTACGGCTATTAGCGAGTTAATGATTAACGAGCAGATCCGTGATAAGGAAGTTCGTTTAATTGGAGAAAATGGTGAGCAGCTTGGAATCATGTCTGCAAAAGACGCTTACAAAATGGCGAGAGATGCAGAACTGGATCTTGTAAAGATTGCTCCGGCAGCGAAGCCGCCGGTATGTAAGATCATTGATTACGGCAAATACAAGTATGAGATGATCCGTAAGGAGAAGGAAGCGAAAAAGAAGCAGAAAACGGTTGAGGTGAAGGAAGTTCGTCTTTCCCCGAATATCGATACAAACGATCTGAATACAAAGATCGGATCTGCGAGAAAGTTCATCGAAAAAGGCAACAAGGTAAAAATTACGCTTCGTTTCCGCGGTCGTGAGATGGCTCATATGAACCAGACGAAGTATATTCTGGATGATTTCGCTGAGAAACTTTCCGATATCGCTGTTGTCGATAAGCCTTCCAAAGTAGAGGGAAGAAGCCTGGTAATGTTTTTAACTGCAAAACGATAAGGGAACAATTTTAAGGAGGAAACAACAATGCCTAAAATGAAAACAAGCAGAGCAGCTGCAAAACGTTTCAAAAAGACCGGAACTGGTCAGTTAGTGAGAAATAAAGCTTATAAGTCCCATATCTTAACTAAGAAATCCACAAAGCGTAAGAGAAATCTTAGAAAAGACATCGTTACCGATATCACAAACAGCAAGGTAATGAAGAAGATTTTACCGTATTTATAATTTGTTTTCGGAATTAAGATTAAGGAGGAAATTAAGCAATGGCAAGAATTAAAGGTGGCTTAAATGCCAAGAAGAGACATAACAGAGTGCTCAAGTTAGCCAAAGGTTACAGAGGGGCTCGTTCCAAACAGTATAGAGTAGCAAAGCAGTCCGTAATGAGAGCTTTAACAAGCTCCTACGCTGGCAGAAAAGAGAGAAAGAGACAGTTCAGACAGCTCTGGATCGCTCGTATCAACGCTGCAGCTAGAATCAACGGTCTTTCCTACAGCAAGTTCATGTTCGGCTTAAAGCAGGCTGGTGTTGTTATGAACCGTAAGGTATTATCCGATATGGCTATCAACGACGCAGAGGGCTTTGCAAAGCTTGCTGAGTTAGCAAAAACAAAACTGGCTTAATTGTCAGTGAGATAAGAGAAAACCTTCCTGATGGAGTGATCTGTCGGGAAGGTTTTTGCGTTTGTGGGGTGTCTGCTGCTGGGTGTTGGTTTGAAAGAGAGAAGTGGGTTGATTCATAGTGTCGGAAGGTATGGGCCGGTGAGACTCCGGGCCTGGACACTTCGGGATTCCGGGAGGGTTCCTCTAACCCCGCAGGAGAATGCGTTGGAGAGCGGCGGACACAACTCGCTGCGCTCAGACAAGTGTCCGCCGCTCTCCAACGCATTCTCCTGCGGGCTAAGAGGAAACCAGCTCCCGGGATCAGGCGGTCCATGCCCGGAGCCTCACCGGCACTGTGTGTTGGCGGAGAGGACGCCGACGCTGCGCTGGGCTGGTGATGGGGATGTTTGTAGCTTACGGAAATGCTTTTCTGAAGACTAAGAGAAAGTCGGATTCATGGGATTGGGCGGTCCATGCCCGGAGTCTTGCCGGCGCTGTGCGTTGGCGGAGAGGATGCCGACGCTGCGCTGGCGGTGGGAATGTTTGCAGCTTTCAAACGGTTTCCCAGAGGCGACGATCCAAGTCTGGAGCTTTATCGGTGATGGGATGGCAGTGAAAGGAACAGAGGGGAGGGATGATCGAGATGCGTATTGCACTGAACGGGCGAATTGGTGATGGGAAGTGCCATCGGAACTTTCTACTAAACAAAAAAGGCTTAAGCCTTTCGACTTAAGTCTTCGTGCAGAAGAAGGGACTTGAACCCTCATGATATTGCTATCACACGGACCTGAACCGTGCGCGTCTGCCAATTCCGCCACTTCTGCATCTCGTCAGATGACGTATCTCATTGACAAGATATATTATAGTATAAGGGAATGGATTTGTCAACAGTTTTTTGAATATTGCTAAAAAAATATTTTTTTTAAAAAATTCAAAAAAGTACTTGCCAAACATGAAAAGGTGTGGTATATTAATATGCGTCGGTGAGAGATACAAAATCTTGAAACACCCGATACGCGGAAGTGTCGGAACTGGCAGACGAGCAAGACTAAGGATCTTGTGGTGGTTACATCGTGTGGGTTCAAGTCCCATCTTCCGCATGAAAGACTCAAGTTGAAAGACTTGAGTCTTTTTGCGTTGTGGCGGAAAATCTTCTTTCCTTTTTTAGCCGAGAGTGGTAAGATTATACACATCAACAAAAACTTTATTTCTAAAAAGTTCATTGCCTGATTTCCCAGGCGTCTGTGGTATTCGAAAAACGAAGAAAAACTGCGGCACCTGATTTTAATGTGGATATAATATATCGTCAATTAGAGTTCGATCATGCTGATAAATGAATGTGATATAAGAGCGGAATCCTGGATTTGAGTGGGATTCCGCTCTTGCTTTACTATAGTAGAAAAATTTTTTCTGGAGAAAGTAAAAGGGAAAAGCAGACTGAACATAGCTGAGAATGATAAAACGATGAATCAAAATATCTTTAAAGATAATTTACGGACAAGTATTTGGACTTGGAAAGAATGAATGGATTATGTATAATGGAAGAGGTGAATGAAGGAACAGGAGATGATGATATATGGGAGTGCAGGCACGAACGCTGGTGGAACAAATTGCAGATGAAATTATGAATATGATTCAGAAAACGCCATACCGGGCGGGAGATAAGCTGCCTACGGAAAAAGAACTCTGTGAGAAAACGGGGGCTGGGCGTAATACGGTGAGGGAGGCGCTGAAGATCCTGGCGTCCAGAAATATATTGGAAATTCGACAGGGGGCAGGGACTTTTGTGTCAGGGAAACAGGGGGTTGCTGATGACCCTTTGGGATTTTCGATGGTTGAGGATCATGTGAAACTGACAAGGGATCTCTTGCAGGTGAGAATTATGTTAGAACCTCAGATCGCGGGACTGGCCGCCCAGCGAGCCAAAGAAGAGGATATTGAGGAGCTTGCCTCAATTTTAAGGGAAATGGAACTGGTGATGGAAAAAAGGAGATTATTCGGACCTGGATACAAAATTTCACACGAAAATTGCCGAATGCACTCATAATATTGTAATGGAAAACCTTTTGCCGGTAATCGGGAAAGGCGTTGCTGTCTTTGCAAGAGAGGTAGGACAGACGGAGTATGATCAGACACTGCTATCACATCGGAAAATTTTTCAGTACATCTGTGAGCACAAATCTTTTGAAGCGGAGATGGAAATGCGGTTCCATTTGCTCTACAATACGAACCGCTATGAGAGAGCTGGGAAGTGTATAAAATGCCGCAAACAGAAGTGATGAAAAAGAAAAACTGCCTGGAATTTATAGGATGAATTCTGGGCGGTTTTTCTTTTTTTATTGGAGAACGTAAGCAATTGTGTTGTAAAAAACTTGCAAAAACGCCAAAAGATAAGAAAAATTAACATAATACTTGAAAATGGAATGAGAGTATGATAAGATCTCAATATGAAAGGTAGGATGAATTACAAAAAACATTCTTAAAAGACATGAAAAATTGTATAAAATCTCGAAGAAGGAGAGGAAGTCGTGGGACCATTTGATGTGATTGTCATAGGCGGCGGTGTTGTGGGAAGTGCAATTGCAAGAGAGCTTACGAAGTATCGTCTGCACATTGGCGTATTGGAAAAAAATCTGGATGTCTGTTATGAGACCAGCGGCAGAAATTCAGGAGTAGTACACGGTGGATTTGCGTATGATGTGGGAACACTGAAGGCGAAACTCTGTGTAGAGGGAAACCAGGGAATGGATGAATTGTCAAAGGATCTGGGGTTCAGCTTCAAACGCTGCGGAAAAGTGCTGGTGGGAAAGACGGCGGAAGATCTGGAGACGTTAAAGAGAACGATTGTTCAGGGAGAAAAGAACGGTGCGTCTGAACTTTATCTTTTAAGCAAAGAAGAACTTCATAAACTCGTTCCGACTGCGGTGGGAGAGTTTGCCATGTTCTCGAAAAACTCGGGAATTGTGGATCCGTTTAATTATACGATTGCTCTGGCAGAGAATGCAGCACAGAATGGAGCAAAATATTTCTTTGATCATGAAGTGACGGGAATTGACCGCAAAAAAGATGAAACAGGGAATTTCTTTTATATGGTGACTACAAAGCACGGGATTTTTAAATCGCGTTGGGTGATCAACAGTGCCGGTCTTGGCTGCGGAAAAATTTCTGATATATGTAAGATTATTGCAATGGCTAAAATATGTGTGAAAAGGCAAAAGAGATGAATATACAATATGAAGGGAGAATAGATGATGATCTATGCAGAAAAATCAGAAGCGGCATTAGCGGATCATGAGTGGAAGAGAATATTGGAAACGTGGATCAGCCAGGTGAAACAGGGAGAGAAGATTCTGATCCTGCCTCCGGACATTACGAGATGCTATTCTTATGCGGGAAAGATTACCGCGTATCTGTATGAAAAATTATCTGGGGAATGCAAAGTTCGGATTATGCCGGCGGTGGGGACACACCGGCAGATGACGAGAGAAGAGAGAATCAGATTTTTCGGAGCAATCCCGGATGTGTGTTTTTTAAGTCATAACTGGAAAAATGACACGGAAGATATCTGCATTGTGCCGGAAGAGATTGTTTCTGAAGCGACCGGCGGAACATACAGGAGAGCGATTACGGCTGAATTAAACAGAAACGTTCTTTCAGGAGAGTTTGACCGGATCGTATCCATCGGTCAGGTGGTTCCCCATGAGGTGGTGGGAATGGCAAATTACACGAAAAACCTGCTGGTGGGAGTCGGCGGCAGGGACATGATCAACCAATCCCATTTGATCAGCGCCATCTGCGGAATCGAGAAGATCATGGGACGGGAAAATACGCCGGTGAGACGGATCTTTGACTATGTCCAGAAAAATTTCCTGGATCAGCTTAAAATCACATTCATGCTGACGGTGACCTGTGAGAAACATCAGGATTCTGATCTCTACGGTTTCTATATCGGCGAGGAGCGGGAGACGTTTTCTGCGGCATGCAGACTTGCGGAAAAGAAGAACATCACCTGGCTTCCAAAACGGGCGAAAAAGATTGTCACGTGGCTGGATCCGGCGGAATTCGGCAGTACCTGGGTTGGAAATAAAGCGGTCTACCGGACAAGAATGGCGATCGCGGATGGAGGAGAACTTCTGATCCTGGCACCTGGGATAAAATCCTTTGGGGAGAATGAGGAGGTAGACTCCTGTATCAGAAAATACGGTTACAGCGGCACGGAAACGATACAGAATGCCTATGAAAATGGGGAGTTCAACGGAATCGAGATGGCGGCGGCCCACTTGATCCACGGCTCGTCGGACGGTAGATTTAAGATCACCTACGCGGCAGATCCAAAACTTATGCCGGAGGAGATCATGAGATCCGTGGGCTATGAGTGGACCGATATCGGGCCGATGATGAAAAAATACCAGCCGAAGGGAAAGGAAACGGGCTGGTATGAGGACAATGGGGAAGAGTATTATTTCATCAAAGCCCCAGCGGTTGGACTGTGGAGAGTAAAGGGAGAAGCGTGAGAAAAAACTATGGATAAAGTTAATTGATAGCTAACAGTTATACAAATTGTACAAATAAAACATGCTATTAAAAAAATAAAAAAAGTTTAAAAAAGTACTTGCCAAACATGAAAAGGTGTGGTATATTAATATGCGTCGGTGAGAGATACGAAATCTTGAAACACCCGATACGCGGAAGTGTCGGAACTGGCAGACGAGCAAGACTAAGGATCTTGTGGTGGTTACATCGTGTGGGTTCAAGTCCCATCTTCCGCACGAAAGACTCAAGTCGTGAGACTTGAGTCTTTTTGCGTTACAGGGTGGGGAGCGCCGGATTCTCTATGAGAATTCTTATTTCATGGAGAAGGTAAAGAAAAGAGATGCAAATAGGAAAAATGTAAATGGTTGCGGATGGTGTAATTTATAATTCTATGAATGAGTGTGTCCGGAAAGATATTTTGAGAAGGAACAGAGCGGAGATAAAGTTTCGCTGATAGATAAAGATGAAAACAATATAAGAACGGAATCTCTGACTAAGGTAGGATTCCGTTCTTTTTATAAAATTGTAAATAAAAAGAAATATGCCACGCGGATCAGTTGTGGTAAGATGATACTAGGATAAAAGACCGCAAGTGCGTAATTGTTCAGGAGGCAGCGGTATCATAAATGACAAAATACATCAGAAGAGAGGTTTTTCCTATGCCGGAATTAAGCAGAAGAGTACAGACATTTACGGACTCCGTCATCCGGAGAATGACGAGAATTAACGATATGACGCCGGGCAGCATCAATCTGAGCCAGGGATTCCCGGATTTTGATCCGCCGAAGGAGATCCTGGAGGCATTGAAGGTGGCGGCGGAACATGGCCCTCACCAGTATTCGATCACATTCGGAGCGAAAAATTTCCGCGATGCTCTGGCAGACATGTATACAAAGAAATGGAATCGTCCGATCGATCCGGATAAGGAGATCGTTGTGACCTGTGGAGGAACGGAGGCCATGATGGCAGCGATGATGACGGTGTGCAATCCGGGAGACAAGGTTGCGGTTTTCAGCCCGTTCTATGAAAACTATGGGGCAGACGCGATCCTCTCCGGGGCAGACCCGATCTATATTCCGCTTGTGCCGCCGGATTTCCATTACGACAGAGCGGTCCTGGAGCAGGCGTTTCGGGACGGAGCAAAGGCGCTGATCCTCTGTAATCCGTCGAATCCGTGCGGAAAAGTATTTACTATGGGAGAGATGGAGGAGATTGCAGAGCTTGCGAAGCGGTATGATGCATTTGTGATCACCGATGAGGTGTACGAGTATATTATTTATGATGGAAACCGTCATATTTCCATGGCGGCACTCCCGGGAATGTACGAGCGGACGATCACCTGCAGCTCTCTTTCAAAGACGTATTCCATGACCGGATGGAGACTGGGCTATCTGATCGGACCGGAGCGCGTGATCGAGGCGGCAAAGAAGGTTCATGACTTCCTCACGGTGGGCGCTGCGGCACCTCTTCAGGAAGCAGCAGTCACAGGCTTAAAATTTGGACCGGAGTATTATGAATGGCTGAAAGACCTTTATACAGAAAAGAGAGATTATCTCTGCGGAAGACTGGAGCAGATGGGACTCCCGCACACAACTCCGCAGGGCAGCTATTTTGTTCTTGTGAATATTTCTGGATTCCTTGAGAGACCGGAATTTTCCGGATGGACAGATCTGGAGTTCTGTGAATGGATGATAAAGAAGTATGGTGTGGCGGCAGTGCCGGGCTCCAGTTTCTTTAAGGAGCCGGTGAACAACTATATCCGCCTGCATTTTTCCAGAGGGAAAGAGACATTGAAAATGGCTGCTGACCGTCTGGAAAAGATGGCGAAGGATTACGGATTCTGCTGATCGTCTTTTTTGTTCCTGCCGCGGAGATATTTTAAGATCAGCGCGTAGCCGTAGAGCATCACCGGGATGACGATGACGCAGAAGAGAAGTGCCATGATGACATTTTCGGAACCTCCGGTGAATGTCAGGACGATGAGGGAGAGAAATACCGCGGCGATGATGAGGATTCCCACCCAGGCAAAAAATCGTTTCATATAAAAATCCTTTCGTGTGAGTTTCTTTGTCAATAATAGTAAGGATTCGCCTGTCCTCGATGGACGGCGAAAGGATTGCAGACCAGAAATCAACCGCGGTCAGTATTGTTCTGACGGGGCCGAGTCCGTGAAAGTGCTGACTTTGGATGAAACAATCCTTTATTCAGTATAAATGATTTTACACACAGATTCAACCGATAATAGTAAGGATCCGTCTGCTCCTGATATGGATGAGAACGGAGATTTAACAGAAGCGGCGGACAGGACGCTTGGCAGCCCGGCTGTCAGAAAGCAGATGGCCGGCAGATCTGTGCCGACAAGTCAGACTCTGTAAATGAATGGCTGCGGATCATAACAAACAGAAAACAGCGGAAAACGCGGAAAGGAGGACTGTCTGTGAAGAAGAATAAAAAATATGCGTTGACGGCCGCAGCCCTCGCACTGACTGCCATACATGCCATGACGTCATTCGCCGCGGACGGGACGTGGACACTCACGGATGCCGGGTATACGTTCAAATATTCGGACGGAAGAGCGGCGCGCGGCACCTGGGAGGATCTTAACGGTGAGTGGTATCATTTTGATCAAAACGGGATCATGGAGACGGGATGGAGAACGGTCGGAAACATTCGTTACCACTTTAATACGGATGGTTCCCTCTCGGAGGGCTGGCAGTACGATGGTCCGGGCGGCGGAAACTGGTACTATTATGATCCTTCGGGAAATGCGATGATCCAGTGGTTTCAGGATAAGGGAAAGTGGTACTGGTTCGATGCGGACGGAACGATGAATCAGGAGGCTGTTCGCACGATCCGGGGAAAGACTTATGCGTTTCGTCCGGACGGGAGCATGCGCGTAAATGAATATGCCGGATTTTCCTATATTGACTATGACGGACAGCCGGATCCGGCCGGGGATATCCGGGCAGTGAACGCGGATGGGACGAAAAAAGATGTGAGCCCGGAGGAAGAAAACATGATTGCCGGATTTATCAATGCGTTCCCGGATGGGTGGAGAAAGAAATTCCGCGATGACGGCTGGAGGTTTGTGTATGACCCGTCCGGCGGGGAATACAGGGGTTTTAAAGATAAGAGAGGAAACCCGCTGTATTCCTGTTTTTATTCCCTCGACGAGAAGAAAAAGGAACTGCGTTTTTCAAAGCCGGATGCGGTGAAGGACGGATTCGGGGCATATATCTATGAAAATTCCGGGGATGAGATGAAAAAAGACCAGTTCCCGAAAGCTGCGCGATACCGCTTTGACGAGATCTCGGAGGCGACGGGACTTCCGGAAGGTGCGAGAAGAGAATATGACGTGATCTTCGGAGCACTGTTTCGTGTGTACCAGGATCCGGATGCCTGGGAAAAACTGAAAGGTAAGGCCGCGGATATCGCCTGGACGATCGAGCGGATCGCGGTGAACCGGTCAGCGGAGGGAAGGCTGGACCTGGAATAAAAAGCTGAAAAGAACATATGTACGTCGAAATCATGATTCCGCTTGACGGATTCCATGCAATCTGTTACTATACACATATAACAAATGGAATACAATGATACCGGGGCTGTTTGCGCGGTCCCGGTATCAAAAATCTAAAACAAAGACGGTGATAGAATGGTATTGAAGATTGATTTTGACAGTGAGGAAGCGCTCTACACCCAGCTCTGCAACCAGATCATCTGTGGCATTGCGATGGATGTGCTTCACGACGGGGACAGCCTTCCGTCGGTCAGACAGCTTGCGGATGAGATCGGAATTAACATGCATACAGTCAATAAGGCATATGCTGTATTGAAACAGGAAGGCTTCCTGCGTCTGGACCGCAGACGCGGGGCCGTGATCGCCCTGGATATGGATAAACTGCGGACGATGGAGGAGATGAAAAATGATCTTGCGCTGATCGTGGCGCGCGGGATCTGCAAAAACGTCGGCAGAGACGAGATCCACAACCTTGTGGACCAGATCTATGATGAGTTCGGCGGACAGGCATAAAGGAGGAACATTCATGCTTTGTGAACATTGCAAAAAACGGGAAGCGACCGTAAAATACGTGGAAGTCATCAACGGCGTGAAGACCGAGCACAACCTCTGTACCCAGTGTGCCGCCCATGCGGACCTCGGACAGTTCTCCGCACTCTTTGAGGGAGAGTTCCCGTTGGGAAAACTTCTCTCAGGACTCCTTGGAACCCAGGAGACGGAGGAAGAGGATGAAAAATATTCCGGCGTCGTATGCCCGACCTGCGGAACAACGTATGAGGAATTTGTAAAGGACAGCCGGTTTGGATGCCCGGACTGCTACAGTGTTTTTGATCCGCTGATCAGCGACCACATCCGCCATCTTCAGGGCAGCGAAAAACATGTCGGAAAACATCCGGCAGGATTTCAGCCGGATCCGGCGGTGATCGGAGAAGCTGCCGGACCGGGAGAGGATCCGGTGAATATCCCGGAACTTTCAAAAGAGGAAAAGATCCGCCTGATGGAAGCGAGATTAAAAGACGCGGTGCGCCGGGAAGAGTACGAGGAGGCCGCGAAGCTCAGAGATGAGATCCGGGCGTTAAAAGAGGAGAAACAGAATGGATAAATGGTATGAGATGCCTGGAAAGACAGGTACAAATGTGATCTACAGCCGGATCCGTCTGGTTCGAAACCTGAAAGAGTACCCGTTCCCCGGGCGTCTCACAAAGGAACAGAGTGTGGAGCTTTCAGAGAAACTTCTCGGCGGACTCACCGGTATCGCCTCCATGGACCGGATGCAGTACCGGTTTACACACCTGGAGAGGATGGGAGATCTGGAAAAGACTGCACTTTTAGAGCGGCGGGCTTTAAATCGCAGCGTGATGAAGAAAAAAGATCCGACGGGGATGATCCTGTCGGAGGATGAGTCCACGGCGATCCTCTTAAACGGGGATGACCATGTGCGGATCCAGACGCTGCAGACGGGGCTGACCCTGGACCGGCTTTACGAAAAGGCGGACCGGATCGATGATTACATCGGAGAACGGTTTGACTATGCGTTTGATGAAAAATACGGATATCTGACCTCGTTCCCGACAAATGTGGGGACGGGACTCCGGGCAGCAGTGGTCCTTCATCTGCCGATGCTGTCGAAAAACAAAAATTTCAGCAGCCTGGTAGCGGATATGGGCCGTTTTGGGACTCAGGTCCGCGGCGTTTACGGCGAAGGCGCGGAAAACTTCGGTTCCCTGTACCAGATCTCGAACCAGAAGACTCTGGGTCAGACAGAACAGGAGATCATTGATATCGTGCGAAAGGCGGCGCTGGAGCTGGATGCCCAGGAACGCCGGATGCGCCGGGAATACCGCCAGAGAAAGCCGGTGCAGGCAGCGGATGAATGCTATAAATCGTACGGAGTCTTAAAATATGCGAGACGCCTGACGAGAAAGGACGGAATGGAATTTCTGTCCCAGATCATGACTGGGATCACAGACGGGATCCTGACGGTGAAGGAGCCGTGTTCTGTTTACGGACTGATGATCGGGATCCAGCCTGCAAATCTTCTGAGTCTGGCAGACCGTCCGCTCGATAAAGATGAGCTGGATGCTGCGAGAGCGGAATTTTTGAGAAAACGGCTGCCGGAAATTATAGAGCCGGAGGCATGATCTCCGGAAGAAAAGATAGAAAATCGCAACTGTTCAGCAGGTTTGTGCCTGCGCCTGTAAGGGCACTGAACGGCTGCAGAAAATCAGAAATGACCGAAAAAACCAGGACACCGGTCGGTGCGGGGTCTGCGGATATTTCTGATCGATCAGGAGGAAAGAAAACAGATGGCACAATATACGGAAAAAGCCCAGGAGGCGCTCGTTCTTGCCGGTGAAGCGGCGGAGGATATGGGGTCCCATGTGATCGGGACGGAGCACATCCTGGTGGGGCTCATTGAGGAGGGAAGCGGAACCGCTGCCATGGTCCTCGAGGCCAATGAGGTGAAGCTCGACAGACTGCTCGCTCTTGTGGAGCAGCTTGTCTCTTCCTATCAGAACACAGCCACCAAAGAACGCGATGGCTACACGCCGAGCGCGAGACATGTGCTGGAAAACAGCTATAAAGAGGCGGTGAGGTTCCATGCGCCGTTAATCGGGACGGAACACATCCTGATGGCGTTACTGAAAGAATCGGACTGTGTGGCGGTCCGCCTGTTAAATACACTGAATATCAACATCCAGAAGGTCTATATCGATCTTTTATCCGCGATGGGAGAGGATGGAAACGCAGGAAAAGAGGAACTGGCTCAGGGACGCCAGCCGCGGGGCGGACAGAGTGCGACTCCGACGCTTGACGCGTACAGCCGCGATCTCACGGTTCTCGCAAAAGAGGGAAAACTGGATCCGGTCATCGGCAGGGAGAAGGAGATCCGCCGCGTGATCCAGATCCTGAGCAGAAGAACGAAGAATAACCCGTGTCTGATCGGAGAACCGGGCGTCGGAAAGACAGCCGTGATCGAAGGTCTCGCGCAGCTCATCGCTTCCGGTGATGTTCCGGACACGATCCGCGGAAAACGCGTGGTGATCCTGGATCTCTCCGGAATGGTTGCAGGATCCAAATACCGCGGCGAGTTCGAGGAGCGGATCAAAAATGTGATCAGTGAGGTGACCGAGGCGGAGAATGTCCTGCTCTTTATCGATGAGATCCACACGATCATCGGTGCAGGCGGAGCGGAAGGCGCACTGGATGCGTCGAATATCTTAAAACCGTCCCTTGCCCGCGGTGAGATCCAGCTGATCGGCGCGACGACGATCGAGGAATACCGGAAATATATCGAAAAAGACGCGGCTCTGGAGCGCAGGTTCCAGCCGGTGACTGTGGAGGAGCCGACGGAGGACGAGGCGGTCCAGATCTTAAAGGGACTCCGCCCGAAATATGAGGAGCATCATCATGTGACGATCACAGATGCGGCGTTAAAGGCAGCAGTCCGCCTTTCTGCCCGCTACATCAATGACCGGTTCCTGCCGGACAAGGCGATCGATGTAGTCGATGAGGCGGCCTCCAAGACGAGACTCACGGTCTATGTGGAGCCGAAGGGCATCAAGACACTCGAGGAGGACATCAGAAAGCTCGAGAAAGAGAAAGAGGACGCGATCCGCAGCGAGGCATACGAGCTCGCCGGTGAGATCAAGAAGAAACAGGCTTCGAAGCGGGAGAAGATCCGCAAGATGAAGGAAAAGTGGGAGAGTGAGAAGGAGAGCAGGCAGCTGACTGTGGACGAGAACGACATTGCGGATGTGATCTCCGGATGGACAAAGATCCCGGTGAGCAAGCTCGCAGAGGGAGAGACAGAACGTCTCTTAAAACTGGAATCCATTCTCCATGAGCGCGTGGTCGGACAGGACGAGGCGGTTGTTGCCGTCGCGAAGGCGATCCGTCGCGGAAGAGTCGGATTGAAAGACCCGAAGCGCCCGATCGGCTCCTTCTTATTCCTCGGACCGACCGGAGTCGGAAAGACGGAGCTCTGCAAAGCACTTGCGGAGGCAATGTTCGGAACGGAAAATGCCCTGATCCGTGTTGATATGTCGGAGTATATGGAGAAACACAGTGTTTCCAAGATGATCGGATCCCCGCCAGGATATGTCGGATACGAGGGAGGCGGACAGTTAAGCGAAAAAGTCCGCAGAAATCCGTATTCTGTGATCCTTTTTGATGAGGTGGAGAAAGCCCATCCGGATGTGTTCAATATCCTTCTGCAGGTGCTGGATGACGGTCATATCACGGATTCCCAGGGCCATAAGATTGATTTCAAAAATACGGTCATCATCATGACATCCAATGCCGGTGCTGAGAACATCATCGCGCCGAAGCAGCTCGGATTCATGTCCCAGGACGATGAGAAAGTGCGCTATCAGCGCATGAAGACCGGAGTCATGGACGAGGTAAAACGGATGTTCAAGCCGGAATTCTTAAACAGGATCGATGATACGATCGTGTTCCACCCGCTGACGAAGGATCACATGAAGGAGATCGTGACGATCCTCTTAAATATCCTCGAAAAGCGGACAAAGAGCCAGATGACTATCCGCTTAAATGTCGGTGATGACGTGAAGGAATACCTTGTCGAGAAAGGATACGATGAGAAATATGGCGCGAGACCGTTGAAGCGCACGATCCAGAATCTCATTGAAGATAAGCTCGCGGAGCTCGTCCTGGAAGGAAAAGTCCGGGAGGGAGATTCCGTGAAGATCACCTGTAAGGACGGAGAACTGAAATTTTCTGCAAGACATCCACAAACTGCTGGAAAAACTTCCGCCAGTGTGGTAAAATCATAGGCACGACGATGCAGTGATGACCTGGTCCGGTAATCAGATCCCTGCAGCATTTACAACAGTGAAGGGGAGAAAGCCCTCTGTTGAAATACACAAAAGGAGAGTAAGCATTATGTCAGTAATCAACGAACTGATCCGTACAGAGGCAAACGGGACATTAAGTTTCGGAAACTACAGCCTCGCAGCAAAATCTAAAGTAGAAGACTTCGAGCACGAAGGTGATCTTTATAAAGTTAAGACGTTTAAGGAAATCACAAAGTTAGAGAGAAACGGAATGTTCGTTTATGAGTCTGTTCCGGGAACTGCTGTAAAGGATTTTGCAGTGACCGATACAACAGTGACATTCAAAGTCGAAGGATTTGAGGATGCCCAGATCACAGTACAGTTAGAGGATGACTGCGAGTATGAGGTTTTCGAGGACGGCGTTGGCGTCGGCGGTATGAAGACAAATATGAGCGGTAAACTGAGCCTTTCTGTTGAACTTAATGAGGGCAGAGAAGTAGAGGTCAAGATCGTTCGCAAGTAAATAGGAAAATCAGAAATCACTGTCCGGACAGGATATGGACGGCAGTATCACAGAGCGCTCCGGGGATACACTTCGGAGCGTTTCCTGTACAGGGAGAATATCGTGGCAAAAGCAAGAAATACAGCTTTTTTCTGTAAAGAGTGCGGCTATGAGTCCGCAAAATGGCTCGGACAATGTCCGGTGTGCAAGGAATGGAATACATTTGTCGAGGAACCGGTTGCCCAGACGAAAAAAGCGCCGGCCGGACAGATCAATGCGGTCGGAGCCGGAAAGACGGCGGTCCCGGTCCACATCTCGGAGATTTCTTTGGAGGAGCAGGACAGGACGCCTACGGGCTTTGGAGAGCTTGACAGAGTTCTTGGAAGCGGGATCGTAAAGGGAAGCCTTGTGCTGGTCGGAGGAGATCCGGGAATCGGGAAATCGACGCTGCTTTTACAGGTCTGCAGAAACCTTGCAGGGGCCGGAAAACGGGTCCTCTATATTTCCGGAGAGGAATCGTTAAAGCAGATCAAGATGCGTGCGAATCGCATAGGGGAGATTTCGGGAGATCTTCTGTTTTTATGCGAGACAAATCTCGACACGATCCACAGCGCGATCGAGCGCGCAAAGCCGGATGTGGTGATCATCGACTCGATCCAGACAATGTTCCGGGAAGATATCTCGTCGGCACCTGGAAGCGTGAGCCAGGTCCGGGAATCGACAAATCTCCTGATGCAGATCGCAAAGGGATACGGGATCACGATCTTTATCGTCGGCCATGTGACAAAAGAGGGCGTTGTCGCGGGACCGCGTGTGCTGGAACATATGGTGGATACGGTTCTCTACTTTGAGGGAGACCGGAATGACGCATACCGGGTCCTCAGGGCAGTAAAAAACCGTTTCGGGTCCACGAACGAGATCGGTGTGTTTGAGATGGAAGAAAAAGGACTTTCCGAGGTGCTAAATCCGTCGGAGATGCTGATCTCCGGGCGTCCGAAGGAAGCGTCTGGGGCGGTGGTAGCCTGTTCATTGGAGGGAACGCGACCGATCCTCCTGGAGGTCCAGGCGCTCGTGACAGCGACGAATTTCGGAATGGCAAGACGGACGGCGAACGGCGTCGATTACAACCGGATCAACATTTTACTCGCGATCCTGGAAAAGCGATGCGGGTATGCGATGAGCCGGTATGACGCCTATGTGAATATCGCGGGCGGAATGAAGATGAACGAACCGGCGCTGGATCTCGCCGTTGTGATGGCGCTTGTGTCGAGCTTTAAGAACCGGGAGGTGGATCCGGGGATGCTGATCTTCGGGGAAGTCGGTCTTTCCGGCGAAGTCCGCGGAGTCTCCCAGGCGGCCCAGCGTGTGTCGGAGGCGATCAAGATGGGCTTTACAAGCTGTCTGCTCCCGAAATCAAATCTGGAGAAGTTAAAGGATGAGAAACGGATCAGACTGATCGGGGTGGAGAATGTGAGAGAGGCGATCCAGCTGATCTGATCGGAAAAGTACGGAGGATGCGGTAATGCTTTGAGCGGAAAAGGATCGGTCTGCAGGTTGGCATAAGGCAGCTGATTTTTTCGCTCGAAGTGCCGGATACAAAAATATAAGAAATTTTCAAATTAGTGTTGACAATTAAAACATTTCATGCTACTATAATGGAGCATTAAGTGATGCGCAACAAAATATAGGGGAATAGTTCAATGGTAGAGCAGCGGTCTCCAAAACCGTAGATGGGGGTTCGAGCCCCTCTTCCCCTGCTTCTGATGTACCGGAAAAATTATTTTTCCGGTTATTTTTTTATCCTGAAAGAGGTGCGGGATCTGAATGAAGAATTTATCGGAGCAATTCACAAAGAAACGCCGGCGCATCCAGGGCGCCGCATGGCGGAGACTGGACAACACGGCAAAACTTTTTGCGGCGGTGTCCGGAGAAGATCTGAGCAGTGTATTCCGGATCTCGGCGAATCTGAAGGAGGCGGTGGATCAGGAACTTCTCCACAGAGCCTTGCTCCTGACACTCCCGGAATTTGAAAATTTCCGGGTGAAGCTTCGGAAGGGATTTTTTTGGTACTATTTTGAGACGAACGACCGGGATCCTGTGATCGAGAAAGAGCAGAGCGCACCGTGCCGGTTTATCGATCCACATCGTGCGGCGAGATTTCCGTTTCGTGTCAGCTACTTCGGAAACCGCATCAATTTTGAGGTTTTCCACGGGCTGACAGACGGACTCGGAGCTCTCCGGTTTGCCTCGCGGCTGACGGAGCATTATCTGGAGTTAAAGAAAAATCTTCCGGTTATCACGGAAGAAAAAGAATTTTCTCCATTAAAAGAGGATGATTATCTCCGCTATTACAGAAAATTACCGAAACGCCACTATGAGAGCGAACCGGCACTTCAGGTAAGTGGGGAATTTCTTCCGTTTGACCAGATGGGGATCTTAAAGGGAACACTGCAGGTCGCGGATCTAAAAGCACAGTGCCGGAAATACGGGGTCAGTATCACAAAATACCTGGCAGCAGCACTTCTATGGTCTGTCATCCGGACAGAGACGAACGGGAAGAACCTGAAAAAACCGGCAGCGCTCAATCTTCCGGTCAATCTGCGGAGCTTTTTTGACTCGGAGACGCTCGCAAATTTTTTTGCGGTAGTCAATATCTCCTGGCCGAAAGGCAGGGCGCCGGAGAACTTCCGGGAGGTCCTCACAAACGTCAGTCGTCAGATGGACGAACAGATCGTGAAGGAGCGACTGGAGGAGACGATCTCCTACAATGTATCCAACGAGAAAAAGTGGTATGTGAGGGCGATCCCTCTGTTTATCAAGCATCTGGCGATGGAACTGATCTTCCTTCGCACAAGCCGCGCCCATACGATGACCTTTTCCAACATCGGCCCTGCAAAGATCCGGGAAGATCTGAGAGAGGATGTTGAGGATTTTGAGCTTCTCGTCGGTGCATCTCCGAAGCAGCGGATGAAATGCGGGGCGGTAGCTTACGATGGAAAGCTCTGCCTGGCGTTTACGAGTGCAATGGCAGAGAATCATCTGCCGGAAGTGTTTTTCCGTTTCCTGGAAGATCAGGGGATCCCGGTGGAGCAGGAGAGCAACGGGATCACAGACCGGGAACATGATAAAGGACGGTATCCGGTGATCGCACAGGACCGCAGAAAGATCAAAAAGGCTGTCCGGATGTTTTATCTTTCGCTGGTGTTCGTTTCGGTCCTTGCGGGGATCGTAAATCTTGCAACCTACCGGCAGATCCCATTTAAATGGTCACTCCTGACCGCGGGCGCCGCTGCCTATGTGGCGATGACATTAAAATTTTCCGTGATGCGCCATGCAAGCCTTTCCGGGATCCTTGTCAGGCAGTGTCTGGGGATCCAGGCGATCCTGCTTCTGATCGACACGCTGACGGGACTGCATGGCTGGTCGGTGGACTATGCGATCCCGTGCGTTGTCTTATTTGAAGTGGCGGCGATCCTGCTTATGATGCTCGTGAACCGACTGAACTGGCAGAGCTATTTTATGTACCAGATCGCGATCACGGTTTTAAGCTTTATCCCGCTGATCTTCTGGAAGATCGGCTGGACGAGGCATCCGCTGCTCACAGTGCTTTCTGTGGTGATCTCGGTGGCAGCGCTTCTTGCCACGGTGCTGCTCGGGGACAGGAGTGTGAAACGGGAATTGCGGCGGAGATTTCATGTGTGATAGATGAGGAAAAGGAACAGACAGGAAAGGAATGAAACATGAGCCGAAAAGAAGTCAGCATGATCGGGAATCTGACCAGGGATATGATGAGAGATGTCATGGAGACATCTTTAAAAAAGCCGATCCAGACCGGAGAATTCCGAAAGAATCCGGTGGAACCGGCATGGCGGTGCCCGAATGATTATATCTATGAACTGATCCCGACAGGGAAATTCGTGATGGAATATTTAAAGCCGAAGCAGGCGGTCACTGGGCGGGTGATCCTGCAGCTCCACGGCGGCGGATATATCGGTCCGATGAAGAACATTTACCGGCGGTTTGCGGTTAAATATTCGGAACTGGGGTTCGGGGCGGATGTCCTGACTCCTGACTACCGGGTCGCACCGGAGCATCCGTTTCCGGCGGCACTCGAGGATGCAGTCTATGCCTACAAATGGCTTTTAAATGAAAAAAAATACGATCCGGAACAGATCGTGGTTGCCGGAGATTCCGCGGGAGGCGGACTTGCCCTCGCGCTCTGTCTCTACGCAAAGGATCATGCGCTTCCGCTCCCGGCTGGGATCATCACGATGTCCCCTTGGACGGATGTGACGCTCAGCGGGGCTTCGTATGAGGAGAATTATACGATCGACCCATTGTTTGGAAATTCGAAAGAAAATATGCTCTACCAGTGCAGCTATATCGGGGATGATGATCCGAAGGACCCGTATCTGTCCCCGCTGTTTGGAAATTTTGAGGGCTTTCCTCCGATGCTCATGCAGGTGGGCTCCTATGAGGTCCTTCTTGATGACACGCGAGAAGCTGCGAAGAAAGCGAGAGCAGAGGGCGTAAAAGTCCGCTGTTCCGTCTACGACGGCATGTTCCACGTCTTCCAGATGGGACTCGACCTGATCCCGGAGAGCCGCGAGGCTTGGGAAGAGGTCGGAGAGTACCTGCGGATCGTTTACCGGATCCACAGGGATCAGGAAGGAAAGGTCGTAAAGAAGGTAAAGACGAGGCGGAAAGATACGGAGGAGCGGGCGAGACTGAATTTGCTGGCTTTTTTGAAGAGAGAATTGAAATAATGATATTTACAGGGAAGGTCGCTTAACCGAAAGGGGAGAGCGGCCTTTTTATGACATGAAATGCGAACTGCCGGAAAATGCTGACTTATAAAATCCGGCTCTTTTCCTTGCGTTTTTTTTCTGCACCTCGTATAATAAAAATTAACGGTTTTATAACAAAAACTGATAAAACAAATTGGAGGGAAACAAATGAGTCTCGAAAAATTTTTCCATCTCAAGGAAAACAACACGACTGTTAAGACCGAGATCATGGCCGGTGTGACGTCATTTATGACGATGGCGTATATCCTGGCGGTAAACCCGAACATCCTCGCAGCGGCGGGAATGGATCACGGCGCGGTCTTCACGGCGACAGCGGTGGCATCCTTCATCGGAACACTCTGTATGGCACTCTTTGCGAACTACCCATTCGCTCTGGCACCTGGAATGGGTCTGAACGCGTACTTTGCCTACACGGTCGTTCTCGGAATGGGGTATTCCTGGGAAGTTGCCCTTGCGGCAGTTCTCACAGAAGGTATCATCTTCATTATCCTTTCCTGCTTTAACATCAGGGAAGCGATCTTCAACGCGATTCCGTTCAACTTAAAGAAAGCGGTCAGCGTCGGAATCGGACTTTTTATCACATTCCTCGGTCTTCAGAACGCGAAGATCGTGATCGGAAGCTCCACGCTCGTCAGCCTGTTCTCCATCAGCGGATATAACAGCACACTTGCGGACGGACTCACAGCATCCATGAGCGATGCCGGGATCACGGTTCTCCTTGCGATCTTCGGAGTTCTGATCACAGGAATTCTGATTGTGAAGAATGTAAAGGGAAATATCCTCTGGGGAATCCTGATCACCTGGATCCTCGGTATCATCTGCCAGTTTGCCGGCGTGTATGTTCCGAATCCGGATCTCGGTTTCTACAACCTGCTCCCGGATTTCTCAAACGGAATTTCGATCCCGAGCCTGGCACCGATCATGTTCAAGTTCAGCTTAAAGGGCGTTCCGGTCCTTGAGTTCATCGTGATCGTGTTCGCGTTCCTCTTTGTTGACCTCTTTGATACACTCGGAACGCTCATCGGTGTATCTGCGAAGGCAGACATGCTGGACGCTGACGGAAAGCTCCCGAGGATCAAGGGCGCGCTCCTTGCGGATGCAGTCGGAACAACCTGCGGCGCATGTCTTGGTACTTCCACAGTCACAACGTTCGTGGAGAGTGCTTCCGGCGTAACTGAGGGAGGAAGAACAGGACTTACATCCCTGACAACAGCGGTTCTCTTCCTGTTATCCCTGCTCCTGTCCCCGATCTTTTTGGCGATCCCGTCCTTTGCGACAGCTCCGGCTCTGATCACCGTAGGTTTCTACATGATCGGCTCCGTATCTGAGATCGATTTCAAGGACCCGGCAGACGGAATCCCTGCATTCCTCTGCATCATCGCGATGCCGTTCTTCTACAGCATCTCCGAGGGAATCTCCATGGGAGTTATCTCCTATGTTGTAATGAACCTCTTCGCAGGAAAGAAAGAGAAGATCACTCCGGTTATGTACATCCTGGCCGTGCTCTTTATCTTAAAGTACATTCTGATGTAATAACATCATAGACAACTCACAAAAAGCCGGATATATAGATGGATAAAAAACGCCATTTATGTATTCGGCTTTCGGTTACTATGCATTTGCAGAAACTTGCTGATAAGGAGTTCCTGCAGATTAAGACATCAGACAACTACCTGCCTTTTCTGTGACAAATGACAAAAATTGTCATAAACTTAACAAAAAGATGGTGACATCTGTCGATTGACGCTCAACTCCGAATATGGTATAAATGTATAATCGTAGGCAGTATGGAAACATTTTCGAACCATTTCATATATTGGAATGTTAGAAACCATTGCTGTTCACGATTCGCAAAAAGGGTTTATGGAATCAGGTATTTGACATCTGTGGGTTTAACAAAAAGGAGTTTGAGAAATATGATGAAACAGAAAAAAGTAAAATTTGCGTCTGCAGACGAGGCAAAGGAGTTTGTAAGCATTGCCAGCGGCTGTGATTTTGATGTGAATGTATTTTATAACCGTATGATCATTGATGCGAAGTCTCTTCTCGGAGTACTGAGCCTTGATCTTACAAAGATCCTCACCGTTGAGTTCGACGGTGAGAACACACTGTTCGAGGAGTTCCTCGAGAGAAAGAATCCGATGCACGCGGTAGCGTAACGGATCGAAGAAAAAACGAAGAGGCAGCGGCTGTACAAAACGTATGGCTGGCTGCTTTTTTTACGCGAACAATGAGCCAAAGTCCGCGCGCGAGAGACTTTGGCGATTGGCGCGATAACAAGGGGAAACTCGCGAAGCGTGTTTTCACTTGTTTGTACCCGGAGTTTACAGCTTTGTTCTGGAATGTTATACTTGCAAAAGACATGAAATATGGAAACATCAGCAGCGATTCAGAGCCTGCAGTTCTGGTATTTTCTGCGGACGGCGCAGGAGATGTGCAGATATATTTGATTTACGAAAATGAAAGGGAGCGCATGTGATGAGCGAGGAAAATAAAAGATCGATCCGGATCTCGGTCCGGAATCTGGTGGAGTTTGTTCTGCGCTCCGGAGATATCGACAACCGAAGGTCCGGGAACGCCCAGAAGGATGCGATGCTGGCCGGGGGACGGATCCACAGGAAGATCCAGAAACGGATGGGATCCGGATACCGGGCGGAGGTCCCGCTGAAACATGAAGTCACGGATGACGAGCAGGAGATCGTTCTTTCGGTGGAAGGCCGGGCGGACGGGATCTTCACGGAAAACGGGATCACGGTGATCGACGAGATCAAGGGCATGTATACGGATGTTGCGAGACTGGAAGCACCGATCGAAGTCCACCTCGCCCAGGCAATGTGCTACGGGTATTTCTACTGCTGCGACAAGGATCTGGACGGGATCCGCCTGCAGCTCACCTACTGCAATCTGGAGACGGAGGAGATCCGGCGGTTTCAGACCGACCGCTCAAAGGAAGAACTGGAACAGTGGTTTTCGGGCGTGGTCCATGAATATTTTAAATGGGCGAGATATCTCTACCACCATGAGCTGACCCGCGACGCATCGATCCGGAATCTGGAATTCCCATACCCGTACCGGGAGGGACAGAGAGACCTTGTGGTGTCTGTCTACCGCACGATCAGCCGGAAAAAGCGGCTGTTCATCCAGGCACCGACCGGGATCGGAAAGACGCTCTCCACGGTGTTCCCTGCGGTCCGCGCGATCGGGGAGGGAAAAGGCGATAAGCTGTTTTATCTGACCGCAAAGACGGTAACGAGGACGGTCGCTGAGGAAGCACTCCGGATCCTCCGGGGAAAGGGACTGATCTTTACTTCTGTGACGATCACGGCGAAGGAAAAGCTCTGCCCGCTGGAAAACTGCGAGTGCAATCCGGATGCATGCCCGTATGCGAAGGGACATTTTGACCGGGTGAACGAGGCTGTCTTTGACATCCTGCATCTGGAACAGGAGATGACGAGGGAGAAAATCCTGGAATATGCCGAAAAATATAAGGTATGCCCGTTTGAATACTGCCTTGATATTTCAAGCTGGACGGACGGGATCATCTGCGATTATAACTACGTGTTTGACCCGAATGTGCGCCTGAAAAGGTATTTTGCGGACGGGCAGACGGGGGAATATCTGTTCCTTGTGGACGAGGCGCATAATCTCGTCTCGCGGGCGCGGGAGATGTACAGTGCTGAGTTAAAAAAGGAAGATATTCTCACGGTAAAGCGCCTGACAAAGGGCAAAGCTCCGAAGCTTACGAAGGATCTCGAGAAGTGCAATCAGGTGATGCTTGCGATGAAGCGGGAATGCGAGACATGGCAGCTCTTATCGGATGTGACATCCCTGGCGGCAGCGGCGATGGCGGTCTTTTCGGATATGGAGACATTTCTGGAGGATTTTCCGGATTTTGAAGGGCGGGACGAGGTCCTTGACTTTTATTTTGGACTCCGGGATTTCCTGAATGTCTATGAGCTGTTGGATGATCATTACCGGATCTACGCGGAAAATGTGGGCGTTTCTTCCTTTAAAGTGCGGCTGTTCTGCGTGGATCCGTCCTCGAATCTTTCACTCTGCATGGCACAGGGGAACAGCACGATCCTGTTCTCGGCGACGATGCTGCCGATCCGGTATTACAAGACATTGCTCTCAGGAAATGAGGATGATTACGCGGTCTATGCGAACTCCCCGTTTGCGGAAGAGAAGCGGCTTCTCATGGTGGCGACGGATGTCAGCAGCCGGTATTCGAGGCGGAGTGCGAGTGAATACCGGAAGGTTGCGGAGTATATCCGGGAGGTTGTCCGGTCGAAGAACGGAAATTATATGGTGTTCTTTCCTTCCTATCAGTATATGGAGCAGGTCGAACAGGCTGTGGAGGAGCTGGATTTTCCGGCAGATCTTCTGGTGCAGGGACAGGGAATGAAGGAGCAGGAACGACAGGAATTTCTGGAAGAATTTGAGAAGAAACGGAATCATTCGCTGGCGGCCTTCTGCGTGATGGGCGGCGTGTTCTCGGAAGGAATTGATCTGAAGGAGGAACGTCTCATCGGCGCTGTGATCGTCGGAACGGGGCTTCCGATGGTCTGTGTGGAGCAGGAAGTCCTGCGCGGATATTTCGAGGAGAAAGAGGAGGCGGGCTTTGATTTTGCCTACCAGTATCCGGGGATGAATAAGGTTCTGCAGGCGGCAGGGCGCGTGATCCGGACCACGGAGGATGAGGGGATCATCCTGCTCCTCGATGACCGGTTCTTAAAGAGAGAATATCTGGAACTGTTTCCGAGAGAGTGGGAACATTTTCAGATGGTGAACCGGGGAAACGTGGGACAGTGCATGGAGGATTTCTGGGAGAGCAGAAAGTAAAAGAAAAAAGAGCCCTGTCCGGCATGTAGTTGAGCGGGACATGACTCTTTTTGGTTTAATCCTACAGCATATCCATAAACTGCTTTGCAGCCTGGGAGACCGGAAGGTTCTCGTTGTGGACAACGACGAGCTGGCGGACCGGGAGAGTCTCGGAGAGCTTTAGGATAAAGAGCAGTTTTTCGTCCTCCGGGATACAGAAATCCGGGACGAAGGCGATCCCGAGGCCGATCCTTGCGAGGTCGATCAGAAGATCGTTGCTGCTGAGCTCGATCTCCGGGACCAGGTCGAGATGGGATTTCTGGAACATGGAGTGTAAAAACTCGCTGGTTGTACTCTTGCGGTCGAGCATCATGATCGGATAATCGAGAAGCTCGGCGAGTGTGAAGGTCTTATCCTGCAGCGGGAAGTGCTCGGCGCTTGCGACGAAGACATCGCGGAATTCGCGGATGGCACGGACGCTGTGGGTGTTTAAGAGACCGGAGTTCGGGTAGTTTGTGATGATGAAATCTACCTGGCCGTTCTCTAAAATGTGGGCGCACTCGATCGAGGTGGAGTTTGTCACTTTGATGTGGACGTTCGGGTAGAGCTTGTGGAATTTATTTAAGTACGGAACCAGGAAATAGCGGCAGATCGTGTCGCTGGCGGCGATACGGAGCTGGCCGCCGTTTAAGGTATTTGCCTCTAAGAGCTGGGTCTCGCCTTTGTGAATCAGGTTCATCGCCGGTTCGATATGTTTAAATAAGATATCGCCTTCCGGGGTGAGCTGGACGCGTTTTGTACTTCGGATGAAGAGGGTCTGGCCGAGCTTTTTCTCCAGGACCTTGACGGACTGGCTGACCGCGGACTGGGAGATGTAGAGGCATTTGGAGGCCTCGGAGAAGCTCAGGGTTTTTGCGACGTAGTAAAATACTTTATATAATTCGTAGTTGATATCCATTATTAGTCCTCCTAATGAAACAAGGCTATTTTATCATAGAATGGGGGATTTGAAAAGGGGGAAAAGGAAAATTGGTTGTTGCCTGCTGTTGCCAAATTGGTTGGCGGGCGGTGAGCATCCGGCCAGGAGTGCTGGGGATGCGGGGATGGTTCCTCTAACCTCCCGGGAGACTGCTAAGGGCGGAGAACAGCGGACACAACTCGCTTCGCTCAAACAAGTGTCCGCTGTTCTCCAACGCAGTCACCCGCGAGCTAAGAGGAAGCCAGATCCCCGGATCATGCACTCCTGTCCGGACGCTCACCGCCGGCGGCGGTATTGCTGGCATATTTTAAGAAGGGATGTTTCTGTGGATAGTGACAATCGTTGGGCAGAAGTTTCGTTATTTTTGCGGGTGACATGTGCTTATGTATGAATTCCAGGAGAGAAGTAAATTCTGCGAGCCTGGTGCAATAGGTTTTTTCTTTACTATGGAAGTCAGGGAAAAAATATGGTATGCTTACAGGGAACATGGAATTTTTGATATGTTTATATTTTTATCAATAGAAGAACGGAGAGAAGATCATGGCAGAGAAAATGAGATATGGCAGTAATGAGAATGAGAGTGGGAATGTTGATGACGAGTTCAACAATGCGAATGAGGAGCTGAATCCGGAAGATATTTACCGTGTATATATGGAAGAGATCGCGGCGATCCCGCCGTGCAGTGAGGAGGAGAATGAGAAGCTGCTCGGGGAGATCCGGAGTGGGAATAAGGCGGCGAGGGAGCGTCTGATCGAGGGTAATCTGAAAAATGCGCTGTTTTTTGTTCAGGATTATATCAATAAGGGCGTCCCGATGGCGGATCTGATCCAGGAGGCGAGTATGGAGCTGATGATGCTGGCGGATGAAGGCTTTGAGGGGAGCTTTGAGAAGCTTTTAGAGAGCCGGATTCGTGTCCGCATGGAGGAGATCATCAACGACCAGAAGAAGGAGACGGATATCGAGGAGGAGATGCTGGCGCGCGTCAATGTTCTCCAGGAGGTTTCAAAGTCCATGGCGGAGGAGCTTGGGCGTGAGGCGAAGCTTTCGGAGCTTGCGGAGCGCATGAAGATGACGGAGGACGAGGTCCGGGAGATCATGAAGGTGACAATGGATGCGCTCAGCATGAGCAAGATCAATCAGGATCTGCAGAGTTAATAATTTGCGGTGATACAGGATGGAAAAGAGTTCATCGCTGTGGGAGTATGCTGGATGTGACAACTGATAAGCATAAGTAATAAAATAAATTAGATATATTAACTTTACTAATCACACAAATCTGTGCTATGATAATGGAAAATGGATTGCTCCGCACGAGGTGGCGCTGCAGTCATGAAAAATAACAACCATCGGACAAAGCCGTTTTCCAGGAGGAGAGACTATGAGCGTAAAGCGCGTGTTTGTTGAGAAGAAACCGGAATATGCAATCAAGGCGAGAGAGCTTCGCGAGGAGATCGAGAGCTACCTTGACATTACAGAGGTAACGGGCGTTCGTGTACTGGTCCGCTACGATATTGAAAATATTTCTGAGGATGTATATAAAGAGGCACTCGGAACGATTTTTTCCGAGCCGCCGGTCGATGAGGTGTTCGAGGAGACATTCCCGCATGGCGCGGACGACGTGGTATTCTCCGTCGAGTATCTGCCTGGGCAGTTCGACCAGAGAGCTGATTCTGCGGAGCAGTGTGTAAAGTTATTAAATGAGAATGAGGAGCCGGTGATCCGCTCCGCAATGACTTATGTGATCTCCGGAAAGCTTTCCGCTGAGGAGATCGCTGCGATCAAGTCCTTCTGTATCAACCCGGTGGACTCCAGAGAGGCGTCCGAGGAGATCCCGGAGACACTTGTGACCGTATTTGATGTGCCGGAGGATGTTGCGATCTTTGACGGTTTTAAAGATATGGATGAGGCGGCTTTAAAGGAACTCTACAGCTCCTTAAATCTCGCAATGACCTTCAAGGATTTCCTTCACATCCAGAATTACTATAAGAACGAGGAGAAGAGAGATCCGTCTGTGACAGAGATCCGTGTGCTCGATACATACTGGTCCGATCACTGCCGTCATACGACATTCTCCACAGAGCTGAAAAATGTGACATTCACAGACGGCGACTACAAAAAGCCGATTGAGGACACTTATAACCAGTATCTTGCGGATCATAAAGAGATCTACAAAGGCCGCGACGACAAGTTTGTTTGCCTGATGGACCTTGCGATCATGGGCATGAAAAAGCTCCGCAAAGAGGGCAAACTCGAAGATCTCGAGGTTTCTGATGAGATCAACGCCTGCTCCATCGTTGTTCCGGTCGAGATCGACGGAAAGACAGAAGAGTGGCTTGTAAACTTCAAGAATGAGACTCACAACCATCCGACCGAGATCGAGCCGTTCGGCGGCGCTGCGACATGCCTCGGCGGTGCGATCCGTGATCCGCTTTCCGGACGTACTTATGTATACCAGGCAATGCGCATCACAGGTGCGGCAGATCCGACAAAACCGTTAAATGAGACATTAAAGGGAAAACTCCCGCAGAGAAAGATCGTCACAGAGGCTGCCCATGGATACAGCTCCTACGGAAACCAGATCGGACTTGCGACCGGTTATGTAAAAGAGCTTTACCACCCGGGATATGTTGCAAAGAGAATGGAGATCGGTGCCGTTATGGCAGCAGCTCCGAGAAAGAACGTCATCCGTGAGACATCCGATCCGGGCGATGTGATCATCTTACTTGGCGGACGTACCGGACGTGACGGTATCGGTGGTGCGACAGGTTCCTCCAAGGTGCACACAGAGGCATCCATCGAGGTCTGCGGCGCTGAGGTCCAGAAAGGTAATGCCCCGACTGAGAGAAAGATCCAGAGAATGTTCCGCCGTCCGGAAGTTTCCAGACTGATCAAGAAGTGTAACGACTTCGGTGCAGGCGGAGTTTCCGTAGCAATCGGTGAGCTCGCAGACGGACTTCTGATCGACCTTGACAAGGTTCCGAAGAAGTATGCAGGTCTTGACGGAACAGAACTTGCGATTTCCGAGTCCCAGGAGAGAATGGCAGTTGTCGTTGACCCGAAAGATGTTGACGCATTCTTAGGCTACGCAGAGGAAGAGAACCTTGAGGCGGTGACGGTTGCGACGGTTACCGAGAGCCCGAGACTCGTTCTCACATGGCGCGGAAAGACCATCGTTGATTTAAGCCGTGCGTTCCTTGATACGAACGGTGCTCACCAGGAGACAGACGTGACCCTGGAAGTTCCGAACCACGAGGGAACCCCGTTTGAAAAGAAAGAAGTGGGAGATGTTAAGGAAAAATGGCTGAAGATGCTCGGCTCCTTAAATGTATGCTCCCAGAAAGGTCTCGTTGAGATGTTCGACTCCTCCATCGGCGCATCTACCGTTATGATGCCGTATGGCGGTAAATATCAGCAGACCGAGATTCAGACCATGGTTGCAAAGCTTCCGGTCCTCGAAGGAAAGTGCGACGCTGTGACCATGATGAGCTACGGCTTCGATCCGTATCTCTCCAGCTGGAGCCCGTACCACGGCGCGATCTATGCGGTCCTCACATCCGTTGCGAAGATCGCGGCAGCAGGCGGCGATTATAAGAAGATCCGCTTCACATTCCAGGAGTACTTCCGCAGAATGAGCAGCGAGCCGACAAGATGGAGCCAGCCGTTCGCAGCACTTCTCGGTGCTTACAACGCACAGCTCGGCTTCGGGCTTCCGTCCATCGGCGGAAAGGACAGCATGTCCGGAACCTTCGATGAGGAGAGCGGAAAGGAGATCGACGTTCCGCCGACACTCGTCTCCTTCGCAGTTGACGTGGCGAACGCAAAGAACATGATCTCTCCGGAATTCAAGAAAGCCGGAAACAAGATCGTTGTATTTGAAATCAAGAAAGATTCCTATGATCTCCCGGATTACGCGCAGATCATGGATGGTTATGATAAACTTCATGAGGACATCAAGGCAGGCCGCGTGATCTCCGCTTATGCCGCTGAGGCGAACGGTATCGCAGAGGCTGTCAGCAAGATGGCATTCGGCAACCACTTAGGCGTGAAGATCGAGCATGACGTGGATCCGAGAGACTTTTTCGCACCGGCATGGGGCGATATCGTATGCGAGGTTCCGGCAGATAAGGTCGGAGAGCTTCAGATGAGCTACCGTGTGATCGGTGAGGTTACCGACAAGGCAGCCTTCGAGTACGGCAATGTCTCCATCACGCTCGATGAGGCATTAAAGACATGGGATGCGACTCTTGAGGATGTATTCCCGACCGAGAGCGGCGTGAAGAAGGAAGAAGTTAAGAACGAAGTATTTAAGGCAGACAACATCGTGATCTGTGACCACAAGATCGGAACTCCGACCGTATTCATTCCGGTATTTCCGGGTACAAACTGTGAGTATGACAGTGCGAAGGCATTTGAGCGCGCCGGAGCGAAGGTCATCACGAAGGTATTTAAGAACATGAGCGCCGAGGATATCCGTGATTCTGTCGAGACTTACAAAAAATCCATCGGGCAGGCGCAGATCGTCATGTTCCCGGGCGGATTCTCCGCAGGCGATGAGCCGGAAGGTTCCGCGAAGTTCTTTGCTACCGCGTTCCGCAACGAGGTATTAAAGGACGAGATCATGAAGCTCTTAAATGAGCGTGACGGACTCATGCTCGGTATCTGCAATGGCTTCCAGGCACTCATCAAGCTCGGACTCGTTCCGGAAGGAAAGATCGTAGAGCAGAAGCCGGATTCTCCGACCCTGACCTACAACACGATCGGACGTCATGTCTCCAAGATGGTGAACTTAAAGGTTGTCTCCAACAAGTCCCCGTGGCTTGCTGAGGCAAAGCTCGGCGGTATCTACACGAACCCGGTATCCCACGGTGAGGGACGTTTCGTAGCTCCGAAGGAGTGGATCGACAAGCTCTTTGCAAACGGACAGGTTGCGACCCAGTATGTGGATCTTAACGGCAATCCGACGATGGATGAGTACTGGAACCCGAACGGCTCCTTCATGGCGATCGAAGGTATCACAAGTCCGGATGGACGTGTATACGGCAAGATGGGTCACGCAGAGAGACGCGGCGACTTTGTTGCAAAGAACATCACCGGAGAACAGGATCTGAAGCTGTTTGAGAGCGGTGTGAAGTACTTTAAATAATTGAAATACTGATACTTTGAATGCCCCGGGGGATGCGTACTCCGGGGCATTTGCTGTGTTGCTGTTTCCTGCCGCATCACCGCGGTGACTTAGTTAGTTGACAGAAACCAGAGTGCGTACTAAACTGAAGATATCCGTGGCTGGCGGACAGAATGGCCGAATGAAGACTGCTTCGCAGGACAGTTTCCTGCGGAAAGTTCAGGAGGCAGCCGCGAAACCATGATGACAAAATTGAATTTTGGGGGTATCTGATATGGCATGCACAACAATCCTGGTAGGAAAAAACGCATCATATGACGGTTCAACGATGATCGCGCGAAACGATGACTCCGGTTCCGGACATTTCACGGCGAAGAAATTCGTGGTGATCCATCCGGAGGAGCAGCCGAAGGTATACAAGTCAGTCCTTTCCCATGTGGAGATCGAGCTTCCGGGCGACCCGATGAAATTTACGGCAGTCCCGAATGCGATCAAAGGAAAGGGGATCTGGGCGGCGAGCGGCGTCAATGAGAAGAACGTGGGAATGACAGCGACGGAGACGATCACATCGAACGCCCGCGTGCTCGGCGCAGATCCGCTTGTAAAATATCAGCCGGCGGAGGACGGAAAAGAGGAAGCTGCCGGCGGGATCGGTGAGGAAGACCTTGTATACATCACACTTCCGTACATCAGCAGTGCGAGAGAGGGCGTGATCCGCCTCGGAAGTCTCCTGGAGAAGTACGGGACTTATGAGATGAACGGCATCGCTTTTCAGGATGCGGGTGAAATCTGGTGGCTCGAGACGATCGGCGGCCATCACTGGATCGCAAAGCGTGTTCCAGATGACCGGTATGTGGTGATGCCGAACCAGTTCGGTATCGATGAGTTTGACTTAAACGATGCGTTCTCTGAGCAGAAGGAGCATATGTGTTCTTCGGACCTTCGTGAATTTATCGCAGAGAACCATCTGGACCTCTCTTTAAACGGCGGAAATGGCAGTCATTTTGATGCGAGAGCTGCGTTTGGAAGCCACAGTGATTCCGATCACATCTACAATACTCCGAGGGCATGGTTCATGTGCCGCTACTTTAACCCGCATACAAAGAAGTGGGATGGACCGGATGCGGACTATACGCCGGAGTCCGATGATATCCCGTGGAGCATGGTGCCGGAGAAGAAGGTGACAGTCGAGGATGTCAAATATGCACTTTCCTCCCATTTCCAGGGAACTCCGTTCGACCCGTATGCGAAGAGCGGGGACGGCCTCCAGAAGGGTAAATACCGCGCGATCGGGATCAACCGCAACGATTTCCTGGCTCTGATCCAGATGCGCCCGGACGTTCCGGCAAACTGCCAGGCAGTCCAGTGGCTTGCATTCGCGTCCAACGCGTTCAATACGCTGGTCCCGTTCTATGCGGCTGTTGACGAGACTCCGGAATACCTTGCGAACACCACAAAGGAAGTTTCCACAGGGAATTTCTACTGGTCGGCAAGAATGATCGCCGCGATGGCGGACGCATCTTTTGCGAAATCTGCGATCCACATCGAGCGCTACCAGAATGCGGTCCAGGCGAAAGGACATGCCCTGCTCCGCAAGTATGACGCCGAGGCTGCAAAGATCACGGATCCGGCGGAGAGCAGAAGACTTCTGGAGAAAGCGAACCGTGAGATCGCAAAGATGTTAAAGGAAGAGACGGGGAATACCCTGGATCATGTGCTCTTTGAGCTCAGCAATTCCATGAAGAACGCGTTTTCAAGATCTGACGCATAACAAGTTCAGGCCGAACGCATGTGAGACTTGACGCGTAATTCCGGCCGGTGGAAGCTGATAAATTCTTCTCAGAACGAGACCTCTGCAGGGATGATGCGGTGTAGATCAGGCCGCAGGATCCCGGGCGGAGGTCTTTTGTCATATTTTTGTACTTTTTGACGCTTGACACGGGAACCTCATCCCGTTATGCTACTTATGGCAGAAAATGCTCAGATTTACATGCCGCGCCTTTTTGTGTTAAGATAAACAGAAAGAGCGCAAGGCGCATGGAAGCTGAATACAGGATAAATGAGGTTTTAAGATGGAAGAAAAAGAGGTACAGGGAGCACCGGTGCACAAACGGCGTGTCCGTTACAGCGGGACACACCCGAGACGGTTTGAAGAAAAGTATAAAGAGCAGAATCCGGAGAAATATGCCGATACGATCGAAAAGGTCATCAAAAAGGGCAGCACTCCGGCCGGCATGCACATCTCGATCTGCGTGAAAGAGATCCTGGATTTCCTGGATATCAAGCCGGGAATGCAGGGGCTGGACGCCACACTTGGATACGGCGGTCACACGACGGAGATGTTAAAAAAGCTGGAAGGACAGGGGCATATGTATGCTCTTGACGTGGATCCGATCGAGATCGTAAAGACAAAGGAACGCCTGAAGGAACGCGGCTTCGGAGAGGAGATCCTTACGATAAAACAGATGAACTTTGCTGATATCGACAGGCTCGTCCCGGAGGCGGGGCTGTTTGACTTTGTCCTGGCAGATCTCGGTGTCTCCTCGATGCAGATCGACAACCCGGAGCGCGGTTTCACTTATAAGGCCGATGGTCCGCTGGATCTTCGCCTGAACCCGGAAAAAGGAATATCTGCGGCGGAGCGCTTAAAACAGATGGATATGGAAGAGATCGCGGGCATGTTCGCGGAAAACTCCGATGAGCCTTATGCGGAGGAGATCGCACGGGAGATCGCAAAGAGAAACCGGAAACGTCAGTATATTGAGACGACCACGGAATTAAAAGAAGTGATCGAGCAGGTGCTTTCTTTTATCCCGGAAAAAGAGCGGAAGGAAGCCGTGAAGAAATCCTGCCAGAGATGTTTCCAGGCGCTGAGGATCGATGTCAACCAGGAATTCGAGGTTCTGGAAAGCTTCCTCTCAAAACTGCCGGGGATCCTGGCACCGGGCGGAAGAGCTGCGATCCTGACCTTCCATTCCGGGGAAGACCGCCTTGTAAAGTATTACTTTAAGGACGGCAAAAAGGAAGGAATCTACAGCGACGTTGCGAGCGATGTGATCCGTCCATCGGCGGAAGAATGCCAGAGAAACCCGCGTGCAAGATCCACAAAGATGCGCTGGGCGATCCGGGATGGCGAAAATCCGCACAGGATGTAAAGAAAAAACAGGCTCGGAAACGGAATTTGGAAATGAGAGAAGGAAACGGTTCAGCAAATCTTAGTATTCATTTGGCGGAATGGTTTCCGGAAGACAGAATCAGAAAGAGAAATAGATTATGAACAAAAAGATAGAAGAAACAACAGAGGAATACGAGAGAAAAGAAGGGAGTGGGCTCGAGCGCGCGGGAGCCGCGGCGATATTCTTCTTGTCGCCGGTATTATCCTACATCATGTTTGAACTAGTGACAGGAAATCTTGCCGCAGTGCTGCCGAAAAATGCGGTGCTGAACATGGTGTGGATGTTTGCGCTGTACCTTCTGGTATTCGGAATCTCCGGAAGCAGCCGGATCTCCATCCCTGTATCCTCCGTGATCTTTTATGTGATCTCTCTGGCGGAAGCCTTTGTCGTATCCTTCAGAAGCCGCCCGATCATGATGAGTGATGTCCTTGCGGTGAAGACCGCGATGACGGTGGCCGGGAGCTATAACTACACACCGACCTTTATGATGATCATCTGCGGGATCCTCCTGATCATGTGGAATGTACTGGCGCAGCTCGTGCCGGTGAGGATCAGGGGGAAGAAAAAAAGAGCTGCCGTGTTTGGCGGATCCGCTGCTGCGGTCGCGGTGTTTATCGGCGGCTTCTACACGGTCCTTGTCCCGAAACTGGGACTGGAGGTAAATCTCTGGGACCCGACGACTTCCTACGCGGAGAACGGCTATGTGCTGGCGTCGGCGGTATCCTTAAAATATCTGGTAAAGAAAGCTCCGGAGGGTTATTCCCAGGCGAAGATCCAGGAGATCTATGAAAAATATGTGGGAAGCGAAGAAGAGCAGAACGAGGAGACGGCGGCCGCGGTGGAAGCGGGAGATGCGGTCCAGCCGACCAACATCATCTGCATCATGAACGAGAGTCTTTCCGACCTGTCGGTGGATGGGGAATTTACGACGAATACAGAGTATTTCCCGTTCCTCAACAGTCTGACGGAGAATACCGTAAAGGGAAAACTCTGCATGCCGGTGTTCGGCGCGATGACCAGCAACTCTGAGTTTGAGTTCCTGATCGGTGATTCCATGTACCTGATGCCGAGAGGCAGCATCGCTTACCAGTTCTATGTAAATCCCGGCGTCCGCTCCATGGTCAGCACGGTGAAAGACCAGGGATACACGGCTGTCGCCATGCACCCGTACCCGGCAGAGAACTGGAACCGCCGGATCTGCTACAATAACATGGGATTTGACGATTTCATGGATATCAGCGCCTATGAGGGCCGGGATGAGCTCCGAAATTATATCAGCGATCTGAGCGATTTTAAACTCATCACGGAGTATGTCGAAAAGAAGGCAAATCCTGATGACAAGTTATTCCTCTTCAATGTGACGATGCAGAACCATGGCGGATATATGATCCCGTTCGCAAACTTCGATCAGGAAGTATGGCTTACCGGGGACATGGAAGGAAAGTATCCGGAGGCGGATATGTACCTGTCTCTTGTGAAAAAATCGGATGAGGCATTTGAGTGGCTCGTAAATTATTTCTCCCAGTGCGACCAGCCGACGATGATCGTCATGTTCGGCGACCACCAGCCAGGGATCGAGGACGAGTTCTTTGACGAGGCGATGGGAGTGGAGAGCGCGAAGGCCCCGAACGAGCAGAAGATGTGCTGGTACGAGACTCCGTTCGTGATCTGGACCAACTACGACCAGCCTGCGGAGGATATGGGACGCTTAGGTGCGATCTACCTTTCTTCCTACGTGTTAAAGCGCGCGAACCTCTCACTGACTCCGTACAACGAGTTTTTACTGCAGCTTTCCGAAAAGCTCCCGATCATCCATCATCTCGGCATCTGGGAGTCGGACGGAACTTACCATGGCTGGGAGGACGCGGAGAGCGGAGAGTACGAGTGGAAGGAACAGCTGATGGAGTACGAGAACCTTGTATACAACCACAGCCTGGATCCGAAGACCGTAAATGAGATGTTTTCGATTTCGCAGTAAAAACTTTATGCCGAATGCATGTATGACTTGGCGTATCATTCTGGTCAGCATGAATTCATAAGATTTTTCGAAATTGCTGAGACAAATATAAAACAGAGGGCAGCCTGAAAGAGGGCTGTCCTTTTTGCTTACAGAAAATTCCGATGGAACTTCCTGTAAGCAAAAAGGCACTGTGCGCCTAAGATGCGCACTCGCGCGAGATGAAGGTTGTCGCAAGCGACCGCGCGAGACGCCCGAATGTACTGAGGCATATTCTTTTAATTTACGCGAACAACGAGCCAAAGTCTGCGCTTGCGCGAGACCTTGGCGACTGTCGTGATAACAAGGGGAAACTCGCGAAGCGTGTTTTCACTTGTTCAAAAAATTTCTCAAATAGGATTGACAACTTGGTTAGTTAGTGCTAATCTTTGTTAGTAGGAACTAACAGCCGATAAAGATACCCCCACAGGGAATCCGAAATGTGCTGTTTTTGCGGTTGTGAAGTCATGGCATGGCTGCGATAAAAAGGAGGCGTGATCAATGATAAACGGAATTATTATCGTTGTACTGATCGTGGTCGCGATCTTTGCAGTGAAAGGGGCAATGCACCAGTTCGTCTACGGCTGCTGCGGATCGAAGGACGTGGAGAAAAAGATCAAGGTGCAGGATAAAAATACGTCGGATTATCCGTACTATGCAGTTGTCGGCGTCGATGGAATGAAATGCAAACACTGCAAGCTCCATGTGGAGAATGCGTTCAACGAGAAGGACGGCAACTGGGCGGAGGTAAACCTCGAGAAGAAGGAAGCCGATGTCCGGATGAAGACAAAAATGACGGACCGTGAGATCCGCGATACCGTGAGCAAAGCCGGATATGTGCTCCGCGATATTGAATGGAAGCAGGCGTAGGAAATTTTTTAATTCGGAATGCGAAGTATCGGCAAGATCAGATTGACGGATATGTTGTGTACAGGCAGCAACGATTTTACAGGAATGAGAGGGATGCCGGATGTGGCAGAAAAAAGACATCGTGAATGAATTCCAGAGGCTTGGAAAACGCATTACAAAACAGAGAATGGTCATCCTTGACGTGATCCTGGAACAGAACTGGACAGACTGCAAGGAAGTTTACTATGAGGCTGTGCAGAGGGATTCGACTGTGGGACTTTCCACTGTCTACCGGACGATCCGGATGCTGGAGGAGATGGGCGTTTTAAAGCGTGTTTACCAGTATGTTTTTACCGATGAATCGGGAGAACAGGTCGATGGGGAGAGCGAGATCATCGCACCGGAATTTCACGGAAAAAGCGGGCTCAGAAAGACTGAAAAAGACGACGAAAAATGCTGTTCCGTCAGCGCGTCATAAAAGAGATAATTGTCAAAAATTGACAAAGTTTCTCAATTAAAGACATTATATTTGACTAACCGGGAGGTGTGGTGTTACCATGTTGAAAACGCAGAAAGACCTTCCGGTTTTTCCCGTTGTGTATAAAAAAGAAAGCAAGGAAGTGAGGACCGATGAAACACCATAAATTCTGGGCGTGGGCAACCGTTTTCTGCTTTGCTATGGTCATGTATACCGGTTATAAACATAAGTGACCGGGATGACCGTAACTGTTTCGTATCTTTACAGTTACAGATAAACTAGTGATTCTATTTTTTATTTACAGGAGGATTTAAAAATGTTAGATGTAAAGAAATGCTTAAAATTAAAAAATGTCGCTGTATTCGCAAGTGGTGTTCTCTTTGGAACAGCAGGTATCAAGGTCCTTGGAAGCCAGGATGCAAAGAAATTATATATTAACTGTCTCGCAGCAGGTCTCCGCGCAAAAGAGTGCGTGATGACAACTGCTTCCAACATCCAGGCAAACGCTGAGGATGTTCTTGCAGAGGCAAAGGAGATCAACCGTGCCCGTGCGGAAGAAGAGTTCGGTGAGGAAGAAGAGACAGCAGAGGATCTCACAGAGACTGCAGAAAATACAGAGGACGCTGAATAATCATCATGAAAACAGGAATCAGATTTACGGTAAAGCATGAAATCAGAGGCCGTATCCGAATCCATCTCACCAGAGGACGCCTGTCGATCAGACAGGCGGACCTCTTTTCCTTTTATCTCGCATCCCTTCCACAGGTAACGGCAGCAAAGGTATATGAGAGAATCGGAGATGCGGCGATCAGTTATACTGGCACGAAGGAAGACCTCATTGCAGAGATCTTAAAATTCTCGTTTGACGATGAGAAATTAAATGAACTCGTGCCGACAACCGGAACCAGAGCGTTAAATCAGGAATTCCAGGAAAAGCTTGTGACTAAGTGTCTCACAAGATGCTTCACAAAGATCTTCCTTCCGGTTCCGATCCGCGCGGTATGGACTGCGATCCAGTCTGTTCCGTATATCATCAAAGGAGTCAGAAAGCTTGCAGGAAGAAAACTGGAAGTCGAGGTCCTCGATGCGACCGCGATCACGGTTTCCATGTTGAGAAGCGATTTCAACACGGCAGGATCCGTCATGTTCCTTCTCGGGATCGGTGAGCTTCTTGAAGACTGGACCCACAAGAAATCCGTCAGCGATCTTGCTGGCAGCATGTCCTTAAATATCGAGAAGGTATGGCAGAAGACAGGAGATGCGGAAGTCCTTGTCCCGATCTCCGATATCAGGGAAGGAGACCTCGTTTCCATCCATGTCGGCAGCGTGATCCCGCTTGACGGCGTCGTTGAGTCCGGCGAGGCGATGGTAAACCAGGCGTCCATGACCGGCGAGTCCGAACCGGTCCGCAAAGAGAACGGCATGTACGTCTATGCAGGAACTGCGGTCGAGGAAGGAAATATCGTTGTCCGTGTCAAGAAGGCAGCTGGCTCTACAAGATTTGAGCGTATCGTCAAGATGATCGAGGATTCAGAAAAACTGAAATCTTCCCTTGAGACGAAGGCATCCGGTCTTGCGGACGCTCTCGTTCCGTGGAGTCTCGGCGGCACGATCGTGACCTACCTTCTCACAAGAAACGTGACGAAGGCGATCTCGATCCTTATGGTCGATTTCTCCTGCGCGTTAAAGCTTGCGATGCCGCTTTCCGTTCTCTCCGCGATGAGAGAGGCGAGCAGCTACAAGATGACCGTCAAAGGCGGTTCCTTCATGGAAGCCGTTGCAGAGGCGGACACGATCGTCTTTGATAAGACCGGCACACTCACAAAGGCACAGCCGGTCGTTGCCGATGTTGTCACCTTTGAGGGACGCGATCAGGATGAGATGCTCCGGATCGCTGCCTGCCTGGAAGAGCATTTCCCACACTCCATGGCGAACGCGGTTGTTGCGGCATCCAAAGAAAAAGGACTCATCCATGAGGAGATGCATTCCAAAGTCGACTATATCGTGGCCCATGGAATTGCCTCCCATATCGGAGAGGATAAGGTTCTGATCGGAAGCTACCACTTCGTATTTGAGGATGAGAAGTGCGTGATCCCGGAGGGCGAGGAAGAGAAGTTTGAGGCACTCCCGGCAGAGTACTCCCACCTGTATCTCGCGATCGCGGGAAGACTGGCGGCTGTGATCTGCATCGAGGATCCGCTCCGTCCGGAAGCTCCGGAGGTCATGAAAGAACTCCGGAAACTCGGGATCAAAAAGATCGTCATGATGACAGGCGACAGCGAGAGAACAGCGCGTGCGATCGCTGCGAGAGTCGGTGTGGATGAATACCACTCAGAGGTTCTCCCGGAAGATAAGGCAAACTTTGTGGAGGCGGAGAAGAACGCAGGCCACAAGGTCATCATGGTCGGCGACGGCATCAACGATTCCCCGGCTCTTTCCGCAGCCAGTGTCGGCATCGCGATCAGCGAGGGCGCTGAGATCGCTCGAGAGATCGCGGATATCACGATCTCTGAGGATGCGATGTTCCAGCTTGTGACCTTAAAAGCGATCAGCAATGCGCTGATGCAGCGTGTCCACAGAAATTACCGCTTTGTCATCAGCTTTAACTTCGGTCTCATCATCCTGGGAGTGATGGGGGTACTCGCTCCGGCGACATCCGCCCTGCTCCACAATACGTCAACTCTGTGCATCAGCATGCACAGCATGACGAATCTCCTGAAGGATGAGGAGAAAAAACATTAAACTATAAGAATGACCGATCTGCCCGCGGCCGGAAACATCCGGCTGCGGGTATTTTTTACGCGAACAACGAGCCAAAGTCCGCGCTTGCGCGAGACCTTGGCGACTGTCGCGATAACAAGGGGAAACTCGCGAAGCGTGTTTTCACTTGTTGTGCCGCGCCTGTCAGGAGTCCGGCTGTGTTCGATTTAGTGGTTCACAAGCGGCGGATTTCATGCTATACTAATGCAGGCATGTGGCAGAAGTCTGCCATTTGTTTCTTAAAAATGACAAAGGAAGGCACAAATATGAACTATATGATCTGTATTCCTTCACCGAGACTCGTCTCGAGGGAATACTGTGAAAGGATCCACAACATTCTGGCAAGAATGTCGGATCAGTACCGGGTCAATATCGTTCCGGAGCCGGTAAAGATGCGGCAGGGATCCTGCCCGGATTTCTATAAGAAATACCGGATCTACAAAGATATCAAGGATCGCGACGGAAACGGAGAGGCATATCTGACCTCCGAGGAAGAGAACATGATCTTAAGTGTCTGCAGAAATCCGGAGGAAGTGGAGCTCATGAAGAGCTGCACCTACGCATACCGGTATCCGACGACGCTGGTCCTCAAGAGCTTCCGGGAAGATAAGAAAAGATAACGAAGCGTTGGCAAACAGGTAAAAGTGTGATATACTTATTCTAAGTCCGCGGGGCGGCTGGGGGCTGCCTGGCGGGAAGGAAAAAAGAGAGCTGTGGCGTCTGGAACGAAAAAGTCACAGAAGATTTACGAGGAGTGCAGAGAAGATGAAAAACAGAAGAGTTTTTTTAAAGCTCAGCGGAGAGGCCCTTGCAGGTCCGAAAAAAACTGGCTTTGACGAAGATACGGTGAAGGAAGTCGCAAGACAGGTCAAGGCGTCTGTAGATGCCGGTGTACAGGTCGGGATCGTGATCGGCGGCGGAAATTTCTGGCGTGGACGCACGAGTGACGCAATCGACCGTCCGAAGGCGGATCAGATCGGAATGCTTGCGACTGTGATGAACTGTATTTATGTATCCGAGATCTTCCGCAATGCGGGAATGAAGACACAGATCCTCACCCCGTTCGAGTGCGGAAATATGACAAAACTGTTCTCCAAGGACCGTGCGAACAAGTATTTTGAGCATGGAATGGTCGTATTTTTTGCCGGCGGGATCGGACAGCCGTATTTCTCTACCGACACAACGATCACTCTGATGGCAATCGAGATGGATGCGGACTGCATTCTCCTCGCAAAGTCCATCGACGGCGTATACGACAGTGATCCGAAGGTAAATCCGAATGCGAAAAAGTATGACGAGATCTCGATCCAGGAAGTGATCGACAAGCAGCTCGGAGTCGTTGACCTGACTGCTTCCATTATGTGTATGGAACACAAAATGCCGATGGCGGTATTCTCCTTAAACGAAAAGGATGGAATCGCGAACGCCATGCAGGGAAAAATTAACGGTACGATCGTTACCGTCTGATAACAGGAGGAAACCATGAGCGAAGAATTAAAAGTATATGAAGAGAAAATGGAAAAATCCATCGATGCCCTCTTAAACGAGTACGCATCCATCCGCGCAGGACGTGCAAACCCGCATGTACTTGACAAGATCAAAGTAGATTACTACGGAACTCCGACTCCGATCCAGCAGGTCGGAAATATCTCCGTTCCGGAAGCGAGAATGATCCTGATCCAGCCGTGGGAGAAGAGCCTGATCCGTCCGATCGAGAAAGCGATCCAGACTTCCGAGCTTGGAATCAACCCGAGCAACGACGGAACAGTGATCCGCCTTGTATTCCCGGAGCTCACAGAGGATAGACGTAAAGAACTCGCAAAGGACGTAAAGAAGAAAGGTGACGGAGCGAAGGTTGCGATCCGTAACATCCGCCGCGATGCGAACGAAGCGTTCAAAAAGATGGAAAAGAACGATGAGATCTCTGAGGACGATTTAAAGGATCTTACCGAGAAGGTACAGAAGCTGACAGACAAGGCGATCGACAAGATCGATAAGGCCGTAGAGAACAAGACGAAGGAAGTTCTTACCGTATAAAAACGAACAGCCTGATTCCTGAGCAGAGGGAAATTTCCGGATGGAAGATCCCAAATCGTTCAGGATGAAGGTACATGACAGACAGGGACAGGGGAAGATTTCCTGTCCCTTGTTTTTACATTGATTATAAAAGGGAGAACAAATATCATGGAAGAGAATTTAAAGATCCCCGCCCATGTGGCGCTGATCCTGGATGGAAACGGAAGATGGGCGAAGAAGCGCGGACTTCCGAGACAGCTTGGACATAAAAAAGGCTGTGAGACACTGGAGCAGGTCGTTGAGGACGCAGCACAGCTTGGAATCCGGTATCTGACCGTATATGGATTTTCCACGGAAAACTGGAAGCGCCCGGAGGAGGAAGTCGGTGCGCTGATGCAGCTGTTCCGCTTCTATGCGAAGAGACTTCTCGCGATGGCGGAAAAGAATAACATCCGGGTCCGCATGATCGGCGAGAGAAACCGGTTTGCACCGGATATCGTCGAGGCGATCAACGGTCTGGAAGAAAAGACGAAAGAGAATACAGGAATGACCTTCGTGATCGCCGTAAACTATGGAAGCCGTGACGAGATCACGAGAGCCGTGAGAAAGATCATGGCGGACTGTAAGGATGGAAAGATCGCGCCGGAGGAGATGACGGAGCAGGTCTTCGCCTCCTATCTCGACACCGCGGGGATTCCGGATCCGGATCTCATGATCCGCACGAGCGGGGAACTCCGCCTTTCCAACTATCTGTTATGGCAGCTCGCGTACTCAGAACTCTACGTGACCGAATGCCTGTGGCCGGACTTCAATAAGGAAGAATTATTGAATGCGATCCGCCAGTATAATAAGAGAGAACGCCGGTTCGGAGGAGTTGCGGCGGTAAAAACAGAGTAAGAGGTGATCTTATGTTTACGACCAGACTGATCAGCGGAATCGTCCTTGTGATCATCGCGGCGTTTCTGCTTGTTGAGGGCAGCACGGTCCTCTATTTTGGTTCCCTGGCGATCTCTTTGATCGGACTTTATGAGCTTTACCGGGTCATGAAGATCGAAAAGTCAGCGCCGGGATATGTGGGCTATGCGGCTGTCGTGGCCTATTACTGGATCATGGGAAGCAGAGAGCAGTATGTGACGTTCCTCGCGATCGTTTCCCTCATGATCTTAATGACGATCTACGTGGTGACGTTCCCGAAATACGGAACAGAGCAGATCACGGTCGCATTTTTCGGGATCTTTTATGTCGGGATCATGTTTTCCTATCTCTATCAGGTGCGAGAGATGCCGGACGGAAAATACCTTGTCTGGCTGATCCTTTTAAGTTCCTGGGGCTGTGATACCTTTGCCTACTGTGTGGGAAAGCTTTTCGGAAAACATAAAATGACACCGAAACTGAGCCCGAAAAAGACGGTGGAAGGCGCGGTCGGCGGTATCGTCGGTGCGGCAGTGCTGGGTTTCCTCTACGGAACCTTCTTTAAGAACAATATGATTCAGGTGACGAACCCGGGCGTGATCTCAGCGGCTGCCTGCGCGATCGCAGCAGTGATCTCCATGGTGGGAGATCTGGCGGCATCCGCTATCAAGAGAAACCATGATATCAAGGATTACGGAAATCTGATCCCGGGTCATGGAGGGATCCTGGACCGGTTTGACAGTATGATCTTTACGGCCCCGGCGATCTATTTTGCGATCACGTTCATGGGGATCCGCTAGGAAAGGATGAGACCGGCAGTCCGGCGAGAGAGACAGAAGACCGCCGCCTGCGGAAAACGAAAGGGTTTTAATTATGAAAAGAATTGCTATTCTGGGTTCTACGGGATCGATCGGGACCCAGACGCTTGATGTAGTCCGTGCGAATGGCGATATTGAAGTTGTCGGGATCGCGGCGGGCACAAATATTCAGGCGCTGGAGAGCCAGATCCGGGAATTTTCCCCGAAGATCTGCGGCGTCTGGGATGAGGAGAAGGCGAAAGAACTGGCTGTCCGTGTGGCAGATACAGATACGAAGATCGTCTCCGGCATGGAAGGACTTTTAGAGATCGCAGTCATGGAGGGCTATGAGATCCTCGTGACAGCGGTGGTAGGCATGATCGGTATCCGACCGACAATGGCGGCCATCGAAGCCGGAAAGGATATTGCACTGGCAAACAAGGAGACGCTCGTGACGGCGGGACATCTGATCATCCCGCTCGTAAAGGAGAAGAAAGTCCGTCTTCTCCCGGTGGACAGCGAACACAGCGCGATCTTCCAGTGCTTAAACGGGGAACACGGGAATAAGATTGAAAAGATCCTCCTTACAGCATCCGGCGGTCCATTCCGCGGCTGGACGAGAGAACAGATGAAAGATGTACAGGTTGAGGACGCCTTAAAGCATCCGAACTGGTCCATGGGTGCAAAGATCACGATCGACAGCTCCACGATGGTCAACAAAGGACTCGAGGTCATGGAGGCAAAATGGCTCTTTGACGTCGGAATGGACGATGTCCAGGTTGTTGTGCAGCCGAAGAGCGTGATCCATTCGATGGTGCAGTTTGAGGACGGCGCGGTGATGGCGCAGCTCGGCACGCCGGACATGAAGCTTCCGATCCAGTATGCACTCTATTACCCGGAGCGCAGACCGATGAAGGGAGACCGTCTGGATTTCTGGACAATGAAGGAGATCGTCTTCGACAAGCCGGATTATGAGAATTTCCGCGGCCTGGCACTCGCGAGAGATGCAGGAAAAGCGGGCGGATCCGTTCCGGTCGTCTTCAACGCGGCGAATGAGTTCGCGGTCGCAAAATTCCTCGCGAAGAAGATCAGATACCTTGAGATCACGGATATGATCGAGGCGGCGATGGAGCATCATAAAAAGATCGCTCATCCGTCCTTGGACGAAGTGCTCGAGGCGGAAGCGGAGACATATGAGTTTTTAAAGAAACAGTGGGGATTCGTAACTATTCAGTAGGTCTGCGCATTTATTGCGCTGACCGTAAGAAAACATTGGTTTGAAGGCAAAAATCCTATCGGCGTAGCCGATTTGGAATGGATTTTTGCGCGTAACTGTGAAGGTACTGAACAGTTACGGGGATTCTAACGAATAATAGAAAGCAGGTGAACAATAAAGTTGAATCTTGGTTATCTGGCAGCGGTGGTGGTCCTTGGCGGTATCATCCTGTTCCATGAGTTTGGACATTATCTCCTGGCGAGGTTAAACGGGGTCGCTGTTGTGGAGTTTTCGGTGGGTTTTGGGCCGAGACTTCTCTCCTGGGTGAGCAAAAAGACCGGGATCCGGTACTCATTAAAACTTTTGCCGCTCGGCGGATCCTGCGCCATGCTGGGAGAATTCGGGGAAGATGAGGATGAAAAGGAAGAAATTCCGGATGTGAAGGGAGTTTCCTTTTTCGATAAAGGACCGCTTGCGAAAATGGCGGTGATCGCGGCCGGACCGATTTTTAATTTTATTCTGGCTTTTGTGTTCTCGTTTGTGATCTTATCCTGGGCGGGGATCGATCTTCCGGTCCTTGCGGGAACTTCCGAGGGAATGCCTGCACAGACGGCAGGACTTCAGGAAGGCGATGTGATCACGAAGCTTGACGGCAGAAAGATCCATCTGTCAAGAGAGATCTCCATGTACCTCATGTATTCGGGACAGGATCCGGTGCAGGTGGAATATCAACGGTACGATGAGAGCTCTGCCTCCTGGACGACGGGACATACGGTGATCCAGCCGGAGCTTAAGGATGGGAGATATTATCTCGGCGTGATCCTGCGCGGATACCGGAGTGCGGCGGAATCCCCGCTTCAGCTTCTCCAGTACAGCGCCTACGAGGTGCGCTACTGGATCCTCACGGTGATCGACAGCTTAAAGATGATCGCCGGCGGAAAGGTTTCGACCAACGATATCGCCGGTCCTGTGCGGATCGTCACGATCATCGACCAGACGGTGGAGGAGAATACGCAGTACGGCTTTGTGACGGTTGTGATGAACCTCTTAAATCTCATGGTCATGTTCTCGGCAAACCTCGGAGTCATGAACCTGCTCCCGTTTCCGGCGCTTGACGGCGGGCGGCTGGTGTTCCTGCTTTGGGAGCTCGTGACGAGACATCCGGTGAGCCAGAGAGTCGAGGGCGCAGTCAATATGGCCGGGATGGCGCTTCTCATGACATTTATGGTATTTGTCATCTTTAATGATCTGAGGATCATTTTATAGTTTTTGAAATTGGGAGAGAAATGTATGTTTAGAGATCATACAAGAGTAATTCAGATAGGGGACAGAAAGATCGGAGGGGGAAATCCTGTCCTGATCCAGTCCATGTGCAACACGAAGACAGAGAACGTCGCGGCAACGGTGGAGCAGATCCACCGCCTCGAGGAAGCCGGATGCGATATCATCCGCGTGGCAGTCCCGACGATGGAGGCTGCGGCTGCGATCCGCGAGATCAAGAAACAGATCCATATCCCGCTCGTCGCAGATATCCACTTTGATTACCGCCTTGCCATCGCTGCGATCGAGAGCGGAGCGGATAAGATCCGGATCAACCCGGGCAATATCGGGGCGCGGGAGCGCGTAAAAGCTGTCGTGGATAAGGCGAAGGAGTACGGGATCCCGATCCGTGTGGGCGTGAACAGCGGTTCCCTGGAAAAAGATCTTCTGGAGAAATACGGCGGCGTGACCGCGGAGGCGCTCGTTGAGAGCGCGTTGAAGGAGGTTGCCGTTGTCGAGGAGCTCGGCTACGATAATATCGTGATCAGCATCAAATCCTCCGACGTTTTGATGTGCGTGGCAGCGCATGAACTCATTGCGAAAAAGACAGATTATCCGCTCCATGTCGGGATCACGGAGTCCGGAACGTTGCTTTCCGGCAATATCAAGTCCTCCGTGGGACTTGGAATTATTCTCCATGAGGGGATCGGCGATACGATCCGTGTCTCCCTGACCGGTGATCCGGTGGAGGAAGTAAAGAGTGCAAAGCTGATCCTGAGGACTCTGGGACTCAGAAAAGGCGGCGTGGAAGTTGTTTCCTGTCCGACCTGCGGAAGAACCCAGATCGATCTGATCCACCTCGCAAACCAGGTCGAAAATATGGTATCCGGCATGGATCTTGACGTGAAAGTTGCCGTTATGGGCTGCGTGGTCAATGGTCCGGGCGAGGCGAGAAGCGCGGATATCGGGATCGCCGGAGGGATCGGCGAAGGTCTCCTGATCAAAAAGGGAGAGATCATCAAGAAGGTACCGGAAAATGAGCTTCTTTCCGTTCTGCGGGAAGAACTTTTGAAGATGCAGGAGATGCAGAAATAAGTATGGAAAAACCATTCCTTGAAGTTTTCCCGGGGCTTCATATTGCGGATGAACTGAAAGAGCTTTTGAAACTTGTCGTGGTGGAAAAGGTCACCATGACAAAGGACAGAAGCTCTATTCGTGTTTATATCAGAAGTCCCAGACTCATTCATAAAAAGAACATTTATGCCCTGGAAGACGGGATCGCGAAGCAGCTGTTTCCGGGAAGACCGATCACGATCAAGATTCTTGAGAAGTATCGTTTGTCGGCACAGTATACCCCGGAGAAGCTCTACGATGTCTACCGGGACAGCATCCTCATGGAGCTTAAGAATTACGGCATGATCGAGTACAACATTCTCCGTCGGGCGGACACAAAATTTGTGACCGACGACAAGATGGTTATGACGATCGAGGACAACCTGATCTACAGGGAGCGGTCGAAGGAAGTCGGGCGCGTCCTCGAGAAGATCTTTACGGAGCGCTGCGGACTTGCGGCGGAAGTGGAGTTTTTATATAAAGAAGCGGAGAAGAAGGACCCGATGGACCAGCCGGTGTTCATGAAGCCGGGCGGAGAGCTCATCATGGGAACCCGGAATGAGGAGAATTACCTGGAAGGCACCGCGGAAAGTGCGCCGTGGGACGAAGGTCCGGCGAACGGCGGATTCAGCGGAACGTTCGGAGACGGCAATGGAGACGCGGGGGCCGGGATCACGGCACAGAGCGCTGGAAATTCCGGATCCGCAGGACGGTCCGGCGCGGCGGACGGCGGTAAAAAAGCCCCCGGAGAAAAAACGGCGTCTGGTTCCGGAGCATCGAAGCAGAAGACGGATGCGGCAGGAAAGCCCGGCGGAAACCAGAACGGAAAGTCTGCCGGTGGTGGACAGAACGGCGGCGGTTTTACAAAGAAGACTTTCGGCGAGAAGGGAAAAGGCGGCTTTTCCGGCGGCTTCCGGAAAGGTTCCGACGGAAGGATCCCGTACCGGAAATCGGAGAATCCGGATGTTCTGTTTGGGCGCGATTTTGAAGGCGATGCGGTAGATATTCACGATATTGACGGTGAGATCGGCGAGGTTGTGATCCGCGGCAAGGTGATCCGCGCGGAGAAGAGGGAGCTCCGGAGCGGAAACAAACTCATGATCTTCGATATCACGGACTTTACGGACAGCATCACGGTCAAAATGTTCCTCAGGGAAGGCCAGGAGGAAGATGCGACAGCGGCGATCAAGGAAGGAAACTTCATCAAGATCAAGGGCATCACGACGATCGACAAGTTCGACGGTGAGCTCACGATCGGTTCCATCGTCGGCATCAAAAAGAGCGAGGACTTCACGTCCAAGCGTGTGGATAATGCCCCGGTGAAGCGTGTGGAGCTCCACTGTCACACGAAGATGAGCGACATGGACGGTGTCTCCGAGGTGAAAGACCTCGTAAAGCGTGCCAAGAAGTGGGGGATGCCGGCACTCGCGGTCACGGATCACGGCTGCGTCCAGGCGTTCCCGGACGCGAACCATGCGCTCGACAAGGGGGATACCTTCAAGGTCCTCTATGGAGTTGAGGGGTACCTCGTCGACGACATGAAGGAGATGGTCGTCAATTCCAGGAACCAGAGTCTTGACGGCGAGTATGTCGTATTCGATATCGAGACCACAGGATTTTCCCCGACAAAGAATAAGATCATCGAGATCGGCGCCGTGAAGGTGAGAAACGGGGAGATCATTGACCGGATGGATGAGTTTGTAAATCCGGAGGTCCCGATCCCGTTTGACATCGAGCGCCTGACCGGGATCAACGACGCGATGGTCATGGGCGCGGACACGGTGGACAAGGTCCTGCCGAGATTCCTGGAGTTTGTCGGCGATGCGGCGTTAGTGGCGCACAACGCGTCCTTCGATGTGAGCTTTATCTCCCACAATGCGGGACTTCTGGGACTGCCGTTCGACCCGACCGTCCTCGATACGGTGACGCTTGCGAGAGCGCTCCTCCCGAACCTGAATCGGTTTAAGCTTGACACGGTGGCGAAGGCGCTCGGCGTCTCTCTGGAAAATCATCATCGCGCGGTCGATGATGCGGAGGCAACTGCCGGAATTTTCCTGAAATTCGTGGAAATGCTGAAAAAACAGCACGATATGACGACGCTCGACCAGCTCGAGGAGTTCAGTCATGTGAGTGACGAGACGATCATGAAGATGCCGACGTACCATGTCATCATCATCGCAAAGAATGATCTGGGACGCGTGAATTTGTACCGCCTCGTGTCATGGTCGCACCTGAAGTATTTCTCGAGAAGACCGAGGATCCCGAAGAGTGTGCTGAATGAGTACCGGGAAGGTCTGATCATCGGCTCGGCCTGTGAGGCGGGAGAGCTTTACCAGGCGATCCTCCGCGGGGTTCCGGATGCGGAGCTTGCGAAGATCGTAAAATTCTACGATTATCTGGAGATCCAGCCGCTCGGAAACGACATGTTCATGCTGCGGGACGAGAAGAGCACGGTAAAGACGGTGGATGATCTCATGGACATCAACCGGAAGATCGTCTCCCTCGGCGAGCAGTTCAACAAGCCGGTCTGCGCGACCTGTGATGTGCATTTCATGGACCCGGACGACGCGATCTACCGGAAGATCCTGATGGCCGGAATGGGCTTTAAGGATGCGGACGAGCAGGCGCCGCTGTTCCTGCGGACGACGGAGGAGATGCTCTCAGAGTTCGAATATCTGGGCAGCGACAAGTGCTACGAGGTCGTTGTCACGAACACCAGGATGATCGCCGATATGTGTGAGCCGATCGCGCCGGTGCGCCCGGATAAGTGTCCGCCTGTCATCGAAAAGTCGGATGAGACGCTGCGAAATATCTGTTACAACCGTGCACACGAGATGTATGGCGAGAATCTTCCGAAGATCGTTGTGGACCGTCTGGAAAGAGAGCTGCACTCCATCATTTCCAACGGATTCGCGGTTATGTATATCATCGCGCAGAAGCTCGTGTGGAAGTCGAATGAGGACGGATATCTGGTCGGTTCCCGAGGATCGGTCGGTTCATCCTTTGTCGCGACGATGTCCGGTATCACGGAGGTAAATCCGTTAAGTCCGCATTATTCGTGCCCGAACTGTCATTATTATGATTTTGACTCGGACGAGGTGAAGAAGTATGCCGGAATGGCGGGATGTGATATGCCTGATAAGGTGTGCCCGGTCTGCGGACATCCGATGGTGAAGGACGGGTTTGACATCCCGTTCGAGACATTCCTGGGATTCAAGGGAGATAAGGAGCCGGATATCGACTTAAACTTCTCCGGTGAGTACCAGAGCCGTGCGCATGACTACACGGAGGTTATTTTCGGTAAGGGCCAGACGTTCCGCGCGGGGACGATCGGTACGCTGGCGGACAAGACGGCGTACGGTTATGTGAAGAACTATTTTGAGGAGCATGGAGAGCGGAAGAGAAACTGTGAGATCAACCGGATCGTTCAGGGCTGTGTCGGCGTCCGACGGACAACGGGACAGCATCCGGGCGGTATCGTTGTTCTTCCACTCGGCGAGATGATCTATTCGTTCACACCGGTCCAGCATCCGGCGAACGATATGACGACGAAGACGATCACGACGCATTTCGATTACCACTCGATCGACCACAACCTGTTAAAGCTCGATATTCTCGGGCACGATGATCCGACGATGATCCGTATGCTGCAGGACCTCACGGGACTTGATCCTGTTAAGGATATCCCTCTGGATTCGCGGGAGGTCATGAGTCTGTTCCAGAGTACGGATGCGCTGGGGATCAAGCCGGAGGATATCGGCGGTTGTAAGCTTGGCGCGCTCGGGGTTCCGGAGTTCGGTACGGATTTCGCGATGCAGATGTTGATTGACACGAAGCCGAAGTATTTTTCGGACCTTGTGCGTATCGCGGGTCTGGCCCATGGTACGGATGTATGGCTGGGGAATGCCCAGACGCTCATCCAGGAGGGCAAGGCGACGATTCAGACTGCGATCTGTACGCGTGATGATATCATGATCTATCTGATACAGCAGGGACTTGAGGAAGGTCTTGCGTTTACGATCATGGAGGCGGTCCGTAAGGGCAAAGGCTTAAAGCCTGAGTGGGAAGAGGAGATGACGAAGCACGGAGTTCCGGACTGGTATATCTGGTCGTGTAAGAAGATCAAATATATGTTCCCGAAGGCTCATGCAGCAGCTTATGTTATGATGGCATGGCGAATCGCTTATTGCAAGGTATTCTATCCGCTTGCGTATTATGCGGCGTTTTTCAGTATCCGCGCCAGTGCGTTTTCGTACGAGATCATGTGTCTGGGGCGTGAGAAGCTGGAGTATCATCTGGCGGATTATAAGAAGAGGGCGGATACGCTTTCGAAGAAGGAGCAGGATACGCTGAGGGATATGAGAATCGTGCAGGAGATGTACGCGAGAGGGTTTGATTTTCTGCCTCTGGATATTTATACGGCGAAAGCCCGACACTTTCAGGTCGTGGGGGACAAGCTGATGCCTTCCATCAATAGTATTGACGGTCTGGGAGAAAAAGCGGCTGATTCCATCGAGGAGGCTGCAAAGGCCGGAAAATTCCTCTCCAAGGAGGATTTCCGGAACAGAACGAAGGTCAGTAAGACGATCTGTGATCTGATGGAGGAGCTGGGAATCCTGAAGGGACTTCCGGAGTCGAATCAGCTGTCGCTGTTTGATTTCTAAATTTCATAGTGGCTGGGGGTACGCGCCGGTGAGACTCCGGGCGCGAACGCTTAGTGGGATTCCGGGAGGGTTCCTCCACCCAGGCGGCCCGTGCCCGGAGTCTCACCGGCGCTGTGTGTTGGCGGGAATGAGGGATAAAGAGAAGGTTGTGGTGGGAGAAATAGAGTTGGCGGAAGCTGGACGATGCGCGGGGCCCTTTGGGCACCGCGGCATCGCGAGGTTGTGGGTCGCGCATTGTTAAGCTGTAGTTTGATTTTTGGGGCTGATATGATAGAATGTAGGTGATGACGGAAAGAGTCGGATATTGGAGAGAGCATTTTTTAGGAAAATTAAAGATTTATTCAGGAGAGTTTTTTAAAGGGGAAGATTATGGCAAATTATAATGTTTATTTTAGTCCGACGGGCACGACGGAAAGAGTCGTAAAACATATGGGAGAAAGTTTTGGCAATATGGAAAATATTGATCTGTCGAGACGGGATATGAAAAATCATGAAATGGAACAGGGTGATTTTTGTATTGTGGGAGTTCCGTCCTTCGGAGGACGTGTTCCGGGAATTGCGACCGCGAGACTTCGGAAAATAAAGGGTGACCGCACGCCGGCATTTTTGCTGGTTACATATGGCGGAAGAGCGTATGAAGATACTCTGATGGAATTGAAGGATGTGCTTGAGGCTCAGGGCTTTGTCTGTTTTGGGGCTGCTGCGATGGTGGCGGAACATTCGATCGCCCATCAGATCGAAGCGGGGCGTCCGTCAGCGCAGGATTACGATGAACTTGATACGTTTGCGGCTGAGGTGAAGGAGCGCCTGAAGGGGAATGTCTGTCCGGTCGAGGTGCCGGGAAACAGGCCTTATAAGGAATACAAGGTTCTGCCGATGGACATCCAGGTGTCAGATGAATGTATGGGATGCGGAAGCTGCGCGGAGAGCTGTCCGGTTGGAGCGATACCGTTTGAGGATCCGAAGATGACGAACGGGGAAGTATGCATTTCATGTATGAGATGCGTGGAAATCTGTCCGCAGAGTGCCAGAAGCGGGAATCCTGAAAAGGTCCAGATGATTTCGGAGAAACTGAAAATGATCTGTCAGCCGGATAAGGCGAATGAGTTTTTCTGATTTAGAGATAGTTGGGAGAAATGTTTTGAAAATATATGAATTTTCACAGTGTTGCAGGTCGGAAAAAGCGGGAAAAGAAAAAGATCATCGGCGTCAGGTAGGTTTTACATATAAGATTGCAGCAATGACAGGAGGAAAAATACTATGATTATCAAGAAGGATACATGTAAACTCGCTCTGGTACAGGCAGCACCAGTCATGTTCGATAAGGACAAGTGTGTGGAGAAGATCATCGCCCTGATCGGGGAGGCGGCCGCTAAGGGAGCGGAACTGATCGTTTTTCCTGAACTTTTTATTCCGGGATACCCATATGGAATGACTTATGGATTTACTGTCGGAAGCCGCAGCAGGGCGGGAAGAGAGGACTGGAAGACTTACTATGACAATTCGATCCTGGCGGATGGAGCGGAGATGCAGAGTATCGTTGACTGCGCGAAGGAACATTCGGTATATGTGAGTGTTGGGTATTCGGAGCGGGACGCTGTGACGGCGACACTTTATAATTCCAATGTCATGATCGCGCCGGATGGACAGACGATGAACCACAGAAAGCTGAAACCGACAGGCAGTGAGCGCGTGGTCTGGGGAGATGCGGATAAGGATTTCTTCCCGGTAATGGAGACACCTTGGGGACCGATGGGTAATCTGATCTGCTGGGAGAGCTACATGCCGCTTGCGAGAGTGGCGCTTTACCAGAAGGGAGTTGCGCTCTATATTTCCCCGAATACGAATGACAATGAGGAGTGGCAGAATACGATCCGCCATATCGCCATCGAGGGACACTGCTTCTTCATCAATGCGGATATGTACTTCACGAAGGATATGTACCCGAAGACCGCCAGCGGGGATGAGGAGATTGCGAAGTTAAATGATATCGTGTGCCGGGGAGGAAGCTGCGTGATCGATCCTTACGGGCATGCGGTGAGTGAGACTGTGTGGGATAAAGAGGAAATCATCTACGCGGACCTCGACATGCAGAAGGTCCCGGCGAGCCGGATGGAGCATGATGTCTGCGGGCATTACGCGAGACCGGATGTTTTGAAGTTGAGTGTGGAGGATAAATAATGAAAGTATTGATGATCAATGGAAGCCCGCGGGCGAATGGAAATACATCTATCGCGTTGAATGAGATGAAGACGGTGTTTGAAAAAGAGGGAGTCGACGCGGAGATCGTGCAGGTCGGCAGTGAGGCGGTAAGAGGATGTATTGCCTGTAATCGATGCGCGGAGCTTGGGAAGTGTGTGTTCGACGATGTGGTGAATAAGCTGGCGGTGAAGCTTTCGGAGGCTGATGGACTGGTGGTCGCAAGCCCTGTTTATTATGCGTCTGCAAATGCGACCCTGATCGCGGTTCTGGACCGGCTGTTTTATAGTACATCCTTTGATAAGACAATGAAAGTCGGGGCGAGCGTTGTCTGTGCGAGACGCGGCGGATGTTCGGCGACTTTTGACGAGTTAAATAAGTATTTTACGATCAGCAACATGCCGATCGCATCTAGTCAGTACTGGAACTCCATCCACGGGCGCGGACCGGGAGAAGCTGTGGGGGATGCGGAAGGTCTTCAGACGATGCGGGTTCTTGCGAGAAATATGACATTTCTCATGAAGAGCATTGAGCTTGGAAAAGAGAAGTATGGTCTTCCGGAGAAGGAAGAGGTCGTGCGGACACATTTTATCAGATAGAGAAGAATGATATTGGAAGGAAATTATGCGATGAATCGGCAGAAACTGGTAAGTCAGATCAGAAGGTATGTGCCTTATAATGAGCAGGAAGTGGCGGATAAGGCTTTGATCCTAAACTGGATCGAGAAGAATGATGACGCGTTCCTTAGGGATAATGTGGTGGCGCACATGACGGCTTCGGCCTGGGTGGTGGATAAGGACAGAAGTAAAGTCCTTATGGTGTATCACAATATTTATCATTCCTGGTCATGGCTTGGCGGGCATGCGGATGGAGAGACAGATCTTCTGGCGGTTGCAATCCGGGAGGTGAAGGAAGAAGCAGGAATTTCCGATGTGCGGCCAGTGTCGGAGGAGATTTTTTCGCTGGAATCACTCACCGTCGACGGACATGTGAAAAAAGGACGGTATGTGTCCAGTCATCTGCATCTGAATGTGACGTATCTTCTGGAAGCGGATTCTGAGGAACAGGTGTCTGTGAAGGCGGATGAGAACAGTGGGGTCGCTTGGTTTACGCCGGAGGAGGCGTTAAAGAAATCTACGGAGCCGTGGTTTGTGGAGCGGGTGTATGCGAAGCTTGTCGAGAAGACGAAGTCCTGGAGATAAACGGAAACTAAATGGAAAGTCGGTCGATCGTATAAAGGGATGCATAAAGAAATTTTGAAAGAGATATAGGGAGAGCAGGTAATATGACTGCAGATGCTATGAAAAAATATGATAATGATCTTGAAAAAATTGCTGAGTGCACAGGAATGAGAGCTGCGTTGTCGCGGTAGAGGGAAATCAGGTTGAGATTACGGTTTAAGCGGAATACACTTGGGAAAATTCATGTGGTATAGTGAAAAGTACCAATAGAATGCCGGTAAAAGATTGTAAAAAATGCCTTTTGAATGTAATCTCTAAAATTGTTATAATAAATATAGCACAAAATATATTTCTGTATTTCGATGATCACGAAATGTAGAATAGAGATGAGAGGTATTTACAATGAAAAGAATCAAGGCAGCCTGCATTACCCAGACGGTGTGTTTTTCAAATCATGACGGTGATACGAGTGAATATGCGAAGAAGATGATCTGTCAGGAATATGAAAAGTATAAGGTACAGTTGGACAGAAGCGGGACAAAGTATAAAATTTTATCCGAAAAGACGAATGAAGATGGAGCGATTGTGATCGAGATCAAAAAGCAGTACAATACATCTCCGGTGGGAGACTATCTGAGCTGATCCGGCGGTTTTAGAGGCAGAGATCAGATGTGTGAAACCTGGAGTCAGTGTTCAGCAAGGGGATGATTTCATGAGATATGAGATTGGAGATTTTGTCAGCAAGCCGGTCACAGGAGTGTGCAGGATAGAGGATATTTTGTATCTGGATGCGCAGGGGAAGAAGGACAATAAATTGTATTATCGGATGCATCCGGTGGAGGATGAAAAGGAAACGATATATGTGCCTGTGTCGAATTCGGACTCTGCTTTGAGACCATGCCTGACAGAAGAGAATGCGTGGAAATTGATCGAAAAGATCCCAGAAATTTCGACGCCATGGACGGAGAACGAGAAGATGCGGGAGCAGAAGTATAAAGAGGCGATCAGGGCGAATGACCCGAAGGCGTTGGTTGTGATCATAAAGATGATCTACCAGCGGAAGCAGCAGCGACTCGCGCAGGGAAAGAAATGCACAGCGACGGATACGAAATATTTCCAGATCGCGGAAAAGCTCTTGTATGAGGAACTGGGAACAGCCATCGGGAAGCCGAAGCAGGAGATCGTCGACACGATCGTTGAGCATATTGGACAAAATTTTGTTTGATTTTTTCGGAAAACAGTAGATATCATTGTTGATGAACGAGTAGCAGACTGGTGTAAATCCGGTTTTGTTGCTCGTTTTTTATTTCAGTCGAGAAGACTCCCATCTTTTTTAGAAAATGATTCGGTTCTATGACCCGGATTGGTGTTTCTTTTTATCGACTAGTTATAGGTTTTCCCTATATGTAACTATGTGGTGGATGCCCTGATCGAGAGGGCGGAGCATGGGATCTTTGGTTACAGTGATACCCGGGAGGAGTATTTTAATGCGGTGGCCGGATGGATGGAGCGCCATCACCACTGGAAAATCCGGGAGGAGTGGCTGATCAAGACGCCCGGTGTGGTATTTGCCCTCGCGATGGCAGTGAAAGCATTTACGGAACCTGGGGACAGTGTCCTGATCCAGCAGCCGGTCTACTATCCGTTTTCGGAGGTGATCCGGGACAATGACCGTGTGATCGTAAGCAGTGACCTGATTCTCGGTGAGGACAACCGGTATCACATTGATCTGGAAGACTTCGAAAAGCAGATCGTGGATCATGATGTGAAGTTGTTCCTTCTCTGCAACCCGCACAATCCGTCCGGAAGAGTGTTCACGAAGGAGGAGCTGACCGGGATGGGAGATCTCTGCGTGAAATACGGCGTCAAGGTAGTCAGCGATGAGATCCACAACGACTTCGTATTCCAGGGAGAGCATACGGTGTTCGCCTCTGTAAAGAAGGAATATGAGGATCTCTGCGTGGTCTGCACGTCTCCGAGCAAGACGTTCAATCTGGCCAGCATGCTGATCTCCAATATCTTCATCCTTGGTGAGAAGATGAGAAAGAAGTTCCAGCATGAAGTGGATGCCGCGGGGATCAGCCAGTTGAGCGCACTGGGGATCGTGGCGGCCCAGACGGCGTATGAAAAAGGCGATGAGTGGTATCATGCGATGCTTTCCTATGTGCGGGAGAATATCGCCTATGTAAAAGCATATATCGCAGATCATATGCCGGGCGTAAACGTCATCGACGGGGAAGGAACCTATCTTTTGTGGCTTGACTTCCGTAAGACGGGAATTGATCCGGACGAGCTTGACCGCAGGATTATCTATGATGCAAAGCTGTGGCTTGACAGCGGAAAGATCTTTGGAAAGACGGGAGCCGGATTCCAGCGGATCAACGTGGCAGCGCCTCGGAAGACGGTGGAGGAGTGTCTGGAGAGGATCAGGAGGATCCTGTAGACAGTAAGTGTACCGCCCGAAAAAACGGTTGACATTCATTTTGAACGCAGATAAGCATTCCCCCGCTTCAAGTGCGCGGAGCACTAAGCGGTGGGTGAGTGGGATGCTTATGTCAGTGGGAGTTGAAAGCTCCCACTGACAGATCGCGAAGCGACTGCGTTCATGAGCAAGTAGCGAAGCGGATTGCGAATGTCCGCTTTACTAGAGTTTTATATTGTCGGTTCAGGATTTGAACTGGTCAGACGCCCGTCCGGTGAATGAACACTGGGCGGGCGTCTTGTGATCAGCTTAATCGGTGGATAAATAATCCGCTTCGGAGCTTCGGCTCAAACCAGGTAGACTTCGGCGGCATCAGGAGTCCTGCGTCCGCCACGGAAAGAAGTTCTTCGATGGACGTCGGATACATGGAAAATGCGACTTCCATATCTTCGCCAACGCGGCGTTCCAGCTCCTTTAATCCGCGGATTCCGCCGATAAAGTCGATCCGCTGATCGGTTCTCGGATCACCGATCCCAAGAACCGGTGCAAGAAGATGATCCTGAAGGATCGAGACATCCAGTCCCTTTACCGGATCAGCGCTTCTGTACTGCGGAAGGATCTTTAACGCGTACCATGTCCCGTCAAGATACATGCCGAAGGTTCCTTTTTGAACCGGAGCATAAGGTTCTTTCCCGATTTCTTCCAGTTCGAATTTTTCTTTTAATTTCTCAAAAAACTGTTCCGTGCTCATCCCGTTCAGATCCCTGACCACCCGGTTATACGGGAGGATCATAAGTTCCTCATCCGGGAATAATACAGAGAGAAAATAGTTGAACGGTTCTTCACCCGTATAACCGGGATGCTTTGTACGGCGCTTCAGACCGACTTTTACGGCGGAGGCGGCTCTGTGATGCCCGTCTGCGATGTAGGTGGACGGAATCGCAGCAAATGCAGCTTCAATGGCGTCTGTCCGGTCTGCTCCGTCGATCCGCCATACCCGGTGGCGGATCCCGTCGTCGGACACAAAATCATAGAGAGCCGGTTTCGTTTTTTCTTCTGCAACGATCTCCTTTAAGGCTATATTTTGCCGGTAGGCCAGAAAAATAGGACCTGTCTGCGCATTGACGGTATCCACATGGCGGATGCGGTCCAGTTCTTTTTCCTCCCTGGTGTTTTCATGCTTTTTGATCACACCGTTCACATAATCATCAATGGAACAGCAGGCGACGATCCCTGTCTGGCTGCGTCCGTCCATCGTCAGCTCGTAAAGATAGTAGTGATCCCCTGCGTCTGTCACGTAGATCCCGTCCGCGATCTGCGAATCGAGCAGCTCTCTTGCCTTTTCGTATACACAGTCCGCATAGGTATCGACATCATCGGAAAACTGGGTCTCCGCCCGGTCGATATTTAAAAAAGAAAGAGGATTTCCTTTTACCGCCGCACATGCCTCTTTCCGGTTATACACATCATAGGGGAGAGCAGCTACTTCCGCTGCATGTTCCTTTGCTGGTCTGATGCATATAAATGGTTTTACAACTGCCATTTTAGTTCCTCCTGTTTGTTCTGATTCTGGTGTTCTTTAAGAGAAGAGTATTCCTGCATAATATTTTACGATCATTATAGAATAAAAGAATGGAATGTGCAAGAAGAGTACCGATGATACAGGACTTTGGCGGATTGCATGTATACGGATCAGTGACAAAAAATCTCAATAACAGCCCTTGACATTTCCGTATTCTATGTTACTATTTACATATACCCAGTATGGGTATACAGCAACAGAAAGGAACGACGATATGGAACAGTATACAGTTACAGGAATGAGCTGCGCTGCCTGCCAGACCCGCGTGGAAAAGGCGGTTTCCAAAGTGCCTGGCGTCACCTCGTGTTCTGTGAGTCTGCTCACGAACTCGATGGGAGTCGAAGGGACAGCTTCTTCCTCGGAAATTATTGCGGCGGTCCAGGCTGCCGGATACGGGGCGTCCGTAAAAGGTGCAGAAAAATCAGATGGAGACGGAGACAGCGCGCTCTACGATGAATCGGCCCTGGAAGACCATGAGACTCCGGTCCTGAAAAAAAGACTTGTCTCCTCCATCGGTTTTCTCCTGGTCCTCATGTATTTCTCCATGGGGCATATGATGTGGAACTGGCCGCTTCCGAAATTTTTCGATGGAAACCATGTGGCGATGGGGCTTACACAGCTTCTTCTCACCGTGATCGTCATGGTGATCAACCAGAAATTCTTCATCAGCGGCTTTAAGAGTCTGCTTCACGGCGCCCCGAATATGGACACTCTGGTCGCCCTTGGATCGAGTGCGTCCTTCGCGTGGAGCACATACGCGCTGTTCATGATGACGGATGCCCAGGTAAAGGGAAACATGGACGCGGTCATGGAATATATGCACGAGTTCTATTTTGAATCTGCTGCGATGATCCTGACGCTGATCACGGTCGGAAAAATGCTGGAAGCGAGATCAAAGGGCCGCACCACCGATGCCTTAAAGGGCTTAATGAAGCTGGCACCGAAGACTGCGGTGATCGAAAAGGACGGCGTGGAGACCACAGTCCCGATCGCACAAGTCAAGAAAGGTGATGTCTTTGTTGTCCGCCCGGGTGAAAATATACCCGTGGATGGTATCGTACTGGAAGGAAACAGCGCGGTGAACGAGTCCGCCCTCACGGGTGAGAGCATTCCGGTCGATAAGGCAGCAGGCGATCTTGTTTCGGCAGCAACCTTAAACCAGTCCGGATTTATCCGCTGCGAGGCGTCCAGAGTCGGAGAGGACACGACTCTCTCCCAGATCATCAAAATGGTCAGCGATGCGGCAGCCACAAAAGCTCCGATCGCGAAGATCGCAGATAAAGTCTCCGGCGTGTTCGTGCCGGCAGTCATCACGATCGCAGTGATCACGACGATCGGCTGGCTCCTTGCGGGTGAGACGATGGCATTCGCTCTGGCGAGAGGAATTTCCGTTCTTGTGATCAGCTGCCCGTGTGCGTTAGGCCTTGCGACTCCGGTTGCCATCATGGTCGGCAACGGAATGGGAGCGAAGAACGGAATTCTCTTTAAGACAGCGGTTTCCCTTGAGGAGACGGGCAAAGTGGAGATCGTTGCCCTGGATAAGACGGGAACGATCACAAGCGGCGAACCCCGCGTGACAGACATTGTCCCGGCGGAGGGGATCACAGAGACAGAACTTTTATCGATGGCGTATGCGCTCGAGAAGAAGAGTGAACATCCGCTCGCAAAGGCAGTTCTCTTAAAAGGCGAGGAGATGGGACTTTCCGCAGCCGACGTGGCAGACTTTGCGGCTCTTCCGGGAAACGGACTTTCTGCGAAATTAAACGGAAATACGATCTACGGTGGAAACATGAACTTTATCGGAAGTCATGTGAATGTGCCGGAAGAGATGAAACAGAAATCGGAAACTCTCGCGGAGAGTGGAAAGACTCCGCTGTTCTTTGCAGAGAATGAGAGACTTATCGGCATCATCGCCGTTGCGGATATGATCAAGGAAGACAGCCCGCAGGCGATCAGGGAGCTTCAGAACATGGGAATCCATGTGGTCATGCTGACCGGAGACAATGAGCGCACCGCGAAGACGGTCGGAAAAGAGGCCGGCGTCGACGAGGTCATCGCCGAAGTCCTTCCGGACGGCAAAGAGAGCGTGATCCGGAAGCTGAAAGAAAAAGGCAAGGTTGCCATGGTCGGTGACGGGATCAACGATGCCCCGGCGCTCACGAGAGCCGATATGGGAATTGCGATCGGAGCGGGAACGGATGTCGCAATCGATGCGGCGGATGTGGTCCTCATGAAGAGCCGCCTGTCAGATGTTCCGGCAGCGATCCGCCTGAGCCGCGCGACACTCACAAATATCCACGAGAATCTGTTCTGGGCATTTTTCTACAATGTGATCGGAATTCCGCTCGCGATGGGACTCTGGATCCCGGTATTCGGGTGGAAGTTAAATCCGATGTTCGGCGCTGCGGCGATGAGCTTATCGAGCTTCTGCGTCGTATCAAACGCCCTGCGTTTAAATTTCTTTGATATCCGGCGTTCCGACAGGGACAAAAAGATAAAAACAAAATCTCATAAGAAAGAGAAGGAGAGTAAAACTATGGAAAAGACACTGAAAGTAGAAGGTATGATGTGCGGTCACTGTGAGGCAACTGTAAAGAAGGCGCTCGAGGCGATCGACGGCGTATCTGCTGCAGAGGCAGATCACGTAAAAGGAACTGCGACTGTGACACTTACAAAGGATGTTCCGACAGAAGTGTTAAAGAAAGCGATCGAGGATAAGGATTATAAGGTGATCGGCTGATCAGTTTTTCAGACGGATCATGGCATTTTCTCAGATGTCGAAGATGTGCTGTCCCGGGATGAAATACTTCCGGGGCGGCTTTTCCTGCTATCATGGACATATAAAAATTTGGGAGGTCGCACATGGAAAAACGATCATGTTGTTGTTCCGGGGGAGACGGGGCAATGAACATAAATATGGAAACAGGCGCAGAAGCGGCAGAAAACGCGGCAGCTGCGGATGCAGGGACCGATGATGCAGTCTGTCACTGCCGCCACAAACACAGGACAGAAAAAGAAGAGAAGGACCTTTTAAACCGTTTGAGCCGGATCGAAGGACAGGTCCGCGGCATCAAAGCCATGGTCCAGGACGAGCGCTACTGCCCGGATATCCTGGTCCAGGTATCGGCGGTGCAGTCTGCACTGAATGGCTTCTGCAAGGTCCTGCTGTCAAATCATATCAAAACCTGTGTGGTGGAAGATATCCGGAATGGGAATGAGGAGACTGCGGTGGCAGAGCTCTGTGAGACGATCAAGAAGATGATGTAAAAAATATATTTGTGGTGAAGTGCCGCCTGAGTTGCTGTCAGTCATGCAATCGGAAAAAGGGCAGTCTGTGGTGAGCATGCCCGCATAGTATCTATTATAAAAGCCTGGCATCATATATGCGATGCCAGGCTTTTGCGATTTATGAACATTTATCCGATCGTGCGGTAAGTAAAAAACGCGAATCCCAGAATACAGAGGGATGCGATGATCTCACTGATAATGCGGACGACTGTGTGCGGGGTGTCATTGCTGATGATCCTGCGGGTGATGCGGATACAGACCGTAACGGCAACGAGAATGATCAGTGTGAAATATGCGGTCCGAAGCGGGATCACATTGAATGCGCCGAGACCGGCAGTGACCAGCATTGCGATAGAAAGAATGATTCTGATTGCCTTCATAAGAACGCCCCCTCTGATGAATATATTTGTGTACAGATATTATACCACAATTTTGATAAAATGGAAAACTTTTCTGTTAATTTCTTTGCGGAAATTCAGGATAATGAAAAGGTGATCCGCAAGAAGAGTGAAAATAGTATACAATACCTTTGATAGCAGCTTGTGGGAGAGGGAGCGGAGTCCAGAGACTCCCTGGCAGGAGGCTGTTTTACAGTGAAGAAACGCCAAAAGTGTAGCTAATGTAGAAAAAATGCAAAAAATAGAAAAAAATCAAAAAAAGCTGTTGACATTTCCACAAATCTGTATTATACTTACGTACGTAATCGAGGCGTGGCTCAGTTTGGTAGAGCGCTGCGTTCGGGACGCAGAGGTCGCAAGTTCGAATCTTGTCGCCTCGACTTATACAAATCAAGGCCTGTTGGTCAAGCGGTCAAGACGACGCCCTCTCACGGCGTAAACCCGGGTTCGATTCCCGGACAGGTCACTTGCTGTTGCGTAAGCAGCAGCATTTTTTAAAGGTGCTTCCGTGGCTCAGTTGGTAGAGCAACGCATTCGTAATGCGTAGGTCGCCGGTTCGAGTCCGGCCGGGAGCTGATTACAAAACCCCTTGAGAAATCAAGGGGTTTTCGTGTTTTTACAGGTTTGAAAAGTAGGTCCGAAAGAGGGCAAAAAAGGTGATTTGTCTACTATTTGTCTACTGTTGAATTTTTACCTGTGATTGACAACTACAGGATCATTCAGAAGCGTGTCTGACATGATGTTTGCCACCTCTTCCGTGCTTTGACGTATGCTTTTTGTACCGGATTGCAATGGGATGATCAAGGATCCATAAAAAATGTCGGCCCTGCTTGGATTTGTATTCTTGCTTGGTCTTGCCGTGATGATACTTTTTTACTGTTTAATGTTATACATTGGCAAAGATTAAACATAATATTATAATACAAATAAGATAACTTGTGAAGGATTAACACTGGGTCCCAAAATGGGGTAGGCGCTTAGTACTGAGCATTCCTATGTGCCTGGGGTTATCTTTTTTTGCCTTTTTTAGACTTTCCACAAAATACGCACGAAGTCTCACGTGTATTCGATCCATATAAAAAGGACATGGACCATCAGTTATTGGATGGTTCCATGTCCTTTTTTATACGAATCTTTGCTCTTATTCTGTCAGTCTCTCTAGTTCCTCGTAAAACGCCGGATAGGAGATATTCACGCAGTCTGCGTCATGGATTTCCGTCTCCCCCTCAGCGGCCAGCGCGGCAACTGCGAAGGTCATTGCGATCCGGTGATCTTTATGGCTGTCAATGACAGCGCCGTGGAGCGGTTTTCCACCGTGGATGATCATGCCGTCTTCCGTCTCTTCGACATCAGCGCCCATCGCACGCAGGTTTTCGACCATGATGGCGATCCGGTTGGATTCCTTTACTTTCAATTCGGCGGCGTCGCGGATCACGGTGGTACCTTCTGCAAAACATGCCATCATGGCGATCGTCGGAAGTTCGTCGATGAGCGTCGGGATGATATCCCCTTCGATGGTGCAGGCTTTTAAGCTGCTGGTACGGACGAGGAGATCGGCCGTTGGCTCTGCGTTCCCGTGGTTCTCATTTAAGAGCGTCAGATCAGCGCCCATCGCCTCACAGACTTTGATGAGTCCGGCTCTTGTCGGATTGATCCCGACATTTTTTATCAGGACTTCGGAATTTGGCAGGATGAGGCCGGCTGCGACAAAATAGACGGATGAGGAGATGTCACCCGGGACATCGATCCGGTTGCCGAAAAGCTCCGTTGCCGGCCAGATCGTCACGGAAGTTTCTTTGGACTCCAGTTCAGCGCCGAAAAATTTCAGCATGAGTTCCGTGTGGTTTCTCGATACCTGCGGCTCAGTGACGGTCGTGAGACCGTCTGCATAGAGACCTGCGAGAAGAATGGCGGATTTCACCTGGGCGGAGGCAACTTTTGATGTGTAGTGGATGCCTGCGAGCGGCATTCCACAGATTTTAAGCGGCGCACAGTCATTGCCGCGGATGCTTTTGATGTCAGCGCCCATCATGGACAGCGGTTCGATGATCCGCTTCATGGGGCGCTTCTGGATCGATTCGTCACCGGTCAGTGTTACATCAAAATTCTGAGGAGCGAGAATGCCGGAGATGAGTCTCGTTGTCGTTCCGGAATTTCCACAGTCAAGCGTCCCGGACGGGGCGGTCAGCCCGTGCATGCCCTTTCCGTGGACGATTACGGTACCGTTTTTATTTTCAATCTCGATCCCCATGCGGCGGAAACAGCCGATGGTCGAAAGGCAGTCAGCGCCCTCTAAGAAATTGTGGATCTCCGTAGTCCCCTTCGCAATGGAGCCGAACATGACGCTGCGGTGGGAGATGGATTTATCACCCGGGACAGTGATCTCGCCCCGGATATGAGCTGCTTTATGGAGTTTCATGGTAAATACCTCGATGTTTTTATTTGCGTGAACAACGAGCCAAAGTCCGCGCTTGCGCGAGGCCTTGGCGACTGTCGCGATAACAAGGGGAAACTTGCGAAGCGTGTTTTCACTTGTTATTTTGTCAGAACGTAGTTGTGACTCTTCAGGAGACTTGCTGCCTCATTTTTCTGTTCTTCTTTATAAAAGGAAATGCGGAGAGCGCCTTCCCCTTCCTCACGGCTGTGATTGATGCCCATGTTTTTGACACTGATGCCCTTTGCGGCAAGGATCGCGGAGAGGACGGAGATGGATCCCGGTTCATCGAGAACATCGACACTGAAGGAATAATCGCGCTCGATCGGACCGCGGCCGCGGTTCGGGAAGGAAGAACGGTATTTTCCTGATTCCTCGAACATCCGGTAGATTGCACTTCCGTCATGGTGCTCGAGCGTATCACAGATGGACTCCAGGGACGCGATGTAGCGCTTCAGGAGGGTCAGGATATTTTCAGTATTTGTCATGCAGATCTGCTCCCACATGACAGGGGAGGAGGAGGCGATCCTCGTGATATCTTTAAAACCGCCGGCCGCCAGCCGCTTCATGATCTCGTCCTTCGAATCATTGTCATGGACAAGATTGACGAGACTGGACGCAACAAGGTGCGGGAGATGACTGATCGCGGCGACAGAAAAATCGTGCTCATGGTAATCCAGAACAAGCGGCAGGGCACCGATCGCCAGGGCGACTTCGCGGATCCGGTCGATCTGTTCCGGAGTCGATCTTGCGGTCGGAGTAATAATATAGTAGGCATTTTCGAGAAGATGGTCAGTTGAACTCTCATAACCGGTCTTTTCAGAGCCTGCCATCGGATGACCGCCAACGAAGACATCCTCATATCCGAGACGTTCCACAGCCTTGTGGATGTCGGTCTTTGTGCTGCCGATATCCGTGATAATGGCACCCGGTTTTAAGAACGGACGGACCTTTTCCAGATACATGGCATTGTACTCCACCGGGGTACAGAGAAAGATGATGTCACATGCGGAGAGCGTCTCATCGATCCCGTCAAGGATGATATCGATCGTCCCCTCTTTCTTTGCCTGCTCAAGCTTCGAGCGGGTCCGCATGTACGCCATAATGGTAATATCTTTATTTGCGCGGCGCAGGCCTCTGGCGATCGAACCGCCGATGAGACCAAGACCGATAAAACCAAAAGTAGAATCAGACATTTTGTAATCCCTCCTTTATCTCTTCGATTTTATAACATGGGTGTGGGAATGTCAACAGAAAAAATCAACACTTTAAAGTGGCAAAATCAAGACCCGGATCATCGATGCATTTCTTATCTTTTTTCTGACTTAGAAAACTGCACGGCACTGTAACGACTGCGGAGGAGAGATCCTATTCACATTCTATAAAACTTTATAAATTGAAAACCCCGCGCTGCCATTCCATTCGCGGGCGGTGAGTTTCCGGGTGGGAGTGCTTGATCCCGGCACTCCCACCCGGAAACTCACCGCAAAACAAATCTTTCCTCAATCTCAAAAATATCGCAGAAAATAAGAAACCCACCCAGATTTTTAAAAGCTTTTCCGCCAAAACGCCCATGTTTTCCGCAATATCCCAAAAACAATCGAAAATATTTTGTGCAATTTCGATATTTAGCTTGAAAAATTCGAAAAGTTTTGGTAAAATATGACCATAGGCAATAAGCGGTATCGCCAGAACATCTGAACTCCGTAATTTGCGGAAGTCTTTTGAAAAAATGGCAAAAAAACATATACGGGAGGGATTCATATGGATATTTATGGAACAAAACAGATCCGAAATGTTGTACTTTTAGGGCACGGCGGCGCCGGTAAGACGACGGTAGCCGAGGCACTGGCTTATCTGACCGGCGTTACAAAGAGAATGGGCAAGGTTGCTGACGGAAATACGATCAGTGACTATGATAAAGAAGAGATCAAGAGACAGTTCTCGATCTCCACTACAATGGTTCCGATCGAGTACGAGGGAGCAGAAGGAAAGATCAAGATCAACCTTCTTGATACCCCGGGTTACTTCGATTTCGTTGGTGAAGTGGAAGAGGCTGTCAGCGCCGCTGACGCAGCGATCATTGTTGTAAACTGCAAGGCAGGGATCGAAGTTGGTACAGAAAAAGCATGGGATCTGTGTGAAGAATATAAACTCCCGAGAATCATATTTGTCACAAACATGGATGATGATCACGCATCCTTCCGTGAACTGATCTTAAAACTTGAAAAGAAGTTCGGAAGAAAGATCGCTCCGTTCCAGGTGCCGATCCGCGAAAACGAGAAATTCGTCGGTTTCGTAAACGCAGTCAAGATGCAGGGCCGCCGCTTTACGAACCTGTCCGATTATGAGGACTGCGAGATCCCGGAGTACACAAAGAAAAACCTCGGAATTATCCGTGACGCCCTGATCGAGGCAGTTGCCGAGACGAGTGAAGAGTACATGGAACGTTACTTCTCCGGCGAAGAATTCACGCAGGATGAGATTTATACCGCAGTACAGACTCATGTGTGCGACGGTTCGATCGTTCCGGTCATGATGGGTTCCGGAACCAACTGCCAGGGCTTCAATGCGCTGTTAAATGCGATCGACCGCTACTTCCCGTCACCGGATAAGGGCGAGTGCGTCGGCGTTGACGTATCAAACGGCGAGCATTTCACCGCAAAATACAATGACGAGGTTTCCCTCTCTGCGAGAGTATTCAAGACCATCGTTGACCCGTTTATCGGAAAATATTCCTTAATGAAGGTATGCACCGGAACATTAAAACCGGACAGCACCCTTTACAATGTAAATAAAGACGCAGAAGAAAAGATCGCAAAAGTCTACGTGCTGAGAGGCAAGGACGTGATCGAGGTTCCGGAGTTAAGGGCCGGTGATATCGGTGCTGTAGCGAAACTCTCCGTGACACAGACCGGCGATACGATCGCCCTCAGATCTGCTCCGATCGTATACCACAAACCGAAGATCTCCACACCGTACACTTATATGCGGTTTGCAGCCAAGACAAAGGGAGACGAGGACAAGATCTCCAGCGCACTCGCAAGAATGATGGAGGAGGATCTGACACTCCGCGTTGTGAACGATACGGAGAATCGTCAGAGCTTACTCTACGGAATCGGTGACCAGCAGCTCGAAGTTACAGTCAGCAAGCTTCTCGGCCGCTACAAAGTCGATGTGGAACTCTCCAAACCGAAATTTGCGTTCCGCGAGACGATCCGCAAGAAAGTGGAAGCTCCTGGCCGCTATAAGAAACAGTCCGGCGGACATGGACAGTTCGGTGATGTCAAGATGTCCTTTGAACCGTCCGGCGACCTTGAGACCCCGTATATTTTTGAAGAGAAAGTATTCGGCGGAGCGGTTCCGAAGAACTATTTCCCGGCAGTTGAAAAAGGCGTGCAGGAATGCTGCTTAAAGGGACCTCTGGCAGGATACCCGGTAGTCGGCATCAAGGCAACTCTTCTCGATGGCTCCTACCATCCGGTAGACTCCTCCGAGATGGCGTTCAAGATGGCATCAACAATGGCCTTCAAGAAAGGATTTATGGAAGCAAATCCTGTTCTCTTAGAGCCGATCGCCTCTGTGAAAGTCGTTGTTCCGGATAAGTTCACCGGCGATGTTATGGGTGATTTGAACAGAAGAAGAGGACGCGTTCTCGGAATGAACTCTCTCCATGGCGGAAAACAGGAGATCGTGGCGGATGTCCCGATGTCCGAGATGTTCGGCTACAATACGGATCTCCGCTCCATGACTGGCGGTATCGGAGAATTCTCCTATGAATTCAGCCGTTACGAGCAGGCTCCTGGCGATGTACAGAAGAAAGAAGTGGAAGCGAGAACTGCAGGCGGAGAAGTGGACGCTTAAAGTTTTTGAAAGATAAGAATAGAGGTAACTATTCAGTAGGTCTGCTCACTTGCTGCGCTGACCGTAATAAAACATGGGACGGAAGGCAAAAATCCCATCGGCGAAGCTGATTTGGAATGGATTTTTGCACGTAACTGTGAGGACACTGAACAGTTACGAACAGACTACGAATTCAGGGATCAGCCGCAAGGCTGGTCCCCTTTTTTACGCGAACAACGAGCCAAAGTCCGCTCTTGCGCGAGACCTTGGCGACTGTCGCGATAACAAGGGGAAACTCGCGAAGCGTGTTTTCACTTGTTGAGGTCAAAAGATATTTACGTTCCGCCTGATACAGGCAAATTTCATTCCCTGCCTATTACCTTGCAGAAGAGGTAAGAGACTTCCGTAGCCTTGTTAAAATACAGACTTCCTGACCGGAGTGAGGAGATTTCCCGGAACGTTCACAGTTTTGCCGAAGTTATGCCATAGTTTTCCATTGACTTCCATCTGGACAGAAAGAGAGAAAAATGGTATAGTTATTAACTGATAAGCTATAAATGCAGACGAATGAACGGAAAAATCGTTACAGTTTATGGATGATCGTTTTATGAACAAAGACTGGAACGTGACAGCCTGCTGATCGGATAAAAGATTTCCGGGATGCAGAATGCTCCGACAGAAAATGAGGAATTAGAATGAGAAAATGGTTTTTGATCATGGCCGCGGCGCTTGTACTCTGCTCCGCGTGCGGAAAGAAAGACACTTCGGTGAACGGTGTGACCCAGGAAGCGCAGGCAAGTTCAACAGAAGCGGAGAGCCTTTATAAGGAAGGAGCCGGGTATGTTGGAGAAGAAGATTATGAGAGTGCGATCGAATCACTGTTAAAATGTATTGAACTCGATCCGAATTACAGCAAAGCTTATATCCAGCTTTCCAAGGCATATATCGGAAATGAGGAATATGACGAGGCGGAGACAATCTTAAAACAGGGATATGAAAAGACGAAAGATCCGTCCCTGGAGAAAGAGCAGGAGAACTGCATCCGCTCGATCTGCCAGGTCCTGACAGACAATGAAGACTATGAGACTGCGATCCCGTGGCTCTTAAAGCTTCAGGAGATCGACGGGGTTACCGTGGAGAACTCCTTACAGCTCTCAGAAGCGTACTCCATGATGGATGACTACGAAAACGCAGTGGCAGTCCTCCAGAAAGCGGATCAGAACGATGAGAGTATTAAAAGTGCTCTGCTGGAGGCGAGAATTTCCTACGGGCAGTATTGTTATGACGAAGGGAAAAATGACCAGGCGATTGAGACTTTAAAGGCCGTGATCGATGAGGCTCCGGACCGGATCGATGCGTATTCCATGCTGATCACCGTGTATGTTGATACCGGAAAGGCAAAAGAGGCGGAGAGCATCGTCCAGAGCGGACTGGAGCGCTTTGTCAACCAGAATTCCACGGTGACGGATGAGCAGCTGGATGAATTCTTAAATTCAGCATCCTCCTATTATATGGAACTTGAGGATATGGATGCATGCCTGAAATTCTGGGAGAAGGCAGCTTCCATGAGACCTGGAAATAAGAGCTATAAAGAGGAACTGGACAGTTATCGTTCTTCCGCAGCGGATGAGGCATATGCGAAAGCAGATGAACTCCTGGAGGCCGGAGATGTGGAAGGCGCTTCCAAATATTACAAACGTGCGTTCGCACTGGCTCCGTCCAACTATGACGCGGGCGTGATCAGCGGTGGAGATTATACATATTGCCTTAACAAGGACGGTTCCTGGAGACTTGGATGGTATACGGATGAGACCGGCGGCTCTTATTACTTCAGCTCGGCGGCCGGACGCCTCTATGCGAGTGCAGTGACAGGATACCAGCAGCTTGACGGCGCGGTATATTACTTCGAGGATGACGGAAGAATGCTGGTGGACGACACGACTCCGGACGGACGTTTCGCGGATGTGGACGGAAAATTGTTGGATCACAATCCATATGAGGATGATGAGACAGCCGGCGATGAGACGGATGCTGCAGATGAAACGGAAGAAGAAACGGCGGCAGAGACCGAAGAGGAAACTTCCGCTGCGGCAAAGGAGACGACAGCGGCGGTAAAAGAAACTGTGAAGGAGACCACAAAGGCAAATCCGCAGCCGACACAGGCAGCAGCCGTAAATTCCGGAAATCTGAAACTGAATGCCGATACGCTCCAGGAGGCAAGCGACAAGGGCGGAACAAACACTTACGAGAAGACGGAACTCTTTGACGGATCGACTGGAAAACTTACGATGGGCGATGTATATAACTGTCTGTCCAAATACGGAAAGACCGAGTGGGTATCCCAGAAGCTTCCGTATGAGCTGAAAGTTGCAAACGTAAAGGTATGGATCCTTCCGGGCGACAACTGGAATACAACAGGACTTGTCATCAAGGATGCATCCCAGTACTTCGAGGTCCTGAAGAAGAAAGCACTTCCTGACAATGTACAGTTTGCGGTCGAGTTTGACTCCTCCGCAGCCGATAAGCTGGATATCAGCAAGGTGAGACGTACGAACGGAAACTAAAAATTGCAATAATATAAGAAGGGGCGGGAATCCCGGCAGAAGTGTCAGGGTTCCCGCCCTTTTTCCAGTTTGCGCGAACAGCGAGCCAAAGTCCGCACTTTCTTATGAAACTAAAAAACGCCGCCTGGGATCCATAATAGAAACCGGGCGGCGTAAAAGATTTTCTGAAATTCAGGATTACAGAAGTCCCTCGTTGTACTTTCTGATGAGCTTCTGGATCTTGTCTGTCGGGGACAGGGAGTTTCCGATGGAAACATCGTGGTTTAAGGAGTTGATGATGGCAGCAATGTACTTGCTCATATCAGCTTCCACATACCATTCCTTTGTGAAGAGTTCCGGGGAACGGTAGTTTAAGTTTGTTGTGACAACGCTGTCGATATAACCCTTCTGGTAGAACTCATCGAACTTGTCGAAGCCTGCAGTGAAGAGACCGAAGGTACAGCATACAACAACCTTCTCAGCTTTGCGCTCCTTTAACTCTTTTGCGGTGTCGAGCATGCTCTCGCCGGATGCGATCATATCGTCGACAACGATCACAGTCTTTCCTTCTACAGAGCTTCCGAGGAACTCATGGGCAACGATCGGGTTTCTTCCGTTGATGACCTTGGAGTAGTCTCTTCTCTTGTAGAACATACCCATATCAACGCCGAGGTTGTTGGCGAGGTATACGGCACGGCTCATAGCACCCTCATCCGGGCTGATGACCATTAAGTGGTCTTTATCGATCTTTAAGGTATTGTCATGTTTAAACAGTGCTTTTACGAACTGGTAGGTCGGCATGAAATTGTCGAGACCGGATAACGGGATCGCATTCTGTACACGCGGGTCGTGTGCATCAAATGTGATGATGTTGGACACGCCCATGCTTACTAACTCTTCAAGCGCCATTGCGCAGTCTAAAGACTCTCTGTGAGTACGCTTATGCTGACGGCTCTCGTAAAGGAACGGCATGATAACGTTGATACGGTGTGCGGTGGATGCTGTAGCGCCGATGATTCTCTTAAGATCCTGGTAGTGGTCATCCGGGGACATGTGGTTTACATATCCGGACATCTTGTAGGTGAGAGAGTGGTTTGTCACATCGACCATGCAGAAAATATCGGTTCCGCGAACAGATTCATTTACGATTCCCTTTGCTTCACCGCTTCCGAAACGCGGGCATGCGCAGTCGAGAAGGTAGGAGTCAACATCGTAGCCGCGGTACTGTAAATTGCCCTGACGGCGAATTAATTCTTCCGTATCGTTGCGGCGGAAGTTTACGATGTGGTCATTGACTTTCTGCGCAAGATCACGGCAGCTCTCAAGAGCAGCGATCTTAAGCGGTGCGAGCGGCAGACGGTCGTTGAAAACGTACTGATTAGACATGTCAGATAATCCTCCGATTTTTAGTGGTGCGGTCTGATCCCTTGTCGGGTCAGACTGTCCGATCATATTTTTGACCTGCATTTCCTTATTTATGCGGGATGAGCAGGCATTCCACGCCGAGTATACCATTTTCAGACATTTTTCGTCAATAGTTTCGCATGAAAATTCGTCAGAACATTCCTTTACAAATTGGAGGAAGATTGGTATGATTGTGTTTAGAACCATGCAGGAAGGGAAAATAAAGTGAAATATCAGGGACATAAAATTACGGCAGTCGCTCCCGGTTCCATCGCAGAAGAACTGGAACTGGAGCCGGGCGATGTGCTTCTTACCATAGACGGGGAAGAACTGGAAGATATCTTCGACTATGATTATATGACGGACGCTGAGAGCTTCGTGATGGTCGTCCGGAAAGCAGACGGCGAAGAGTGGGAACTTGAGATCGAGAGCGGCGGGGAGGACTTAGGACTCACCTTCGAGAACGGACTCATGAGTGACTACAAGTCATGTTCCAACAAGTGCATCTTCTGCTTTATCGACCAGATGCCGCCGGGAATGCGTGAAACTCTCTACTTTAAGGACGATGACTCGAGACTTTCGTTCCTCCAGGGAAACTACATCACCCTGACAAATATGAAGGACAAGGATATCGAGCGTATCATCCGTTTCCATCTGGCTCCGATCAATATCTCGGTCCAGGCGATGAATCCGGAGCTGCGCTGCAAAATGCTCCACAACCGGTTTGCGGGGGAGGCGTTAAAGAAGATCGACCGGCTTTACGAGGCGGAGACGGAGATGAACGGGCAGATCGTTCTCTGCAAAGGCGTCAATGACGGAAAGGAACTGGCGTACACGATCGAGCAGCTCTCAAAGTATGCGCCGGTAATGCAGAGTGTGTCGGTTGTTCCGGTCGGACTCTCCAAATACCGTGACGGCCTTTATCCGCTGGAACCGTTTACAAAGGAAGATGCCTGTGAGGTCATTGACCTGATCGAAAAATGGCAGAAGATCAATTATGAGCGCCACGGGATCCATTTTATCCATGCAAGCGACGAGTGGTATATTCTGGCGGAACGGGAGATGCCGGAGGAAGGACGCTATGACGGATACATCCAGCTGGAAAATGGCGTCGGCATGCTGCGTCTCCTTCAGGAAGAGGTGATGGACGCCCTGGACGGGAAGAAGGACGACGGGGTGAAGGAAGAACTCTCGATCGCGACGGGATACCTGCCGTACCCGTATCTGGAAAAGCTTGTGAGGGAGATCGAAAAGGTCTATCCGGGACGAAACGTCCATGTATATCGGATCCGGAATGACTTCTTCGGGGAGAAGATCACGGTGGCCGGCCTCATCACGGGGCAGGATCTGATCGCACAGCTGAAAGAAAGACCGCTGGGAGAGAGATTGCTTCTTCCGGCCGTCATGTTCAAAAGCGGAGAAGAAGTTTTCCTGGATGACATCACAAAGACCCAGGCGGAAGATGCTTTACAGATTCCGATAAATATAGTAAAATCAAGCGGATATGACCTTGTCGATGCGATCCTCGATCCGGAAGCGGCGAGAGAGCAGACTGCGGAACACGGGGCATATGAGCTTACAATGAAAGACGCCGGACTCACGGAAGACGGAGAAGTCATTCCGGACTGGGACAGCGAAGTATAGAAATGAGGAAAAAATATGAGTAAACCAGTAGTGGCGATCGTCGGCAGACCGAATGTGGGAAAATCCACACTCTTTAATGTACTTGCCGGCAGCACGATCTCGATCGTAAAAGATACTCCGGGTGTGACAAGAGACCGTATCTATGCGGACTGCACCTGGTTAAACAACAACTTTACCCTGATCGATACAGGCGGAATCGAGCCGGATTCCAAGGACATCATCCTTGCCCAGATGCGGGAACAGGCTCAGATCGCGATCGATACCGCGGACGTGATCATTTTCATCGTCGATGTCCGCCAGGGACTTGTTGACGCGGATTCCAAGGTTGCGGACATGCTCAGAAAGTCCAAGAAACCGGTCGTTCTTGCGGTCAACAAAGTGGACAGTATGGCAAAATTCGGAAATGATGTATACGAATTCTACAACCTCGGAATCGGCGATCCGGTTCCGGTATCCGCAGCGTCGAGACTCGGTCTCGGTGAGCTCCTTGACGAGGTAGTAAAATACTTCCGTGAGGACCAGTATGACGACAGCGAGGACGACCGTCCGAGGATCGCGATCGTCGGAAAACCGAATGTCGGAAAATCTTCCATTATCAATAAGCTTCTCGGCGAGAACCGTGTGATCGTGTCCAACATCGCCGGAACAACGAGAGACGCCGTTGATACGGAGATCGTGAGAAACGGCACGGAATATATCTTTATCGATACGGCCGGTCTCAGAAGAAAGAGCAAGATCAAAGAGGATATCGAGCGCTACAGCATCATCCGCACGGTAACAGCCGTTGAGCGCGCTGACGTGGTCCTCATGGTCATCGACGCCGTTGAGGGGATCACCGAGCAGGATGCGAAGATCGCCGGGATCGCCCATGACCGCGGAAAAGGCGTGATCGTCGTTGTCAACAAGTGGGATGCGATTGAGAAGAATGATAAGACGATCTATGAGTACACAAGAAAATTAAAAGAGACCCTGTCCTATATGCCGTATGCGGAGTATATCTTCGTGTCCGCCCTGACCGGACAGAGAATGGAAAAACTCTTTGAGTTGATCGATATGGTCCGCGAGAACCAGACGCTCCGTGTGGCGACCGGCGTCTTAAACGAGATCGTGACAGAAGCTGTCGCGATGCAGCAGCCGCCGTCCGATAAGGGCAAACGCTTAAAGATCTACTATGTGACCCAGGTTGCGGTAAAACCGCCGACCTTCGTAATTTTCGTGAACGATAAGGAGTTAATGCATTTCTCCTACACGAGATACCTGGAAAACAAGATCCGTGAGGCCTTTGGCTTCCGCGGAACATCCCTGAAATTCATCATCCGTGAGAGGAAGGAGAAGGATTAAGCGATGGGCAGAGTGCTTTGTCTTGTTATGGGTTATGTGTTTGGATTATTCCAGACAGGATATCTTTACGGGAAGATGAACCATATCGATATCAGAAATTACGGCAGCGGAAACTCCGGAACGACAAACGCGCTCCGGGTTCTCGGAAAGAAGGCGGGACTCATCGTCTTTGCGGGCGACTTTTTAAAGACTGTTTTCGCATGTCTTGCAGCCCGGATCATCTTTAAAGCAAGCCCGGATACAGACCTCTACGTGCTCTATGCGGGTCTCGGGGTTGTCCTTGGACATAATTTCCCGTGCTATCTGCACTTTAAAGGCGGAAAAGGGATCGCATCCATGGCGGGGATCCTCGTGTCCATGGACTGGCGCGTGACGCTCGTCTGTGCGGCTCTGTTCCTCGGCGCTGTGATCATCACAAGATATGTGTCCCTGGGATCGATCCTGGTCGTGATCTCATTCTTCATCCAGATGCTGATCTATGGATCACGGGGGGATTACCGTGTGTCCGAAGGAAGTCTCATGGAGTTTTTTGCCATCTCCTTTATTCTGATGGCGATGGCGATCTGGAGACACAGGGCAAATATTAAACGACTGTTATTCGGTACGGAGAATAAGCTCTGGGGCGGAAAGAAATAAACCGGCATCAGGTGCGTACATAAGAAAATCAACCTTAGGGCGTAGAAAAAGGAGTTCCTGAACATGGAAAAGATTGGTATTATCGGTTCCGGTACATGGGGAACCGCAATTGCGGTACTGCTGGTAAATAACGGACATGAGGTGACACTCTGGTCCGCGATCCCGGCAGAGATCGAGGAGATGGCAAAGACAAGGACCCACAGGAATCTTCCGGGTGTGACACTTCCGGAAGGACTCATCTATACTGCGGATCTTGAAAAGGCGATGGCGGATAAAGATCTTCTTGTGATGGCAGTCCCGTCTGTTTTCGTGCGCAGTACGGCGCAGAAGATGAAACCGTTCTGTAAGGATGGCCAGCTCATTGTCGATGTCGCAAAGGGGATCGAGGAGAATACTCTCGATACAATGACACAGATCATCAAAGAGGAGCTCCCGATGGCTGAGACGGCCGTTCTCTCCGGACCGAGCCACGCGGAAGAGGTAAGCCGCGGACTCCCAACGCTCTGTGTTGCGGGATCCCACAAAAAGAAGATCGCGGAGTATATCCAGTCCACCTTCATCAGTCCGGTATTCCGTGTATACACGAGTCCGGATGTCCTGGGGATCGAGACAGGAGCAGCGTTGAAGAACGTTGTTGCCCTGGCGGCCGGGATCGCTGACGGTCTTGGTTACGGGGACAATGCAAAAGCGGCCCTCATCACCCGCGGAATGGCGGAGATCGCGAGACTTGGCGTTGCCATGGGCGGAAAATATCAGACTTACACAGGACTCTCCGGGATCGGAGACCTGATCGTGACATGTGCAAGCATGCACAGCAGAAACCGCCGTGCCGGGATCCTCATCGGAAAAGGATACACGATGGAGGAAGCCATGAAGGAAGTTCAGATGGTGGTGGAAGGCGTTTATTCGGCAAAGGCTGCGAGAGCGCTTGCAAAGAAATATAACGTCTCCATGCCGATCGTCGAACAGGTCAACGAGGTCCTATTTGAAGGAAAACCGGCGAAAGAGGCAGTTGCGGACCTGATGCTCCGCGATAAGCGCATCGAGCACAGCGACCTTCCGTGGGAATAAAGATCCGGACAGACCTGCCGCATGAGTGAATAAAAACATCCCCCTCGCGCATACACTGAAACAGTATATGCGAGGGGGTATTTTTATGGATGATTTCCATGTATACAAGGATATCGAGGCGAGGACGGGCGGCGAGATCTATGTGGGCGTCGTGGGACCCGTGCGCACCGGGAAATCTACGTTTATCAAGCGGTTTATGGAACTTCTCGTTCTCCCGAACCTTCCGGACGGGCAGAAAAAGTCGCAGACCAGGGATGAACTCCCGCAGAGCGCCGCTGGGAAGACGATCATGACCACGGAGCCGAAGTTTATCCCGAAGGAGGCGGCGGAGCTGGAACTCGCGGAGGGGATCCGGGCGAAGGTGCGGCTCATCGACTGCGTGGGATTTATGGTGGAAGGCGCCGCGGGACACATGGAAAACGGGGAGGAACGGCTTGTGAAGACTCCCTGGTACGACTACGAGATCCCTTTTACCCAGGCGGCGGAGATCGGGACAAGAAAGGTGATCCGGGACCATTCCACCATCGGTATTGTCGTGGCCTGCGACGGGAGCTTCGGGGAGCTTACCAGGGAGGACTTCCGGGAAGCGGAAGAGCAGACAATCTCAGAGCTAAAGGAGATCGGAAAGCCGTTCCTGATCGTGCTCAATTCCACGAGACCGTATGCGGCGGATACGAAAGCGCTGGCGCTTAAGATGGAAAACCAGTACGGAGTTCCGGTCCGGGCGGCAAACTGTGAGCAGTTAAAGAAGGAGGACATTGAGGAGATCCTGGGGACAGTCCTTCTGGAGTTCCCCGTGACGGAACTCGACCTCGAGATCCCGAAGTGGGCGGAGATCCTGCCGGATACCCATGCGATCAAGGCGGACATGATCGCGGAGGCGGAAAAGCTTTTAAAACGTTCTGTTCAGATGAAAGATGTGCCGAAGGAGACGGTCCCGGAAGAAGACCGGGCGGTGAAAAAGCTGATCGCGGATGAACTCGATCTTGCGAGCGGGCGCGTGACGATCCGGGTCGTCGTCGACGAGAATGCGTACTTTGAGGTCCTGAGCGACATCTCCGGACTGCCGGTGCGCGATGAATACAGCCTGTTTAAGATCCTAAAAGATTCAGCGGAGATGCAGGGCGAGTATGAGAAGGTGAAAAATGCCCTGGCGGAGGTCCGGCAGAAAGGATACGGCATCGTCCTGCCGGATAAGACGGAGATTTCCCTGGATGAGCCGGAGCTGATCCGCCACGGCAGCAAATACGGGGTGAAGATCCATGCCCAGGCTCCGTCCATCAATCTTATCAAAGCGCGGATCGAGACGGAGATCGCCCCGATCGTCGGAAACGAGCAGCAGGCGAAGGATCTGATCGCGTACATAAAGGACGGGGAAGCGACGGAGGACGGCGTCTGGGATACGAATATCTTTGGAAAATCTGTGGAACAGATCGTGGAGGACGGCATGCAGGCGAAGATCTCCCAGATGACAGAGGATTGCCAGATGAAACTCCAGGATACGCTACAGAAAATTATCAATGACAGTAATGGAGGAATGATTTGCATAATTATCTGAAATTTGCTATAATAGATACAAATAATACAGCTGATTTGCAGCGCGAGGAGGGGTTCCATGAAACTGACATTTATCGGCGCGGATCATGAAGTGACTGGCAGCTGCCATTATCTCAATGCGGCTGGAAAAAACATCCTGATCGATTATGGTATGGAACAGGGCGGAAACGTCTATGAGAATGCGGATCTTCCAATCCCGTTCTCCGATGTGGATTACATCTTTATCACCCACGCCCATATCGACCACACGGGCCTTTTGCCGTTGATCTACGCGAAGGGCTTCAAGGGTCAGATCTTTGCGACCCAGGCGACCTGTGATCTCTGCAACATTATGTTAAAGGACAGTGCCCACATCCAGGAGATGGAGGCAGAGTGGAAGAACAGAAAGGCGAGACGTGCCGGAAATCCGGAAGTTCAGGCACTCTACACGGTCAATGACGCTGAGGGCGTCTTAAAGCACTTTGTCCCGTGCCACTACGGCGATATCCTGACGATCTGTGAAGGGATCGAGGTACGCTTTACTGATGTCGGCCATCTGCTCGGCTCCGCGTCCATCGAGATCTGGATCGACGAGGACGGCGTAAAGAAAAAGATCGTGTTCTCCGGCGATATCGGAAACAAGAATAAGCCGCTGATCAAGGACCCGCAGTATACGGATGAGGCGGATTATGTGGTGATGGAGTGCACTTACGGCGACCGCTCCCACGACAGGACCCATGAGCACATCGAGGAGTTCGCGAAGATCATCCAGAGAACTTTGGACCGCGGAGGAAATGTTGTGGTCCCGGCCTTTGCGGTGGGCAGGACTCAGGAGATCCTTTACTTTATCCGTAAGATCAAGGAAGAGGGACTCGTCACCGGACATGACGGATTCCCGGTCTATGTGGACAGCCCGCTGGCTGTCGAGGCGACCCATGTGTTCAATAAAAACATTTCCGAGTGCTTTGACGAGGAGGCAATGGATCTTGTGAACCGGGGTATCAATCCGATCGGATTCCCCGGACTGAAACTTTCCGTCAGCAGTGACGATTCCAAGGCTATAAACTTCAATTCAGAGCCGAAGGTCATTGTTTCCGCGGCAGGTATGTGTGATGCCGGACGAATCCGCCACCACTTAAAACATAACCTCTGGAGGCAGGAATGTACGATCGTATTCGCCGGATATCAGGCTATCGGAACGCTTGGGCGAAGCCTGATTGATGGTGCGGAGGTCGTAAAGCTCTTCGGTGAGACGATCGACGTGGAAGCGGAGATCGTGAGGTTAGACGGACTTTCCGGTCACGCGGACAGGGAGGGACTTCTCACCTGGATCAATGCATTCAAGAAGAAACCGGGCCGCGTGTTTATGGTACACGGCGATGACCTTGTGTGCACGAAGTTCGCGAATCTCCTGCGGTCAGACTACGACCTTGTGGCGGATGCCCCGTTCTCGGGATCGGAGTTCGATCTGGCAGCGGGTGTATGGCTCAAACAGACCGTCGGCGTTCCGATCCAGAAGGAGACTGCAAGACAGAAGGAGAACAAGTCGATCTTCGCTCTTCTCGTGGCTGCAGGAGAACGTCTGGTGCGGATCATCCAGAAGAACCGCGACTGTGCAAACAAGGATATCAAGAAGTTTACGGCGGAGGTCAATGCACTCTGCGAAAAATGGGATCTCTGACTGCGGCTTATGACTGAGTGAGCCCGGAATATCATGAAATAAGACATCCTGAGAGGAAACAATACGACATGAAAGTGACACTTTATACAGACGGAGCGGCCCGCGGAAACCCGGACGGGCCGGGCGGATACGGAGCAGTGCTTCAGTTTATCGATAAAAACGGGGTTCTCCACGAGAAGGAGCTGTCCGCGGGATATGTGCGGACCACCAATAACCGGATGGAGCTGATGGCCGCGATCGCGGGACTTGAGGCGTTAAACAGGTCTTGTGAGGTGGACCTCTATTCGGATTCGAAATATCTGGTGGATGCCTTCAACCAGAAATGGATCGATGGCTGGGTGAGAAACAACTGGGTCCGCCCGAAGACAGGACCGGTGAAGAACTCGGACCTCTGGAAACGGCTGCTTGCCGCGATGAACCCGCATAAAGTGACGTTCCACTGGGTCAAAGGCCACGACGGACATCCCGGAAACGAGCGCTGTGACCGGCTGGCCACCGGCGCCGCGGACGGAGGGAATCTGCTGGTGGATGAAGGAGTAGGAAACTAGGACTGTCAAATGCCCGGGTATTCCAGTATGAAAGTCCGCTGGTCTGCACGGTCGCTTGATGACACTTTTTACAAAAGTCTTACAATCTATTACTAATTTGCGTTTTTTGTTCACAAAGATCTTCCGATATGGTATCTTTTTAGTAGAATGACAGCAGCTGTAAAAGGGGCTGTAACTGTGAGAGTACCGAACAGTTACAAGAGACTGAAAAGAGCGGGAGAGAGCATATATGGGCAGACGCAGAATATGGTTGATCATTATCGGGATCCTGATAGCCGGGGTATCCATCACGTGGGCAGTGGAACGGTTTGTTTCCTCACGGGGAGTGGATACCGCGGCTGTCGTTGGTTTTGAGGCGGATGCCCTGCCGCAGGGGCCTGTGGACGCGGGAAATCCCTATGCGGTAGAAAACAGGATGAAGGCGGCGGGAACGCCGGATCCACAGGCTCCGGAAGATGCGGAAGTCAGTGCCCTTGCAATGGCAGAGAATGAGATGGCAGTGGAGGAGAGCGAAACAGGGGCAGCGGCGGAGAACGCAGCAAAAGATCTGCAGGCTTCTGAGGAGACCGTGAAATCCCCGCTGGAAACAGGCAGTGCCGTTTCGGAGGCACAGAAGAACGAGAAATCTGCGGCGGAATATACGCTCTCAGACTTTAAAGAACGTCTTGAGACGGCGCGGACCGAGGCGGAAAAATACCAGGATGATCCGTCGATGAGCCAGACTTCCCGGTATGCTGCGGCGGAGTATGTGCGGAATCTCTGGGACCGGGAGCTGAATATAATCTACGCAGAGATCCACAAAGCGATGGACGAGAATGCGGCGGAATCGCTCCGGCACGAGGAGGTGGAGTGGATCAAAAAGAGGGATCTTGCGGCAGATAAGGCCAGCGCAAAAAGATCCGGTACACCTGCCCAGAGCGTCGAGTATGTCCGGACATCGGCCAATATGACAATGGACCGGTGCTATGAACTCTTAAAGAGCTATGGGGACTATCTGGAACCTGGGGAAGATCCGGGGGAAAAGTAAAAAACATCTTGCCAACCGAACAAGAAACGATTATAGTATAAGTTATGAGAATCTGCGCCAAAGACCGGACCACCGGCTTTACGGGCAGATTACGAAAAAATAATATTATAGAAACTGTACAAATGTGTCATTTTAAACACAGGCGTCTGAATTTTGGACAGCCGGAAAAGGAGGCGTTTTTATGTCCGCATTTTTCGCATCATTTGTTTCAACAGCCGTCAAAGCTGTGATTCTGGCCGCAGTTGCCCTGGCGGGAATCGTTCTGGGTAAGAAATTCAGAGATAAAAAAAGTACACAACAGTAACCAGGAGGCAGTACCATGCAGAAATATGGTGTAAACGAACTGAGGAGAATGTTCCTTGAATTCTTCGAGAGCAAGGGACATCTTGCGATGAAGAGTTTCTCCCTCGTTCCGCACAACGATAACAGCTTACTTTTGATCAACTCCGGTATGGCACCGTTAAAGCCGTACTTCACAGGACAGGAGATCCCGCCGAGACGCAGAGTCACCACATGTCAGAAATGTATCCGTACCGGCGATATCGAGAATATCGGTAAGACAGCCCGCCACGGCACATTCTTTGAGATGCTGGGCAACTTCTCCTTCGGCGATTACTTCAAGACAGAAGCGATCCACTGGGCATGGGAGTTCCTGACAGAGTGCGTGGGAATCCCGGCTGACCGTCTCTACCCGTCTGTTTATCTTGATGACGATGAGGCCTTCCGTATCTGGAATGAGGAGATCGGTATCCCGAAAGAGCGGATCTATCGTTTCGGCAAGGAAGACAACTTCTGGGAACATGGCGCAGGTCCGTGCGGTCCGTGTTCTGAGATCTACTATGACCGCGGAGAGAAGTATGGAACAGGTCCGGAGGACGTTATGGGCGGCGAAGGAGACCGTTTCATGGAAGTATGGAATGTTGTATTCTCCCAGTTCAACAATGACGGACACGGAAATTACACCGATCTGATCCAGAAGAACATCGATACTGGTATGGGACTTGAGAGACTGGCTGTTGTCTGCCAGGATGTTGCATCCCTTTTCGACGTAGATACAAACCGCGCTCTGATGGACGAGGTGGGCACTCTGGCTCACTGTAGATACGAGGAGGACGACAAGAAAGACGTTTCCCTCCGTATCATCGCTGACCACGTAAAGAGCTGCACATTTATGGCATCTGACGGGATCATGCCGTCCAACGAGGGCAGAGGCTATGTATTCCGCAGACTTTTAAGAAGAGCTGCACGTCACGGACGTATCCTCGGGATCGAAGGAAACTTCATGACAAAGCTCGCCCAGGTTGTGATCGACCTCTCTAAGGACGGTTATCCGGAACTGGAAGAGAAGAAAGATATGATCCTCCGCGTCATCGACCAGGAGGAGGAGCGCTTCGCAAACACGATCGACAAAGGACTTGAGATCCTTGCTGACCTTGAAAAAGACATGGAAGCAAAGGGAACAAAAGTCCTTGCAGGTGAGGATGCGTTCAAACTTTACGATACTTACGGATTCCCAATCGATCTGACAAAGGAGATCCTTGACGATAAGGGACTCACTGTCGATGAGGAAGGTTTCCACAAGGCAATGCAGGTTCAGAGAGAGACTGCGAGAAGCGCCAGAAAGACTACAAACTACATGGGACGTGACGATATCTACCAGAAACTCGACGCATCCTTAACATCCGCTTTTGTCGGATATGATAAGCTCGAAGCTGAGTCCAGACTGACAGCTCTTGTAAGACTTGCTTCCGATGAAGAGGGCGAGGATGAGATCACAGACGCAGTGACAGACGGCGAGAAGGCATGTGTCATCACATCCGAGACTCCGTTCTACGGAACCATGGGTGGTCAGGTCGGCGACCGCGGCGTGATCGAGAGCGCAAACGGCAAGTTCGAGGTAGAAGATACGATCCACCTTCAGGGCGGAAAGATCGGACACATCGGACACATGGTAAGCGGTATGTTCCAGACAGGCGAGGCGGTAACTCTGAAGGTAGATGAGGAGAACCGTGCCCTGATCGGAAGAAACCACAGTGCGACCCACATCCTCCATAAGGCTCTGAGAACCGTTCTCGGAACTCATGTTGAGCAGGCTGGCTCCCTTGTGACAAGAGACAGACTTCGTTTCGACTTCACTCATTTCTCCGCGATGACTCCGGCTGAGATCAAGGAAGTAGAAGCGATCGTAAATAAAGAAATCCGTGCGGCACTTCCGGTGGTTACAGACGTTATGGGTCTGGAGGACGCGAAGAAGACAGGTGCGATGGCGCTCTTCGGCGAGAAGTACGGCGATAAGGTCCGTGTCGTAAGAATGGGAGACTTCTCCACAGAGCTCTGCGGCGGAACCCATGTAAAGAATACTTCTGAGATCAGCTGTTTCAAGATCCTCTCTGAGGCTGGCGTTGCAGCAGGTGTGAGACGTATCGAGGCACTGACCTCCGACGGTCTGATCCATCATTATGAGAATGTGGAGCAGGAGCTTCATGCGGCAGCGGCTGCAGCAAAATCCACTCCGGCAGACTTACAGACAAAGATCGAGTCCATGATGGAGGAGATCAAGGCGCTTCACTCTGAGAATGAGAAGTTAAAGAGCAAACTTGCCAAAGAGGCAATGGGCGATGTTATGGATCAGGTTCAGGATGTGAAGGGTGTAAAAGTTCTCGCAGTCCGCGCAGACGGCGTTGATATGAATGGTCTGAGAAACTTGGGCGACCAGTTAAAGGAGAAGATTGGCGAGGGCGTTGTTGTGATCGCATCTGTTCTCGACGGCAAGGTAAACCTGATGGCTGCTGTGACCGATGAGGCCCAGAAGAAGGGCGCTCATGCGGGAAACCTCATCAAGGCGATCGCAGGCCTTGTAGGCGGCGGCGGCGGTGGACGTCCGAACATGGCGCAGGCCGGCGGAAAGAAACCGGAGGGCGTTGCGGACGCACTCGCAAAGGTTGCGGAAGTCGTTTCCGAGCAGGTAAAATAAGTTAAGAATTAAGGCTGTTTCAAGCCTTTTTGATGCCGGGCTGTGCAAGGTTGCCCGGCATCAAAAATAAATTTGAAAAAAATGCATTTTTCTAGTAAAAATAGGTTGACGAATGTGTAATTTATGATATAATCATACCAGTGCTAAAAAATACCCAAACAGTTGTATTATGCACAATTACACAACTGGAGGGAGGTTAGGTGTGAGCTATGTCAAACGTAATCGTTAAAGATAACGAAAGCCTGGACAGCGCTTTACGCAGATTCAAAAGAAACTGCGCAAAGGCAGGTATTCAGCAGGAGATTCGTAAAAGAGAGCATTATGAGAAGCCGAGCGTAAGACGTAAAAAGAAGTCTGAAGCGGCAAGAAAGCGCAAGTACAACTAATAAGCGTACAGGGGCTGTTCCTTTGGGGACGGCTCCTTTTTCTTTTTTATACGCAGGCTCTTGCCGAAGTCCCAAAATAAAGGGATGTGGTGATGAAAACGAAACGGATCAGGGGTTAAAAATTGGTTGCGGGATAAACGAGGACGTATTATACTATGGGAAACTTGCGGTGTTCGGCCTCTGTATCATCGCGAGTATCTCCGGCGGGAACATGGCAAAGGGCCTGATCTGCGGATTCTTAGGAATCTTAACAGCTACTGTCGGTATCGACAGCGTAACAAGCTACATCCGTTTCACAGACAACGCAAACCTTCTCTCCGGTATCCAGTACATCCCGGTTATGATCGGTCTCTTCGCGATGAGCCAGGCTTTCGAGACCATCGAGGATATCTACAGCACCGATGAGATCGATGCGAGCGTAACAAGACTTCTTCCGACAAAGGAGGATGTGAAGACGATCCTTCGCGTTGCTCCGGTTACCGGTCTCATCGGAACCATGATCGGCATCATCCCTGGTGCAGGTGCTGATATCGGATCCTTCGTTGGATACAACACAGCCCGCGGAATGTCAAAACATCCGGAACTGTTCGGTAAAGGAAGCCCGGAGACCGTTGCTGCTTCCGAGGGCGGAAACAACGGTGTTACCGGCGGTGCAATGATCCCGATGATGACACTCGGTGTTCCTGGTGATGCCGTAGCAGCGATCATGATCGGCGCACTGACGATCCAGGGTCTTACCCCGGGACCGATGCTCTTCAAGGCAAACAAGGTTCTTGTATACACGATCTTCCTTGGAATGTTCGTTGCCAACACGATCATGGTACTCCTTGGATTCTCCTGCATCCGCCTTTTCACAAAGGTATTGAGCGTTCCGAAGACGATCTTAACTCCGATCATCTTCATCCTCTGCGTAGTCGGAAGCTATGCGATGAGAAGCAACTTCTACGATGTAGGAACGATGCTGATCGCAGGTGTCATCGGCTGGCTCATGGGTAAAGTAAAGATCCCGACAAGCCCGGTGATCCTCGGTCTGATCCTTGGACCGATGGCGGAGAAGAACTTCCGTACCGCACTCTTAAAGTCCAGCGGTGATCCGGTCGTATTCTTCAACATCCCGATCTGCTGGTTCTTCCTGGCGTTGATCGCATTCACGCTTTTTGGTGCAGTGCGCGGACAGTTAAAGAAGAAAACAAACTAAAAACTGTGGATTTTTAAGCCGCGTCTGCTTTCTGGTTCTAAGCTGGAAAACAGATGCGGCTTTTTGATTATTGTATAATTGTTTTCAGAAAACGTGCGAGTTCGTGAATATATGGTGGAATAAAATCACATTGCCGAAACACGAGGGAGATGGGGGCTGAGATCGGCGGATCTCCGATCAGGTAATAATTGAGATCCGGGGAGATATCATGAGATAGGTACCTTCGCATTGTAAAACTGCAGCCCATGTGGTGCTGGGTCATTTGGTGAGCAGTTTCCAGGCCGCCTTCTGACAGAAGGTTAGAAGGCGTTAAGTTCCAGCGGCGAAATGCTTTTTGTTCCAGATAATAGATAGTCTCAGAGGGGAGCTGCGTGATGAATGGGATATCTTGAAAATCAGAGAGCTCAACATACTGATAAGGAGAAATTTCGCATTTGTAAACTGGAAAACGCCAATTTGTATTCTTAGGAACGACAAGGAGAAGATAATCTTTCGTTACAGTTAAATATTGAAAAATATCTTTATTCAGATGAGGAGAAACTTTACTCATAAAAACGATATCCAACTGATCATTTTCCAGCTTTTTTGTGAGATCCTCAAGAACACTCTTAGAAAAACGCAGAGAAACGCCAGGGTACATTTTCGAAAAATGGTCCATGATCGGCGGGATCAGGAAAGGAGCCTGGATCCAGGGAAGACCGATGCGTAAAGTACAGTTTTCAGAGTGGAGGAGAGAATCCAGTTGAATATGGAAATACTCCTCAAGATCTAAGATCTTTTTTGCCGTGCTTAAATAGAGTTCCCCGGCTTTTGTGGGCACCATGCGCCGGCCATTTCTAGTAAATAAAGGTGCTTCCAGTTCTACTTCAAGATTTGACAGAAAGATACTGAGAGCAGGCTGGGTCATGGACAATTTTTTTGCCGCAGCAGAGAGTGAGCCGGATTCTGCAATCGTTGTAACATAGACCAGTTCTTTTGAATACATATCAGATTCCCCCTTTAATTGCTTTTAGTATAGCATATAAAAAACACATGTGACGAATAAAATATAAAGAAAATTTATAGATGTACACAAAGTATAAAAATGTGAAAGTTGTTTGTGAAATTCATGTGATTTATGATAATTATATCACAAATGCATAGGAGGAACGAATATGAAGAACGAACAAAAGAAACGGGAACTTCCAAATACGATCGTAATCATATTACTGATCATTTTAGCAGCCTGTATTATGACCTGGATCATACCGGCTGGAGAGTATGTGAGGGTAAAAAACGAGGCGGGAACTTCTGTAATTGATCCGAATCAGTTTTCTTTTGTGGCGCGTACGCCGGTGAATCCCCTGACGATACCGAACCACATTGCCAAAGGTTTTAAGGATGGTGTGGCTCTGTTTCTGTGTATTGTATTTTCTGGCGGAGCATTTCGCTTTGTGAATGTCAGTGGGGCGCTGCAGTCGGCAATTGCAAAGGTCGTAAAGAAATATTCCAATACGATCTGGGTCCTGATTCCGTTACTTACCAGTATTTTCACATTGATTTGCACAGTGAAGGGAGTAAACACATTTATACCGTTTGCCCCAATTCTTGTGGTGATCGCCCAGGCGATGGGACTTGATGCAATCGTCGGTGTCGGAATCATTCTTCTCGGCGGCGCAGTAGGCTTCAGTACCGGACCATTAAATGGATCAACAACAACCGTGGCGCAGGAACTGGCAGGACTTCCATTGTACTCAGGAATCGGCTACCGGATGGTATGCCTTGTGGTATTTGCGGTTGTGACGAATATCTACCTTGTTCGGTATGCGATGAAGATCAAGAAAAATCCGGAATTGAGCCCAATGTACGGATATACTGCAGGCACTCAGAAATCTGAAGAAAAGTCCCTAGATGATTTTGGACCTATGACAAAGACAAAAAGCCTTATTTTGATTATTATGGCGGCCTGCCTGTTAGTTATGGTCGGTGGTTCCCTAACTTTTGGATGGGGAATGATGGATATGGCGGCTATTTATATCTGGATGGCAGTGCTCATGGCGATCACACTCAGAATGTCTCCGAATCAGGCAGTAAACGAGTTTATTGCGGGAATGAAGACAATGCTCATGGCGGCCAGTATTGTGTGTGTTGCGAAAGCTGTCTCCTCGATTCTCACAGCGGGAACGATCATTGATACGATTATTTACGGACTGAGCTTTATTCTGAAAGCAGTTCCGACGATCCTTCAGGGACCGGCGATGTACATGATCAATATCGTTATAAATATTTTTATTACATCTGGAAGCGGACAGGCCGCAGTAGTAATTCCGATCGTTGCACCGCTCGCGGATATGATCGGAATTACAAGACAGACTGCTGTACTGGCATTCAACTTCGGGGATGGTTTCTGCAACTATATTCTTCCGACATCATCAGCACTGATGGGAATTTTAAGTATGGGAAATGTACCATATGATCGGTGGATGAAATTTATGTGGAAATTATTCCTGATCTGGATGGTGGTGGGATCTGTTCTGATGATCATTGCACAGATGATCCATTTTGGACCGATGTAAGAGAGGGAAAAGAATGAAGGAACAATTATTTGCATATCTGGATACACGAAGCCAGGAAATGAATGAGATGGCAGATGCGATCTTTACGCATCCAGAGACGGCTCACAATGAATATTTTGCCAGCAGTTTGCTGTGTGATTTCCTGACAAAAGAGGGATTTCAGGTGGAGCGGGGGCTCGGACGGCAGGAAACAGCATTTCGGGCGGAACAGACGCTTGGAAATGGCAATGGGCCGTCGATTGGACTTCTGTGCGAGTATGATGCGCTAGAGGGACTGGGACATGCCTGCGGACATCATATGCAGGGCCCAGGAATCTGCGGAACAGCCGTGGCTCTGAAAAAAATTCTGGATAATAAGTGCAATGGAAAAATCATTGTATATGGAACACCAGCGGAAGAGAGCGGCGGAGGAAAGATCATCTTACTGGAGGACGGTTATCTGAAGGATATCGATGTGGCTTTAATGCTCCATGGTTCTCCGACAACATGTGTGGATGTCAAATCGATGGCAGCGGCATCCGTGACAGTGACATTCCACGGAAAATCAGCACATGCTGCTTTGAAACCGGAGGCAGGAAGAAGCGCGTTTGATGCATTGCTTTTATCATTCAATGGATTGGAATTCCTCCGGGAACATGTTCGGGAAGATTCGAGAATCCATTATACCATGCAGGAACTTCCGGGACCGGCCAATATTGTTCCGGCGAAGGCTGTAGGAGCGTTCAGTGTCCGCTCTTACAATTCTGTATATCTTCATGATGAACTCCTGCCTCGCTTCTGTGACGTGATGAGGGGAGCTGCAATCATGACGGGGACGAGTTATGAGATAAAGACGGAACGAATCCTTGAGGGAAAAGTTCCGGCATACAGTCTGAATGAGATCGTGATGGAAAATGCAAGGCTGGTTGGTGCCCCGCGGATAAGAGCCCCCAGGGAAAAAACAGGATCTTCAGATTTTGGAAATGTTATGTATGAAGTCCCGGGCTGTTGTATCCGAATAGCGTTTGTGCCGGAGGGAACTTCGTCCCACTCGCAGATGTTTCTTGACATGGGATTGACGGAAGAGGCACATCAGGCAATCTTATATGCTGCCAAAATCCTGGCCGGAACGGCGTGGGATCTTTTGAGTGACAATGAGCACATGGAAACGGTGAAAAATGAATTTCGTGAAAATAAAGCACGGTTAAAAAACATGTAACCTACAGAACCTGCCACTGGCAGCATCTTTCGGATGCATGGCAACATAAAAAGACACGGACTGGCAGTTTGTTGGTCCGTGTCTTTTTATGACAGCAGCAATGTGGAGGAATAGGAGACAAAAATGGAAAAGAATATGAGCGTTACGATTGCAGGAGACGTGCTGTGCGATATTGTAAGTGGTTTTCTGCAGGGAATCGGGGTTCACTGCTATATCGACGGAATCGACGCAGCGCCTGGAGGAGCGACAGGTTTGTCGATCCTGCTGAATCGAATAACCGGTCTGCCAATCGGAATGTTGACGATCTGGATCAATCTTCCACTGATGGTGGCATCCTGGATTCTGCTAGGACGATCAAGAACAGTAAAAACAGTCAAGACAGTTTTGATCTGCAATGCGATCATAGATCTGGCAGTGACACCATATTTGCCGGTATATACAGGGAACCGGTTTATGGCATGCATTATTGGAGGTGTCTTGGTTGGGATAGGGATGGCAATCGTTTTTATGAGTGGATCTACAACGGGAGGAAGTGACATAGGAGCAAAGCTGATACAAAAATATTTTCCTCATATCCAGACAGGGACGGCGCTGATGGTACTTGATCTTATTATTATCGGGACATCGATTCTAATGTTCAGAAATATAGAGTCGGGGTTATATGGGATGATCTCCATGGTGGTTACAAGCTATGTGATCGATATGACGTTATACGGCTTGAACCGGAGTACGATGATGACGGTCGTCACTCCATTTTCTGATAAAATCGCAGATGTACTCATGGAATATCTGGATCGTGGCTGCACTTTGTTGGAATGTAGGGGAGCATATTCAAAGAAGGCGAGCGGCGTTACCCTGTGTGTTGTGGACAGAAAACAGATGTATAAAGCGAAAAAACTGATCTATCAGATCGATCCGAAAGCGTTCTTGATCGTCAGTGAGGCACGGGAAGTATATGGGGAAGGTTTTCTGGCATCTGATCAGGAATGACTATGCATACATGAAGTGCGGCAGTCATAAAATTTAACAAGGCATGATACGGCGGAGCATAGCATGAGAGGGCAGAAAAAGGATGATTTTCCCCGGATGGACTCCGCCGGGGTGTTTGCAGACGCGGTGGGCGGGGAGACGCTTTTGACATTCATCGGGACGCGGGCGGTACATATTGAAAATTACAGGAGTATTCTTGTATACACGGATACGGAGATCCGGATCCAGTGCAGGCATTATATTCTCTTTGTTTCGGGAAAGAAGTTAAAGATCTGCTATTATGATAAGGATGAGATGAAAATATCCGGCCGCCTGGAGGTGATCCGGTTTGAATAGATTAAAAGATATGCGGGAGGGAAGCGTGAAAGTCCGGATCGAGGGGAGAGGGATGGAGCGCTTTTTTAATATTGCGGCCCAGAGAGGGATCACGATTACAGAGATAGAGACAAAGGAAACAAAGAAAGCGCGAAAAGCAGGTTCGGTCGGGAAAAAAGAAGACAGAGTAGAGAAAATCCATGCGGCAGAATACAGCCATCGACAGTATACACAAAAAGATGAGTGTATTGAGAGAAATGAATATGAAAAAGATAATGCGGAAATGGAAAAAACGGTATATTTTTGGACGTCTCCGCGCAACTTCAAACGCTTGAAGCCGATCGCCCGGAAAACGGATGTCCGTCTTCGAATCACAGAAAAACATGGTTTTCCATTCTGGCTTCTCCTGGGACGCCGCAGAATTCTCTGGGTCGGCGGACTGGCAGCGTTCTTTCTTTTGCTCTATAGTTCGTCCTTCCATGTGTGGGACATCTCCTTTGAAGGAAATCACCGCTTTACAGATGAGACCTTGCTGCACTTTATGGCCACAGTCCCGGTGCAGTGCGGGATGAGAAAGAGCCGGATCTCCTGCACAGAACTGGAAAAAAGGATCCGGAACGCGTTCCCGGAGATCAGCTGGGTGTCCGCGGAGCTGACCGGCACGAGACTCACGATTCATTTGCGGGAGAACGACGGGATCTTAAAGGCGGAGACGGAACCGGAAACGCCCTGTGAGCTCACAGCTGGGACAGACGGCACCGTGACAAGGATCATCGTCCGGAACGGAAAAGCCAGAGTGAAGGTCGGAGACACGGTGAAAGCCGGGGATGTTCTGGTATCGGGGGAACTCCCGCTCTACGATGACTCGGAGACACTTGTGAAGACAAATAAGGTCCATGCGGACGCTGAAGTTTACGCCAGGACTGTCAAAACAGTCACATGGAAGATCCCGGATACGGAAGAGATCCGTGCAAGGACAGGAAAGAGGCGCCGAGGTATCTTTTTTAAACTTCTGGACCTGGAATTCTGCTTTCTGATGCCGGATCTCAAAAAAGAAAGCACATGGGAACTGTTTATGGAAGAATTCCAGCTGAAGCTTTCGAAAAATTTTTATCTCCCAGTCTACGGCGGGATCCTCACCGCAGAGGAATATGTTCCCTACGAAAAAGTCCTCACGGAAGCAGAGATCTCGGAGTCTGTGGACCGATATTTGAACGAATATTTACAAAATTTTACCGAAAAAGGTATACAAATCCTTGGTAGTGATGTTAGAATAGAGAGAAGTGAATCGCACTGGACGATTCATGGAACACTGACGGTGGTGGAGGACATCGCGAAGGAATCCCCCATCCCGGAAGATCAGGAGGAGATTCAGACAGTAGATGAGCATCATTGAGACAATCATAGACATTCCTGCAGAACATGAACGGAAAGTCTGCGGACAGTTTGACAGTTATCTGAAGAAAATCGAGCGGACGCTTCACGTATCCATGGTGGCGCGGGATGGGGAGATCAAGGTCATTGGACCGGATCATGCCGTAAAACGTGCCAAGAGCGTGTTTTCGACGCTTCTGGAGCTTTCGAAGCGGGGCGAAGAGATCGGGGAACAGAACGTGGATTACGCTCTGGCTCTTTCCTTTGAAGATAAGGACACGGAAATGCTTTCCTTGGACCGCGATATCATCTGTCACACCATAAATGGAAAACCGGTAAAACCGAAGACACTGGGACAGAAGCAGTATATCGATCTGATCCGGAAAAAAATGATCGTGTTCGGCGTGGGGCCTGCGGGAACCGGAAAAACGTATCTTGGCATGTCCATGGCGATTCAGGCATTTAAAAATGGGGAAGTGGGCAGGATCATTCTGACGCGTCCGGCCATCGAGGCGGGAGAGAAGCTTGGCTTCCTTCCGGGAGATCTTCAGAGCAAGATCGATCCGTACCTGCGTCCGCTTTACGATGCCCTGTACCAGATCATGGGCGCGGACAGCTATCTTCACAACTCGGAGAAAGGCCTGATCGAGGTGGCACCGCTCGCCTACATGCGTGGGCGTACCCTGGACAACGCCTTTATTATCCTTGATGAGGCTCAGAATACGACCCAGGCCCAGATGAAGATGTTCCTTACAAGGATCGGTTTCGGTTCCAAGGTTATTATCACCGGCGACCAGTCCCAGAAAGACCTGCCTGCGGGTCAGGTATCTGGTCTCGACGTGGCACTCAAGGTGTTAAAGAATATTGACGATATCGGGATCTGCCGGTTCTCCAATGAGGATGTGGTGAGACATCCGCTTGTTCAGAAGATCGTGAAAGCATATGATGAATATGAAGGCCGCGAGAAGCCGGATAGAATATCCCGCGCGGAACATGGAAAGAGCGGCCGGGAAGGACGGGAACAGAGATGACAGTGACAGTGGAGTACGAAGCAGAAGAAAAGCTGGATCTTCCCTATGAGGAGATCATCAAAAATGTGATCGAGGAGTCCCTGGATTATGTGGAGTGCCCGTATGACGCGGAGGTAAATGTTCTCCTGACGGATAATGCCGGGATCCACCAGATCAACCTTGATATGCGCGGGATCGACAACCCGACAGACGTTTTGTCGTTCCCGATGTGTGATTTTGAGACACCGGGCGACTTTTCCCATCTGGAAGAGACGCCGGAGGAATACTTCGACCCGGATACAGGGGAATTACTTATGGGGGATATTGTAATTTCCGTGGATAAGGTGAAAGAGCAGGCTGAGAAGTATGGCCACTCTCAGACGAGAGAACTGGCATTCTTAGTAGCGCACAGCATGCTTCATTTATCCGGCTACGACCATATGGAGGATGAGGAGCGGATCCAGATGGAGGACATGCAGAGAGAAATTCTGGAACGGAGAGGTTACAGGAGATGAGAAAACGGGGCAGAGCATTTATTATTGGTATTGGAATCATGATGGCAGCGGCAGCGCTCTCCGGATGCGGGAAGAAAGCGGAGGAAACAGCCGTGACGACGGAGGTGGAGACAGAGACGCCAGAGGAGACAAAAACGATCGTCCTCGAGACAGAGCCGACGACGGAGGCGGAGACGGAACCGGAAGGTCCGGAGGAACGCAAAGAAGTCGACGGAAAGATCCAGAGTTACCTGACCGGTGAGATGGTGGATGTGGCGAAAGCTAACAGACGCCCTGTTGCGGTCATGATGAGCAATGATAAAGCATCTCTGCCCCAGTACGGCATCAACCGGGCGGATGTTGTCTACGAGGCGCCGGTGGAGGGCGATATGAACCGCTACATGGCGATCTTCGAGGACTATGATGATATCGAGCGGATCGGTTCCGTCAGAAGCTGCCGTACCTACTATACATATTTCGCGAGAGAGTACGATGCGATCTATGCCCACTACGGACAGAGCACCTTCGCAGTTCCGTATCTGAAAAATGTGGACAACATCAACGGTGTCGATGGCACAGGCGGAAATGCGTTCTACCGCACAAAGGACAAGAAGGCACCGCATAACGCCTACACAAGCGGCGCGAAATTAAACAAGACCATCGGTCAGCTGGGCTACCGCACTTCCTACAGCGATACCTACAGCGGACACTTCCAGTTCTCAAAAAACGCTTATGTCCCGGCAGAATCAGACGCAAAGGACGCGTATAAGTTCTATCCGTCCTATGCGATGAACAATCCGTGGTTTGAGTACAATGAGGGAGACGGAAAATATTACCGGTTCCAGTACGGCGGAAAGCACAACGGAGACGGCGGCCAGATCGCTGTCAGGAACGTGATCTTCCAGTACGTGGAGTGGGGACATTACGCCAGCACCGATTATCTCAACATCAACGTCCACAAAGGCGGAGCGGGTTATGTCTTTACAGGCGGAAAGTGCGTTCCGGTCTCCTGGAAAAAGGATGGGGACTTCGGACCGACCCGCTACTATGACTCTGAAGGAAAGGAAGTTATGCTTAACAAAGGAAAGACCTGGATCTGCATTGTAGGAGCAGACAGGTTCGATAAAGCTGAAATTTATGGAAAGTAACAGACAGAAAAAGAAGAAGGAATCCAATTTCGTCGTCCAGGGAAGTATCCTGGCGGTGGCGTCCATCGTGGTGAGGATCATCGGTATCGCGTACCGCATCCCGATGATCAACATCATCGGCGATGAGGGAATGGGGTATTATGGAACTGCGTTTAATGTATACAATATTGCGCTGCTCCTGTCCTCCTACAGCCTGCCGCTCGCCGTGTCGAAGATGGTTTCCGCGAGACTTGCAGGAAAACAATACCGGAACGCCGCGAGGATCCTGCGCGCGGCACTCTGCTATGCAACGATCGTTGGTGCATTTGCGGCCGCAGTGATCTGGTTCGGCGCTGATTTCTTTGCGAGAGACGTATTCTTTATGCCTTATGCGGCATTTGCATTAAAGACATTAGCCCCGACGGTCTGGATCATGGCGTATCTCGGTGTGTTCCGCGGATATTTCCAGGGACAGGGAACCATGGTGCCAACGGCCTTTTCCCAGGTCTTTGAACAGATCGTAAATGCCATCATCAGCGTGGCTGCAGGAAGCTTTCTCTTTAACGAGGCGTTAAAGACAGAAGTATTAAAGAACCAGACAGGAACCGGCTATTCCAACGCTTGGGGAGCTGCCGGAGGAACGATCGGTACAGGTGCGGGCGCCTTCACGGCGCTGATCTTTCTGCTTTTCCTCTTTGCGATCAGCAGAAACGTCCGCAGACGTCAGATCCGCAGGGATCAGACGGAATTTGCGGAGAGCTATAAGGAGATCACGAGAGTCCTGTTCTTCACGGTCGTTCCGGTTATCCTGAGTTCCGCGATCTACAACTTAAACAGCGTGCTGGATAACGGGATCCTCGCATACAACTTTAAGACTCTCGGACAGGGAGATGAATTTGCCTCCATCTGGGGAGTGTATACAGGAAAATACCATCTGCTGATCAATGTGCCGATGGCGATTTCCAATGCCCTTTCGTCCTCCCTGATCCCGTCCGTATCCAGGGCAGTGGCGATGGGAGACAAAAAGCTTGTGAGAGAGCGCGTGGCATCTGCGATCCGTTTCTCCTGCTTTGTGGCGATCCCGTCCACTGTGGGACTTACGGTACTTGCGGGACCGGTGAATAACCTGCTGTTCTCTGGAGATAATACCCTGGCGATCCGGATGACGATCTACGGTTCTCTTGCGGTCGTATTTTACTCCGTCTCTACGGTGACGAACGCGATCCTTCAGGGAATCGACAAAATGCGTCTTCCGATCTTTCACGCGGTGATCTCCCTTGTCCTCCATCTGATCGCACTTGAGATCATGGCGCTGGGATTCCATATGGGAATCTACAGCATGGTATTTGCGAATATCCTGTTCGCGGTGTTCATGTGCCTGATGAATGCGAGATCCATCCGGAATCTTCTCGGTTACCGGCAGGAGATGAAAAAGACCGTTGTGATCCCGGTGATCGCTTCTGCAGTGATGGGACTCTTCGCGTTTGGCTCCTATCAGCTTGTGCATCTCGCGGTAAAGAGCAATGCGCTTTCTACGATGTTTGCGATGATGGTTGCAGTGATCGTTTACGGTGTGCTCCTGATCAAGCTTGGCGCCCTGTCTGCGGCGGAACTTAAGACCATGCCGGGCGGAACGAAACTTCTCAGGGTGTTCAGAAAGCTTCATTTAATGTAAAACTTTTATTTAACGGGAAGTTCCATCGGAATTTCCTGTTAAATAAAAATATATGTTTAAAAAAGAAAAAGAAAGCAGATACTTTCATAAAAGGAGGAATATTCCTATGAAAAAGTATGTATCCTGCTTTCTTTTCTTTTTCTTTCTGACATCCGCCAGCCTGATCACGCTGTTCCTTATGACTGCGGGGGAGGAAGCCCGGGGAACAGAGGAGGTACAGATGCAGCAGTCTGTGGAAGAGCCGGTCTTCGCGAAGGAGACGGAGGAGATCCATGTGGTCTTAAACCAGGAACAGGTGGAACATGAGACGATGGCGGAGGAGGAAGAACGATATTTTCTTGTTGCCGAGGAAGGATATCTGATCGTATACGATAAGGGAAAGGAGACCACGGATCTCTTTACCCACATGCCGCTCGCAGAATTTCCGGAGGAAGAACAGGAACGGCTGATGACCGGGATCTGGTTTCCGACAATGGCAGAAATATTCAGTTATCTGGAATCTTACAGCAGTTGATACTTGAAATTTTGCGTTCAGGTCGATATACTAATATAAATTGTAACCGTTCGGCGGGATGATCCCCGGATGATCTGTGATCGGGTTCCATGCGCGGATCATCGCACAAATGAACGGTTGCCGTAAATCAGGTACAGGGGAGAGATAGAATGGCGGAAAGTTTCAGAGGACGGAAAGGGATCATCATCGGCGGCGGTGCATCAGGACTTATGTCCGCGATCACTGCGGCAAAACAGGGTGCGGATGTGACGGTCCTGGAGCACACGGCCCGACCGGGAAAAAAGATCCTGTCAACGGGAAACGGCAAGTGCAACCTGACAAACCTCTATATGGATCCGTCCTGCTACAGGAGTGATCAGAGCGGATTTGAAACAGCTGCCATCCGGAATTTTCCACCGTCCGCCGCGACAGCGTTCTTCCGGGAACTTGGTGTCCTGACGATGGACCGCGGCGGCTATATATATCCGATGTCCGGTCAGGCGCAGACGGTCCTCGATGCACTGCTCCGGGGAGCGGACCGTGCGGGAGTCCGGATCATTACGGAATGTGAAGTCCGGAACGCGAAAAGACAGAAAGACCGTTTTTCGGTCGAGACAGACCGTGGGATCTATACAGGTGATTTCCTGATCTTGGCGTGCGGTTCCATGGCGGCGAAAGGAACAGGATCCGACGGAAGCGGCTATGAGATCGCGAGACAGTTTGGACACCGGATCATCAAGCCGCTCCCGGCGCTTGTCCAGCTGAAATGCGAAGGAAATCTCCTCCCGAAAGCCTCCGGAGTCCGGACGGACTGCCTTGTGGAGATCCGGACCGGGGACGGAAAGACAGCGGCAAAAGACCGGGGAGAACTCCAGATCACGGACTACGGGATCTCGGGCATCCCGGTATTCCAGGTGAGCAGGTATGCGGCGAAGCTTTTGGATCGGAAGCAGAAGGTGTCTGCAGTCCTGAACTTTCTGCCGGATCTGGATGAAGAAGAAGTTCAGGATCTTTTGAAGGAGCAGAGATCCTGCCTTTCGGGGGAAACTGCCGAGACATTTTTAAACGGTATTTTTAATAAGAAACTCGCGTCGGTGCTCTTAAAAGCGGCAAAGATCCGGCCCGAAAGACAGGCGGGACTCTTGACGAAAGAGGAGCTGAACAGTCTGGTTTCTGTGATTCGGGAGTTTGTGATCCCGGTGAAGGAGACAAATCCTTTTGAACAGGCCCAGATCTGTGCAGGCGGTGTCGATACAACAGAGATAGAAGCGGAAACTATGCAGTCAAAACGCGTTCCCGGACTTTACATGGTCGGGGAGCTTCTGGATGTCGATGGGATCTGCGGCGGATACAACCTGCAGTGGGCATGGTCATCCGGATATGCAGCCGGATCTCATGCAGCCGCAGGGGTCGTCCAAGGATACAGAAAAACTGTCTGGGGACAGGAAAAACAGGTGAAATTCTCCGGATCGGAAGGGAACAGAGCCCGGGGAAGACAGGAAAGGAAAAAACATACATATGATCCGGATCAATCAGCTCACACTTCCCGTGGATCACGCGGAAGAGGCGATAAAGAAAAAGGCGGCAAAGCTCTTAAAAATCGATGAATCGGCGATCGGGGAGATCCAGATCGTCCACCGCTCCATCGACGCGAGAAAGAAGCCGAATCTGCTGTTCAGTTATATTGTGGATGTGACACTTGCAGGCGGAAAAAAAGAGGCAGCAGTCATCAAAAAGGCGGCAAACCAGAATGTCCGGGCAGAAGACTCGAAACTATATGCGTACCCGGAACATGGAACGCAGGAGATGAGAAAGCGCCCGGTGATCATCGGGGCAGGTCCTGCCGGGATGTTCGCAGCGCTGGCACTCGCCGAAAACGGCTATGCCCCGATCCTTTTTGAACAGGGAGATGCCGTTGAGGAGAGAACGAAAAAAGTAGAGGATTTCTGGAAAAACGGGGATCCGGCGCTCGATATCCGCTCGAACGTCCAGTTTGGTGAGGGCGGAGCCGGAACATTCTCAGACGGAAAGCTAAATACACTTGTAAAAGATACTTCGGGAAGGAACGGAAAAGTCCTCTCCACCTTTGTGGAGATGGGGGCGGATCCGTCGATCCTTTATGACCATGCACCTCACATCGGGACCGACGTGCTGAGAGAAGTGGTCAGAAATTTGAGAAACAGGATCATCGCCGGAGGCGGAGAGGTCCATTTCCGCTCGGAAGTCACGGAGATCCTGGAGGAAAACGGCAGAGTTTCCGGAGTAAAGCTCGTAGATGGGACCGTGATCGGGACGGAGCAGGTGATCCTCTCTGTGGGACACAGTGCCAGAGATCTTTTTGAGAAACTTGACAGGATGAAGGTCTTTATGGAGCCGAAGCCGTTTGCGGTGGGACTCAGGATCCAGCATCCGCAGGCGCAGATCAACCGGAACCAGTATGGGCTGGAGGACGCCGGAAAACTCGGCGCCGCGCCGTATAAAGTGACCGCGAAGACAACCAGCGGCCGCGGCGTCTACTCGTTCTGCATGTGTCCGGGAGGAATGGTGGTGAACGCCTCCTCGGAAAAAGGACGTCTGGCGGTCAACGGAATGAGCAATTTTAAACGGGACAGCGGCATCGCAAACAGTGCCCTGATCGTGGCGGTCACTCCGGCGGATTTCCCGACAGCCGGTCCTTTGGGCGGAATCGCATTCCAGAGAACCCTGGAAGAGCGTGCATTCGCGCTCGGCGGAGGAAAGATCCCCGTCCAGCTCTACGGAGATTTCGCCGCAAACCGACCGACGGTGGCCCTGGGAGATGTGAAACCTGTGTTCTGCGGGGGATATTCCTTCGCGAACCTGCGGGAACTGATGCCAGAGGCCTTAAACGGAGCGTTTCTTGAAGGGATGGAGCAGTTCGGAAGACGGATCAGAGGATTCGACCGTGCGGACGCTGTCCTTGCAGGAATCGAGAGCCGTACGTCATCACCGCTCAGGATCTGCCGCGATGAGAGCCTTCAGAGCAGTTTAAAGGGGCTTTATCCATGCGGCGAGGGAGCCGGGTACGCCGGAGGGATCACATCGGCGGCCATGGACGGCCTGAAGGTTGCGGAAGAGATCATCAAGCGGTATGCAGCGGTAGGTTAAAATGTAAAAGCGGCAGTGCGCCGGAGAAAAAGGCGGTACTGCCTGATTCCGTTGGAAAGGGGACTTTCATATGACAGAGAGAGAATTATTAAAAGATAAAAAGAGGATCGTGATCAAAATCGGATCTTCCTCATTGACACATGCGGAGACCGGAGACCTGAACCTTGCAAAGATCGAGAAACTGGTCCGCGTCATCAGCGATATGAGAGGAATGGGAAAAGAAGTGATCCTTGTCTCCTCCGGTGCGATCGCGACGGGGCGCCAGACGCTCGGCGGAAAGAAGCCGGAGACGGTTGCCGAGAAACAGGCTTACGCGGCGGTCGGTCAGGCACGCCTCATGATGGTATATCAGAAACTCTTTTCCGAGTACAACCAGACGGCGGCACAGATCCTGATCACAAAGGCGACGATCCTGGACGATACTTCCCGCGCAAACGCGAAAAATACGTTCAATGAACTTCTAAAACTCGGAACGGTGCCGATCGTAAACGAGAACGATACCGTATCTACATATGAGATCAAATTCGGTGATAATGACCGCCTTTCCGCCATCGTTGCGGCTCTTGTCGAGGGAGATCTGTTATTCCTTCTCTCCGACATCGACGGGCTCTACACGGATGACCCGAAGAAAAATCCGGATGCAAAGTTTATCAGCCAGGTGGATGACCTGACTGATGAGTTTATGGCGATGGGAAAAGGGACCACAGGAAGCGACGTCGGAACCGGAGGAATGGCGACAAAACTCCACGCGGCAAAGATCGCGACAGAGAGCGGTGCTGACATGGTGATCGCGAACGCAGACGATGTGGAAGTCATGTGGCGCATCTTAAAGGGTGAGGAGATCGGAACACTCTTTAAAGCAAATAAGAGCAGCGAATTTGCGCTGCTGGATTATATCCAGAGTATTCACGCGTAAAAAAGGTATCCCGGCATATTCGGGTGCCTTGCGCAGTCGCTTGCGTCGATCATCATCTTCGCGTGAGTGTGTATCAGATGGCAGGAACCTGCCTTCCGGAAGCGGGGAAACCGCAGATCCCGGAAACAAACAGAGAGGACAGAAAATTACATGAAACAGGAACAGATCGACAGAATCAATGAACTTTACCATAAATCCCAGTCCGTAGGACTTACGGATGAGGAGAAAGAGGAGCAGGCGGCGCTCAGAAAGCAGTATGTCGCTGACATCAAGGCAAGTCTCAGAGGCCATCTGAACAACATTTCGATCGTTGAGAAGGACGGCTCCGTGACAGACCTCGGAAAGAAATACGGAAATGTGGGAAACACAGAAAGCTGAGCTCAGAAAAGACATACGGAGCCGTCTGAAAGCGATGCCGGAAGAAGAAAAGAGGATCCTTGACAGGGAGATCGCGGAACGCGTCCTGGGTCTTCCGGAGATTGCAGAAACGAAAGCCGTGTATGGATATGCGTCCCTGAGCTGGGAGGCGGGAACCGGGGAGGTTCTGGAGGAACTCCGGGCACAAAAATACATCATCTGTCTTCCGAAAGTTACCGGGGAGACGATGGAGTTTTTTGTGACGGAGTCGGAGCAGGATCTCTCGGAAGGTTCATTTCATATCATGGAACCAAAGAACGGATGCCGAAAAGCGGATGAGACCAGATCAGAAATCCTCCGGACGGCGCCGATCCTGGTCCCGGGAATGGGATTTGTGGAAACCGGTGCCCGTCTGGGAAAAGGCGGCGGATTCTATGACCGGTATCTGGAACAGCATGCCGGTCATATGACGATCGCGCTGGCCTATGAGCTCCAGATCCTCGGGGAGATCCCGGTGGGACCGTATGATAAGAATGTAGATTTGATCGTGACAGAAAAGCGTGTGATCCGGTGCAAAGACCGGGATGCCGGAACACGGATCAGGGAGGAACAGCCATGTTAACAGAAATCGGACAGAAAGCAAAGGAAACTTCCTATCTTCTCGGAAAAATGGGGACAAATTTAAAGAATGCAGGACTTCTGGCAGCTGCTCAGGAGATCCTGGATGAGGAGAACGAGATCTTAAAGGCAAATGCGGCGGACGTTGCGAGAGCGAAGGAGAGAGGAATGGCTCCGGGACTTGTGGACCGCCTGGAACTGAACCATAAACGCATCGAAGGCATCGTGGAAGGCATGCGCCAGGTTGTCGGACTGGACGATCCGGTGGGTGAGGTCATCTCCATGAAAAAACGCCCGAACGGACTGCTGATCGGACAGAAACGCGTCCCGTTAGGCGTCATCGGGATCATCTATGAGGCGAGACCGAATGTGACGGCGGATGCGTTCGCTCTCTGCTTTAAAGCAGGAAATGCTGTGATCCTCCGCGGCGGGAGCGATGCACTGGAATCCAACAAGGCGATCGTCGCAGCGATCCGGAATGGACTGAAGAAGGAAAATATCCCGGAGGATGCGATCGCCCTGATCGAAGATACGAGCCATGAGACGGCGCGCGAGTTCATGCGGATGAACGGATATCTCGATGTCCTGATCCCGCGAGGCGGGGCCGGACTGATCCGCACGGTCGTGGAGAACAGCACAGTGCCTGTGATCGAGACCGGAACCGGAAACTGCCATATCTATGTGGATGAGAGTGCAGATCTCGATATGGCGCTCGACATCATCTTCAACGCGAAGACCCAGAGGATCGGCGTCTGCAATGCCTGCGAATCCACACTGGTGCACCGGAAGATCGCAAAGGAATTCCTGCCGCTCATGAAAAAGCGTCTGGATGAGAAGAACGTGGAGATCCGCGCAGATGAGGACGCCTGCTCGATCGTACCGGAATTTACGGCGGCGACGGAGGAAGACTGGGGGAAAGAGTACCTGGACTATATCCTTTCCTGCAAGATCGTGGATTCCGTGGACGAGGCGATCGCCCACATCAACCACTACAATACCGGTCACTCCGAGGCGATCATCACGAAGGATTACGAGAATGCCCAGAAATTCCTGAATGAGGTGGATGCGGCAGCTGTCTACGTCAATGCGTCCACAAGATTCACCGACGGCTTCGAATTCGGATTCGGAGCTGAGATCGGGATCAGTACCCAGAAACTCCACGCGAGAGGTCCGATGGGACTTCCTGCGCTGACGTCCACGAAGTACATCATCTACGGAGACGGGCAGATCCGGAAGTAAGGTGAAACAACAAGGTTGCATTTTCGGAGAATCTTGGTTATAATCATTCAGGATTGAATTTAGAAATTTGGAGAAACATAAGAATGACAGATAAAAATATCATCGCAGGGGCTCCGACGGAGGAACCGGCGAGACAGCAGTACTTTATGGAACAGGTGAAAAAGCTCGTGGAGGCGGAGAGCGCGAAAAAAGGACGCCCGCTCACCTGTTTTATCAATACATTCGGGTGCCAGATGAATGCCAGAGACTCCGAAAAGCTCCTTGGGATCTTAAAAGAAGCGGGATATGTGGAGGGAGCCGATGAGAACTCGGATTTCGTTCTTTACAATACATGTACCGTGCGTGAGAACGCGAACTTAAAGGTGTATGGCCGTCTTGGATATCTGAGCGGCGTGAAGAGAAAAAATCCGGATATGATGATCGCACTCTGCGGCTGCATGATGCAGGAGCCGGAGGTTGTCGCAAAGATCAAAAAGAGTTACCGCCATGTTGACCTGATCTTCGGAACCCACAACATTTTCAAACTTGCGGAGCTGCTCTACGAGCGCTTCATGGAAAAGAAGATGGTGGTGGATGTCTGGGAAGGAACCAATGAGATCGTGGAGGAACTCCCGGTCGAGAGAAAATATCCGTTCAAGTCCGGCGTCAATATCATGTTCGGCTGCAATAACTTCTGCAGTTACTGCATCGTGCCGTATGTGCGCGGACGCGAGAGGAGCAGAGAGCCGGAGGACATTATCAAAGAGATCGAAGAGCTTGTGGCTGACGGTGTTGTGGAAGTGATGCTTCTCGGACAGAACGTCAACTCCTACGGAAAGAATCTGGAACATCCGATCACCTTTGCGGAGCTCTTAAGAAGAGTCGAGAAGATCGAAGGACTGGAGCGCATCCGCTTCATGACTTCCCACCCGAAGGATCTCTCCGACGAGCTGATCGAGACGATGCGGGATTCGAAGAAGATCTGCAGCCATTTACATCTGCCGCTCCAGTCCGGCAGCAGTGAGATCTTAAAGCGCATGAACCGGAAATATTCGAAGGAACAGTACCTCGCACTGGTGGAGAAACTGCGCGCGGCGATCCCGGATATCTCCCTGACTACGGATATCATCGTGGGATTCCCGGGGGAGACTGAGGAAGACTTCGAGGAGACGATGGACGTGGTGCGCAAGGTCCGCTACGACAGCGCCTTCACCTTCATCTACTCCAAGCGCACCGGAACTCCGGCGGCGGCCATGCCGAACCAGGTTCCGGAGGATGTCGTAAAGAACCGTTTTGACCGCCTGTTAAAGGAAGTCCAGGATATTGCGGCTGAGGTCGTAAAGCGCCATGAGGGAACGGTACAAAAAGTCCTTGTGGAGGAGATCGATACCCACGAGGCCGGCTTTGTGACGGGAAGACTTTCCAACAACACAGTCGTACATTTCGCCGGGGACGCGTCCCTGATCGGAAAGATCGTGGATGTCTCTTTAGACGAGGCAAAGGGATTCTACTATATGGGTTCCCTGGTTAAATAATAAGGATGAAAAACATGTGACGCCCGGAGCCGAGTGCTTCGGGCGCTGTGGGCATGTTATGGAATAGGAGAAAAGACGTGGGACAGATTTCACCAATGATGACACATTATCTCGAGACAAAAAAGCAGTATCCGGACTGTATCCTTTTTTACCGGCTGGGTGATTTCTACGAGATGTTTTTTGAGGATGCGAAGACGGTTTCGAGAGAGCTGGAGCTGACACTGACGGGAAAGGACTGCGGTCTGGAAGAACGGGCTCCGATGTGCGGAGTCCCGTTCCATGCGGTGGAAGGCTATCTCACAAGACTCGTCCAGAAAGGTTATAAGGTTGCGATCGCGGAGCAGATGGAGGATCCGAAGCTCGCGAAAGGTCTTGTAAAGCGTGAAGTCATCCGCGTTGTGACGCCGGGAACGATCACGAGCTCCCAGGCTCTGGACGAGACAAAGAACAACTACCTGATGGCAGTTGTGTATACCGGAAACAATTACGGGATTGCGACGGTCGACATCACGACCGGCGATTTTTTTGTCACGGAGGTGACGAGCGAGCGGGCGCTTCTCGATGAGATCAACAAGTTCACGCCGTCGGAGCTTGTGTGCAATGAGGCACTCTTCATGTCCGGACTTGATATGGATGAGTTAAAAGAGCGGTATCATTTTGCCGTGACGGCACTGGAGAACCGGTTTTTCTCGGATGATGACTGCAGGAAGATCTTAAAAGAGCATTTCCATGTGATGAGTCTCGAGGGACTTGGACTCGGAGATTATGAGAATGGAATGATCGCATCCGGTGCGGTCCTTCAGTATCTCTATGAGACGCAGAAGAATGACCTGTCCCATCTGACGAAGATTACACCGTACACAACGGGACAGTTCATGATGATCGATACCTCCACAAGACGAAATCTGGAGCTTGTGGAGACTCTGCGTGAAAAACAGAAGAGAGGCTCCCTTCTCTGGGTCCTCGATAAGACAAAGACGGCCATGGGGGCGAGACTTCTCCGCTCCTTTATCGAACAGCCGCTGATCGACAAGACGGAGATCGAGCGCCGGCAGCAGGCGATCGAAGAGCTGAACATGAACTATATCTCCAGGGAGGAGATCCGGGAGTACCTGAATTCCGTCTATGACCTGGAGCGCCTGATGGGGCGGATCAGCTATAAGACGGCAAACCCGAGGGACCTTCTTTCCTTTAAGAATTCCCTGGAGATGCTGCCGTATATCAAAGATATTCTCGGGGAGTTTTCCTGTGAGCTTTTAAAGAAAATGAACGAGGATCTGGATCCGCTGCGGGATCTCTACGAACTCATTGACCGGTCCATCGTCGATGAGCCGCCGATCTCGCTCCGTGAGGGAAACATCATCAAGGACGGATACAGCGAGGAAGCCGACAAGTACCGGAAGGCAAAGACGGAAGGAAAGGCATGGCTGGCGGATCTTGAGACCGAGGAGAAGGAAAAGACCGGCATCAAGAACTTAAAGATCAAATACAACAAGGTGTTCGGATACTACTTTGAGGTAACAAACTCCTTCAAAGACTTGGTCCCGGATTACTTTATCCGCAAACAGACTCTGACAAATGCGGAGCGCTACACGACAGACCGGTTAAAAGAGCTGGAAGACATCATCATGGGCGCGGAGGACCGCCTGTACACTCTGGAATACGATCTGTTCTGCGATGTGCGCGATAAGATCGCTGCGGAGGTCCTGCGGATCCAGAGCACTGCGAAAGCGATCGCGGGCATTGATGTCTTTACCTCCCTGTCCACAGTGTCCATGCGGAATAACTACGTGAAGCCGAAAATCAACGAAAAAGGACTGATCAACATCAAAAACGGCCGTCATCCGGTTGTCGAGAAGATGATCAAAGACAGCCTGTTCGTCGCGAACGACACATATCTGGATAACGGAAAGAACCGGATCGCCGTCATCACGGGACCGAACATGGCGGGCAAATCCACTTATATGAGACAGACGGCACTGATCGTCCTCATGGCGCAGATCGGAAGCTTTGTTCCGGCTGACGAGGCGAACATCGGGATCTGTGACAGGATCTTCACGAGAGTCGGCGCCTCCGATGACCTGGCATCCGGACAGAGTACCTTTATGGTCGAGATGACGGAGGTTGCAAATATTTTAAGAAATGCCACGAAGAACAGTCTCCTCGTCCTCGATGAGATTGGCCGCGGCACGAGTACCTTTGACGGTCTCTCGATCGCCTGGGCAGTCATCGAACACATCAGCAACCCGAAGATCCTCGGCGCGAAGACGCTGTTTGCGACCCATTATCATGAGCTCACGGAACTTGAGGGGACCATCAGCGGTGTCAACAACTATTGTATCGCCGTCAAGGAACAGGGGGATGATATCGTATTCCTCAGAAAGATCGTAAAGGGCGGGGCAGATAAGAGCTACGGAATCCAGGTCGCGAAACTCGCGGGTGTTCCGGAGCCGGTGATCGCCCGCGCGAAGGAGCTTGTTGAGGAGCTCGCGAGCGCCGATATCACAGCCCAGGCAAAAGAGATTGCCCAGATGAGCGCGTCCCCGCAGCATAAGGCGGTGGCGAAGCCGGACGAGGTGGATCTCAACCAGATGTCGATTTTTGATACCGTGAAGGACGATGACATTATAAAAGAACTCGGGGATCTGGAGCTTTCCAGCATGACCCCGATCGATGCGTTAAATACCCTGTACCGGCTGCAGACGAAGCTGAAAAACCGCTGGCAGTAGCAGGGATTGAAAAAGAAAGAGAGGGAGAGAGACTATGCCGATTCAGGTTCTGGATCAGAGTACGATCAACCAGATCGCCGCGGGCGAGGTCGTGGAGCGGCCGGCCTCCGTGGTGAAGGAGTTAATGGAAAACGCCATCGACGCCGGTTCCACGGCGATCACTGTGGAGATCCGCCAGGGCGGCATCGGGTTTATCAGGATCACGGATAACGGCTGCGGGATCAAAAAGGAAGAACTGCCGTTGGCTTTTCTGCGCCACTCGACAAGCAAGATCCGGACGGCAGAAGATCTTCTTACCGTGTCTTCCCTGGGATTCCGCGGTGAGGCGCTTTCCAGTATCGCGGCAGTCTCCCAGGTGGAACTGATCACAAAAACCTCCGGAAGTCTCACCGGATCGAGATACCGGATCGAAGGCGGTGAGGAGAAAGGTCTCGAGGAGATCGGCGCACCGGAGGGGACCACGTTTATCTCCAGAAACCTCTTTTTCAATACGCCGGCAAGGCGGAAATTTTTAAAGACGGAGGCCACGGAGGGCGCTCATGTGGCGGATCTCGTGGAAAAGATCGCCCTGTCCCACCCGGAGATCTCGATCCGGCTCATCGTGAACAACCAGAGCCGTCTCCACACCTCGGGAAACCACAACCTGAAGGACATCATCTACACGGTTTACGGGCGGGAGATCGCGGCAAACCTTCTTCCGATCGAGGTGTCGACCGGGATCGTGAAGATCTCGGGCTTTATCGGAAAGCCGGTGATCGCCCGGGGAAACCGGAATTTTGAGAATTATTTTATCAACGGGCGCTATATCAGGAGCGGACTCGTCTCCAAAGCGATCGAGGATGGGTACAAGAGCTATATGATGCAGCATAAATACCCGTTCACGCTGCTGCACCTCACGGTGGAGCCGGAGTATATCGATGTGAACGTTCATCCTTCGAAGATGGAGCTTCGATTCAAAGACGGCGAGAATATGTACCGAGTGATCTCGCAGGCGGTTCTCGACGCGCTTTCCGGGAAAGAACTGATCCCGAATGTGAGTCTTATGTCGGAAAAGGAAGAGCGCGAGCTTGCAAAGGAAGAAGCTGCCGTGGCACGGAATCCGGTGCCGGGGAGCGGAATGAATCCGGTGGCGAAAAACGCCCATGGACCGGAGCCGTTTGAACACCGCCGCATGGAGGCGATGGGCATCCGCGAAGAACGCCCGACCTACGGGGAGAAGAAGCAGGAGAGCAAATGGATCCTGCCTCCGAAGCCGCTCACGAGGGAACTGAAACCGGAGCCGGCGGCCGGACAATCGACCGGACAGACGGCAGAGCATATCATGGCGGGTCTTCCTGGAATGGATCCGGCAGAAAGAAAAGTGGGAGCGCTTCCTCCGGGAGCCGGAATTTCCGGTGCCGTGACAAAGAGTGCTGACTCTGCGGACAGAAAAGATAGTCAGGAAGTACGGTCTGAACAGGACCAGCCGGGAATCACACCCCGGGCGGAAAAAACAAAAGACCTCCAGCCGACCCAGATGGAGATGTTCGACAACCGTCTCCTCTCGGAATCTGCGAGAAAGCGCCACCGCCTGATCGGGCAGGTCTTTGAGACTTACTGGCTCGTGGAATATGACGGTAGCCTCTATATCATCGATCAGCATGCTGCCCACGAGAAAGTGCTCTTTGAGAAGAATTTTGCGTCATTAAAGACGAGAGAGTACACTTCCCAGCTCATAAGCCCGCCGATCATCCTGACACTTTCCCTTCAGGAGGCGGACCTCTTAAAGCGCCACATGAAGGTGTTTACGGACATCGGGTTCGAGATCGAACCGTTCGGCGGAAATGAGTACGCGGTGCGCGCAGTGCCGGACAACCTGTTCTCCCTGGCAAAGAAAGATCTCCTGATGGAGCTCATCGATGGCCTTTCCGACGACAGCATGGGGAAGAATGTGGAGTCCGTCTACGACCGGATCGCCACCATGTCCTGCAAAGCTGCGGTAAAGGGAAACAACGAGCTGTCCTTCGCGGAGGCGGATCAGCTCATCGATGAACTGTTAAAACTGGAGAATCCATATAACTGCCCGCACGGGAGACCGACGATCGTTGCGATCAGCAAATATGAGATGGAAAAGAAATTCAAGAGGATCGTATGATGAAAAAGCCTTTGATCATAATCACCGGGCCGACAGCGTCCGGAAAGACCGCCCTCTCCGTGGAACTCGCGAAAAAGATCGGCGGGGAGATCATCAGCGCCGACTCCATGCAGGTGTACCGCCACATGGATATCGGATCCGCGAAGGTGACGAAGGAGGAGATGGACGGTGTCCGCCACCACCTGATCGACGTTCTGGACCCGTGGGACGAATTTAACGTTGTCGTATTCCAGAAACTCGCGAAAGAGGCTATGGAGGAGATCTACGCGGCCGGGCATATCCCGATCATCGCCGGAGGGACTGGATTTTATATCCAGGCGCTGGTGAATGACATCGACTTCACGGAAAACGACGGGGATACGGGATACCGGGAGGAGCTGGAGCGCCTGGCGGCAGAGAAAGGAGCTTCCGCTCTCCACGACATGTTAAAGGAAGTGGATCCGGAATCAGCGGAGGCGATCCATGAGAACAATGTAAAGCGTGTGATCCGCGCCCTGGAGTTTTATAAAAAGACCGGGACAAAGATTTCCGCCCACAACGAGGCGGAGCGCAAAAAGGAATCGCCTTACAATTTTGCCTACTATGTGCTCAACATGGACCGCGGCCGCCTGTATGAGAGGATCGATCTGCGGGTGGACCTCATGATGAAGAACGGGCTGCTGGCGGAAGTGGAAAAACTGAAAGAGATGGGCTGCACGAGGGAGATGGTATCCATGCAGGGGCTGGGATACAAGGAGATCCTGGATGCCCTGGACGGGACGATCTCTCTGGATGAGGCCGTCTACATCATCAAGCGCGACACGAGACATTTCGCGAAGCGCCAGCTTACCTGGTTTAAGAGGGAAAAAGAAGTGACCTGGGTGGACCAGGGGAACTTTGATTTTGACAGAGAAAAGATCCTCGCGTGGATGTTAAAAGATCTGCAGGACAGAGGAATCGTGATAAAGTAAAAGGAGAAGACATGGAACTTACAAAGATGTACGGAGAGCTTGGAATCTCTGAGAAAGTTTTAAATTACGGAAGAGAGATCGAAAAGAGTCTGCATGACCGCTTTGAGGCGATCGATAAAACAGCGGAGTACAATCAGCTGAAGGTCATCAAAGCCATGCAGGAGGCGAGAGTCAGCGATATTCATTTTGCCGGAACGACCGGTTACGGTTACAATGACCTTGGCCGTGACACGCTGGAAGAAGTATACGCAAAAGCATTTCACGGTGAGGATGCCCTTGTGCGGCCGCAGCTGATCTCCGGAACCCACGCGCTTACCATCGCCCTTTCCGGAAATCTCCGCCCGGGCGATGAGATCCTCTCCCCGGTCGGAAAGCCGTATGATACGCTGGAGGAAGTCATCGGGATCCGTGATTCCGTCGGCTCCTTAAAGGAATTCGGCATCACCTACAGCCAGGTGGATCTTCTTCCGAATGGAGATTTCGACTTCGAGAACATCAGAAAAGCGATCAACGAGCGCACAAAGCTCATCGAGATCCAGCGCTCCAAGGGATATGCGACGAGACCGACCTTATCCGTAAAGCGCATCGGCGAACTGATCTCCTTTATCAAGTCCATCAAGCCGGATGTGATCTGCATGGTCGATAACTGCTACGGGGAGTTTGTCGAGGAACTGGAGCCGACGGATGTAGGAGCGGACATGATCGTCGGTTCCTTAATTAAGAACCCGGGCGGCGGACTTGCCCCGATCGGCGGCTATATCGTCGGACGGAAGGATTGTGTGGAGAGAGCGGCATACCGTCTGACAGCTCCGGGACTCGGAAAAGAGGTCGGCGCCAGCCTTGGCGTCAGCCAGTCTCTCTATCAGGGACTGTTCCTCTCCCCGACCGTTGTTGCGGGAGCACTGAAAGGTGCGATCTTTGCTGCAAATGTGTATGAGAAGCTTGGATTCGGCGTCGTTCCGAACGGAACGGAGAGCCGTCACGACATCATCCAGGCGATCACCTTCGGCACACCGGAAGGCGTGATCAAATTCTGTGAGGGAATCCAGGCGGCAGCGCCGGTGGACAGCTTTGTGACTCCGGAACCGTGGGCGATGCCGGGATACGATTCCGACGTCATCATGGCAGCAGGCGCCTTCGTTCAGGGATCCTCCATCGAGCTTTCCGCCGATGGTCCGATCAAGCCGCCGTATGCGGTATACTTCCAGGGAGGACTTACCTGGTTCCACGCAAAACTCGGTATTTTGATGTCCCTGCAGAAATTAGTCGATGCTGGTATCGTGACATTGTAAATGTGAACTTTTTCTTAACTCATTGTTTTTGAGCCAGAAATATGCTAAACTTCTGTGCATAAAGTGCCGGGACTGCTATGCGGTCCCGGCGATCGGGAGGAATCAACAGTATGAAAAGTAAAAGCTCCTGGGTCCTGCTTCTCCTTCTGCTTTCCGGGATCGTTCTTGGAGGCTTTATCGGAGAGATGACAGCGAGAGTGCCGGGACTTTCCTGGTTAAATTTCGGGGAATCGTTCGGACTGAACGATCCGCTCGTCTTAAACCTCGGGATCCTTGTGATCACGTTCGGACTCAGCATCCGGATCACGATGGCGAGCATCATCGGCGTGATCGTTGCGATCCTGATCTACCGTTTCCTGTAGGAAGATCTGTTTTCCGGGAAACTTCTGTCAGCCGGGGAATGTACGGATGACAAAAAGGGGATATCTGCCGCACCGTGTACCTGGAGAGACCGGAAAGGCGGGATGTCAGTATGGAAAAGAAATGTGGAAAGACGATGAAGGGGCTGCCGGTCTCGGAGCGCCCTTATGAGAAGGTGCTGGAGAAAGGCCCGGCGTCGCTTTCTGATGCGGAACTCCTCTCCGTGATCCTGCGATCCGGGACAAAGAATATCCCGGTGCGGGAGATGGCGGAGGAGATTCTGAATTCCGGAAATCCACCGGGGCTGGCGGGACTCCTCCATGGCGCCGTGGAGGATTATAAAGAGATCCGCGGGGTCGGGGAAGTGAAAGCGATCCAGCTCGCGTGCGTCGGAGAACTTTCGGCGAGGATCTGGAAAACGGCGGCATCAGAAAAGACGGTCGTTTTTGATGCGCCGTCAAAGGTGGCTGCATTCTATATGGAGGAAATGCGCCATCTGGAACAGGAGAATCTGAAACTTCTGCTTTTGAATACAAAGAACATTCTGTTAAAGGATACAACAGTCTCGATCGGAACGGTGAATGCCTCCTGCGCGACGCCGCGGGAGATCTTTATCGAGGCGCTGCGGTCCAGGGCCTGCGGGATCATTCTGCTCCACAACCATCCAAGCGGGGATCCGACGCCGAGCAGGGAGGACTGCCTCTTTACAGAACGTGTCATGGAAGCAGGAAAGCTCATGGGAGTCCCGCTTCTGGACCATATCATTATCGGAGATAATTCCTATGTGAGCCTGAGAGAACGGGGAATTTTTGAAACATGAAAAACAATACGAAATATTTTCTATTTGGACTGTCGCTTCTCTGTATCTGTATGATCGGTATTACGACGATCAGGGGAAGCATCTTAAATCCGCTGCGGACCGCGGTGGGATATGTGCTGGTGCCGATCCAGTCCGGTGTGAACAGGGTCGGCGGCGGACTTTACAATGAACTGAGCAGCGTCGGAAAACTGAAGACGGCTCTGGCAGAGAATGAGACCTTAAAGACGAGAGTGGATGAGCTGACGGAGGAAAATACGAGACTCCGCTCGGAACAGTTCGAGCTGGAGCGCCTCAGAAGTCTCTATGAACTGGATCAGGAATATATGCAGTACCATAAGATCGGTGCCCGTATCATCGCAAAAGACTCGAGTTCCTGGTTTTCCGTATTCCGGATCGACAAAGGATCCGATGACGGGATCAAAGAGGATATGAACGTCATCGCCGGAGGCGGTCTTGTCGGTATCGTCACAGATGTGGGAGCGAACTACGCGACAGTCCGCTCGATCATCGATGACTCCAGCCGTGTGAGCGCCATGGCGCAGCAGTCCGGGGATTCCTGTATCGTCGCGGGAGATCTTCAGCTGTTTAAAGACGGCCGGTTAAAGCTTTCCTATATGGAAAAGGACGATGATATCAAGGATGGCGACATGATCGTCACTTCCAATATCAGCGGAAAATTCCTGCCGGGGATCCTCGTGGGGTATGCGACGGACATCACGGTGGATTACAACGACAACCTGACGAAATCGGGATACCTGATCCCTGCCGCGAGATTCGACAGACTTCAGGAGGTCCTGGTGATCACAGACTTAAAGGATGCGGGGCCGGAGATCAATGAATAGCAATATGAAGCGGATCATCGCGAGTTTTCTGCTGGTGATCCTGGCATTTATCGTGCAGACCTGTATTTTCCCGCTGCTGCCGTTCCTGGCGGTATATCCGAATCTCATGGTGATCCTTGTCTTTTCCTTCGGGTTTATCCGGGGAAGTGCCTGGGGGATGGGATACGGACTGATCGCGGGACTTCTGATGGACCTCTCGTCCGGAGGTCCGCTCGGATTTCACACGCTGATCTTTATCTGGATGGGCTATGTAAACGGAATCTGCACGAAGTATTATTATGAGGACTATATTACGCTGCCGCTGGTGCTTTCAGCGCTGAACGAAATGTTTTATAATTTCTATCTTTATGTATTCGGCTTCCTGGTGCGGGGAAGATTACATTTCGGCTATTATTTCATCAACATTATCCTGCCGGAGACGATCTTCACCGTGGTGACAACACTGATCCTGTACCGGCTGTTCCTCTATATCAGCCGCAGACTGGAAGAGATGGAAAAAAGGAGAGACACAACGATTGTTTAACGATTTTTCTGAAATTCTGAAAGAGTTTATGAAAAAGCTGCTGTCGTCAAGACTTGTGATCCTGGCGGTGGTATTTGTGGGGCTGTACGCGATCCTTGGCATGCGCCTGTTCAAACTTCAGATCATGGAAGGAGAGCAGTACCAGGAAAACTATATGGCAAAGACGGAAAAAAAGATCAGTCTTGCCGGTACCCGCGGAAATATTTATGACAGAAACGGGAATCTTCTTGCATATAATAAACTGTCGTACAATGTGACGCTTCAGGATAACGGAGATTACAAAAGATCCAACGACAGAAACCGGATGCTCCTGGAGCTTGTCCGGGTCTTAAACCGTCACGGCGAGAACGTGGAAGGAGATTTTTCCGTGGGTTATGACTCCTCCGGGAATATGATCTTCACGACCACCAGCGAGGCGGCGAGAAAACGCTTTTTGAGCGACTATTACGGATTAAAAAAGACGGATGAACTGGATGACGCGGATGGAAAATATCCGTCCGATGTGACGGCCAGGGAAGTCTTTGACGCCAGGGTAAAATATTACGGTCTGGACCAGCTGAAGGATGACAATGACAACCCGATCGAACTTACCGATGAGGAAGCTCTCGGGATCATCAATATCCGCTATACGATGGGACTCACCGCGTACCGGAAATATGAGTCCACCACGATCGCCTCTGACGTCAGCAAGGAGACGATGACGGATGTTCTCGAAAACTCCGCGAACTTAAAAGGCGTCGGCATCGAGGAATCAACGATCCGTGTATACAATGACAGCGTTTATTTTGCACCGATCATCGGATACATCGGAAAAGTCTGGGATGATGAGCTCGAAAAACTCCGGGAGACGAATCCGGACTATGAGCTGACGGACCTTGTCGGAAAGACCGGGATCGAGGCATCCATGGAGACGGAGCTTCAGGGAAAGAAGGGTTCCCAGACTATGTATGTGGACAGTATGGGACGGATCCTTGAGGTCGTTAAGAGAACAGAGCCGGAGGCAGGACATGACATCTACCTGACACTGGACCGGGATCTCCAGATCGGTGTGTATCATATTCTGGAGCAGCAGCTTGCCGGTATCATCACGGACAAGCTCGTGAACCGTGATCTTGATGACAACGATTACAAGAAGGCGGCAAATATCCCGATCCCTGTGAAGGATGTCTACTACCAGCTGATCAACAACAATGTCCTGGACCTTGCAGCGTTTTCCGCGCCGGAGGCGTCCCAGACAGAGAAAAACATCTATGCGAAGTACAGCCAGTCGAGAGAACAGATCCTCGCACAGATCCGGAGCGAGCTCACGGATGGATCCGCGAGAAAGATGGCAGACCTGCCGGAAGACATGTTTGCCTACATGCAGTATATCTATACGTTGCTTTCCGACCGTGGGATCATACAGACAGACAAGATCGACCAGGAGTCTGACACATACAACGCATGGAAGAACGATTCCATCAGCCTCAGGGATTACCTGTACGACGGGATCGCGGAGAGCTGGATCGACACGACAAAGCTGAAGATCGAGTCCAGATACTCTGATGCGGACAGTATTTACCAGACGATCGTGGAATATGTGATGGATGACCTGCAGAACGATGCGGCGTTCACGAAGAAGATCTTCCGCTACCTTGTCAATAACGGCACCGTGTCCGGAAAGGAACTCTGCCTCGCCCTCTATGACCAGAATATTCTGGCTTACGACGAGAATGAAGTCCAGATGCTGGAGGCGGGCGGAGATGAGTACGCATTCCAGTTTATCAGAAACAAGATCTCCGATATCGAGATCACACCTGCCCAGCTTGCCCTGGACCCGTGTTCTGCCAGTGCCGTGATCACGGACGTCAACACCGGTGAGGTGCGGGCACTCGTGACCTACCCGAGCTACGACAACAACAAGTTCTCCGGAACCGTGGATGCGGAGTATTACAACAAGTTAAATAACGATCAGTCCCTGCCGCTCTTTAACAATGCCACACAGGCACAGAAGGCGCCTGGATCGACCTTCAAGCCGATCATCGCGGTGGCGGCTCTTGAGGAAGGCGTGATCGGGCTGAATGATACGGTGAACTGTACCGGTATCTACAAGGAGATCACACCGGCGCTGCGCTGCTGGATCTACCCGGGACAGCATGGACCTCTCGATGTGGTCCACGGCATCCAGAACTCCTGCAACGTGTTCTTCTCTGAGATGGGACACCGCCTCTCCATGGATGAAAACGGAAACTATTCACCGGAACTCGGTATCGAGAAGATCCGAAAGTATGCGTCCATGTTCGGACTCGATGAGACATCCGGAATCGAGATTGCTGAGAGAGAGCCGCAGATGACGACGGAGAAACCGGAGGCATCTTCGATCGGACAGGGTAAAAACTCTTACTCCAATATCCAGCTTTCCAGATATATCACGGCAGTTGCCAATAAGGGAACGGTATTCAAACTGAGTCTGCTCGACAAGATGACGGATTCCCAGGGAAATCTCTTAAAAGATTTCACACCGGAAGTACGTTCGACCATCGACGTCAAAGATTCCACATGGAACGCTGTCCACACCGGAATGCGCCGTGTAATCTCGGATGGTTCTGCGAGGAAGATCTTCAGTGACCTGGAAGTCGATATCGCAGGTAAGACGGGTACTGCCGAGGAGATAAAAAATGGACACCGCGTCAACCACGCGTTCTTCGTTTCCTTTGCTCCATACCAGAATCCGGAGATCGCGGTGACGGTGAATATCCCATACGGATATTCTTCCTCCAACGCGGCGACGGCGGCGAAAAATATTTACCGGTTCTACTACGGATATACAGACCTGAATTACATTCTGAATAACAGTGCGCTGAACTCTTCGAACGTAGAGATCGGAGACTAGTCTGCGCACTGCACAGACAAAATGTTGCAGCCCGGCGAAACTGCCGGGCTGTAAGGCGTTGACGGACCGGCGGTCTGGCGCACCTGTCAAAGTTACATAAAAGGGGGATTTCAAGATGAAAGAAGCTGTCGTAATCAAGGGAAATAAAGCCGGAATGACGGTTTATCTGGAGAAAGACCTGGATTTTGAGAAAGTTCTTCAGGCGATTGCAAAGAAGTTCAAGGCGACGGCGAAATTCTGGGGAGCTGCCCAGATGACGCTGACCCTGGAGGGACGGGACCTGACTCCGGAGGAAGAGTACCGTATTGTGCAGACGATCACGGAAAATTCCGATATCGAGGTGCTGTGTCTTCTCGACACGGACGGAAACCGGACGAGAAAATGTGAGAAAGCACTCAATGAGAGACTGATGGAGCTGTCTTCCCTCACAGGTCAGTTTTATAAAGGGAATCTCCGGGACGGGGACGAGCTGGAATCAGAGGCCAGCATCGTGGTGATCGGTGATGTGGAAAAAGGAGCAAAAGTCAGCGCAAAAGGGAACATCATCATTTTAGGAGCGCTCCGCGGGGCGGCCCATGCGGGGATCTGCGGAAATGAGGATGCGGTGATCGTTGCTTTTGAGATGGCACCGATATCGGTCCGGATCGCGGGACTTTCCCTGAAAAAAGCGGAGAAAGGACGCCATCTTGGGCGCGGTCCGATGATGATCCTCTCTGAGAACGGAAAAGTTGTCGAAGAACCGATCAAAAAGAGCTTTCTGAGTGCGCTGAATTTTATATAAAAGAGGTCCGTATCAGTTTCCTTTTATAAAGCTTTTATAAAATCTATTTTTTACTGGAATTTTTTGCTTTTTTCATGTAAAATATATCTTGTGGTACCAGGGGCAAAGATCAGAAAACGGGTGCAGGTCTGCCCGCAGGAAAATTTTTGAGCTTTTGCCAATCCGGTATCAATCTCTGAAAACAGAGGAGATGCGAGTACATTCATAACTTAATACAGGAGGATATTCTTATGAGTGAAGTCATTGTTGTTACATCCGGAAAAGGGGGTGTTGGCAAGACGACGACCTCAGCGAATGTCGGTACAGGACTTGCCATGCTCGGGGAGAAAGTGATCCTGATCGATACAGATATCGGTCTCAGGAATCTCGACGTGGTGATGGGACTGGAGAACCGCATCGTCTACAACCTTGTGGACGTCGTGGAGGGGAATTGCCGTCTGAAGCAGGCACTGATAAAGGACAAAAGATATCCGAACCTGTTTTTACTTCCGTCCGCCCAGACCAGGGACAAGTCCTCCGTGACTCCCGGTCAGATGCGAAAGCTGGTGGATGATCTGAGAGAAGAGTGTGATTATGTACTGTTAGACTGTCCTGCGGGGATCGAGCAGGGATTTAAAAACGCCATTGCCGGAGCGGACCGTGCTTTTGTCGTCACGACTCCCGAGGTATCGGCGATCCGTGACGCAGACCGGATCATCGGCCTGCTGGAGGCGGAAGAAATCTCAAAGATGGATCTCATCGTGAACCGGATCCGGATGGATATGGTCCGGAGGGGGGATATGATGTCGATGGAAGATGTGACGGATATCCTTGGAATCCCGATCCTCGGCGCGATCCCGGACGATGAGGAGATCGTGATCTCCACGAACCAGGGGGAACCTCTGGTGGGAATGAATTCCTTTGCCGGACAGGCTTATCTTAACATCTGTAAGCGGATACTTGGTCAGGAGGTGCCGCTTATGGGGCTTGAGAAAAACAAAGGATTCTTCCATATGTTTAGCGGCCTCTTAAAGAGGGCATAAATGAAAAAGAGACTGTTCCATATCCTGACAGGGAGAAATTCCGGAAGTATCGCGAAAAAACGGCTTGAATTTCTGCTGATCGCGGACCGGGCCGGATGTACGCCGGAAATCCTGGAGATGTTAAAAAACGACATGATAAAAGTCATATCAAGATATATGATGATCGATCCGGAACAACTGGAGGTCAAGGTGATCCACATGGATCAGAGAAAGGCGGGAGAAAAGCTCCCGGTCCTGTATGCCAGTGTTCCGGTTCGGGAACTGCTGGTTAAGGGGACATTTTAATACATGCTTTCAGAATACAATTTTAAAAACTTCAATTTCCGTCTGTTGTTCTACGCCCTGGCGTTAAATGTGATCGGGCTTCTTGTGATCAACAGTGCGGTAAACGGAGACAGAAGCTATATCAACCGCCAGTTGATCGGCCTTTTTGGCGGACTGGTGATCATGATCTTCCTGGCTCTGATGGATTACCACAAACTGATGCGCTGTACCGGCGTGATCTATCTTGCCTGTGTGGCGATCCTGCTGGCGATCATTGTCGCAGGACAGTTTGGAGGAGCCGGAACGGGTGCGAGACGCTGGATCACACTTCCTGTGATCGGACGCTTCCAGCCGTCGGAATTTGTTAAGATCGGTCTGATCATTTTCTTCTCCTGGTTTCTGCAGCGAAATCAGGAGAAGATCAACGATCCCCGCACATTGATCATCGTCGGGGCTTTTGCTGCGGTTCCGCTGCTTCTCATTATGAAACAGCCGGACCTGTCCACGAGTATCGTTATCGTGTTCATTATTGTATGCCTGATCTTTGTCGCAGGACTCAGCTATAAGTGGATCATCGGCGCGGCTGCTGTTGGGATCCCGGGGCTGGCACTCACGGTATTTCTTGCTGAGCGGGGCGCTGTTCCGTTCCTGACAGGATATCAGGTAAACCGAATCCTCGCCTTCATCAATCCGGGAAAATTCGCAGACTTAAATGTCCAGCAGGATAACTCAAAGATGGCGATCGGATCGGGAATGCTGTATGGAAAAGGTCTGCTCAACGAGACGGCCATTTCCGTAAAAAACGGAAATTTCTTATCTGAGGAACACACCGATTTTATTTTTGCCGTGATCGGTGAGGAGATGGGGTTTGTGGGCTGCATGCTTGTGCTGGTCCTCTACCTTCTCTTCGTATTTGAATGCCTGCGAATGGCAGGGAGAACGAGAGATCTGACCGGAAAGCTCCTCTGTACGGGGATGGCTGCTCTCGTTGGATTCCAGGCATTTACAAACATTGCGGTTGCCACCGGGATTTTCCCGAATACCGGACTTCCGCTTCCATTTATCAGTTATGGTGTAAGTTCTCTGGTAAGTCTTTATATCGGCATCGGCGTTCTTTTAAACGTCGGACTGCAGCAAAATAAACTGGAATTCTAGGAGGTATTCTTATGAATGTTGGACTGATCGCGCATGATTCCAAAAAGAAACTGATGCAGAACTTCTGTATCGCGTATAAAGGGATCTTAAGTAAACATAACCTCTATGCGACCGGAACGACCGGAAAACTCATTGAGGAAGTCACAAATTTAAATATCCATAAATTCCTTCCTGGCCACCTTGGCGGGGAGCAGCAGATGGGAGCACAGATCGAGAACAATGATATCGATCTTGTGATCTTCCTGAGAGACCCGCTGTCACCGAAGTCCCACGAGCCGGATGTCAACAAGGCGGTGAGACTCTGCGATATCCACAACGTCCCGCTTGCGACAAACCTTGCGACAGCAGAGCTTCTGATCAAGGCTCTGGATCGCGGAGATCTTGAGTGGCGTGAGATGTATAAGTAATGAGTAAGAAGAAAAGATGGATCCCGGGGATCGTGGGGTTCTGCCTGATCCTTGGCGCGACTGGCTGCGCCGGACTTGCAGATACGGGAAATACCTACGCCCTGGATCAGAGGATCGAGACGTTCGCATCTTCAGGCAGCGGAAGAACGGCGGACGGCTTTGCGGCAGACCTGGCGGTGGTAACGGATGGGATCGACGGAGACGGAACACTCACAGCGCAGTCTGCCGGGGTATTTCCGCTCGATGGGGGAAATGCCGTATTTGCGCAGGATGTTTTTGAACGCAGAAATCCTGCCAGCACGACGAAGGTCATGACGGCGCTTGTCGCCCTGAAATATGGAAATCTTGAAGATATGGTGACGGTTCCTCAGGAGTCGGTAATCACGGAGAGCGGTTCCTCCATGGCGGGGGTTGTTCCCGGAGATAAGCTGACACTGGAGCAGCTTCTTTATGGTCTTTTGATCCCGTCGGGAAACGACGCGGCAAACGCGATCGCAGTTCATATGGGCGGATCGATCGAAGGATTTGTTGAAATGATGAACGAGGAAGCAGCCCGGATCGGTGCCACAGGGACGCATTTTGCAAATGCCAACGGCTTGACGAACGAGGACCACTATATGACCGCCTACGACCTTTATTTGATGTTCCATGAGGCGTTAAAGTATGAGAAGTTCCGGGATATTATCGGAACGAAGACATACACGGCGTCCTATAAAGGGGCGGACGGATCGGATAAAACCGCATCCTGGAGTGTCAGCAACTACTACATGCTCGGAAAGAGGGAAATGCCGGATGGACTCTCTGTATTCGGAGGAAAGACCGGAACCACGAAGGCGGCGGGTTATTGTCTGATCATGGGGGAGAAGGACGCGGACGGGAAAGAGTACGCATCTGTCGTGATGCATGCGGACAGCCGCGATGCTCTCTATTCGGATATGTCGACGATCATGGAGAAGATCGACCGGTAGCAGAAAACAGGAGGAAGAATACGTGAATGAACAGGACATGAAAGTTTTCGGGGGATCCGAAGGTTTTCATGTCCTGTTTTTACTCCCGGGCAACCGTAAAGAACTGTCGACAGCAGATTCTGCCGGTGTTGGAAGTAGATTCTGCTTTTGTATGAAATTATTTCGAAATTTAGAAATAATGGTTGCAAATTTTCAGCAAATAGTCTATAATAAATTTACAAACAAGAGATTTTTTATACAAAATATATAAAATCCAAGGAGGAGTGCATTATGGTTCAGATCATCGCAGGACGGAAGGGAAAAGGAAAAACTAAATATTTACTTGACATGGCTAACACAGCTGTAAAAGAGGCAAAAGGTTCAATCGTTTACCTTGATAAAAGTTCGAAACATATGTACGAGCTTAACAACAAGATCCGCTTAATCAACGTGGCTGAGTTCTCCGTAAGTACGGCTGAAGGCTTTATCGGTTTCATCTGCGGAATTATTTCCCAGGATCACGATCTCGAGGCTATGTATCTTGACAGTTTCTTAAAGCTCGCCGGTCTTGAGGGAGAAGATATCACTGCAACTCTCGCAGAGCTGGATCAGATCAGTACAAAGTACCATGTAAACTTTGTATTAAGCGTATCCATGGATGGTGAAGAACTTCCGGAATCTGCAAAAGATATGGTGCTGGTAGCATTATAAAACAATCGCTCCTTCCTATAAGTAAGAGTACATAAACACCTGCCTGATGGCGGGTGTTTATGTTTTATAAGCCGGAAATTCTACGTTGCGAAAAAAATAAATAAAATGTCAAGCAAAAACACTTGACAACCATCACCGTTTATAGTATGATATCGCAGGTGACCTGATATGGAAAAAATTGTAGCACAGGGTCTTCTGTATGATTTCTATGGAGAGCTCTTGACGGAGCACCAGCGGCGTGTATATGAAGATGTGGTATTTAATGACATGTCCCTCAGCGAGATCGCCGAAGAACAGGGAATCAGCAGACAGGGCGTGCATGACCTGGTGAAGCGCTGTGACAAGATTCTTTCCGGATACGAGGAAAAACTGAAGCTTGTCGAGAAATTCAACCAGACAAAGAAAATGGTAGAAGAGATTAAGGAACTGGCTGGCCAATATAAAAAGGACGGCGACCGATCCCTGATCGACAGGATCGAAGCGATTTCCGAGGAGATCGGGAAGCTGTAAGCCAGAGGGAGAGTTTTCATGGCATTTGAAAGTTTAGCCGATAAATTACAGAATGTCTTTAAAAACTTAAGAGGCAAAGGAAGACTGTCAGAGGCGGATGTAAAAGCTGCCCTGAAGGAAGTCAAGATGGCTCTCCTGGAAGCCGACGTAAGTTTTAAAGTTGTTAAACAGTTTATCAGTTCTGTACAGGAGAGAGCGATCGGACAGGATGTCTTAGAGAGCCTGACTCCGGGACAGATGGTAATAAAAATTGTAAACGAAGAACTCGTAAAACTGATGGGTTCCGAGACCACAGAGATTGCCTTAAAGCCCCAGAATGAGATCACGGTCATCATGATGATCGGTCTTCAGGGCGCAGGTAAAACAACGACTACGGCAAAACTTGCCGGAAAGTTCAAGGCAAAAGGCAGAAAGCCGCTTCTTGCGGCCTGCGACGTCTACCGACCAGCTGCGATCAAGCAGTTACAGGTAAACGGTGAGAAAGTCGGAGTTCCGGTTTTCACAATGGGAGATAACCAGAATCCGGTGAATATCGCAAAAGCCGCTGTGGAACATGCCAGAAAAGAAGGCATGAATCTTGTATTCCTCGATACGGCAGGACGTCTTCAGATCGATGAGTCCATGATGGATGAGCTCGTCAACATCAAAGAAGCAGTCAATGTCGACCAGACGATCCTCGTTGTCGACGCGATGACCGGTCAGGATGCAGTCAATGTTGCCGGAAGCTTTAATGACAAGATCGGCGTCGATGGCGTGATCTTAACAAAGCTTGACGGTGATACACGAGGCGGTGCGGCGTTATCGATCCGTGCCGTGACGGGAAAACCGATCCTCTACGTCGGTATGGGCGAGAAGCTCTCTGACCTGGAACAGTTTTATCCGGACCGTATGGCTTCGAGAATCCTTGGAATGGGTGATATCCTTTCCCTGATTGAGAAAGCCGAGTTTGAGGTGAGCGAAGAGAAGGCAAAAGAAATGAGCCAGAAACTTCGCAAAGCAGAATTTGATTTTAACGATTTCCTGGATCAGATGCGCCAGATCAAAAAGATGGGCGGAATGAACAGCATCTTGAACATGATGCCGGGAATGGCCCAGATGAAGGGAAATGTTGAAATAGACGAGAAATCCATGGATAAAGTGGAGGCGATCATTCTCTCAATGACGAAGGAAGAGCGGGCGAACCCGTCACTCCTGAATCCGTCGAGAAAACAGAGGATCGCGAAGGGCGCCGGAGTAGATATTGCCGAGGTGAACCGGATCGTCAAACAGTTTGAACAGTCGAAAAAGCTCATGAAGCAGCTTCCTGGAATGATGGGAGGCGGAAAGCGGAAAGGGCTTGGCGGACTGGGCGGTATGCTTGGAAAGATGAAATTACCATTCTAAGTACCGCATTATGATAAGAAGGCAAATGCGATTCCCGCATGGCTGATACACAAAGAAACCAAGGAGGTGAAATTGTCATGGCAGTTAAGATGAGATTAAGAAGAATGGGTCAGAAGAAGGCTCCTTTCTATAGAATTATCGTTGCAGATTCCCGTTCCCCGAGAGACGGTCGCTTCATCGAAGAGGTTGGATACTACGATCCGAACACAGAGCCGAGCACCATCAAATTCGACGAGGAAGCAGCTAAGAAGTGGTTAGGAACAGGCGCTCAGCCGACTGAGACTGTTGCTAAGCTCTTAAAGGCAGCCGGTATCCAGTAATCGAGGTGGATTCAATGAAGGAATTGGTAGAAGTTATCGCCAAAGCGCTGGTTGATAATCCAGATGAAGTCGTTGTTACGGAATCTGAAAAAGAAGAAGAGATCGTCATCGAGCTCAAGGTTGCCCCGACCGATATGGGAAAGGTGATCGGAAAGCAGGGAAGGATCGCGAAAGCCATCCGCTCCGTTGTGAAGGCGGCTTCTTCCAAGATGGATAAGAAAGTGATTGTTGAAATTCAGTAATCGTGAGGGACTGTGGACAGGATTTTTCCCGGCTGCAGTCCCCTTTCTGTTATCAGAGACGGTTTCTGCGGGCAGGTATCAGCCGCGCTGTGTTTGATAGAATGACAGGAGCTGACTGCCCGGGTTCCCTCACAGTTACGATAGGAGACAAATATGGAAAAATATCTTCGTGTAGGCGTCATTACCTCCCCGCACGGCGTGCGCGGCGAGGTGAAGGTCTATCCGACCACCGATGACGCGATGCGCTTTAAAAAATTAGATCATGTGATTCTGGACCTCGGAAGAGGAGAAAGACGGGAGTTAAAGATCCGTCAGGTAAAATTCTTCAAAAACATGGTCATCCTGAAATTCGACGGGGTTGACACTATGAACGAGGTGGAAGGATGGCGCCAGAAGGACCTTCTGATCACAAGAGACCAGGCAGTGCCTCTTCAGGAGGACGAATTCTTTATCACCGACCTCATCGGACTTACTGTTGTCACGGACGAAGGGGATACGCTCGGAACGCTGACGGATGTGATGGAGACAGGAGCAAACGATGTCTACTGTGTAAAGACACCGGAGGGAAAGGAACTTCTTCTCCCGGCGATCCACGACTGCATTCTCGATGTGGATCTTGATAAGGAAGAGATGCTTGTCCATGTTCTTCCGGGACTTCTGGATCTGTAAGGGGAGGCCGCGATGAATTTTCATGTACTTACCCTGTTCCCGGAGATGATCATGAACGGTCTGGAGACCAGCATTCTCGGCCGCGCGGCAGCGAAGGGGATCGTATCGTTTGAGGCGGTGAATATCCGCGATTATACGCTGGAGCGCCACGGAAAGGTGGACGACTATCCTTACGGCGGCGGCGCCGGGATGGTCATGCAGGCGGAGCCGATCTACCGCGCTTATGAGGCACTTGTCGAGAAGATCGGAAAGAAACCGCGTGTGATCTACATGACTCCCCAGGGAAAGACTTTCAATCAGAATATTGCGGAAGATCTCGCGAAGGAGGAGGATCTGGTGTTCCTCTGCGGTCACTATGAGGGGGTCGATGAGCGCGTTCTGGAGATGATCGCGACAGATTACCTCTCCGCAGGAGATTATGTCCTCACAGGAGGAGAGCTTCCGGCGATGATGATGATCGACTGTATTTCAAGACTTGTCCCGGGAGTGCTGAACAACAATGTGTCTGCGGAGTTCGAGACATTCCACGATAACCTTCTGGAGTATCCGCAGTACACGCGCCCGGAAGTGTTCATGGGCAAAAAAGTGCCGGATATCCTTCTTTCCGGGCATCATGCAAATGTCGAGAAATGGCGCAGGGAGCAGTCGATCATCCGCACACTGAAGAACCGCCCGGAACTTTTGGAGGACGCTGTCCTTTCGAAAAAGGAGCAGAAGTTCCTGGATGAATTGCTGAGACAGCAGGAGACCGAAAAACCGTGACCAAAAAATTGCACGATATATGAGAAAACCGCTTGCATTTTGGCTTGCGGTATGATAAAATACAAAACTGTGGTATCCGAAAGACGGGAGAACCCTGTCAATACGGAGACTTAAATCATAAGAGATGTTCCGCTGCCGCAGGAAAAGAAGATGCGGGTAAGAACATCGAATACTTTAAGGAGGTTCATATCAATGAACGACATTATCAAGAATATCGAAGCTGCACAGTTAAAAGAGTCTGTACCGAGCTTCAACGTAGGTGACACTGTAAGAGTATCCGCTAAGATCAAAGAGGGAAACCGTGAAAGAATCCAGATCTTCGAGGGAACTGTTATCAAGAGACAGAACGGCGGCGTTAGAGAGACTTTCACAGTAAGAAAGAACTCCAACGGTATCGGCGTTGAGAAGACATGGCCGCTTCATTCTCCGTCTGTTGAGAACGTTGAGGTTGTAAGAAGAGGTAAAGTTCGCCGCGCGAAACTTTACTACTTAAGAACAAGAGTAGGTAAAGCTGCAAAGGTTAAAGAATTAGTAAAATAATTCATAACAACTGTACAGAGAGTCAGTAGATCAAAGGGGCAATGAAAATTGTCCCTTTGTTTTTACTAAAACAGCAGGAATTCCCCTTGCATAAAGTACAGATGTTCTGTCATGGATTCAGGAGGTCCCTTCATGGAATTTTTTGAGAAAAAGGAACCGAACAGACTTCACCGGATCACGGAATGGGCGGTCGACTGCGCAGTCATGATCGCTCTTGCGTGCTATCTCGTGTTTTGTTTTGGGAGCAGGGTTGAGATGAATGGAAGTTCCATGAAACCCGTGCTGGAGTCCGGAGATGTGGTGCTGATAAACCGGCTCGCATATGATGTCGGGAAACCGGTCCGATTTGATGTTGTCGTCTTTGAACGGGAAGGACAGCAGCCGGGGATCAAGAGGATCATCGGACTTCCCGGTGAGACGGTCCAGATCAAAAATGGATCCGTCTATATCAATGGGGAACTCTTAAAAGCGGAAAACGGACTTGCCGAGGCGACGATCGCCGGGGCAGCCGAGTATCCGGTCGAGCTCGGGGATGATGAATATTTTCTCCTGGGTGACAACCGTGAATCAAGTGAAGACAGCCGGTTTTCCGGCATTGGAAATATAAAACGGGAAAATCTCATCGGACGCGTCTGGCTGCGGTTTCAGCCATTTTCCAGACTTGGTTTCGTCCGGTAGCAGGAAAGGACGGAGACGATTACTATGAATATACAGTGGTATCCAGGCCATATGACAAAGGCGAAACGCGCCATGAAAGAGGACGTGAAACTTGTAGACCTCGTGATCGAGCTTGTGGATGCGAGAGCGCCGCTTGCCAGCCGCAATCCGGATATTGACAGCCTCGCAGCCGGAAAAGGCCGTGTGATCCTTTTAAATAAGGCGGATCTTGCTTCTGAGAAGGCAAATGCCGCATGGATCTCCTATTTTGAGGGACAGGGCTTCCAGGTCATGAAGATCGATGCAAGAGCGAAAGCGACGTTAAAACAGCTGAATGCCCTGATCCAGGAGGCATGTAAGGAGAAGATCGAGCGCGACAGAAGGCGCGGTATCTTAAACCGCCCGGTGCGTGCGATGGTGGTCGGGATCCCGAACGTCGGAAAATCCACGTTCATCAACAGCTTTGCCGGAAAAGCAGCTGCGAAGACGGGAAACAAACCTGGCGTCACAAAGGGAAATCAGTGGATCCGTTTAAATAAGCAGGTGGAGCTTCTCGACACTCCGGGTATCTTATGGCCGAAATTTGAGGACCAGAAAGTTGGTCTTTTACTGGCGTTTTTAGGCTCCATCAACGATGAGATCCTGGAGAAAGATGAACTGGCTTCCGAACTTGCGGGATATCTTAAGGAGATCACTCCTGGTCTCTTAAAAGAGCGTTACGGGATCGAGGAGGAAGGAAAGAAGCCGTATGAGCTCCTCGATGAGATTGCAACGGCGCGTGCATGCCTGACAAAGGGAGGCGTGAATGATCTGACAAAGGCGGCGAGACTTCTTCTTGATGAATTCCGCGGCGGAAAGCTCGGAAGGATCACGCTGGAGATGCCGGCGGAATAAAGTGTGGAACATGAATACGCAGGGATAAGGAGTAAAGAGATATGGCAAGACGTGTGCTGACCGGAGAAAAACTGGAAAAGGAGCTGGAACGCCTCTCCCTCATGCGGGAGTTCGAGAGACAGTATGAGGACTGTGCGTTTATCTGCGGGATCGATGAGGCGGGCCGCGGACCTCTTGCAGGGCCGGTTGCGGCCGGTGCGGCGATCCTGCCGAAGGACTGCCAGATCCTTTATTTAAACGACTCGAAAAAGCTCTCTGAGAGCCGGAGAGAGGAACTGTTCCTGGAGATCAAGGAGAAAGCGATCGCCTGGTCGGTGGGGATCGTGGGTCCTGAGCGGATCGATGAGATCAACATCCTGCAGGCGACTTATGAGGCGATGCGCCAGGCGATCGCGAAACTTGACCCGGCGCCCCAGATCCTTTTAAACGATGCGGTGACGATCCCGCAGGTTGCGATCCCGCAGGTGCCGATCATCAAGGGCGATGCGAAGAGCGTTTCCATCGCGGCGGCAAGCATCCTCGCAAAGGTCACCAGGGACCACATGATGGAAGAGTATGATAAGGAATACCCGGAGTATGGGTTCGCAAAGCATAAGGGATACGGAACTGCCGCACATATCGCGGCGCTGAAAGAGTTCGGACCGACCCCGATCCACAGACGGACATTTATTACGAAGTTTGTGTGATAAGCAGCCATTTTTCGAAGAAAAATGAGCGGATTATGAATGCTTTTGAGCATTGCGGGAGCACGAAGTGCGGAGCAATGCGGTATCAGAGAAACAAAGCTGAGCGAGTCATCGATGGGGGATTTTTGTGACAAGAAATAATCGGGCAGTGGGCAGCATCTATGAGGAAAAGATCGCTGCCTTTTTAAAACAGAACGGATTTGTGATCCTGGAGCGGAATTACCGCTGTAAACAGGGCGAGATCGATATTATTGCGAAAGATGGAAGCTATTTCGTGTTTATCGAGGTGAAATACCGTGCCAGTGGTTCAGCTGGGTTTTCGCTGGAAGCGATCGACCACAGAAAGGCTCTTCGGATCCGGAATGCGGCAGTCTATTATCTGTATTCCCACCAGCTTCCGGAGGAGACACCGTGCCGGTTTGATGCGGCGGGGATCGATGGGGATGAGATCACATATATCAGGGATGCATTTTAAGGTTCAGGCCGAATGTATGTGGGACTCGCAAAAATCCATTATGCTTTTGATCGTGTATCCGGAACAAGCATGCGTACTTTCCGCATGGCTGAGAACGGCGCATATCGTTGAATGAAAAAATTCTGCATGAGATATCTCGGAAAGGGGAAAATTATGGATCAGTGGATCAGAAAAACAGATGCGGCGGATCATATGAAGGAAGTGACAAATAACGGTGTCACCTACCTGACATTCCCGGCACTTGATGCAACCGGGATCGTCACTCACGCGTTTTCCACGCGGATGGGAGGTGTCAGCGAAGGCTGGTATTCGACCATGAATTTCTCTTTCACACGCGGTGACAACCGGGAACATGTGCTGGAAAATTACAGCAGGATGGCGGCGGCGCTCGGCGTAAAGCGGGAAAAGATGGTCTTAACCTGGCAGACGCACACGACAAATATCCGCGTTGTATCGGAAGATGATCTTGGAAAGGGAGTTGTGAAGGAACGGGATTACCGGGATATTGACGGTCTCCTGACCAATATGCCGGGTGTGACGCTCGTGACGTTTTTTGCAGACTGTGTGCCGTTATACTTTGTGGATCCGAAGCATCGTGCGATCGGACTCGCCCATTCGGGCTGGAGAGGAACCGTGAACCGTATGGGAGAAAAGATGGTGGCGGCCATGAAGCGGGAATACGGAAGCCGGCCGGAGGACCTTGTCTGCTGTTTGGGACCGAGTATCTGCAGTGACTGCTACGAGGTTGGAGAGGATGTTGCGGACAAGTTTTATGACGCGTTTTCTAAGGAAGACTGCAGGGCGATCGTTCTGCCGTCGAAGACGGGCATGATCGGAAAGAGGCAGCTGGATCTCTGGGAGGCGAACCGACGGATCCTTCTGGAGGCCGGAGTCCCGGAAAAAAATATTTCCGTCACTGATATCTGCACGAGATGCAATCCGGATAAGTTGTTTTCCCACCGGGCGATGGGAGAGAAGCGAGGGAATCTCTGCGCGTTTCTTGCGCTTAAGGAGAATTAGGCGTGTGAGAATGCGGGGGTTCGCAAAAAATGACATTTGACGAAAAACCTTCCAGTGTATTATTTTTCAGGACGATCATACTAGGAACGTACCATCAAACATGCCCGATGCGAGAGCAGGAAAGGCATTACACTAAAAGGAGGCGTATCTTATGTCTAACACAAGCAGTTCTTCTTCTAACCGTGTAGTAGTTCCGGAAGCAAAGGAAGCGATGGACAAATTCAAAATGGAGATCGCGGATGAGCTCGGAGTGCCGCTTACAAACGGCTACAACGGCAATCTGACTTCTTACCAGAACGGCAGCGTCGGCGGCTATATGGTTAAGAAGATGATCGAGGAGCAGGAGAAGAAGATGGCGGGCAAATAAGGGTTAGAGCCTGAGCATCTGAGGGAGAGGCCTTCGCGATGGGATGGGATTTCAGAGATTCTATCTGATCGCGGGGGCTTTTTTCTGTGTAAAATTGGTTGGCGAGGGGTACGCGGTGAGGAAGTTTATCGTTGGTTTATGCAATGTCTGAAAAAGGCTCAGAAAACACTTGTATAATAGAAAAAATACGATTATAATGGGGCGGAGAATAAAAATTGCAGTGGTATTTTATGAGTTAGAGGTTGAGATATGAGAGTAATCGCAGGCAGCGCGAGACGGCTGCTTTTAAAGACGGTCGAGGGAATGGAGACGAGACCGACTACGGACAGGATCAAGGAGACTCTGTTTAATATGCTTCAGAATGATCTTTACGGGGCGAGATTTCTGGATCTTTTTGCGGGAAGCGGGGCGATCGGGATTGAGGCGCTGAGCCGTGGGGCGAAGGAAGCGGTCTTTGTGGACAAGGGAGACGGACAGATTTCCTGTATCCGGGATAATCTGAAGACGACCCATCTGGAAGAGAGGGCTCGTGTGATGTCCGCGGATGTGACAGAGGCGATCCGGAAGCTTGACCGGGAAGGAAAGGCGTTTGATTTTATCTTTATGGATCCGCCGTACCGGATGGATCTTCCGAAGAAGGTGCTGGAAGCGCTGAGGGACACTTCTCTTGCGGATGAGGAGACGCTGATCATCGTCGAGGAAGCTCTCGATACTGATTTTTCCTGGGCCGGAGCGCTCGGGTATGAGATTGAGAGGAGTAAGGAATATAAGACGAATAAGCATGTATTCCTGAGAAAAAATTAAGAATCATCTGTTCAGGGGACTGAAAAAGGGAAGACAGATCCGGCGGTCAGAGACTGAAGGCTGAAGCCGGGTCAAAATACAAAAACGGAACGATATAAAACGAGGAGAAAAACCGCGGGTTTTCGCGGTGTGAGACAGAAATTATGAAAAAAGCAATTTATCCGGGAAGTTTTGACCCGGTTACACTGGGACATATCGACGTGATCAGACGTGCGTCAAAGCTGTTTGATCATCTGATCATCGGCGTTCTTAATAATCGTGCGAAAACGCCATTGTTTTCCGTGGAAGAACGTGTTAAGATGTTAAAAGAGGTCACAAAAGACATTCCGAACGTGGAGGTAAAAAGTTTTGCGGGTCTTACCGTTGACTTCGCGAAAGAATGCGGCGCGAACGCCGTTGTCCGCGGACTCCGCGCGATCACTGACTTTGAATATGAGCTCCAGATCGCCCAGTTAAACCGCGTGATGGATACGAGTATCGATACAGTATTCCTGACGACAAGTCTCGAGTACGCGTATTTAAGTTCCAGTACCGTGAAAGAGGTAGCGGCTTACGGCGGCGATATTTCAAATTTTGTAACGCCTTATGTGGCGGATGAAGTACATAAGAGACTGCGTGAGAGACAGGGCAGTCAGGCGTAAGGGAAAGGAAAAGGAAACAACATGAGCAGAATTGAACAGTTAATCAATGAAATTGAGGAATACATCGACAGCTGTAAATTTCAGCCGTTATCTACATCAAAGATCATCGTAAATAAAGAGGAACTGGACGAGCTTTTAGTCGAGCTCCGTTTAAGAATCCCGGATGAGATCAAGCAGTATCAGAAGATCATCAGCAATCAGGACGCGATCCTTTCCGATGCTCACAGCAAAGCGGATGCGATGCTCGCAGAGGCAACTGCTCAGACAAACGAGCTTGTAAATGAACACGAGATCATGCAGAGAGCCTATGCCCAGGCAAATGAGATCATCGAGCAGGCGCAGGCGCAGGCTCAGACGATCGTTGACAATGCGGTCGCTGATGCGAACAGTGTCCGTCAGGGTTCGATCCAGTATACCGATGATATGTTAAAGAGTCTCCAGACGATCATGAACCACACGATGGAGGGCGCTCAGGGCCGCTTCGACGCATTCATGAATTCCATGAAGTCCAGCTATGATATCGTCTCCTCCAACAGAAAGGAGCTTTCCTCCGGGATCATCACTGAAAAAGAGGAGAGCGCTGAGCCGGAAAAACAGGATTCCACTGAGGCTTGATTGCGGAAACGCTGTCGACGGCGTACCGGCCTGACCGGACCGGATCTGCGAGAGGATGCGGGAGTGGTATTTTATGAAAACCGATATTTAAAAAAAGTGAAATCCCAGAATGCCGGTGAGAACTGCCATAAATGCAGCAGCCAGGGCGGCATGGGCAATTTTCCAGAGAAGATACTGCCGGATGGAGAGTCCGGCAGTTTTTTTTATTCGCTTATTGTTTAACGGGAAATTTCCATGCACCGGAGAACTTTCTTCTTTATCTGCCGGAAAGTTCTGATGGGACTTCTCGCTTTGGATCACCGCATTTGTCTGCGACAGGGCGGAAAAGCCTCCGAAGGAAAAGATGGCAGCTGCGGCGACGGCGGAAACCGGATACGGAAGGGAGCCATGAACCGTACGGATCCCTGTGGTGATCTCCAGACTGCCGCAGAGAAACAGCCGGACCGGGGCAGGGATCCGGGAAATGTTCCGGACAACGAGGATCAGGATGGAGTAAAAGATAAGATATCCGCCGATCTTTACGAGAATCTCCGCGGAATTCATGATCGCGGCGTCGAGTGTGATCGCGGGTCTGGTCAGCCTGCTGACAGATGGAGCGTCAGGATTCATGATCGCGGCGTTGAGAGCGATCGCGGAATGCTTCGTCTGTGCCTTTGCGGTGATGCTGGCCGGAAAGGAGGCCCGGACGTGTTCTCTCCGGTAGATCAGGCTGGCCGGGACCGCGAGAAGGAGTAAAGGTGCGTAGATAGAAAAGACAAAATATGACAACGGGACCTGGGAAGCAAACATGGGACAGACGAAACCTGCGAGAAACATGGGACTTGGATGATTGCAGAGTGCAAAGAGAAATTTCGCCTCCCCGGAGCTGATCCGCCCTTCCGCGTAAAGATCGGCACATGTCTTTGCTCCCATGGGGCAGCCGCAGAGAAGACCGGTGAGGAGAACATACCAGCCGTCCGCCGACAGTCCGGCAAAGCGGAAGATTACCGGGAACGGACGCATGAGTGCCTGGACCCCGCCGGAGGCGGAGAGAACGGAAGACAGTACCATAAACGGAAAAAGCGCCGGGACGACGGAGGAATACCACAAAAGAAGTCCGGACACAGCCCCTTTTGTTACGAGATCCGCGTGAAAGATCATAAAGATCAAGCAGAGCAAGATCAGAAAAGCTCGTTTTATCATAAACACTCCTTTTTGCAGAATTTTTTCAGGATTCATGGCCGCATCCGGATCTTACGAAAAAAAGTACTGCCCGCGTACTGTAACCTGCCCGCCAATGCTGCAGAACTCTTTCTATTATTTTCATTGTACTTTCCCCGGAATTTTGATATGATAAATATAGTGCGCTTTTCTGTTTAAAATGCATTTCCGGGATAAAGTCCGAAACCTGGAAAGTCTGCGGGTGCGGCTGTGGAAATGTCGGAGAGCGCGTGATCGGAAGGAGAGAAATATTTGGAAAAAGCAATCCGGCTGGACAAATATCTGGCTGATATGGGAAAAGGTACGAGAACGGAGCTCAAGGAGATGATCCGGAAAGGACGGATCAAGGTGAACGGCGAGGTCGTGAAAAAACCGGAGACAAAGATCCGGAAGGGCGAAGATACGATCCTGCTCGACAATGCGCCGGTGGAGTACGTGGAACTGGAATATTATCTTTTGAATAAACCGCAGGGCGTGATCTCGGCGACGGAGGACCGCCGCAGGGAGACGGTCGTGGACCTGATCGATGAAAAGCAGAGGAAAGATCTCTTCCCGGTGGGACGTCTTGATATCGATACGGAAGGTCTGCTCCTCATCACAAACGATGGGGCGCTTGCCCACCGCCTTCTTGCCCCGGGTCACCATGTAGATAAGGTCTACGAGGCGAGATGTGAGGGACTTGTCCCGGATGAAGCGGTACAGAAGTTCCGTGACGGGATGGAACTCTCGGACGGACTTTCCTGCATGCCGGCGGAACTCGAGATCCTGGAGAGGAAGGCCGGGGATCCGGAGACAGGGACGGAGGCGGAGAGTCTGGTGAGTCTGACTCTTCACGAGGGAAAATTCCATCAGGTAAAGCGTATGATGGAGGAAGTCGGCTGTCCGGTTGTCCACTTGAAACGCCTGTCCATGGGACCATTGAAGCTGGATGCGACATTAAAACCCGGTGAGTACCGGAAACTGACGGATAAAGAACGGGAGTTGTTGGAAAACTTATGATAAAAAATTTTTTGGATCATAAAAAAGCGATGCTTTTTGACCTCGACGGGACCCTGGTGGATTCCATGTGGATGTGGGAAGCCATCGATATCGAATTCCTTGGAGCGTATGGTTACGAGTGCCCGGAGGATCTTCAGAGAGCCATTGAAGGAATGAGCTTTTCGGAGACGGCCGTGTATTTTAAGGAACGGTTTAAGCTTCCGTTAAGCCTGGACGAGATCAAGGCAATCTGGGTTCAAATGTCGATCGAAAAGTACCGCTATGAGGTCCCGCTGAAGCCGGGTGTGCCGGAGTTTTTAAAATACTGCAGAGAGAACGGGATCCGCACGGGGATCGGGACCAGCAACGGAAGCGAGATTGTGGACGCGGTCCTGACTTCCTTAAACGTGAAGGAATATTTCGACGTGGTGGTGACGGCCTGCGAGGTGGCTCACGGAAAACCGGAGCCGGATATTTACCAGGAAGTGGCGAAGCGCCTTGGCGTAAAGCCGGAGGAGTGCCTCGTATTTGAGGATATCCCGGCCGGGATTATGGCGGGCAAAGCGGCAGGAATGCCGGTGATCGCCGTGGAGGATGATTTCTCAAAAGACCTGATGGACGAGAAACGAGCACTCGCGGACGCGGTGATCGCGGATTACAGAGAACTTTTATAAAGCTGCAAATATTTCAGTGAAAACAGTGACTTTCCTAAGCTGGAAATTCGCTGGAGATGCAGAAAGAAATACAAAAAACATAATAACGGCGGGGGATGAAAGTTTGGGTTCTCCGCCTACGGCAGACCACGGTAAGTTCGGAACAAATATGTCAGACTGGCGGTGGCTGGAAACAATATATGAAGGACATAGAATATGATACATGATTTTCTCCCGGTATGCCGGGCAGATATGGAAAAAAGAGGCTGGGATCAGTGCGATTTCGTCTATGTGTGCGGGGACGCCTATGTGGATCATCCGTCGTTCGGATCGGCGATCATCAGCCGTGTGCTGGAATCCTACGGATATAAAGTCGGGATCATCGCCCAGCCGGACTGGAAGGATAAGGAAAGCATCCAGATCCTCGGAAGACCGAGACTCGGCTTCCTCGTGAGCGCCGGAAACATGGACTCGATGGTAAACCATTATTCCGTCTCGAAAAGAAGGCGCGATAAAGATTCCTACACGCCGGGCGGTGTGATGGGAAAACGGCCGGATTACGCGGCGGTTGTCTACTGCAACCTGATCCGCTCGGTCTACAAAGACATCCCGATCGTGATCGGTGGGATCGAGGCGAGCTTACGTCGTCTCGCACACTACGATTACTGGTCAAACAAAGTAAAACACTCGATCCTCGTGGATTCTCAGGCGGATCTGATCTCCTACGGAATGGGGGAAAAGTCGATCGTTGAGATCGCGGACGCCTTAAATTCCGGGCTTGATGTGAAGGACATCACATTCATCGACGGAACCGTCTATAAAACGGACAGTCTGGATTCCGTCTACGATGCGGTGATCCTGCCTTCTTATGATGAGATCAAAACGGATAAAAGACGGTATGCGGAGAGCTTCGGGATCCAGTATAAGAATACGGATGCGTTCTCCGGAAAACGCCTGGTGGAGCCGTACCGCGACAATTTATATGTGGTCCAGAACCCACCGGCAAAACCGCTCTCCGTCCAGGATATGGATGATGTCTACGCGCTCCCGTATATGAGAAAATGGCATCCGTCCTACGACGCGGCGGGCGGGATCCCGGCGTTCTCTGAGGTGAAATTCAGCCTCATCAGCAACCGCGGCTGTTTCGGCGGCTGCAGCTTCTGTGCGCTGACCTTCCACCAGGGCAGGATCATCCAGGTTCGGAGCCATGAGTCTATTATCGAGGAGGCCAAATATCTGACAAACGAGCCGGATTTCAAAGGCTATATCCATGATGTCGGCGGTCCGACGGCGAACTTCCGCTTCCCGGCCTGCAAGAAACAGCTGAAATACGGAGCATGTCCGGGAAAACAGTGTCTGTTCCCGAAGCCATGCGAGAACCTGATCGCGGATCACACGGATTATATCGCACTCCTCAGGAAACTCCGGGCGCTTCCGAAGGTCAAGAAGGTCTTTATCCGTTCCGGAATCCGTTTCGATTATGTGCTCGCAGATAAAAAGAAGGATTTCCTCCGGGAACTCTGCATGTACCATGTCAGCGGACAGCTGAAGGTCGCGCCGGAGCATGTCTCCGACCAGGTCCTCCGCCTTCTCGGAAAGCCGGAAAATGCGGTCTACGAGAAGTTCGCGCAGGAATATAAAAAGATGAATGAGAAGCTCGGGTTAAAGCAGTACCTTGTCCCGTATCTCATGTCCTCCCACCCGGGTTCCACGCTGAAAGAGGCAGTGGAGCTTGCGGAACACCTGAGAGACCTCGGCTACATGCCGGAGCAGGTACAGGACTTCTACCCGACACCGTCGACGATATCGACCTGTATGTACTACACGGGACTCGATCCGCGGACGATGGAGCCGGTCTATGTGCCGACGAACCCGCATGAAAAGGCGATGCAGCGTGCCCTGATCCAGTACCGGAATCCGGACAACTATGATCTTGTAAAAGAGGCACTGATCAAGGCCGGACGAGAGGATCTGATCGGATTCGACCAGAAATGCCTGATCAAGCCGCGGAAGATGGCGAAAGACATGGCGGGCGGAGACCATTCCGGTCATTCGGGAAAGGCAGCTTCCGGCAGAGGCGGTTCCGTCCGGAGAGATGGCGAAAGACATGGCGGAAATAACGGCCGCGTTGCGTCACGGTCCGAGAAGAGCAGAAATGACAGCCGCTTCGCATCGCAGGCCGGAAAAACCAGAAATGACAGCCGTCAGACCGTATCCGGCAGGGCGAAAGGGATGGCAGGCCAGACCGGCGGCAAGAAGCCGAAACCAAGACCGCAGCAGGGAAGAAACAGGAAATAAAGAACGGTCCGGGATCATATCAGAACAGATACCGGTCAACATTTCATTCAGAAAGGCAGATCACATGAGCGGAAAGAAAATTGCGATCGTGACCGGCGCGTCATCGGGAATGGGACGGGAGATGGTGTATCTTCTCGCGGATCATTTCGCAGCGCTGGAGGAGATCTGGGTAGTCGCGAGGAGAAAAGAGAGACTCGAGGAGCTTGTCGGAAAGGTTCCGGTCCGTCTTCGGATCCTGCCGCTTGATCTCACGAGTGAGGAGGACCTCGGCGCACTCTCCGTCCTTTTAAAGAGAGAGCAGCCGAACGTCAAGATCCTGGTAAACGGCGCAGGATACGGAAAGACCGGGGCGGTCGGAACGATCCGGCGGGACCTCTCGGTCGGCATGGTGCGCTTAAACGATGAGGCGCTGGTTGCCGTGACGGAGATGGTGCTTCCGTATATCTCAAAGAACAGCAGGATCATCCAGTTTGCCTCCGCGGCGGCGTTTATGCCCCAGCCGGGCTTTGCTGTCTACGCGGCATCAAAATCCTTTGTGTTAAGCTACAGCCGGGCGCTGGCCGTGGAGCTGAAGAAGAAAAATATCTATGTGACGGCAGTATGTCCGGGGCCGGTGGAGACGGAATTCTTCGGGATCGCCCTGGACGGGGAAAAACTCGCTCCGATCAAGAAGCTCACGATGGCGGAGCCGAAAAAGGTAGTAAAAAAGGCACTCATGGACAGCATGAAAGGCAAACGGATCTCAGTGTACGGACCTTGGATGAAGGCGTTTTACGTTCTCTGCCGGATCGTTCCCCACGAGATCTTAATGGGGTTTATCAACTGGTAACTGCCGGACCGCACACCGCATGCGGGCTGGTCTTACGCATCACATACAGCAATAGAAAAAGGGACTGCGGACATCTGAGCAGTTCCCGGAAAAGAGGAAAAAGATTTGAAATTACGACTGGAAAAAGGAACCTATGGATACAGGACTGCCTACAAAAAGCGTCAGCTTTTCTTCGTTGTCCTATTCATCCTGGCGATCGTGGCACAGCTTATCTTAAGAAATTTTGTCACGGAGCAGATCTATAAGAATCTCGTCACGATCAGTGCGATCCTCACGGTACTCCCAATGGCGAACCTGGCATCACCGCTTGTCGTCGCATCGAGGATCCCGGAGGTCCCAGAGGAGCTCCACAAGGCGTGTCTCCCGTACGAGGACAAATTCCCGATCTTATATGATCTGGTCATCACCTCCAACGATCTGATCATGCCGGTCGATGCGGCGGTCGTTCATCCGACCGGAGTGTATCTCTACTGCACGAACCCGAAAGTGGACCGGAAGAAAGCGGAGAAATTTTTAAACGAGATGTTAGTCGGCTGGAAGCTGGACGGAAATGCGAAGGTCATGAACGAGGAGAAAAAGTTTCTCCGGCGGCTTTCTGAGCTTAAGACCGTCACAGAGGAAGAGGATGACGGAAGCGCTCCGCATGTTTTAAAGTTATTAAAGAGTCTGTCCATGTAGGGGAATAAAAGATGAGAGAGATCGTGATTGAAAAGAACGAGGCGGGACAGCGACTGGATAAATTTCTCGCGAAGTACATGAATGAGGCGTCGAAGAGCTTTTTCTATAAGATGATGCGCAAGAAGAACATCACGCTGAACGGGAAAAAGTGTGAGGGAAATGAAAAACTCGCCGAAGGCGATGTCGTGAAGCTGTTTCTCGCGGAGGACACCATTGAAAAATTTTCCAGTATTCAGGTGCAGGAGGTAAAGAAAGTAGATCTTGATATTCTCTATGAGGATGATGAGATCATTCTGGTCAATAAACCGGCGGGTATGCTGTCGCAGAAGGCTAAGGAGACCGATGAGTCTCTGGTGGAGTATCTGATTGATTATCTTTTGGGGAGCGGCAAGCTCACGGAGAGCGGGCTCCGCGCGTTCCGCCCTTCGGTCTGCAACCGTCTGGACCGGAATACCAGCGGTATCGTGGCAGCAGGAAAGTCTCTGGCGGGTCTTCAGATGCTTTCCGGCGTGTTTAAAGACCGCTCGATCCACAAGTATTATCAGTGTCTCGTATCCGGTGTGATCCGGGACGTGAAGACGGTGGACGGCTGGCTTTTAAAGGATGAGAAGAAGAATCAGGTGCGGATCCTCACGGAGGCGGAGGCAAAGCGATTTGGAGGAAGAGACGGAGACGAGGAGCCGAAACGGATCCGGACAAAATATGAGCCGATCGCGACGGACGGAAAGTTTACGTTGCTCAAGGTGACACTTCTGACCGGACGTTCCCATCAGATCCGCGCCCATTTAGCGTCTCTTGGACATCCGATCGTGGGGGATTCCAAGTACGGCGGAGTTTCGAAGGTGAACCCCTCAGGGCGGACCGTGAAGTATCAGCTTTTACATTCTTACCGTCTGGAGTTTCCGAAGCTTGCGGAACCGTTTGCCTATCTTTCCGGGAGGGTGTTTGAGGCGCCGATGCCGGGATATTTTGCTTCGGTGCTGAAAGAGACCGGGATCAGGCTGCCATAAAAGCTGGCAGCACCGGACGGACATGCGGCATGAGGTTGGTTGACATAAAAAACTTATGTTAATCACCCGAAAATATTTGCATTGATGATAAGGAACAGCTATGGGAACATGGAAAACCAGGGGCCTTCGTGGTTCCACGTTGGAAGATCTGATCAACCGGACCAATGACAGCTACCGGGAAAAGAAGCTGGCCCTGATCCAGAAGATCCCGACCCCGATCACGCCCATCGAGATCGACAAAAAGAGCCGCCATATCACATTGGCGTACTTTGATATGAAAAGTACAGTTGACTATATCGGCGCGGTTCAGGGGATTCCGGTCTGCTTTGACGCGAAGGAATGTGCGGTGAGTACGTTCCCACTTCAGAACATCCACCCGCACCAGATCGCATTTATGAAGGAATTTGAAGCCCAGGGCGGAGTTGCCTTCATTATCCTCTCCTTCACAGCGGAGAACGAGATCTATTATGTTCCTTTTGATGTGGTGAACCGTTTCTGGGAACGGATGGAAGAGGGCGGAAGAAAAAGCTTTACCTATGATGAAGTGGTGCCGGAAGCGTACAGGATCCGGAGCCACCGGGACATGTATGTCCATTACCTGGAAGGGATCCAGCAGGATCTTGACCGGAAGGAAGAAAAAGGAGGAGACAGCGAATGATTGAGATGGTCATATGGCTCGTTGTGATCGCGGCGTTCGTGTTCCGGGCGTTAAAAAAGAACGGGACACTGGACGAACTCTTTGCGGGTGCAAAGAAGCGGAAAGAAAATAAGGCAGAGCGCGTGGTGTACGAACAGCCGGAGGAAGGTTCCGGGAAGAAGGAGAAGAAGAAGGGGCCGGGGATCCGGGTCCCGAAGCACACAGGTCTTGCGGTGACTGCGGTTGTGATCGTCCTCGCGGCGGCAGTGCTTTCCTTTGACAGCTTCTATACTCTTTCCGAGGAGGAGATGGCGGTGGTCACCACGTTCGGAAAACCGGCAGTGGAGGAGGCATCAGGTCTTCACTTTAAAATTCCGGTGATCCAGCGCGTGACTAAGGTTTCCAAAGCCATCACGGGTATGCAGATCGGCTACACGACGGACCCGGCCCGGGCGGACGGCGCCTCCATAGACAATCCGGTATCTATCGAGAACGAGAGCCTGATGATCACAAAGGATTTCAATCTGACAAACGTGGATTTCTATGTGGAATACATGGTCACAGATCCGGTTCAGGCGGTGCGCCACAGAAGTGTGTACGAGTCTATCATCAAGAACCTGGCTCAGAGCTATATCCGCGATACCGTCGGCGTTTATAATGTTGATGATGTGATCACCACCGGAAAGACCCAGATTCAGGAGCGGATCAAAGAGCAGCTCACAAACCGTCTCGTCGAGGAAAATATCGGATATGGAATCTACAACGTGTCGATTCAGGATACGGAAATGCCGAGAGATGATGTGGCGAATGCGTTCAAGGCGGTTGAGGATGCGAAACAGGGCATGGAGACGGCGATCAACTCCGCAAAGAAATATCAGTCTGAGAACATTCCGGAGGCGAAGGCAAAGGCCGATAAGCTTTTGCAGGATGCCGAGGCATATAAGGAACAGCGGATCAACGAGGCAAATGGACAGGTGGCGCGTTTCGAGGACACATACGCGGAGTACGTAAAGTACCCGCTGATCACGAAAAAGCGTATGTTCTATGAGACGATGGAGGAAGTTCTTCCGGATCTCAAGGTCATCATCACCGGTGGAAACGGCACACAGACGCTGCTGCCGTTAGAACCATTTTCAGAGACAGCTTCCGGCAGCGCAGCACAGACGGGAGGAGGGAACTAAATGAAAAAGACAGGAAAAAGAATCATAGGGATCGTTGTTCTCCTTCTGATCGTTGTTCTGCTTCAGGGCAGTATGGTGAGCACATACAATGATGAGTATAAGCTTGTTCTCCAGTTTGGGAAAGTGGTCCGGGTGGTGGAGACACCGGGTCTCAGCTTTAAGATCCCGTTTCTTCAGACAACACAGTCGATTCCTAATTATGAGATGATCTATGACCTTATTCCGAGTGAAGTTAATACGAGGGATAAAAAGGTGATGGTAACGGATTCCTTCGCATTGTGGAGTGTCACAGATCCGCTGGCATACCTTTCCAGACTCGGAGCAAACAAAGCAAATGCGGAAAGCCGAATTTCCGTTGTTGTATACAATGCTGTAAAAAATGTCATTTCCTCCACGGATCAGGCAGATGTGATCTCCGGCCGTGACGGAAAGCTGGCAGAGATGATCACGGAAAAGATCGGTTCTTCTCTGGACAGCTACGGAATCAAGGTAAAAAAGGTGGAGACGAAGCTCTTGGACCTTCCGGATTCCAACAAGGAGGCTGTTTACCAGCGTATGATCTCTGAACGGCAGAATATCGCTGCCGGATATATCGCAGACGGTGAGTACCAGTCCAATGTCATCAAGAACAGCACAGATAAAGAAGTCTCTATCATCATTTCCGAGGCGCAGGCCCAGGCGGAGAAGATCCGGGCGGAAGGCGAGGCAGAGTATATGAGGATCCTTTCCGGCGCGTACAATGACGAGGGAAAGGCCGATTACTATAATTATATCCGCAGTCTGGACGCGTTAAAGGCGAGTCTCAAGGGAGATAATAAGACGATCATTCTGGATGAAAATTCAGAGCTTGCGAAGATCCTCAGGGGAAACTATTAAGGAGCGGCCAGGATAAAACCGCAACAGCGGAAAATTCCTGTGAAGCAGTGATGCTGTAGACCCGGAACGATCCGGACGAAGCAGGCTGCTGCGGGACATAACCGCGGTCAGTAAAAAAGATCGTGGATGTCTGATAAATAATGATACGGTAAAGGAGAAGGGTTATGTCAAAAGTAGTTGATTATTTCCTCAAGTATGTAGCATTCGATACGCAGTCCGCAGAGGATGCGGGAACAGTTCCGAGTACGGAAAAACAGTTCGCTCTGGCGAAGCTTCTGTCCGAACAGTTAAAGAATATCGGGGTGAAGGACGTCTCCATGAGTGAGCACGGTTACGTGTACGGAACGATTCCGGCAAACGGGGATTATAACTGCCAGACCGTCGGCTTCCTCGCGCATATGGACACTTCACCGGATTGTCCGGATGAGAATGTCCGCCCACAGCTCGTCAAGCACTACGACGGAAAGGATATCACTTTAAATAAGGCACTCGGTGTAAAGATGACAACAAAGATGTTCCCATTTTTAAAAAACTACGTGGGGCAGGATCTGATCACCACCGATGGAACTACACTGTTAGGTGCAGATGACAAGGCGGGAATTGCTGAGATCATGACCATGGCGGAGACACTTCTGACACACCCGGAGATCCCGCACGGAACCATCAAGATCGCTTTCACACCGGACGAGGAAGTCGGACACGGTGTTGACTTCTTTGATGTTCCCGGCTGGGGCGCAGATGTGGCTTATACCGTTGACGGCGGCGCCTGGGGCGAGATGGAGTATGAGACTTTCAATGCGGCATCCATGAAAGTCACGATCCATGGAAGTAACATTCATCCGGGCAGCGCGAAGAACAAGATGAAAAACTCAATCCTGATCGGTCTCGAATTCCAGTCGATGCTGCCGGAGAACGAAAAGCCGCAGTATACTGAGAAGTATGAGGGATTTTTCCACTTAAACCAAATCGGCGGAAATGTGGAGAATACGACTCTCCACTATATCGTCCGTGACCATGATATGACGCGGTTTGAGGAGAGAAAAGCACTCGGCAATAAGATCGGCGAGTTCCTGAACGCGAAGTACGGTGAGGGAACAGTCGAGGTGGAAATCGCAGATACCTACTACAATATGGCTGAGAAGATCCGTCCGCATATGTACCTGATGGATGTGGCTGCTGAGGCATTTAAGGAGCTTGGCATCGAGACTCCGGCGATCAATCCGGTCCGCGGAGGCACGGATGGATCGAGACTTTCCTACATGGGACTTCCATGTCCGAACCTCTGTACCGGCGGACATAACTATCATGGAAAGTATGAGTTCATCTGCATTCAGTCCATGGAGAAGACAGTGGAGCTGCTTCTTAAGATCGCAGAAAAGTTTACGAAGGTTGAGAAGCAGGCATAAAATCTGGATCAGGATATGGCTGTTTAGAAAATGCGGGAGGCGCTGGATGTCGCTTCCCGCTTTTCTTTTTGGATGTATGAATGTAATTTAGAACATGTCTTTATGTTGAAGGGGCAGATTATTCATGATATAATACAGAAACTAAGGCGGTAAATCCTTGAAAATACAGGGTTTACCGCCTTTTTTGTTTCTAATTTGTTACTGGTTCAGTGCAAAAAATATTATTTTAATAGGGCAACGGTTTCCCGTAACTGTTCAATAGTCTTGTGATTATACACCCTGTTTCCCACATCCTTTGACTTATGACCCATCAGCATATCAATACATTTTCTATTGCCTTTGGCGTTGTCAAGGTTGGTTTCAAAGGTGTGCCGTGCTTCATGCGGTGTCTTGTCTGCACCTATCTTTTCCATGACTTCACTCCAACACTTATAGTAATTTGCCTGACTGAACTTTTTGCCCTGATAAGTGAACAGGTACTTGTTCCCTTCATCAACCAGTGATTTCACAAATGGTTTGATGCGGTCATGTATCGGAACAATACGACACTTTCCGGCAGCGGTCTTGATTCCACCTTCAAAGTACCAGTCCTTGATGTTTACCTGTTCAGTTTTCATCCCCAATAATTCCTGTAATCTGAACCCTGTATATATGTAGATCAGCACGGTATTGACCCAAGGGTCATCTTTTATTTTCCACAGTGCATCAACCTGTTCAGGCGTGAACGGTTCACGGGTGGTATCAGGTATTGGTGGGGCGGTGGTAATTTGTGAATACATTTTATCTATCAGGTCAATTTCAAAAGCAAAACGGTCAAGGTGACCGAACAGATTTTTGATTGACCATTGTGTTGAATAACCGCACCCGCAGTTGTCAATGCAGTCTTGCATCTGATAAGATTTCAGTGATCGGTACTTCACACCGTAGTATTTTGAACAGTGCTTGAACGCTGAACGCAAGGACTGTTGATTTGATTTTCCTAACTTGGGTAACTTGATTTCAGACCAACGCTGATAGAGTACAACCAAGGTCACCTTTTCCCGGTCAATATCCCAAGGGTTGTTGTTATATTCAGCCAATAGAATGTTGGCTTTTTCTTCTGTTTCAGCGTAACCGATAGGGGTTTGTTTTGCGTGTCCCTGTTCGTCATATATGGTGACCTTGGCAAGCCACGGGCGTGATCGGTTACCCTTCAACTTGGTCACGCATCCGTAACCGTTTGGGTTTCTTCTTCCCATGTATATCATTCCTTCCTGATTGAAATTTCAAGGAATGGATGATATAATTAGGGTTGCATAGCCTATATCATCCTATTCCTTGGTATAGAGTTATAAGAACCCTGACCGCTGCAACGGTTGGGGTTCATTTTTGTTCAGTTATAATTCAATGTGTGAAGGTGCTACAACACCTTTATTCTGTAAATCAAGAAACTTTCCATATTCCATTGCTGTTCCCCAAAAGGCAAGCATACCTTTGTCATATTCCACAACCAAGTAATACTTCTTTGCACCTTTTAATTTTGATGTGTTTTTTGCCTGACCGTGATATTTTAACATGAACTTTTCTTCTTCCATTGCTGAAAATGACTTGATTCTGTTCATTGGAAGTGTGACGGTAGTTTCAGGCTTGATTCTTCTGATCTCAAACACATCACCTTTTACTTCAATTCTGCAAGGGTAATCAGTCGCAAACCCTTCAATTCCTTCATAATGTCCTACTGGTATTCCTGATTCTTTCTTTTTTCCAAACATTTTTTACCTTCCTTTCATTCAGTAACCGTTGTAACTGTTGGTAACGGTTTAAGTATCTGTTATAAATGCAGTATTATCAATATGGTAACTGTTAGTAACTGTTGATAATTGATTTTCTTATATTTTGATTATGTACTAATTCTAATGTAAAAATAAAAAAGTAAAATATAGAGTATAGAAAAACAACAGTTACCCGTTACCAACAGTTACCTTTTGGAAAAGTCAACCCATATTATGCCGTTTGACTTCCTGATGATTCTTTTTTGACAGAATATTTTTCATTATCCAGTAATGTGTTAATTCGTTCAATGACTTTAATTCTGTCAACTGCATCCAGTTTAATAAATGAAGAAATCACAAATTTGGTTTCTTCATCATAAACTTGTTTTACCAGTTCAACAGATTCAGACTGTTCTTGAATATTTGAACAATCCATTAGATCACAAACTGATACACCAAGTTTTTCTGCTATGATCTTTAACTTGGATGTAGGGACATCGTTAGTCCCTTTTTCAATCTTTGAAATAGTAGACCGTGCGTTGTCCGTATTCCATCCGCAAAGGTTGGCAAGTGCTTCTTGAGAAAGTCCTTTATCGTCCCGGTATTTTTTTATGTTATTACCAAGAATTTTCAGAAAATCCTTCTTTTTATCTACCACAACTGTCACCCCCTTTCTATATGTAATTTTACTATGTTGGGGATTGAAAATCAACTTTTTTTAAGTTTTTTATAAAAAATAGTTGACATTTAATCCACATGGGTTTATAGTATGAAATGTGGACGAACAATCCACAAGAAACAAAGCAAGTAGGAAGGACACGGGTGAAGCGATAGGGCTACACGCAAGTGACATGGTGGTCAGGCTGCCGGATAGCAGATAGAGCGTGTGAAGAATAAACATGACCCGTCAAAGTAGTTGAAGAAAACAGGAACGGTAGGGCAAGAAAGCACAGTGTACCGCACTATTTGAAGAAAGCGGACAGGCTGAACCAATCGGCACTTTACCCCTAAAACAAGAAACCGTTAAGTGGAAGAATCAACCGCACGAGATGACACAGCACTTTGTTTCAGGGTCAGGAAGTTCCCCGACTTCCTGACTACTTCAAAAAGAACTGTTGCAGCAGTTCCGGGGAAAAGAACCAAGGAATAGGATTTCAGTTCTTTCAAAAAATTGTCTATTGTATGTCGGTCAACAGGTTTTGGTGGTTTTAATGTGAAACCCCGGCGGTTTGAACAGCACCGTTCAAAAAGTTCAATGATGTGTAACAGGTTTTCAGATTTTAATGTGAAATCTGATAAAGGCAAGACACCCCTGATGCAATAAGGTGTGCTGACAATAGACAACTTTTTGAAGGAACTGGGAAAGGATAAAGGCAATGATTGATTTCATAAAAGATGCGGATTGCACCAAGGACACGCCTGTCAGATTTGGTGTTCCTGATGCACCGATATATGGCAAGGGCATCAAATTGAAACCAAGGGTTGACGGTAGAACTGATTCAGAGCATTTCAAGAAAATCTATTTGCCGGAACTTTTACCACTTGAAGAATATGATCTGATAGTCGTTTTGATTTCCGGCGGTAAGGATTCAGTTGCTTGTTACCTAAAACTTCTTGAACTTGGTGTACCAAAGGAAAGAATAGAGTTTTGGCATCACGATATTGACGGCGGGCATCCTTCAAGGCGTATGGACTGGAAATGTACCCAAAACTATGTAAAAGCACTTGCAGATGCAGAGGGTATCAAGTTAAGGGTTTCTTACAGGGTGAACGGTTTCTTTGGTGAATTGTACCGCATAGGTGCATCAGAACCGATTGAATGGATTGACCCTGATACTGGGGAAGTCAGACAGTGCAAATTGTCAAGTAATTACCTGAAATGTAAGGAACTGAAAGAACAGGCAACAGAAGAAATGGAAGAACTTCTGAAACAGTATGGTTACAGAATGAAGTTTCCGGCAAAGACTGGTGACCTGTCAAGGCGTTGGTGTTCCGCTTATTTGAAAATATGTGTTGCAGATACCGTTGTCAGTAATCTTGACCGACTGGGTGAACTTGAAGAACTTGGTGGAAAAAGACACAAGTTCCCGGCAAAAGGCGGTACACATTCAGGGCGGTGGTGCAGCGGTAACTTAAAGGCAGCAGTCCAAGACAGTGTGACGGCAAACCTTGAAGAAACCAAGCATGATAAGAAAATACTGATTGTGTCAGGTGAACGCCGTGGTGAATCAGCCGGGCGGTCAAAGTACAATGAAATGGAAATACACCGCACCAATGCGGAAGCCAAGGCACACAGAATTGTTCATCAATGGCGGTGCTGCATTGATTATTCTGAAAAGGATGTGTGGGAACTGCTGAAACGGCATCATATAAGCTCACACCCATGTTACAGGATAGGTTGGAACAGATGCAGTTGTATGATGTGCATATTTTCAACACCCCGTTTATTTGCCGGGGTAAAAGAACTTTTTCCTGATGATTATGCAGCACTAAGGCATGATGAAGAAGTTCTTGGGTTCACCCTTGATAACAAAAAGAACCTTGATGAATTTATAGGTGATACAAAGTCATGTGTCTGTTGGGATGACAGGAAAGCAATTCATTCAATACTTACTGGTGAGTTCACAACAGATGACATATACACAAATGATTGGAATTATCCTGTTGGTGCATTTCATGGTGCTGACGGTGGTTCATGTTAGAAAGAAGGTGGTTATGTGAAGAAAATAGTTGCAGCATGGATTGAGCAGATTCTTGAATTTCCAACCAAACTTGAATACCTTGCGTACATAGAAAGCCTGAAAAAAGGCAAACCGCAGAAGTTCAAGGAAACATCATTTGAACAGTTGGAATCAGGGGTTGTTAGAATAACTATCAGGAAACAGTATAACAACAATGCGTTCCCTGATGATGAAAAGGAAGGTGAAAAATAAGATGATTAAAGGTAATTTATTAAGAGAAAAAATTGATGCTTGTGGTTTCAAATTGGTTTACGTTGCTAAACAGGTTGGGGTTTCTTATCAGGCGTTTTTGAAAAAACTCAACAATGAAACAGAGTTCAAAACAAGTGAGGTAATGATCTTGAAAGAACTTCTTCATTTGACAGATGATGAAGTTATGGAGATTTTTTTTACCTAAAATGTGGATTGTCAATCCACAATAAAGAAAGGATAGGTGATAAATTATGAAATTCAGCGAAAAGTTGAAACAGGCTATGCAGCAGTTAGGTGTCAATCAGGCACAGGTGGTTGGAATGACCGGGAAAAGTAAAGGGTCAATCAGTATGTACCTGAATGACAAAACAGTTCCGTCAGAACAGGTTCAGAGTGATATTGCAGTGTCACTTGGACTTGCACCTGATTATTTTGAACAAGAAGAAAACCCGGTGATCTTCAAACCGTCAAAGTGTGAAGATGGCATCCAAACCTTAACAATACATGAAGTTGCTAAGTTGATGCATAAGCACACAAACACAATAGCACTTGGTTTACAACAGGGGGTTTTTCCTTGGGGGTATGCAATCCATACTTCTGAACACCGTTGGTCTTACTTCATCAATGCAAAGCGTTTTGCAGAAATTGAGGGGGTGACGGTCAGTGCCTAAGATTCAATACAAGGAAATAAATTTCAGGGGCAAAAGTCTTGAACTGATAAACCTTGTGAATCAGGTGGTTGAAGAATATCAGGCACAGGGATATGAACTGACACTTAGACAGGCATATTATCAGTTAGTTGCCCGTGGGTACATCCCAAACAATGAACGCAGTTATAAGAACATTGGAAATCTTATCAATGACGGTAGACTTGCCGGGTTGATTGACTGGCATAGCATCACAGACAGAACCCGCAACCTTAGAAGAAATGGTCATTGGGACAATCCGGCTGATGTGATCGCATCCGCAAGATACAGTTATCTGCTGAATAAGTGGGACGGTCAACCGAATTACGTTGAAGTGTGGGTTGAAAAGGATGCCTTAGTTGATATTGTAGGACAGGCTTGCACACCACTTGACACACCTTATTTTTCATGTAGGGGTTACACATCACAGTCAGAAATGTGGAGTGCAGCACAACGGTTTATTCGACAGGGTGACCGGGAAAACCGTTTCATCATTCATTTAGGTGACCATGACCCAAGCGGTATTGATATGACAAGGGACATTCAGGAAAGGCTTTCAATGTTCGGTGCAGATGTTTATGTAAAGCGTGTTGCACTGACAATGAATCAGATTGGTACATATAACCCGCCACCTAACCCGGCAAAGATCACAGACAGTAGAGCATCAAAGTATATTGATGAATACGGCAATGAATCTTGGGAACTGGATGCACTTGAACCACAAGTCATCACTGATCTGATAACCAATGAGGTAACAGCATTAAGAAATGATGAAATTTACCGTTCAATATGTGATTTAGAAGAACGTGGAAAAGATGAACTTAGAATGATAGAACGCAACTATGACAAGGCTGTTGCATTTTTAGAAAGTGAGGAATAAAAACCATGAAAAAATATGAATTTACAGGAGAAACCAAAGAAATCAAATTGTTATTTAGAACCGCAGTATTACACCGTATCCGTGCAACTGTTTCATTTGGATTTGTAAAAATCGGTGATCTTGGTGGTTGGATTGAGAAAGAAGAAAACCTTTCACATGAAGGAAAGGCTTGGGTTTGGGGCAATGCCAAGGTTTGGGGCAATGCCAAGGTTTGGGGCAATGCCAAGGTTTGCGGTGATGCCGAGGTTTGGGGCAATGCCAAGGTTTGCGGTGATGCCGAGGTCTTTTCTGCAAGTCATGTGTTAGTGATTGGTGCAATCGGCAGTAGAAATGATTTCACTACATTCTATCGTGACAAGGACAATGAAATTACAGTCAAGTGTGGTTGTTTCCTTGGAAAGATTGATAGATTTCTTGAAAAGGTTACACAGACCCACGGTGATTCTAAATATGCATTGGTTTACAGAGCAGCAGTTGAAGTTGCTAAGTTACAGATTGACCTTTCAGGTGAAGCACCAAAGGACGCCGATGAAGAATGAAAATGTTGAATTTCATGCCCCATCAGGAAGAAGCATTGAACAGAACTGAACAGTTCAACCGTTGTGCGTACTATCTTGATATGGGACTGGGTAAAACCTTTGTAGGTGCTGAAAAAATGTATTTGCTGAATAATTCGGTGAACTTGGTCATCTGTCAGAAGTCAAAGATAGATGACTGGGTGCAGCACTTCAAAGATTATTACCCAAGTGACAGGGTGATGAACTTGACCAAGAAAAGTGAAGCAATCAATTTCAGGACACTGGTTGACACCAAGGAATTATACAAAATGGATATTCAGATTGTTGGTGTCATCAATTATGAAACAGCGTTCAGACGTGATTGGTTACTGAAATTACAGGGGTTTACCCTGATGCTTGATGAATCAAGCCTTATCACCAATGAAACCGCCAAGCGGTCAAAATTCATTCTGAAAATGAAACCTGAAAGCGTGATTTTGTTATCAGGAACACCAACAGCCGGGAAATATGAAAGGTTGTGGTCACAGGTGCAGTTGTTGGGGTGGAACATTACAAAAAAGGCGTTTTGGTCATCATACGTTCAGACTGAATGGGTTGAGAACGGGGACGGGTTCAAGCGTGAGGTTATCACCGGGTATAAGCACACGGAACACTTGAAAAAGAAACTTGCAAGTTATGGCTGCATCTTTATGAAAACAAGTGAAGTTCTTGAACTTCCTGAACAGACTGAACAGAAAATATTCTTTAAGTCCACAAAGGAATACAAGTATTTCATCAAGCACAGTTATCTGATGTTTGACACCCTGAATTATTGCAAGTTTGATGATGCGGACAGTGAGAATGAAAACCCGTACATTGAACTGGTCGGTGATAACAGCCTGACCAAGATGCTATATGCACGGCAGTTGTGCGGACAGTGGCATAAGGAAAAACTGGAAGGTTTGCGGGACTTGGTTGAATCAACAGAAGATAGGCTGATTATATTCTACAACTTTACCGCAGAACTTGAAGCAATGCAGAAAAAACTTGCTGATCTAAACAGACCCTATTCAGTTGTGAATGGGTCAAAGAAGGACTTGACTGCATACGATCAGGCAGATGATTCAATCACATTCATACAGTACCAAGCCGGGGCAATGGGTGGTAACTATCAGAAAGCAAACAAGATTATTTATTTCACCTTGCCACTTGGCAAAGGGTCATGTGATATGTGGGAACAGTCAAAAAAGCGTATTCACCGCATAGGACAAGCCAAACCGTGCTTTTACTATTACTTACTGGTGAAGGGGACGGTTGAAGAAAGAAACCTTGCAGCGTTGAAAGAAGGGAAGGAACTGACAGATGAATTATTCAAAAATACTTAATTGGATATTTGGAATCATGGCATTTATCGGTGTATTCCTGATAATCGGTGCAGTCGGTGCATCTGACTATGCGGTTGAAATGGGAATATATGAACCACTTACTGCACACCTGAAAGAATACATCATTGGTGCGATTCTGATAATTCCCGGAATCATTTATTTGAAAATCACGGAAAGGGGTGATGAAAATTGAACTATTCAAAGAGCATGAGAAAGTCGGCAATGGTCAAAAGGGTCTTGATTCTGATTGGTGTTGCACTTGTCGTTGGTTTGGTGATTGGTAATGTGTCAGGATATGCCCTGAAAACTCATATAACTGCCAAGGACAAGCAGAAAACAGAAGAACAGACACTTGAACGGTCAAGCACTAAAACCCTTGTATATGGGGCGTATGATGACAGAACTTTCACACAGGAAATTTCCCTTGACTGGGGTGCGGGTGACTTAGATTTCACACCGCTTGACTGCAAGATGCCGGAAGAACAACAAGAATTTACATATTACCTTTGTACTGGGTACAACATTGATTTTACCCTTGTTATGGCACTGATTCAGAATGAAAGCAGTTTTGACCCGTCAGTTATAAGCGTAACAAATGATTACGGTTATATGCAGATCAATAAAATCAATCATCAATGGTTGACTGATACCCTTGGGGTTACGGATTTCACAGACCCATACCAAAACATCAGGGCTGGTGTGTTCGTACTTAGAAAGTTATATGAACGGTATCAAGATACCAATATGGTCTTGATGGCGTACAACATGGGTGAAGATGGTGCTGCCCGGTTGTGGGAAAAAGGTATCTATTCAACAGATTATACAGAAAAAATACTGAACTATCAGACACAGTTCAATGAACAGTTGGGCGGTGAGTAAATGGCAGCAGAAAAGAATTTTGAAAACAAAGTCAAAGCGTTCCTGAAGGACACCGGGGCATGGCTGTTGAAATACTGGGGTGGTGCTGCTTATACAAAAAGCGGTATTCCTGACCTGTTGGTTTGTTCAGATGGGTGTTTCCTTGGTGTTGAAGTCAAAGCACCAAACGGTGAACCGTCACTATTGCAGTTGGTCAACCTCAAAAAAATCAGAGAATCAGGCGGGTATGGAATTTTGTTGTACCCCAAGGATTTTGAACAGTTCAAAATGTTCATTGCAAAAAAATCAGAACTTAACGCTTGGTATCTTTCCAACATTGAAGATCAGAAGCGTTGGGAAATAAAATTATCAAAATAAGGAGTGAAAGAGCATGGCAGCAAAAAAGAAAGCAAATGCAGCGGTTGAGAATACCGCAGAAGTAACACAGGAAACAACTGAACAGGTTCAGGACACAGTTGAACAGATGACAGAGGACAACAAGAAGGAACTTGACAACAAGAAGTTTGTGGTTGACCACTTACTTTCAACCAAGCGTGAAGGAATGGAAGATCTGATTGATTACATGGAACAGATCGGATTCTTTGAAGCACCTTGCAGTGGTGGAAATCATCTTGCTTGTCAGTTCGGACTTGTTCACCACAGCAGAAATGTAATGATGGCAGCAGAAAACATTGGTTATGCACTTCTTGGTAAAGTTAAGTATGAAGAAATTCGTGATTCAGTCATCATTGCAGCAGCATTACATGATCTTGGTAAGTGTGGGGACTTTGGCAAGCAGATGTATGTGCCTAACATCCTGAAATCAGGTAAAGCATCAGAAGCTAAACCGTTTAAGCGTAACCCGGCACTTCTTCCACTTGACCATGCAACCCGCAGCATCAAGTTAGCAACCCTTTTCATTGACCTGACGGAAGATGAAGAATTTGCGATCAGATACCATGACGGTCTGTATGAATCAGCAAACTATGCAGTGAAGGGAAATGAAACCCCGTTATATTTGATTCTGCACTATGCTGATTTATGGTCAAGCAGAGTAACAGAAGGCAGCACAGATGAAGGAAGTGAAGAATAATGGATAAAAGAGATAAGAAAATCAGACAGTTAGAAGATGAACGCAATCAGCTAATGGCTGAAAATCAGGAATTGAAATATATCATCAATGATATTCAGTCAGTGAATGATATTATGCGTGAAGATATTGAAAAGGAATGTGCTGCTGAATGTGGTTGTATTGTAATTGAAGGAAGTCGCACCAGTTCAGCGTATCAGGATTTAGTTGGTATTCTTCTTGCAAATAACTATTCTGTTGAAGTCATACCAATGGATGAACGCAGAAAGTTAAAAATCATTATCAAGGAAAGTGAGGTATAAGAGTATGGTAAATGAAAGACAGGGAAAAGTTTACAATCCCCGCCCGATATATAACAGAAAGTTATTACGTTCAGTGATTCGTGCGGGAGTTCAGAAACAGTTTGGTCAGCATCATGTTTCTGCTAACATGACGGGAAACTTTGAAAAAATTAGAAAGGAACAGGTGAAATAATATGGCACAGATGCTTTTGATTATGGGTGAATCAGGTACAGGAAAAAGTACCAGTATGAGAAATTGCGATCCGGCAACAACTGCCGTTGTGAACCCGGTTGGTAAGCCGTTACCGTTCAAGGGTAAGTTCACAATGCTGAACAGTGAGGTTGAATCACGCAAAATCTGCAAGTTTATGAAGGAACAGGCAGCAGCCGGGAAGAAGTTACTGGTGGTTGATGACTTCCAGTATATTCTTTCAGTCCCTTACATGAACCGTATCAAAGAAAACGGTTGGGACAAGTGGAATGACTTCGGTGCAAACTACTTTGAAATCATTGAGGTGTGCAAGGAACTTCCTGATGATGTGGTGGTTGCTTATATGACCCACACAGAAACACTTGAAAATGGTGTTACTACTATTAAGCTGATCGGAAAGTTACTTCGTGAGAAGATCACCATTGAAGGACTTTTCACCATTGTACTTAGAACAGGCGTGAATGAAGGAAAGTATTACTTCTACACACAGAACAGTGGCAAGGACACCGTGAAGTCACCTATGGGAATGTTCCCGGCATACGCCATTGACAATGATCTGAATTATGTGGCTGATAAAATCCGAAACTTCTATGAAGTCGGTGAGTATAAGACAGATGCAGAAATGGGTCAGGCTGATGCACAGGCTGCATCCGATCTTGAAAAGCCGGATGCAAACGGCAGACGGGCAAGGGGTGGAAAAAAGACCACATCCACAGCAACACCACCTACCACAACAGAGGATGCAGCACCAAAGACAGGCAGAACCGCCCGCAAGACACATGATGAAGTGGTGGCTGAAAATAATCAGAAAATGGCTGATTATATGGCAGAGCGTGACAAGGCTATTGATGCGGTTGCTGATGGGCGTGAAGAAATCCCGTTTGATGAAGCGTGTGCAGCAGCGGATTCTGTACCGCAGCCGGAACTTGAAACACCGCCAAGAAGAACATGCAAGGAAAGAAAGGCAGCAGAACAGGATGGTACAACAAACACTGATTCTGAAAGTGTTGTACTGGATGCAGATACTTACTTCTATGTTCCGGCTGATGACAATTATGTGATGAAGCATAAGGGTGACAAGGTTGACCTGATTGTTGATGGTGTGGAAGTGATGAAGGTTATCAGCAAGGAAGAATTTGGTGAAGGTGTGAAGCGTTTGGCACAGGCAGACAATCCTAAGCCGGAAAACCCTATTGACGGGGCAATGAATCCGCCGGAGAAGGGCAGACGCACAAGAAGAAGTGCAGCACAGGCACAGCCTGATAATGCAGATACAACAGCGGATGAAACCCCGGCAGTAGATAAACAGCCGACTGGCAGAACCCGCAGAGTAAGAAAAACACGCTAAGAAAGTGAGGTAAAAGAACATGAACAATCCTTTTGGTTTACCTGATGAACTGTTTGGTGCAATCCTTGCATCAGCAATTACGGAAGGAATGAACACGGCAAACAACCATTCAATGAAGAACCCGCACCCGGTAGCACCTAAACAGGATGTATCGCCGGAAGATGGTGCAACTGCTGCAAAGAAAATCTATGATTCCTATGTAAAAGCCGGGTTCAATGAGGTTCAGGCGTTTGAGTTGTTAAAGTTAGTATTAAGCAAATAAGAAAGGTTAAAAGGTGAAAAATTATGGCTATTGATTTCAGTGCATTTGATGAAAAGGTTGATTTACAGGAATTACAGAATGAGGTGCAGAACGCACCTGATAATGATTTTGCTGATGTGCCGGATGGTACATATATCATTAGTATTGAGAAGATGGAAATTAAGTTGACCAAGGCACAGGATAAGTTGATGTTTGCAGTTCAGGCAAAGATCAAGGAAGGTGAACAGGCAAACCGCATGATCTTCTTCAACCGTGTTATTTCCGGCAACAGTTCCGCAAAGTGGACGGACGGACAGGCAATCAAGTCGGTATGCACTTGGGTGAACAAGCTGATTGCAGAAGATGACACACCTGTTGAGTTCGTAAACTATGCAGATTTTGCAGATCAGATTCTTGATGTGTTCCAGTCTATTCAAGGTGCGATTGAAGTTGAGGTTGATTATAAGGCAGATGCTTTCAACCCTATCACAATCAAGGAAGTTTTTGATTGCTAAAAAAATTTTACTTGCGTGTGGATTTATAATCCACAATAATGTTATCAGGCGGTGGCGGGGTCGCACCTTCCACCGCTATTTTCAGAAAGGGTGAATGTAGTGATTTTTTATGACTTTGAGGTTTTCAAGGAAGATTGGCTTGCCGTTTTCATTGATGTGACCAAGAAAAAAGAATATGTGATAATCAATAACCCTGATGAATTAAAAGCCTTATATGAAGCGAATAGCAAGGATATATGGGTAGGTTATAACAACCGCCACTATGACCAGTACATTATGAAAGGTATTCTGTTGGGAATGAACCCCAAAAGAATAAATGACTGGATAATTGTTGAAAAAAAGGAAGGGTGGCAATTTTCATCAGCGTTCAACAAAATTCCAATGATTAACTATGATGTTATGCCGAACCCCCCGGTTGGTTTGAAAACACTGGAAGGTTTTCTTGGCAGCAATATCAAGGAAACGGATGTTGATTTTAGAATAAACAGGAAATTGACCAAGGAAGAAATTGAAATGACGGTTTTCTACTGTCGGCATGATGTAGAAGAAACTATCAAAGTATTCCTTGAAAAAATAGATGAATTTAATGCAATGCACGGTATCATTCAGGCTTTCCCTGATATTGTGAACCTGTCTGATATAGGGGATAGTGAAGCAAGAATCACCGCAAAGGTGCTTGGGTGTTCCCGCAGATCATTTGAAGATGAATTTGATTTCTACTTCTTGCCGTGCTTGCAACTGAAAAAATATAAATATGTTCAGGACTGGTTTGAACAGAAAAGACAGGAAGCCTTGTCAATGGACTTGGCACACATGGATAAATACTCAAAACGTACATGGTATAAGGAACAGGGTCTTGAAACCGTGGTTGCGGGTATTCCTCATTCATTCGGTTTTGGCGGTGTTCACGGGGCAACAGCCACACCAATTCACAAGACCGGGCAACTGCTGCACGTTGATGTAAACAATTACTATCCTTCAATGCTGATTGCTTGGGGACTGGTTACAAGGGCAGCAACTAATGACAATTACCCGTTGGTGTATAACACACGAAAAGCCATGAAGGAAAAACAGATTACTGCAAAAAACGCCGGAAACAAGAAAGAAGTCAAGCGGTGGAAGAAAGCACAGTTGCCATATAAGAAGATGCTGAACGCCTTGTCAGGTGCAATGAAAGATGAAACCAATGCAGCGTATGACCCAAGAAACAATAACTGTATGTGCATCAACGGTCAGTTGATGTTGCTTGACCTGATTGAACACCTTGAAGTTGTACCGGGATTTGAACTGATTCAGTCCAACACGGACGGTCTTATTATTTGGATTCCTGACACAGATGAAGCCTTTGAAATGGTTGATGATATTTGTTGGGAGTGGGAACAGCGTTGTTCAACAGATCAGTGTTCAATTCTTCTTGAACTGGATAACATTAGTGAAATCTATCAGAAGGATGTGAACAATTACCTTTGGGTTGGTATTGACGGCGGTGTTGAAAGAATCGGTGCTTATGTGAAGGAACTTTCAGCGGTTGACAATGATCTGCCAATCCTGAATAAAGCACTGGTTGACTACATGGTTAAGAAAACCCCGGTTGAACAGACCATCAATCAGTGTGATGACCTGATTATGTTTCAGAAGATCGTCAAGTTATCAGACAAGTATGATTGGGTGGAACATGAGCATTGCACACCGCTTGTCAGTCATATAGGCAAAAGAACAATCAAGACGGTGTATGAATACCCTGACAAGGACAAATACACATATAAGTCATACAGGGTGTTTGCATCTAACGATCAGCAGCATGGAAGATTGCTGAAACGTAAACAGGTGAAAACCAAGGGTGAAAAATTCGGTAATACACCTGACCACTGTTTCATTTTCAATGATTCGGTTGTTGGAGTAAAAACACCGCCTGAACTTGATAGGCAGTGGTACATAGATTTAGCAAAGAAACGCTTGAAACAATTTGGTGTTGTAGCGTAACACCGGGAAGGAAGGTTTTTCATGGATTTAGAAATCAGATATGAAAATGGTTCAATGACTGTTCATCTTGAAGAATTTTTGAATACCCGCAGCATTGCCAAGGTCAGAAAACTGCTGAAACTTATCAGAAGCAGTTTCACCCCGGAATGTGAACAGCAGATTAAAGAATTTGTTCAGGACTGGATTGAACAGTTTGAACAGAAACAGTTGGAAAATGAACGGTATATCACAGGGTATGAACAAAAGGTCAGTTATTGTCAGAAGCAGTTGCGGGATGCCTTATATACCCGTGACAGTTACAAGAAGTCAACACCACTGCACAAGTCGGAAGGGTGGGACAAATGGAATGAAGAAGTGAAGGGGTGTAGAAAGGAACTTGCAGAAGTGAAAACACTACTTCGTTCCTATCAGTCCCGGTACAACAGCAACATCAGGAATAAGGATTTTTATAAAAAGGTGTTAGAAAACATCACATAAGGTAGGTGATAAAAGATGCTTTACAAAGGTTATGTTGAAACCAAAGGCAAGGCAAGCATTGAAAAACTGAAAAACAGAACCACATGGAAAACCTATGATGAAGTAAAGAACCTGAACGGGTTCGGCGGGGTTTTGGCTGATGACACTATCCTTATCGACATTGATGATTCTGACCAATCTGAAATTCTGATGAACATTGTGGAAGAACTGCAACTTGACTGTAAAGTCCTTTGTACCAGTAGGGGGAAACATTTTCTTTTCAAGAATCATACTATTGCAAGGAACAGGACACACGTTCAGTTGGCGGTTGGTCTTACTGCTGATATAAAAGTCGGCAGTAGGTTGTCTTATGAGGTCATCAAGATTGACGGTGAAGAAAGATTTTGTGAATGGGACATTGAAGAAGGTGGAAAGTATCAGGAAGTTCCAAAGTGGTTGTTCCCGGTCAAGGCAACCGCAGACTTTGTTGATATGGATGCCGGGGACGGAAGGAATCAGGCACTTTTCAATTACATCCTGACCCTGACTGCAAATGATTTCACTGTTGAAGAAACCCGTGAGTGCATCCGCATCCTGAACAAGTTTGTTCTGAAACAACCGCTGTCAGATGATGAACTGGAAGTGATCTTGCGTGATGATGCTTTTCAGAAACCTGTTTTTTTCCTTGGCAGCACATTCTTGTTTGACAAGTTTGCAGTGTTTATGAAGAACACAGCACACGTTATCAAAATCAACGGGCAGTTGCATATATACAAAGACGGTGTGTATTCCAATGGGTACAAAGAAATTGAATCAAACATGATTCAGCATATCCCAAACCTGAAAAAGATGCAACGCCGGGAAGTTCTTGACTACATGGAACTGATCGTTGATGAAAAAGAACAGTCAGATGCAAATTTGATTGCTTTCAACAACGGTGTATATGACCTTGTGACCGGGGAACTGAAACCATTCAGCACGGACATTGTTATTACTAACAAGATTCCTTGGGACTACAAGCCGGATGCCTATTCTGAACTGGCAGACAGTACACTAAACAAGTTAGCGTGTGGTGATGCAACAATCAGGGCATTGTTGGAAGAATGTATTGGTTACTGCTTTTACAGAAGAAATGAGTTAGGCAAGGCGTTCATCCTGACAGGTGATAAGTCCAATGGTAAAAGTACATTTTTGGATTGTGTCAAAGCAATCCTTGGTGATCGGAACATTTCAGCACTTGACTTGAAAGAACTGGGTGACAGGTTCAATACTTCAATGATGTTCGGTAAACTGGCAAACATTGGTGATGATATTGGTGATGATTTCCTTCAAGGTTCACAGGTCAGCGTGTTCAAGAAAATAGTAACAGGTAACCGCATCAAGGCAGAGCGTAAAGGACAAGACCCGTTTGAGTTCAACCCGTTCATCAAACTGTTATTCAGTGCCAATGATATTCCCCGTATGAAGGACAAGACCGGGGCGGTACTTAGGCGTTTGGTTATTATTCCATTCAATGCCACATTCAGCAAGGATGCACCTGATTATGACCCATTCATCAAGTACAAACTGATTCAACAGGAAAGCGTTGAATATTTCATCAGGCTTGGCGTGGAAGGTCTGAAAAGAATTATCATCAATGACGGATTCACCAAGTCAGACAAGGTTCAGAACCAGTTGACAGAGTATGAAGAAGAAAACAACCCTATCCTTGCATTTATCAATGACACCGGGGTTGACATGATAGAAAATGAACCAACCGCTGATGTGTATAAGCGGTATCAGGTTTTTTGTGCAGACAATGCAATGCAGCCAATGTCAAATATTGTGTTCAGTAAGCAGATCAATAAAAGGCTTGGGTTCAGAGTAATTCAGAAAAAAGTGAACAATAAAAATTGTAAGATATTTGTTTCATAGCAGAAAGGAAGGTGATTGAATGTGTCAGAAAAACTGCAAATATTGGAACTTTTTGGTGGCATAGGGTCACCAAGGGTTGCCCTTAGAAACATAGGTGTTTCAGTAAAATCTATTGATTATGTGGAAATTGATGAAAAGGCTGTCAGGTCATACAATGCAATGTTTGAACAGGAATCAGCATATTCACCGCAGACAGTAGTGGGGTGGAATCTTCAACCTGATATTCTGATTCACGGGTCACCGTGTCAGGATTTCAGTATTGCGGGGCATCAGGGAAAAGCAACGGCAGCAGACGGAAGAATAAACAAAGGAAAAGGTGCTGATGAAGGTTCAGGGACAAGATCATCCCTGATGTGGGAAACGGTACATATTATTGAACAGATGGGTGAGTGGAAACCAACTGTTGTGATATGGGAAAACGTAAAAAATGTTTTATCAAAGCACATGGTTCACAACTTCAACCGTTACCTGTCATATATGGAAAAGTTGGGTTATTCCAATAATTACAAAGTATTAGACTGCCGTGATTATGGAATACCACAGGCACGGGAACGGTGTTTCACAGTGTCAGTTCTTGGTGACAATGTTTTTGATTTTGAACTGATGGAAAAAAGACCCATGAAGAACATTTCAAATTTTCTTGAATACGGTGATGTTCCTGATTGCTACTTGGTGACACAGCCAAGTGTTTATTCAGTAATTGGTAAGAAAGGAATCAGAAGGGCAACCATAATCAAAGATTATGTAAATACTATTACCACAAGACAGGATAGGACACCCGCACAGGTCATTGATCTTGGTGGTGGAAAATACAGATATTTGACAGAACTGGAATGTTGGCGGTTGATGGGGTATTCGGATGATGATTTTTATGCAGCAGAAGCAACTTGCAGAGTTGAACCGGGAAAAATGAACAGAACCTTATATCATCAGGCGGGTAATTCCATACCCGTACCGATATTTGAAAGTATGTTCAGTGCAATGCTGAACAGTGGGATTATAAGAAAGGAAGGTATCAATTAGTGAAAGGTGGAAGAAATACAGAAGGTTATGCAGACCCAACGGCAACTATTGCGGTTGGTAGAGTTGCAAAGGAAGAACGTGAACAGATTGAATGTGAAGCAGCAGACAAACGTGCCTATGATCTGATTAAGGTTTTGAAGTACATCATCAAAGGTGCGGGGTTTGAACTGACTGAACGTGTTCAGGTAAAAGATACCAAGACGGGAAGGGTTTACAGATGAATGAAATATTTACAGGTACATTTGATAGGTGGAAATGGTTTCCACAAATGAAACCTTGGGAACTGGAAGTAATGAGTTCCAACAAAAAGGTTCAGAGAATGAAAGACAGGCAAGATAGAAAGGTGAGGTTAAGAAATTATGGAAAATAAGATTTTGGAATTATTGGAACAGAAGGGCAGCGTGTCAATGAATGATGATATTTTCCCGTTGGTAGAAAAAGAATTTGAAGGTCAGGTGATTGGTGCAGAACTTTATGAACTTGCACACCAATACATATCACAGTTGTTGTATGGGGTGCATACTGCCGGGGTTGCCGTGATTGCTGTTCCTAAGTTTGCAGCGGGTCAGCAGTTTGGTCAGATGGTTGTTGCTGATGTGATTTATACAAAGGTGAATGATACACCGTATGATTTTATGCAGTAGTTGCGGTTGGTAACTGTTGGTAGCGGTTCACGGTAACGGTTGAAAGTCTTTATTTATGCGGTTTGTAACTGTAGTAACGGTTAAATGTAATTTTCTTATTATTTTTATTATTAGTATTTTTTTATGTATCTATAAAAAAGTAAAAATATAGAGTATAAGAGTTTAACAGTTACCGTTACCAACCGTTACCGTCAGTATTTACAAGGCTTTCAAGACATTTTTTGCCAATTTTCAACCGTTACCCAACCGATACCAAGGAAAGGACAGGTGAAAGAATGAAAACATTATCCGCAAGGGAATATTTAGGACAGTTACAGGAACTTGATACTAATATCAATCAGGACTTAGAACGCCTTGATGATATGAAAACCAATGCTTGCAGTACGGGCGGTATTGATTATTCTGCTGAAAGAGTGCAGACAAGTCCGTCAGGTGACAGTTTATGCAAGGCAGTCACAAACTATGTTGATTTCAATGAACAGATAAACAGGGAAATTGACAAATTTTCAGATGCCAAGGAACAGATCATCAAGCAGATTAGAGGTCTGCACAATGCAAGGTATTCACAGGTATTATTCAAAGTATATGTTCAGTTTAAGAGTTTGAAAGTTGCATCAGGTGAAATGGGTATGTCATATCAGTATGTCAGGAATCTTCACAAAAAGGCACTTACAAGATTTGAAGAAACCTATGATGATCTGCATTACCTAACTTAATGTATACTTACTGTCACTTGAAACAACAAAAAGAGCGTTTTACGATAGATTTTGTTGTTTCATGTATATTGTGTATTCTTGAATCTAATGATAGGATGTATCTTGACAAGATGGGAATTGTGAAGAAGCGGTTGTTTTTTCACAATTCTTTTTTGTTTATGCCGATATTTGCACCCTGAAATGTAATGTTTCAGGGATTTTTTATTGCAAAAATACATGAAAGGGGTGTTGTTTGATGGCAAAAACGGCAAAATTAACTGAAAAACAGCAGCGTTTTGTTGAAGAATACCTGATTGACCTGAACGCAACACAAGCAGCCATTCGTGCGGGTTATTCGGCAAAAACAGCAGATCAGCAAGGTTCAAGGATGTTGGCAAATGTCAAGGTTCAACAGGCAATTAGTGTTGCAATGGCAGAACGCAGCAAAAGAACAGGAATCAATCAGGACAGGGTTGTTTTAGAACTTGCCCGCATTGCTTTTGTGAAGATGACAGACCTTGTTGATAGTCACGGAAGAATCAAAGACAATGCAACTGATGATGACCTTGCTTGCATTGAATCCGTGAAGTACAAACAGTCTGAATCAGAAACCGGGTCAAGTGTTGAAAGGGAAGTCAAGATTTCACCAAAACTGAAAGCACTTGAATTACTTGGTAAACACTTGGGTATGTGGAATGATAAACTGGATGTGAACATCACGCAGCCTATTGTTATCACAGGTGAAGATGCCCTTGAAGATTAGGCGGTGATTGCCTATGGTAAAGAACCGCATTTCTTCACAGTATGTTTTTGGGTATCAGAAGTTTATCCTGTACCCGGAAGATTACAAGGTTACTAAGTCCGGCAAGAAGAAAGTACAGTTGCCTGAACTGGTTGGTAAGGGTTACGGTACTTTTTGGCGTTGGAAAGGTAGATATAGGGTATGTAAGGGCAGCCGTGCATCCAAGAAATCGAAAACAACTGCCCTTTGGTACATCACTAATATGATGAAGTACCCACAGGCAAATACCCTTGTGGTCAGAAAGACTTTCAGAACCCTGAAAGATTCCTGTTTCACAGAATTGAAGTGGGCGATTCACCGCCTTGGTGTTGATGCCTTTTGGGAAATCAAAGAATCACCACTTGAAATGACCTATAAACCGACAGGTCAAAAGATTTATTTCAGGGGACTGGATGACCCCCTGAAAGTAACATCAATAACCGTTGATATTGGCTGTTTGTGTTGGATGTGGATTGAAGAAGCGTATGAAATCAGTTCAGAAGATGATTTCAATATGCTTGATGAATCAATCCGTGGTGCTGTTCCTGACGGTTCAGGACTGTTCAAGCAAATAACACTTACACTGAACCCGTGGAATGAACACCACTGGATAAAGAAGCGGTTTTTTGATACCCCTGATGATGAAGTCCTTGCAATGACTACCAATTACAAGTGCAATGAATGGTTGGATAAGGCAGACTTAAAAGTCTTTGAAACCATGCGGAAGCAGAACCCAAGGCGTTATAAAGTAGCGGGTCTTGGTGATTGGGGTATTGTAGACGGTCTTGTATATGAGAACTGGGAAGAAAAGGCGTTCAGTGTTGATGAAGTCAAGAAGATAAGCGGTGTCAAGTCCGTATTTGGTCTTGACTTCGGTTATACAAATGATCCTTCTGCACTGTTTTGTGGTTTCATTGACCAGTCAAGCAAGACCATTTGGGTATTTGATGAAATGTATCAGCCGGGTATGAGTAATGAAGCCATTGCCGAACAGGTGCAGCGGATGGGATATGTGAAAGAGAAGATCACAGCCGATTCAGCCGAACCAAAGAGCATTGACCGCTTGCGTGAACTGGGTCTGAAAGGAATCAGGAAAGCAAGGAAGGGCAAGGACAGCATCAACAACGGTATTGACTTCATTCAGGACTATCACATTATCATTCATCCAAGATGTGTGAATTTCATCACAGAGATCAGCAACTATCAATGGGACAAGGATGCCAAGACAGGCAAGAAACTGAATCGTCCTATTGATGACTTCAATCACCTGATGGATGCAATGCGTTATGCGGTTGAATCTATTGTGAAGGGTGATGCTTTCAGTTTTGACTAAACAATTACCGGGTAGAATACACGGCATCAGCAACCGCTCTTTTTGGACGGTAGGAAACGGTTGTCAAATGCTTACTCCGGGGCGGTTGCAACAGGTGACCGCCTATGATGCCTGTATAACTACTTTTTGAATAAAAGAAACAAATTAGTAACAACAACCCTTGAAAATGCAGTGTTTTCAGGGGTTTTGATTTTATTATGCAATGAAAGGGGTGATTGAACAGTGTTCAGTTCCTTTGTGGATGCAATCACTTTGAAACTAAGTAATTTCATACTGGAAGGGGCAAAATCCCACATGACTGACTTGGAATTTCTTGAAAAAGAAATCCTTGCTTGGAAATGTTCACCCCGTAGGATGATGCAGATTAAGGGATTTCTGTATTATGACGGTGACCATGATGTGATTCACCGCAAGCGTACAATGATAGGTGAGGACGGCAAACTTGAAGTTGTTGAGAACTTACCAAACAACCGTATTGTTGATAACCAGTATGCAAAAATGGTGAATCAGAAAGCCAATTACCTGTTCGGCAAGCCGTTTACATTAAACGGTGACAATGAACAGTACATTGAACTGCTGAAAAAGGTATTTGACAAGAAGTTCATGCGAACATTAAAGAGTGCGGGCAAAGCTGCATATAATGGCGGTATTGCTTGGCTATATCCTTACTACAATGACCGGGGGGAATTTGCTTTCAGGCTTTTCCCCGCTTATGAGATTTTGCCGTTTTGGAAAGATTCTGAACATACCGAACTGGATTTCTTCATCAGACTGTATGTGTCAGTTGCTTATGACGGCACACAACGCAAGTACATTGAAAAGGTTGAATTGTATGATCTGACAGGTGTTCACCTGTTCATACTGGACGGTTCAAAACTGATACCTGATGTTGTGAACAATGACACTGCTGATTTCCCGCACGTTACAATGACGGATGCAGCCGGAAATGTGCAAATGTTCAACTGGCAGCGTGTTCCCCTGATTCCATTGAAAGCCAATGAACAGGAAACACCGCTGATTAAAAGGGTCAAGTCCTTACAGGACGGTATCAATGTGATGCTGTCTGACTTTGAAAACAATATGCAAGAGGATGCAAGGAACACCATTTTGGTACTGAAAAACTATGACGGTACTAATTTGGGTGAGTTCAGAAAAAACCTTGCAACCTTTGGTGCAGTCAAAGTCAGGTATGACGGTGACACCAAGGGCGGGGTTGAAACCCTTGAAATCACAGTTAATGCAGACAATTACAAGACTATTGTGGAAATCTTCAAGAAAGCCTTGATTGAGAACGCAATGGGTTATGATGCCAAGGATGACAGACTTTCCGGCAATCCTAATCAGATGAACATTCAGTCAATGTATTCTGACATTGATACAGATGCCAATGATACAGAATCAGAAGCACAGGCAACAATGGATGATGTACTTTGGTTTGTCAACTGCCACCTTGCCAATACAGGACAGGGTGATTTTGAAGGTGAAGAAGATGGGGTTGATGTAGTATTCAACCGTGATATGCTGATGAATGAATCAGATATTATTGATAACTGTCAGAAGTCACAGGGAATCATTTCTGATGAAACAATCATCAGTATGCACCCTTGGGTGGATGACCCGCAACTTGAAATGGAACGCCTGAAAAAGCAGAAGGAAGAAGCACAGAAAGAAATGCTTGCACAGTATGACCCGTTTGGTACACAGAATCAGAACGGTGACGATGCAGATGATGACCCTGACAACAAAGGTGACCCGTCACAGGGAAGTCAGGGCGGTGAAGTAGATGAATAACGGTGAATACTGGCAGAAGCGTTTTGAACTGCTTGAACAGGCTGCACACCAACAGGGGGTTCAGTGCTATGCGGATATTGAAAAACAATACCGACAGGCACAGAAGCAACTTGAAGGTCAGATTGCTGCATGGTATCAGCGTTTTGCATCTAACAATGGGGTAACCCTTGCAGAAGCAAAGCGGATATTGAACGCAAAGGAACTTGCTGAACTGAAATGGGATGTGAACCAGTACATTCAGTACGGTCAGGAAAATGCGATCAACGGCACTTGGGTCAAGCAGCTTGAAAACGCATCTGCAAGATTCCATATCAGCAGACTTGAAGCCTTGAAGTTACAGACCCAACAGAGCATTGAAGTCATGTTTGGAAACCAACTTGACAGCATTGACAGCACAATGCGGAATGTTTACAAGTCCGGCTATTATCACACAGCCTATGAGATTCAGAAGGGTGTGGGTGTTGGTTGGGACTTTTCCGCACTGGATGACAAGCAGATCAGCAAGGTCATCAATAAGCCTTGGGCGGTTGACGGCAAGAATTTCAGTGAAAGGATATGGGGCAACCGTCAGAAGTTGGTCAATGAACTGAACAACACCCTGACACAGAACATCATCTTGGGAAAAGACCCACAGAAAGCCATTGATGAAATTGCCCGGAAGATGAACACTTCCAAGACCAACGCCGGGCGGTTGGTAATGACAGAAGAAGCCTTTTTCAGTTCCACAGCACAGAAGGACTGCTTCACTGAACTGGATGTTGAACAGTTTGAAATTGTGGCAACACTGGATTCCCATACTTCGGATATATGCCGGGGTATGGATGGCAAGCATTTCCCTATGTCTGAATGGAAGGTTGGTGTGACTGCACCGCCGTTTCATGTTCATTGCCGTTCAACCACAGTACCATATTTTGATGATGAATTTGATGCTGTTGGTGAACGTGCTGCACGGGATGAAGAAACAGGCAAGACCTACTTTGTACCGGGCAACATGACCTATAAGGAATGGGAAAAGTCGTTTGTCAACGGCGGTGATAAGTCAGGTTTGCAAGAAGCGTTGCCGGATGATACAATCAAGACAGAAGAAAAGAAAACCGTTGATGATTGTGAAACTGTTGAACAGGTTCAGGATTTGATGAAAGATCAGCAATGGTTTAGGGTTGCGGAAATCAACGGTCATGTGTATGACACCAATGAAAGAATAGGTCTGAAAGGCTTGGATTTGGGTTGTGCAAAGTCCATTTACAAGACCCATGAACAACTATTTGATAAATTCCCACAGTTGAAGGGAAAATTGAACGCAGTTGGAAGTACGCAGTTGGGCGGTATGACATACGCACAATGTTCTTTTGGTCTTGGTCACGGTGGTGTTACGGTCAATACAAAGTATTTTTCTGATATGGAAAAACTTGCAAAGTCCTATGAAAAAGACTTGCAAGCGGGTTTTCATCCAAAGGGTACAGATTTCAGTGCTATTGTTATGCACGAACTGGGACACGCTATTGATGATTACCTGTCATATACTGAAATGGTATGTGGGTTACTGAATAATTACAGACCGAAAATTGTATCTGCTGATCTAAGACCAAAGGTAATGAGATCATGCGGGTTGAAAGTTTCTGACATACGCAATGAAGTCAGTGGATATGCAACCAAAGATGCACAGGAATGGTTTGCTGAATGTTTTGCTGAATACATGGTATCAGACGAACCAAGACCTGTTGCAGCAAAGTTTGGTGAAATGTTGGAAGAACTGTTGAAAGGGGTGAAGTAATATGTCACAATCAATGCCGTCATTTTGGGATAGTCCTTATTTTGTCCCTGAACCTGACAACTGGCATCTGACAGAGGATGCCCCGGAAGAATTAAAGAAAGAATTTGCAGAGTATATGAAAGAATCTGCTGATGAAAGCACGGTCAAATAGCCGTGCTTTTTTCATACCTTAACAAATTATCAATAGACCTGTAATAATTGCTATATGGCGGTTATATGAGGTCAGAAAGGGGGATAAAAGGCACATGAAAACATACACAATGAGAAAGGCATGGTGATCCTGATTATCTCCCGGCTACTGGGTCAAGTAGCACATAGAAAAGGCATCCGGCAACGGGTGTCTTTTTTCTTGCGGGTTGTCAAGCGTAAACCGAACAAAACCAATCAATCATGTGGGAGTAACCCCGTATAAAAACGTATTTGAAAGGATGGTATAGAAATGACAAGAAAACAGTTAGAGGATTTAGGACTTACCAAGGAACAGGCTGATTCAGTAATGAAAATCAATGGTGATGACATTGAGAACGCAAAGGGTACTGCTTCAACAGAAATCAAGAACTTGCAGACAGAGGTTGAAGGACTGAAAACACAGGTCGGTGACCGTGACAAGCAGTTAGAAACCCTGAAAGCATCAGCCGGGGACAATGCAGACCTGAAAAAGCAGATTGAGGACTTGCAGACAGAGAACGCCACAGCCAAGGCAAACCATGAATCCGAACTGAACCAGTTGAAAATTGATTTTGCGGTTGAAAAGGCACTGACAGGTGCAAAGGCAAAGAACATCAAGGCGGTCAAGGCTTTACTTGAACTGAATGATGCCAAACTTGACAAGGACGGAAACGTCAAGGGACTGGCTGAACAGATTGAGAAGCTGACAAGCGGTGATGACACCAAGTTCCTGTTTGAAGTACAGAAGCAGACCAAACAGCAGCAGAATTTCAAAGGTTTTCAGCCGGGAGCATCAGGGGAACAGAAACCGGGTGAGGGTGAAAAGGTCGATTTCTCAAAAATGAGTTATGACGAACTTACCGCTTACATGGAAGCAAACCCGGATGCACAGATTTAATTTGATGAAAGGAAGGTAATTGAAACATGGCAAAATTTGATGCTAAAAGTTTTAACGAAAAGGCGTTCGGTAAGTACATGAGTGCAATTCCGAACGTGAAACTGAACAAGTTGCGTGAATCCCGTGCAATCGTTGGTGATGCACGACTTCGTGACACTTTTGTGAATAACTCACAGACTGGCACTGTTTACGCAGTGTTACCGTTCTTTGGTCTGCTTTCCGGCACACCACAGAACTATGATGGTGTTGACAATGTTACACCGGGCAAGACTGACACCTATGAACAGGGTGTTTTCACCTATGGCAGAATGAACGGTTGGACAGAAGCAGATTTCAGTTATGATGTAACTGGTGGTACTGACTTCATGGCAAACGTAAGAAATCAGATCAATGACTACTGGAACGGTGTAGATCAGGATGTTATCCTTGCAATCTTAAAGGGTGTGTTTGGGATGAAAGACACTGGAATGGGTGACATTAAGAAGTCCAATGCAGCGTTTGTTGAAGCACATACTTATGATATTGCACAGGCGGGTGCTGAACACACTGATGACACTATGAAGATGGATGCAACAACCCTGAACAGTGCCATTCAGAAGGCTTGCGGTGACAACAAGCAGAAGTTCAAGTTAGTTTACTGTCACAGTGCGGTTGCTACTAATCTTGAAAATCTGAAACTGCTTGCATACTTAAAGTACACAGATGCACAGGGTATTGAACGTGATCTTGAAATGGGTACTTGGAACGGCAGACTGGTCATCATTGATGATTCTTTACCTACTAAGGTTGTTGAAGCTGTTGCAGAGGACACAGGAAAAGGTATCAAGGCACAGGATGCTTATACAGAGTACACAACTTATATCCTTGGTGAAGGTGCTATTGGATTTGAAGATGTAGGTGCAAAAGTGCCTTATGAAATGGTGCGTGATGCTAAGACAAGGGGTGGTGAGGACACACTTATTTCCCGTAAACGTCACGCTGTTTCTGTTTCAGGTGTTTCTTATCTCAAGGCAGATCAGAAAACCAATTCACCAACTAACACAGAGTTAGGGAACGGCAAGAACTGGTCACTGGTTGCATCTGATACCAAGACCATTGAACACAAGGCAGTTCCGATTGCCCGTATTATTTCCCGTGGTTAATTTCTGATCGGAAAGGGTGGTTGCAATGTTTGATACTGATACAGTAAAAGAACGGTTGAAATCATTCGGTTATACGGTCAAGGCAGATGATGAATTTGCCTTGACCTTTTGCGTTGAGAAAGTACGCAGCACAATCAAGAATGAAATCAACTGGAATGATGTGCCGGAAGGACTGGAACACATTGCCGTTGATATGGCGGTGGGTGAATTTCTTCTTTCCAAGAAAACCTTTGCACCTGATGACCTTACCGGGTTTGATTTAGAATATGCTGTCAAGCAGATTCAGACAGGGGACACCAACACGGTTTTTGCAACTGGTGAAGGTTCAATGACCCCTGAACAAAGACTGACTTCTTTCATCAATTACCTTTTATCCTATGGAAAGGCTGAATTTAATTCATTCAGGCGTATCAGATGGTAAAACAGATTCAGGCAGCACAAAAGGCTGCAAGGAAAGCCATTGAAGCAACCTATTTTGGTACTTTGACGGTGACAGAACTGCAAAAGGTAAAAAATGAGAAGTCAAAACTTATGGAAGAATCAGAGGTTGTAGTCTTACAAGACCAACCGTGCAGATTATCTTTTGAAAAACTGCAAACAGCAATTCAGTCAGAATCAGCAGCAACGATCACGCAAAGCACAAAGTTGTTCGTTTCCCCGGATGTAACCATCAAGGCGGGGTCAAAACTGACAGTAACACAGGACAATGTGACCACGGACTACACCCGCAGCGGTGTCCCTTCCACATATCCAACGCATCAGGAAATTACACTTGAACTGTTCAAGGAATATGCGTAAATGGGTAGAATGGGAAGATTTGACTGCAAAGGTCTGAAAGACTTTCAGCAGCAGTTGGGAAAGTTGCAAAATCCTGATGACTTTGTGGAATCGTGTGCAAAGGAACTTGCTGCCCGGTTGCTTCGCATGGTGGTCAAAAGAACACCTGTCGGACAGTACCCGGCAAGTTCAGGAAAAAAGGGCGGTACATTAAGGCGTGGTTGGACTGGTGAAAAACGTGCATCAGCACAAGGGTATGCAGACAGCCTGACGGTGAATCATTTTGGTGACACCTATGTCATTGAAATTGTGAACCCGGTTGAATACGCATCTTATGTTGAGTACGGACACAGGACAGCCAATCATTCAGGATGGGTCAAGGGTCAGTTTATGATGACCATATCTGAACAGGAATTACAGAGAATTGCCCCAAAGGTGCTTGAAAACAAAATCAAGAAATATTTAGGGGGACTTGGTAAATGATAAATTCAATAGTTGAAGCAATCAGTTGTTCCCTGAACAAAGAATTTGGGGATGATTATGAAATCCACAATGAAGAAATCAAGCAAGGTTTGAAAGAGCCTTGTTTTTTTATTGCTTGCTTAAACCCAAACAACAACCTTTTCCTTGGCAAACGGTATGAACGTACCAATCAGTTCTGCATCCAGTATTTCCCACAGTCTGCAAAGAAGCAGCGGGAATGTGCTGATGTGGCTGAAAGAATGTATGACTGTTTGGAGTATATCACAACAGACGGTGATACCAAGCCAATCAGGGGTTCAAAAATGAATCATCAGGTGGTTAACGGTGTTCTGAATTTTTTTGTCAATTATGACTTTTTCACGGTCAAGACGGAAGAACAGACACCAATGGAAACTATGACGGCAAGCACGGATGTGAAGGAAGGTGGTTGATTATGGCAGCAAAAAAGACAGCAACGGGAACTGCTGCAAGGTCTGAACAGACTGAACCAATGTTCAGCAAGGAACAGATTCTTGCATCTGCCCGTTTTGCAAACAGAAGGGACTTGGTGGATGCCCTTCTTGATGAAGATAAAAGTTACACCATGAAAACTGTTGACAATTTAGTTGAAAAATACATGAAAGGACAGGTGAAATAGTATGGCTTTAGGTGGTGGTACATTTACCTCACAGAACAAAGAACTGCCCGGTGCTTATATCAACTTTGTATCGGCTGCATCCGCATCCGCTGCATTGTCTGATAGAGGTATCGCAACAATGCCCCTTGAACTTGACTGGGGTGTTGAAGGGGAAGTTTTTGAAGTGACCAATGAAGATTTTCAGAAGAACAGCCTGAAACTTTTTGGTTATGCCTTTGACAGTCCTAAGATGCTTGGTCTTAATGATCTGTTCATGGGTGCAAAGACCTTATACGCATACCGTCTGAACGGCGGTGGTGATAAGGCAGCGAACACATACGCAACTGCAAAGTATTGTGGTGTTCGTGGTAACGATTTGAAGATCGTGATTCAGAAAAATGCAGATGATGCAAGCAAGTATGATGTTACAACCTACTTCGGTACGGTCAAGGTTGACACACAGACAGTTGCCAAGGCTGCTGATCTTGTGGCAAACGATTATGTGACATTCAAGGCTGCTGATCTTGCTGTTACTGCCGGAACACCTTTAACTGGTGGTACAAATGGCACGGTTGACGGCACTGCACATCAGGCTTACTTGGATAAAATCGAATCATACACCTACAACACTATGGGCGTTGTGGTTACTGATGATGTTACCAAGAAGTTATATGTGGCTTTCAACAAGCGTTTGCGTGATGAACTTGGTATCAAGTTCCAGTTGGTTGTTTACAACCTGTCTGCTGATTATATGGGCGTTATCAGTGTGAAGAACAAGGTAACAGATACAGGATGGTCAGAAGCAGCACTTGTGTACTGGGTAACTGGTGCAGAAAGCGGTTGTGCGGTCAATAAGTCTTGTCAGAACAAGAAATATGACGGCGGTTTCACCGTTGATACCAATTACACACAGAATGAGTTAAAAGCAGCAATCAAGGCGGGTGAGTTCACTTTTCATAAGGTCAACGGCGTTGTCCGTGTGCTTGAAGATATTAACTCTATGGTGACCACTTCGGACACTTGCGGGGATGTATTCAAGGACAATCAGACGATCAGAGTTATTGACCAGTTAGGAAATGATGATGCAGTTCTTTTCAACACTAAGTATCTTGGTGTTGTTCCAAACAATGCATCAGGCAGAACTTCCCTTTGGTCTGACTTGGTGAAAATCCGTACACAGTTACAGGAACTTGGTGCTATTGAAGGGTTCACTGATTCTGATGTTACGGTTGCACAGGGCGATTCCAAAAAGGCGGTTGTGATTACATCAGCAATCACCGTTGTGAACGCTATGGGTAAACTCTATGAAACAGTTACGGTTGCGTAAGAAAGGGGTGAAATAAAATGCCGAATGTAACAATGAAAGCAAGGGACACTATTGCAGCAAAACTTGCTGAATGTTTTATCACAATCGGAAGTAGAAGATACAACTTCATGCAGATGATTGATATGGAAGCAAAGGTTGAGAAAACCAAGACTACTGTTCCCCGCCTTGGTGCAATCATGGCGGGTCATAAGTCATGTGGTATGGAAGGTACTTTTTCCGGCACGGCACACTATAACCAGTCAGTTCTTCGTCAGGCATTGCTTGACTATAAGAACACTGGTGAGGATGTGTATTTTGAAATGCAGATCACCAATGATGACCCAACCAGTGATGCGGGCAGACAGACGATCATTTTCTATGACTGCAACACTGACGGCGGTGTGTTAGCAAAATTTGATGCTGACGGGGAATACCTTGATGAAGAGATTGAAGGAACATTTGAGGACTTCTCAATGCCTGAATCTTTTGCAAACCTCACGGGTTTTCTTACTAACTAAGTAACAGAACCCCTTGTGTGGCTTTTATATAAGGTCATATAAGGGGTTTTTTCTATTCTTTGATAAACAGAAGGGAGAACAACAAAATGTCAAAATTTAGTGCATTTATGAAAGCGAATAAAAAGGTAAAGGAAAATGAAAAGTTTGCACCTACTGCTTCACTTCTTGGTTCAGACGGAACACCTGTTAGATGGGAGTTCAGACATATCAGTTCCAAGGAGAATGAAGAACTTCGTGATGCAAACACCATTGAAGTTCAGGTGACAGGCAAGCCGAACTTATTCAGACCAAAACTGATTACTTCAAAGTACCTTATGGCAATGATCGTGAAGTCAACGGTGTTTCCTGACCTTTACGATAAAGAGTTACAGGACAGTTACGGTGTGATGACCCCGGAAGATTTAGTCTATGCAATGGTTGATGATGCCGGGGAAATGCAGGACTTCCAGTTATGGATGCAGAAGTTTCAGGGATTTACCAAGTCACTTGATGAAAAGGTTGATGAAGCAAAAAACTAATTGAAGAAGGGGACGGTGAAGCAAATTATGCTTACTATGCCCTTCTAAAACTTCACATTCTTCCATCAGTGTTCTTGGCTATGGATGAACAGGAAAAAGCCTTTGTGATTGCTTCAATCAAGTTGAAAGCAGAGCATGACAAGAAGGAAAAGAAAAAGGCAGAAGCAAGGGCAAAGAAAAAACACTAAGAAAGGACGGTGAAACAGGTGTCATCTATTCAGACAGGTATTGAACTTAATGACCAATTCAGCGGAGTGTTGAACAACATCATCAGTTCAGTGAACCTTGCCGTGTCTGCAATGTATGATATGCAGCAGTCAATGAACGCTGATATTGATACAAGCAGTATTGAAGGGGCAAGGGATGAAATCAATCAGGCAACCGCTGCCATTGAAGCAATGAATCAGGCAATGAATCAGGCAGCAAGCCGACAGACCGCACCTGATATTGCACCGCCTGTTGTGGATGGTGGAAATCAAGAACCGATTCCTGTACCTGTTGACCCGGTACTTCCTGACCCTTTGGTTGAAAATCCTGAACCAATCAGACCTGAAATTCAGCCAAACGCACCGCCTGACCCTGAACCCGTAGAAATCCCGGTCACATGGAACACTGACGGGATGGATGTGTTCACAGGAACAGGTGTTGAACGATTTCAGCAAGAAGTTCAGAGTGCAAACGATATGTTGAACACACTGAACACCACACAGGCAATGATTTCACAGACCGCACAGGGGATGGATATACTGCCGGATGCAGCAGTTCAGGATATGAACACCATGCAACAGCGGTTATCTGCAATTCAGCAGCGGATTCAGCAGATTGAGAACAACCCGGTAAATGTTGGGGCAGACAATGCAAATGCAGAACTGGAACAGTTGCGTATGCAGTTGAATCAGGCTATTCAGGAACAAAATTCACTGAATCAGGCAATGCAGAATATGGATGTTTCTGCTGCCAATGATGCCTATTTGCGTTTGTCACAGACGGTTGGCAACACAGAAAGGTATATCCGTGACAATGTGGATGAACAGGGGCGTTTCAATCAGGAAATTTCAGCCGGAACACAACAGGCAAATGAATTGACCAATACCATCAAACGGGCAGTTGCAGCTTATATCAGTATTCAGTCAGTTGGGAAAGCACTGAACATTTCAGACGAACTTGTTCAGACAACATCCCGTTTGAACATGATGAATGACGGGGTTCAGACAACCGCTGAACTTGTCAACATGGTATATGCAGCAGCACAGGATGCAAGGGGTTCATTCAGTCAGATGGCTGATGTTGTTGCCCGTTTCGGCAACAACGCAAAGGATGCGTTCAGCAGTTCAGAAGAAGTTGTTGCTTTTGCTGATCTGATTCAAAAACAGATGACGATTGCCGGGGCAAGTACCCAAGAAGCAGCAAACGCAGAATTGCAGTTATCACAGGCACTTGGTTCAGGTGTCCTTCGTGGTGATGAATTGAACAGTATCTTTGAACAAGCACCTAACCTGATTCAGAACATTGCGGACTATCTTGATGTTCCAATCGGTAAGATCAGAGAAATGGCAGCGGATGGGGAACTTTCTGCTGATGTAGTCAAGGCAGCAATCTTTTCTGCTGCTGATGACATTAACAGCAAATTCAATGAAATGCCTATGACTTGGGGGCAGATATGGCAGTCAATGCAGAACACCGCACTGATTGCATTTCAGCCTGTTCTTCAAAGACTGAACGATTTAGCCAATAGTGAAGCATTTCAGACTTTCATTCAGGGTGCTATTGAAGCAATGGCAACCCTTGCGAATATCCTTCTGAATGTGTTTGATTTGGCGGTGTCAATCGGTACTTTCATAGGTGATAACTGGTCAATCATTGCACCAATTATCTATGGTGTAATTGCTGCATTAGGGGCATATTTGGCAATCATGGGAATTGTCAATGCAATTACTGCAATTTCAGCAGCCATTGATGCGACAAAGGCAGCAGCAGATGCACTTGCAGCCGGACAAACATTTCTTTGGACAGTACAGCAGTATGGATTGAACGCAGCACTTGCAGCGTGTCCGATCACATGGATTATTGTGCTGATTATAGCACTTATAGCAATAATTTTTGCCGTATGTAATGCGATTGCAAAGATGACAGGTATTGCAAATTCAGGGTTCGGTGTGATTACTGGTGGTGTGAATGTAGTGATTCAGTTCTTCAAGAACTTGGGTCTAACCGTGGCAAACATTGCCTTAGGTATTGGAAATGCCATTGCAGCACTTGCATCCAATATGATGACGGCATTTCACAATGCAATCTGTTCTGTTCAGTCATGGTTTTACAACCTGTTAAGCACGGCACTTTCAGTCATTGAAGGTATTTGTTCAGCACTGAATAAGTTACCGTTTGTTGAATTTGACTATTCAGGCATTTCATCCGCAGCGGATGACTATGCAGCCAAAGCAAGTGAAGCAGCCGGAAACAAAGAAGATTACCAGTCAATCAGTGACGCGTTCAATGAAGGTTTTACAACCTTTGATGCATTTCAGGACGGTTGGGCATCAGATGCGTTCAATGCGGGTGCAGCATGGGGTGACGGTATTGCTGATAAGGTTTCAAACTTTAGTCTGTCGGATGTATTCGGTCAGACAGATATTCCTAATGTTGGTGATTACACATCAGGGTTCAATGATGCAATAGCAAATTCAGGCGTGGGTGACAGCATTGGAAACATTGACGATAACACAGGCAAAATCAAGGATTCTTTGGATGTTACAGAAGAAGATTTGAAGTATTTGCGTGACATTGCAGAACAAGAATCAATTAACAGATTCACAACCGCAGAAGTAACTATCAACCAAACAAACAACAATAATGTTTCATCTGATACTGACCTTGATGGCTTTATCACTGCATTAGATGATGCAATGGGTGAAGCAATAGATGAAGTAACAAATGGGGGTACAGACTAATGGCACAAAGCGGATATGATATGTATTTTGATAAATGCCTTTTTCCTGTCACCCCTGAAAAAATTAGCATCAAAATCAATGGTAATAACAAAACGGTCAACCTGATAAATGAAGGTGAAATCAATATCCTGAAAAAAACCGGGTTGACCGACATTGAATTTGAAGCAGAAATCCCGCAAGTAAAACATCCTTATGCGGTGTATAAGAATGGTTTCAAAGAAGCGGGGTATTTCTTTGATATTTTTGAAGGGTTGAAAACAGGCAAAAAGACATTCCAGTTCATTGTGTGCAGAAAGACCCCGGTGGGGAAAAAACTGCTGAACACGAACATGAAGGTATCTTTGGAAGATTACAAAATTTCAGAGGATGCCAAGAACGGGTTTGACTTCAAAGTCAAGTTCAATCTGAAACAGTACCGGGACTATGGAACAAAGACAGTCAACATCAAAATTGCCGCATCCAAGCCAAAGGCAAGTGCAGAGCCTAAGCGGGAAACTAACAATTCACCCGCCCCGGCAGCAGCACAGACTTATACGGTCGTGCGTGGTGATTGTTTATGGAACATTGCAAAACGGTTTTACGGTAGCGGTGCAAAATACACCGTGATTTACAACGCAAACAGGGGTGTCATTGGTGGCAACCCTAACTTAATTTATCCGGGACAGGTTCTGACCATTCCGGCAGCATAAGAAAGGGGTGTTGTTCAATGTACGTTGAACTACTGGTTGGGAATGAATCAGGAACAAAAGTATATCAACCTGTTGTTCAGGAAGGTATTGAATGGTCAACAGAAAGAAAAAACACCCCCGGCAAACTGGTTTTCAAAGTCCTGTATGACAACATTCTTGATTTTTCAGAAGGTAGTCCAGTCAGGATGAAGGTGGACGGTGACAATGTATTCTTTGGTTTTGTATTCAAGCAGCAAAGAAGTAAGGACAAGATCATTACTGTCACCGCCTACGATCAGTTAAGATATTTGAAAAATAAGGACACTAAGGTTTATGAAAATAAAACTGCATCACAATTTGTAAAAATGATTGCAGATGATTATGCCCTGAACCTTGGTACACTGGATGATACAGGGTATGTCATTGAATCAAGAATTGAAGAAAACAGTGAACTGTTTGAAATGATAACAAATGCTCTTGACCTGACACTGACTAACACCGGGGAAATGTATGTGTTATATGACGATTTTGGAAAACTTACCCTGAAAAGCCTGTCATCTATGTATGTGGGTGTTCCGGGGGCGTACTTAATGATTGATGAAGAAACAGGGCAAGATTTTGAATATACTTCATCTATCGACAGTAATACTTATAACAAAATCAAGTTAACCTATGACAATGAAGATACTAAAAAGCGTGATGTTTATATCACACAGGATTCTTCTAATATCAATAAATGGGGCATTTTGCAGTATTTTGATACCTTACAGAAAGGTGAAAATGGTCAAGCAAAGGCAGATGCCCTTTTGAAACTGTATAACAAGAAAACCCGTAACTTGAAGATCACCAATGCTTTGGGCGACAACAGAGTGCGGGCGGGTTCAATGGTTGTCATTAACCTTGACCTTGGTGATATGAAAGTGAAAAACTGGATGCTTGTTGAAAAGTGCAAGCACACTTACAAGGAAGGTGAACATTGGATGGATTTGACACTTAGAGGGGGTGAGTTTATTGCCTGATGCAAAAGGAATTATCAAGAAAGTACATCAAGCAGCGGTTGAAGCGGTAGAATCAACAAAACCTGTAAATGTATGTTTTGGAAAGGTTATATCTGCATCCCCGTTACAGATAAATGTTGAACAGAAGATGATTCTTACTGAAAAACAACTTGTACTTTCAAGGAATGTAACAGATTTCAAAACTAAGATAACGGCGGGGAATATCAAGAATTATTACTATACCGGGGATGTAAATTCAGGGACAGCACCAGTTTCCCCGTCACACGTTCATGCTGTCGGAACGATTGAAGTCACCGTACACAATGGCTTGGCTGTCGGTGATGGTGTCATTCTAATAAGACAGCAAGAAGGTCAGAAATTCATTGTTGTGGATAGGATAGGCAAATGATTCCTTCAACAGTTGGTTTTCTCGACCAAGATTTTGAAATAGAAACACAGCCAAGCCTAACTTATAAAATGGATTTAGACGGTGATTCAGTCAGGGGTCTTGTGGATGAACAGGATGCCATGAAGCAGATGATTTTCAGAACACTGCAAACAGAAAGGTATCAGTACATCATATATCCGTGGTATTACGGCATTGAAACACTTGACCTATATGGTGAACCTGTCACTTGGGTTTGCCCTGAATTAGAACGCAGAATCAGTGAAGCGTTAGCCGTTGATGAAAGAATCACGGGCGTGACCGACTTTGAATTTGACCTGACGGTCAAAGGTGTGGTTCATGCCTATTTTACCGTAAAAACAATTTACGGTGATATTAAAGCAGAGAAGGGGGTGAAGATTTAGAATGTATGAAGATCAGACTTATGACATTATCCTTGAAAGGATGATGAACCGGGTATCTGACAAAATTGACAAAAGACCGTCATCCCCTGTTTACGATCTGCATAGTTCAACCGCCATTGAATTTCAGATTTTATACATTGAGTTGGAATATCTGATAAAAAATTCATACGGTGATACTGCTGCAAGGGAATTTCTGATCTTGCTTGCAAAGGACAGGGGACTTTCACCTGAACCCGCAACCAAGGCAATCTTACAGGGTGAGTTCACACCAACAAACATTGATGTTACTGGAAAGCGTTTCAACATTGGTGAAATAAACTATGTTGTGACTGAACAGATCACACCGGGAACATACAAGGTTCAGTGTGAAACAGAAGGTGTTGTTGGCAATCAGTACCTTGGGGATATGATACCAATGGAATATATTGACGGATTGCAGACGGCAAGCCTGACAAGCGTACTTATTCCCGGTGAAGATGAAGAAGATACAGAAGTTTTCAGACAGCGTTACTTTGACAGCTTCAATGAACAGTCCTTTGGTGGCAACCACGCTGATTATATGGCAAAGGTCAAAAGTATTGAAGGTGTTGGGTCATGTAAGGTCAAGCGTGTTTGGAATGGTGACATTAGACCCGCTGACATGATCGTCAGTACAGTGGTCAAGAACTGGTATGAATCAATCATTTCAACAGTTCCGGCAGCAGTCAAACCGTGGCTTGATGCCGTATATAATGCAGCCAAGGACAAGAAACTGACGGTTGGTGGTACTGTTCATGTAGTCATCACTGATTCTGATGACTATGGTGAAGCAAGTTCAACACTTGTTCAATATGTTCAGCAGACACTTGACCCGGAAGAAACTGCCGGGGAAGGTTACGGACTTGCACCAATCGGTCATGTGGTCAGTGTAGCAAGTGCATCACCTGTCAGTATTGAGGTCAAGACCACGGTAACCTTTGAAGAAGGTCACAACTGGTCAAATACCAAGGCAGCCATTGCAGAAGCAGTTGATGCGTACTTCTTGGAATTAAGAAAGAACTGGTCAGAAACATCACAAACCATTGTCAGGGTATCGCAGATTGAAAACCGCATCCTTGGCGTTGATGGTGTGGTGGATGTGACTGGGACAAAGCTGAACGGCACGGCAAGCAATATGACCTTGACAGAATTTTGTATACCAAAGTTAGGGGGTGTTTCTGCATGATAAGAGAAGTTGACCTTGTTTCATACTTACCGCCATTCATGCAGAGTTACAAAGAACCCGTTGCAGCACTTGAAGCGGAAAATCCTGAATTTAGCCTGATGTGGTCGGCAACTGACAGGTGTTTGCGTAACCGCTTCATTTCAACTGCTGATGAATATGGAATCAGCAGATTTGAAAAGATGCTGAAAATATACCCAACCGCTGATGATACCCTTGAATCAAGGCGTTCAAGGGTTCAAAGCAAGTGGTTCAACACAATCCCGTACACTTGGAAAGTGTTGCTTCAAAAGTTGCTTGTCCTTTGCGGTGACAGTGATTTTGAAGTGACTGGTGATTTCAAGACCGGGTACACACTGTATATTGACACTGACCTTGAATTATATGGTCAGGTGGAAGAACTGGAAAACATCATAAACACAATGATTCCTGAAAATCTTGTGGTTGTATCTAAGAACAGCATCCCTTGCAACATCAAAGGTGCTGTTCTTTTTGGTGGTGGCATCTGCTTCATCAATGAATTTATCATCACAAACGATTTCCGGGAAGTGTTTGATGTGAACGGTTCATCAGTCTTTGGTGGTGGAATCGTTCAGACTGAAATGCTGAACATCACAAATGACAGTCAGGAAACAGTGAGTGTTCAGGGTACAGTGAACTTTGGTGGTAAGGCAACAGATACCGCAATGGTAACCATTTCAACAGATTTTAATGAAACAATCCGGGCAGATATGGATGCAAAGGCAGCATCCGGCGTTGTTCAGGTAGACTTCATTGAGATAAAAACAACATAGAAAGGAATGATAAGATGGCAGAGTATTCAAAACTTTACATCACAAACAATGGTCAGGCACTTATGGCAAAGATGATTGCCGGGTCAGGAAACATTGATTTTACAAAAGTATGTTCTTCCAGTACCCAGTACACTGAAAGTCAGTTACAGGCATTGACCGCACTTAGCAACATCAAGCAGACAACCCTTGTTTCCAAGGTTACCCGCACAAATGAGGTTGCAATCAAAATTGATGCAGCATATTCCAATGTAGACCTGAAAGAAGGTTACTATATGCGTACACTTGGCTTATATGCCGTTGACCCTGACAAGGGTGAAATCCTGTATGCAGTCTGCATTGAAAAGTCAAATAACTGTTATATGCCACCATATAACGGTGTTACGGTATCGGCTGCATACTTACAGTTATATACCACAGTAGGAAACGCTGACAACGTATCACTTGCGGTCAGTCCGGGTGCGTATGCAACGGTTGGTGACATTCAGGCACTTGAAAAAGAAATTGCTGATCTGAAAGCCTATGTTGGATATTCAGACGGTGACATTTATGGTGTTGAAGTGGACTTTGAAAACAAGAAGTTCACAAGACTTGCCGGGGCAGTAAACCGTTCAGCGGGTTCAGGGTTTGACGGAATCAATGCATTTGGTGGCAGAAAGCGTTGTAACCTTACCAATGACGGGCGTGTTGCTGCATATTATGGTGAAGCCGGATTTTCCACTACTGGAAAACTGACACAGGCGGTTGACCGTAACCCGGTAGGTACTGAATCACCTGATGAAAACCTGAAATTCAGTGCCGGGACAATCGTTCAGGTAATGGTTGAACAGCCAAAGTTTTATTACAAGGTTGTACCGCTTAAAACTGAAAAGAGAACCAAGGGGGCAATCACAAGAAAAATCAGATACTATGTATCAGATACACCAAAGGCGGGATTCAAACTTCATCCGGCGTTCATTGTAAATGGTCAGGAAAATGATGTTGCATATCTTGCAGCCTTTGAAGGTTCACTTTGGGATGCATCTGCATCAGCGTACATTCTTGATGATTCACAGGTTGCTGACTTTGCTGCTGATATGTTATGCAGTATTGCCAATGCAAAACCGCTTTCAGGACTTACACAGAACGCAACCCGTGCCAATATCAGAAAACTTGCTGAAAAACGTGGTACTGGTTGGGAACAGTGTGTTGTTCAGACGGCATCCGCTTCACAGATGCTCATGCTGATTGAATATGCAACCTTCAATATGCAGTCTGTCATTGGTAACGGTGCAGTTTCAAAGACTGATGACGGTAAAACATCCATGACAGAAAATACAGGTGCAACGATCACCCTTGGTAATGCATCAGGTTCAGTTGTCAACGCTAACGGTATTCAGATTGTGTCATACCGTGGTGAGGAAAACTTTTGGGGCAACATTTGGTGGTGGATTGATGGAATCAATCACTATGCAAATGCAACCACAGGTGAATGTGATACCTATGTTGCAGATCATGGTTTTACTGATGACAGTAAGGCAGCACCTTATGAAGATACAGGAATGTGTGCAAAGTATGGAAACGGTTATATTTCCGCTTTCTGTTATTCAGAAGATTTTGATTGGTTGTTCTTACCGGGTGAGTTCAACGGAAACACCGCCATTCCTGTTGGTGATTATTGTTGGAATCAGAACGGTACTGGTTGGCGTGTCGCTATATTGGGTGCTAGTTGGGGTAATGGCTTGGATGCCGGTGCTTTCTATTGGGCTCTGAATGATGCTTCTTCTAATCGTTATCGGAATGTCGGCGGTCGGTTGGTGTATCGAAAAAAGGTAGCAGCATAACAGATAACCAGTAATTCACATAATTTTAGGTAATCAGGATGCTAAAGATGACGATTTTCAAGCAGAAAGACGATAAAAAGACAAAAAACCAATGTCACTAAATTAGGTGCTAATTGGAATAATGGCTTGAATACCAGTGCTTTCTATTGGAATCTGAATAATGCTTCTTCTAATCGTAATCGGAATATCAGCAGTCAGTTAGTAAATGCACAAATATCACTTGAAACACCCCGTCAGAAATGGCGGGGTGTTCTTATAAATCAATGTACTGAAAACTGATTACCGTGCCACTTGGCAAAACATCAAAATACATGGGCTGTATTAGTAGACCGTCACCTGACGGGTTGAAAGTTCGGTTCAGTGCATACAGAAGGGAACAGACAAGCGTGAAAAGGTATGGCAATCTTTATGAAAAAATCTGTTCAATGGATAACCTGTATCTTGCGTTTCAACACGCAAAGAAAGGCAAAGGATGGTACAAGGAAGTTCAGCAGATTGAGAAAAGACCATACTACTATTTGGCTGGTCTGCAATGGATGCTTCAAAACCATTTATACAAAACTTCGGAATATGCCACTTTTACGAAAAAGGACGGCAAGAAGGAACGGGAAATATACAAACTTCCATTCTTCCCTGACAGAATTGCACAATGGGCGGTTTTACAGGTGATTGAACCGCAGTTATTAGCGTATTTCACTGATGACACATATTCAGCAATACCAAACAAGGGTATTCATGCAGCATACAAGAAGTTACGGTTGGCGGTTGATACCGTGCCGGAAGAAATGACCTATTGCTTGAAAATAGACTGCAAGAAATTTTACCCTTCCATTGACCACGAAACACTAAAACAGAAGTTCAGACGGAAGTACAAAGACCCTGAACTGCTTGAACTGATTGATGAAGTAATTGATTCAATCAGCACTTGTCCGGCAACGGATGAAAACATTGAATTTTATCGGTCTTGTGGTAATGAAATCAAGATAGTGAAGGTAAACGGCAAGGACTTCATTGAAGGTGTCGGTATTCCAATAGGGAATTACTTTTCACAGTATGACGGCAATTTCTTCCTATCAGGTTTTGACCACTGGATAAAAGAAGTTAAGCGGGTAAAGCACTATTACCGTTATATGGATGATATTTGTATTTTTGCAAGAACCAAAGAAGAACTGCATCAGTTACTTGCAGAAATCAATGAATATTTCATACAGAATTTGAAATTAAGAATAAAAGGCAACTATCAGATATTCCCTTCGTTCATCCGGGGTATTGATTTTGTAGGGTACAGGATTTTCTTGAAAGATACCCTTCTTAGAAAATCCACCTGTCAGGAATTTGAACGGAAAATGACCGCAATCAGGAAGAAGATTGAAAGCGGTCAGGAAATGAACTATTCAGAATGGTGTGCAATCAATTCCTATAAGGGTTGGTTGAAATATTGTGATAGCAGCCGATTGTCTGAAAAATATATTGAACCAATTCAGCCTTATGCTGATAGGTACTATAAAGATCATATCAAGAAAGGTGGTAAAAAGCATGAAAGAGTACGGAAAAGTACGCAGTACAAAGCAGCCTGAACAGAAGGTCATTGATGACTATTCAGTTTGGATTGCAGAGAACATCACCCCGGTCACAGAAGCCGGGACAGATGAACAGCCGGGGTTCACTGGTTATGAATATGACCTGACCCAGTACACCAAGGATGAATACATCAAAATGATTGATGACAGAAACGCATCCTTGGAAGATCAGATGACACAGGCACAGGAAGCCATGTGTGAAATCTATGAAATGATGGCATAAGGAAGGGGTGAGAATATGGCAAACATTTATGCAGCACTTATCATCAAGGGTAAGAAGTCAATCAATGATGTTCCTGACAAGATCAGGGATGAAGTCAAACAGGTGCTTATTGATGAAGGACACCCGGAACTGGCAGAAGGTGGTAACTGATGTTGTTTCAGTTCATCATAAAAATTTTATTCAGAAAGGATGTGGAATCTATGGCAGTGATCTATGCAACTCTTATCATTAAGGGCAAGAAAACCTTTGCTGATGTACCTGAGAAAATCAAGGACAAAGTAAAGGAAGTTCTGATTGACCTTGATTGCCCTGAATTAGCAGAGTAATCAACAGACAAGGAAATTATCACAGGAACAAAAACAACCGCTATATGACCCTTATATGAGGTCACAAGCGGTTGTTTTTATGTTCAGAAAGGACAGAGAAAATGAAACAGACTATTTGCAGTGTATTAGGTGTGATTGGTTCAGCAATCGCATCTTTTTTTGGTGGTTGGGATGCGGGACTTACAACCCTTCTGATCTTCATGGGTCTTGATTATATTTCAGGACTGATTGTTGCGGGGGTGTTCAAGAACAGTCCCAAGACAGACACAGGTTCACTTGAAAGTAAGGCGGGGTGGAAAGGTCTTTGCAGAAAATGCATGACCCTGATTTTTGTACTGGTTGCTTACCGCCTTGATCTTGTCATTGGCACAAATTACATCAGGGATGCAGTAATTATTGCGTTCATTGCAAATGAAACAATTTCCCTTGTGGAAAATGCGGGTCTTATGGGGTTACCACTCCCGGCAGTTATCACCAAGGCTATTGATATTTTACAGAAAAAGACAGAAAGTGAGGGCAAATAATATGATGAAGGGTATGGATATTTCAAAGTGGCAAGGTGCAGTTGACTTTGCCAAGGTTGCAGCAAGTGGGATTCAGTTTGTAATCCTTCGTGAAGGTTATCGTCAGGCAGTAGATGGTAAGTTCTTTGAATATGTCAACGGATGCCGTGCCAATAATATTCCAGTCAAAGGTGTATATCATTTCAGTTATGCACTCAACGCAGATCAGGCAAGGAATGAAGCATCATTTTGTATTGCACAGGTTGAGAAAGCCGGACTTGGCAAGGACACAGTGATTTTCTATGATTTTGAATATGACACTGTAAAACAGGCAAAGGAAAAGGGGGTCAACCTTGGTAAGAATGAATGTGTTGCTTTCACAAAGGCATTTTGTGAGTATGTGACCAGTCACGGGTACAAGGCGGGTATTTATTCCAATATTGACTACCATAAGAATATGTATACTGATGAACTGATTTCACAGTATATTTACTGGTTGGCTGATTATACTGGTGATCCTGATTATCCTTGTATGTTCCATCAGTACACAAGCAAGGGTTCTGTTGATGGTATTGCCGGAAATGTAGACCTTGATTATTTCTATGGTGATACTGCACAGCCTGAATCACCTAAGAAGTCGGTGGATGAAGTCGCACAGGATGTTGTCAACGGCAAATATGGCAATGGTGCTGATCGTAAAGCAGCACTTGAAGCAGCCGGGTACAACTATGATGAGGTTCAGGCAAAGGTCAATGAGATTTTAGGGGTAGACACTACACCAAAGAAATCTGTTGATGAAATTGCACAGGAAGTCATCAATGGTGCTTGGGGTAACGGTCAGGACAGAAAGAACCGCATTGAACAGGCGGGTTATGATTACACCGCAGTTCAGAACAAGGTCAATGAACTTTGCGGAACACCTAAGAAATCCATTGATGAAATTGCAAGGGCAGTCATCCGTGGTGAGTATGGAAACGGTGCTGATCGTAAGAACAGAATCACCGCAGAAGGTTATGATTATGCAGCAGTACAGGCAAGGGTCAATGCTCTGATGTAATCTGTTACTAATTTGTTACTAAATAGCGGGATTTTGTGAGATTTGCGGAGATATTCAAAACTGAACTTTTCAGCAAATAAGGGCAAAAAGCGGGGTGTTATATCAATGAAATTTATGATATAATGAGCGACAGTGAGTCAGAAGCGTGCCTGCACGGTTATGGCGAACGGCGAAATTAGTGAGTGACGAAGTCACGATATAATTATGCGCAGAAAGGCGGTACAGATTATGATAAAAACGATTCAAAGACGTCTGGACGCGATCCTGCATTGGAATATTTCCTTTGTGGGCGGTTTCCTCGGCGGTTATGCAATCCTTTCCCATGCCGGAGTCTTCGGCTCCGCACAGACGGGAAACCTGATGGAGATGGCTTCGAACGTCCGATTTATGGAATGGGAGGAATTGGGACTCCGTCTGCTGGCGATGGTGATCTTCGCCTGCGGTGTGATCGCCTCCTATATGCTGACAAACTATACAAACTTACATATGCGGAAGCTGGCGATCTGGGTGGATGCGGCCGGTCTCGGACTTACGGCCCTGCTGCCGGATTGGTTCTCGCCGATTGCGGGTGTTTACCCGATCTTTTTCTGTTCGGCATTCCAGTGGGGTGTATATTCCGGCGCAGATGGTTTCAACAGCGCGACGGTCTTCATCACAAACAACTTCAAACAATCCGTCCTCGGCTGGACGCAGTATGCGTTGACGAAAGATAAAGAATTTAAGAGAAAAGCGGTGCTCTACAGCAACACGGTACTTATGTTCTTCCTTGGCGCTCTCCTCGGTGTCACCGGTGTAGCTGCCTTCGGCAACGCCCTCGGCGCCTGCGTAGGCTTTATTCCCCTTGCTGTCGCCCGGATCTTTATCAGCATCGGTGAACTTCCGGTAGAAGATGAGACTCCGGAGGAGACAGAGGAAGAGGCAGAAGAGATGCTGGAAGAGGCGAAGATTCTGGAGAAGGAAGAGAAGAAGAAAATTTAAAAATTGTATATTTGATGAATGGGAATGGGCAGTTGATTCAGGGATGGGTCGGCTGCCTGTTTTGTGTAACAGAGGAAATACGGGTATCCGAAATAAGTGTTTGAAACTGCTTATATGGATACCTTTTTCTTATATTCGTTTGGTCGCAATAAGTGGTTGAAAATCAGCTCGTGGGAAATATATGATATCTCAATAACTGGTTGAAAAAGAGAATCATAAGAATAAAAAATCCACGGCCTAAAAAATAGTGTTCAGGTTGAAAACTACTATTTTTGTAAACCGTGGAAATTTGATCTTTAGGTTGAAAATTATTCTTCTTCTGGATTTGGGAATGGCTCATAGTCATCCTCAAGATCCTCATCTTCATCCTCCTTGGCACTTTCAAAATGAAAGACAGGCTGATCTTCCGGGATGACTGGTCCTACATCTATAAGACAGTTTTCGAGCATTGCACGAAGGTTTGTTTTTCGGTATAGCGTTCTTGCGCGTAGGACTTCAAAAGAATATCCACGTCCACGCAGATTATTCTCGCGAATGAGTCTGTTGGTACATTCCGTGTAGCCGTTGGAAATTGCAATAGGGCAATTCCAGTAGGCAAAGATCTGATCTTCAAAACGATGAACCGTAGCAGCAAGTTCACGGAACTTATCGTATATCGCATCCTTCGGAATGGATTGCTCCCATTGTTTAAATGCCTTCTTTGCATTATCCTTTGATGATGGGTTTTCATCATAAATATTAAAAAAGTCTTCTTTAAGGTCAAAGGCTGTTGCAAGAGGAGCAAGCTCAGGATTACTTCGCGCCGCTTTGATTTTAGCTGCGTCTTCAGGATCGAGGTCTTTAAGCCGTGTTTTCAAAGTATAGGCAAGTCCTTTTTTAGTTTTGATACGATCTACACGGGCCATCCCTTTCTGAATTTCACGTCTTACAGCATCGACCGCTTCATTTGCCTTCATAACAACGTGAAAATGGTCAATCGCCCATCTTGCATTCGGCATAGCATCTGATATCGATTTCTCAAATGGACGAGACATGTCAGAACATACCCATTGCACCTTTTCTCTGTCTCTGAGACCCATGAAATATTCTGTCAGAGTTTTCTGATTGCGTCCTTGAAGAATATCGTATAATGTACGATGCTCGATATCCGTAATAACTGTGAGTTCATCAAGTTTTTTTACCTTTATTTCATCAATGCCGATGAAAGTAGGCGTTTTGAAACGAAGATTCTTGCGATTATCCTCTAAAAAATCAACAAATACATTTTTTACTGTATTTGGGCTTAATACAAAATCAATCGCAGCATCTTCAAATGTTGTTCTCATGGAATGTTCCGTAAGAGCAAGAAGTGCACGTCTTGTCATTTTATGGTTTTCATCGACATTATAAAGCTCTGGCGTCCATATATGCTTCTTATTACCTTCATTTCGGCAACGCATACGAGGTATCTCAATATTCAGAACAACCGGACACCCCTGTAACGGAGTGTCGTTTACCTGTAATGTTCTTTTGCCGTGTTTATATAAAGGATTTCCGCATACGGGACATACAGCAGGGATATCCCCACTGTATGTCAGAGAAATACGCTTGTAATGTTTAGCCTTATCATACACATCTTCAATGCCTTCGATATTATAATCTTTAAAGCCGAGGAGCATTAAAGCCATATTATCTGCCATCTGTTTACTCCTTGTTATTTGCGTACTCAGAGATCTCTTCGACATCCAAGTGTTTCTTTTTATTTACAAGATCGTAAATCATTTCTGCAATCGGTCTGATCGCCTGTGGATCATCCAGAATCTGCGTTGCGAGCTGTCCGAGTTCATTATTCTTAAGTGACAATGCGGCCACCTTAATGATGTTCTCCAGTCTGCCGTCTGCAATGATTGCTTCACGGCTGTTGGTAGAGTTGCGGATCTGGATACGGCTTACATCATCCGCAGATACAGAATCAACAATCGCATTTACCGTTCTTGCTCCATCTACAGGGCTGACATCCTCACCGAATGCCTCATTCAGCTTCGCAATGACTTCCTTAAGCGTTGTACGCTTCTTTTTGGACGTTCCAGCGCCACCGCCCATTGGACGAAGAACGGCAGGATCATCCTGTTCTGACGGCGCGTGAGTCAGTTCACTGATGCGGTAATCAGACAGTACAAGACTTGAAATATCGATCTCTTCAAGCGGTGTACCATCAAGACGCTTCAGTAAAAGCTTCGCAAATCCATAGAAAATCTCAAGGTCAGGCTCTCCAAGGTCTACAATCTGAGATATATAGGTATATGCGGAACAGTATTTCTTTAAGTCCTTCTTAAAATCAAGCAGGCTTTCCTGTTCTTTAGAAATGATTTCAATCTGTCCTTTGGCTGTTTCAAGTAAATCCTTGTTACCCGTTCTTTCTGCTTCTTCTTTATTTGCAGACCATGTAGCATAAGCATTATGATTTGCCTTGTAAGCGTTATTCCATCTTTCAGCCGGAGCAGATACTGACATGAAAAGCTTTTTCCGGTAAGCATCCTTCATGGATGCAGAGAGAGCATCAATGGACTTATAGCGAATCACTTTATATGTATCGATCTCATTCTGAGTATAGAGATCCCGCTCATCAAGGCGTTTCTTCGTGTCATAGACGATCTCAAGCCTCTGAGCGTGTTCCATCTTTGCGCCGTGATCGTACTTTGCAAACGCTCTTTCAACGGTATCCGGGTCATTTACAAAATCGACAATAAACACATGATCCTTACCGGAGAAGGTGCGGTTCAGTCGGGAATAGGTCTGCACGATTTCGATATCATTGCAAAGAGACTTGTCAATGTACATAGCGCAGAGCTTTGGCTGATTAAAACCGGTCTGGAACTTATCACATACGATCATAATGCGGTTCTCAGGCTTATCGAATGCAACATCTACCTTCTGCCAGCCAATATTATTTGAATTCTCTTCCGTATAATCGTAATCTCTGCGGATGGCTGCGAATGGATTCTCTTTTAAATAATCAAATTCCGTGATGGTGCTTTCGTCTTCATCCATGATTGCTGTTGCGCCGTTTACCTTGCCAGAGAAAGCAACAAGTGGTTCTCCCGGAACCTGAAAGCGAATTGCATCTGCGACCTGTTCCCGGTCATACTCAGGATGTGCGTGTAAATACGCTTCAATCGCATACTTATAGCGGATAACCGCTGGACGTGAAGAAGCTACAATCATTGCCTTTGCCTGTCCGCCAAGCATCTTGGAAACATTCTTCATAAAATGCTCGATGATAAATTGTGCCTTCTGCATGACGTTTGTCGGGTGCAGGGATTCCCACATGGCAATCGTACGCATCGCAGCGCGTTCATCTACAAGTTTATCGGAAGCGAGTTCATCTTTCAGCTGATAAGCTGTTTTATAAGGCATATACCCTTTCAGGACATCCAGAATATATCCTTCTTCAATCGCCTGCCGCATCGGATAAAGATCAAAAGACTCTGGAATCGGTCGCCCAGTCTTCTGATCAATCTTTTCGGAATCACGCCCAAACAGTGTTTTTGTTTCCGGCTTTGGTGTAGCGGTGTAAGCAAAGAAAGATACGTTTTCCGGCCATGAGCGGTCATTCTGTTCTTTCTGGAAGTATGCAAGGATCATTTCCTCATCCGTAACGCCTGCATCAGGTTCGCCGGTCTTTTTTGTCTTTTCTTTCGCTGCAAGTTTTAAAGCCGCCTTCATTTTTCCTGCAAACTGTCCGGTCTGAGAAGAGTGTGCTTCATCAATAAGAACCGCAAAATTTGCACCGGTCAGCATATCATCTGTCGCAATCGCATCGAGTGCAAACGGGAATGTCTGAAGGGTAACAACGATAATTTCTTTACGCTGATGAAGTGCCTCGGCAAGCTGCTTATTCTTTGCTCCCTGTGAGCGCGTATCCGCATCTCCACCGATCATTTCAATAAGTCCAGGTGTCTTTTTAAGCTGCTTGATCGTTCCTTTAATGTTGGAGTCCAAGCCTACACGGTCCGTAACGACAATAACAGATGAGAATACCTTATCCCCATCCGGTTTCCGAAGATTGATCAACTCGTGTGCGGTCCATGAGATTGTTTCCGTCTTGCCGGAACCTGCGGAATGTTCAATCAGATACCGCCGTCCGACACCGTGGTTCTTTACATCATTTAAGCATTTCGTTACACAGCTCCACTGATGGAAACGTGGGAATAACTGTGTGCGGACTTCCTTTAAGCGTCCTGTAGCATCCTCTTTCTTAGAAACATTCTCAAAAATAAAATCATGGAAGATACGAAGCCAGTTTTCCTTCTGACAGATTTCGTTCCAGAAATATCCGGTTGGATAATCAGTATCGCCTTCCTGCATTGGATCGTTACCGGCATGTCCATCCGATGTGCCCTTATTGAACGGAAGGAAACGCGGAACCTCCGGCTCAAGATTCGTACACATCCAGATTTCTGACTCTGAAATAGCGAAATGCACCACGGCACCACGCTTATACATGAGAAGAGGATTCTTTCTCCTGGTTCCCGGCTCGATTGGCTTTCTCTGAGTCTGATATTCTTCGATAGCGTCATAAACCGTCTGCGTAAGTTCTGTCTTTACTTCTGCTGTTGCAACCGGAATACCATTGATAAAGAACACTAAATCAAGCGACTTGTTGCCAGCCGTCTGATAATGGACCTGATGCATGACACGAAGGATATTGGCGTCATACTTTTCCTTGATATTCGGGATACGTACATCATCCGGGTAATGACCGGAGCACTCAATCGTCTGATATCCGGCCATAAAGAATCCATTTCGAAGCGTCTGTACTGTACCATCCACTTCAAGACTATGTACGAGATTCTTTTCGAGGTTTGACTTCCAACTGCCACCAAGGTCTTTCTTCATCTTTTCGATCTTCTGCGGAGCAGTAGCCATGATATAGCTGATAAAATCATCCATATAAAGCGCAGTATCTGCGTCAAAGCCGTTATCATTTTCGCTGATTTGCCATCCGCTGTCCGACAGCTCATTCAGCTTCCGGCTTATATAATGTTCAAAGTTTGTTTCAAGTCTAAGATCATCAGGCATTTTTCTTACCCTCCTTATCTGAGATAATAGGCAGCCTGTCTGCCAAGGTTTTCTGTAAGTGCTGCTTCAAATGCTCTTGATACATCACCGCATCTGCTTGCGGCATGTGTGCATTCATGAATCAATGTTCCGGCAAAGCTCTCAATAGACTGGAGCTGCGACCGTCGAATCCAGATGGTGCGTGTTTTGGCATCCCATAAACCTAATGTAATGGTTTTCTTTTCATCTGTGTATAATTCTTCTGATATTTTTACACTTGCAATCACACCCGGAAGCCCATTCATAAATGCTAAAATTTCAGGCATCATGTTGTAAACTTCCTGTTCCGCCGGTGTGAGATCGGAGATATTTAAGGCATCACCGGAGAAAGCGTTATTTTTACTCTGATTATATTTCTCCAGTGTCATAACTGTACGGATCGATTTCGCCTTTTCTTTCAGCTTATCTGGAATAATAAAAATCTGATATCCTTCATCCTGTGCATCCGATACTTCGGCACGGCGTTTGACCGCCTCATCACCTGTAATAAACAGGAGCTTGTCATTTTTACGGGAAAGCTGTTCAAGGACGTAAAGCTGCACATCGATCCAGTTCATTTCATCATGTCCGCTGCCTTTCGTGACCTGTTCAAGATCATGCACATAGGCTCTGAGAATAACTTCATCTTCAACGCTTTTTACGATGTTTTTGATAGAGTCCGTGTAAGCTGCACGTCCAACATTATCACGTTCACGGTTGAGGGCTTTCCGAAGTTTATTTGGAAGATTCGTGATGTTGTAAGAGAAGAGAAAATTGCTTTCTTCCGCTACCTTCACGCCATGAATGTAGATGCCTGCATTTGCATGAATCGGCTTTTCAAGAACCGCACCAAAACCCGTATCTTCCAGTATGGTTTCATGCGAAAAGCAGAGAAAAAGGTTCTTTGCCTTTTCGATATCCTTATCTGTACAGCCATCAAGTGAAACATCCGTTCCGACCATGTTTAGATCATCTGGATCTGCAATTTCAGCGTGAAGCGTCATAACATCATCAAATCCAGCCTTTTTCATCTGCTTCAGCGTGATCACTCCATAACAGGAACGGATTGTCACATGAATCCCGTTACGATAGAACACGGCAAGAGAGTCTTTTAAGCCAACACCAAACTTTCCAATAAGTCCTTCAGCAGAGAGTTTTTCGTCATTCTCATTCTGTGTAAGATGATGGTAGTTGAGGCCCCTTCCATAATCCGTGATATGCCAGATGCCGTTTTCTTTATGGATACTGATGTCTTGGGTTCTGGTCAGTTTCTGTTCATCCAGAGCATTTGCAATGATCTCACGGACGGCATGGTAGACTTCCCAGTTTTCCAGTATCTTTTCTATGTTGAGGTCAAATTCTTTTACCATTCGAATCATCCCCTTTGTTACAATATGGACCATAAATTGCGATACTGTGTAATGCTGTTAAGAAGGCATCTTCCATATATCGGATACCGTTGTAATCATATACATACCCTGCGTTTTCATAAATTTCTTGATTCTTGTTTAAATAGCAAGGTACGTATTCAGCAATAATGCAGCACAGATAGCAAATTAGAATTTCATCCGCTTCAACAGGAATACCTAAACTTGTTGGCTCATTAGCAAGCCTTGAAATTGGCTGTTTATCTGCTTCATACGCTAACAAGTTTGTGATATGTGTTTCATAATCCATATCTTTATTATTTAATGATTTTGACATCTTCCCAAGGGGAGAATTTAATCGCTTTCTCTGTTCTTCATCTATTGCACACCGGACATTAGGTACATCTTTTTCTCCATGATGCAATAAAGCCCGTTCCAAATATTTCCCGCCATCATAAAACAGACTTTTATCATTTGGACAATACTCTTTAATTTCTTTTTGCAATTTATCAAGGCATTCCGAAAAATAGTGATTACCTTTATTGCAAGGAATATCAATATCACAGCGAGTGAGAATAGATTTCTGCACATCCTCCGGCAAACCACAAAACTCTCTGTAAATCTCACGTCTATACGGATACACAGGGTTATACTGATAAGCAGCTATGCAAAGTGGTAAAAGACGAATTTCGGCTTCGTTACCACCCACACTGTATTTCTGAATGAAGCGGGTTGTTTCTGCATATATCTCATCGTTATGCCGTTTTTCGTCACGTTCATCCTGTCGTTTTTCAAATGCCTCCATACGATTACTCTGTTTTATTTGACAGCCTCCGATGATAACGGCAACAAGCAAGCTGATAACGGCAATAACTAAGCCCACCACTGTAGCAACATCCATTTATATCACCTCATTTCTACAATCAATCTTTCCTGTTACTGCATAGTAAATGAGAGATTTCTTATATTCTTCCCATTTGGCTATTGCCATTTGTTTTTTTTGAATCAAAACCATTATGGCATTTACCTTCGATTCAAGATAATTCGCTATCTGCTTTTGCTCAGTTAATGGAATAACAAATAAAGGTATCTGTATAAAATGTGAGTACCTCATAGCTTGCCCATCACGAACAAAATTCGAGGTGCTCTGCAATGCGTTAATATACTTGCTCGATTTAAAAAACCAACGATAAAATGGTGGATATACATACTTTGTATTTGGAATAAGCATTACATAAGCTGAGCTAATGCAGCCTCGTTTTTCACTATATTCAAGTCCACCTTGAAAGCTTCTCATACTAATGACAAAATCGTTAGGTTCTACATGCTTCAAAATACTAAAATCACGTATAACTGCAACAACCCTTGAACCAGTTGCTTTTGTGTACTCATCTTGATAAATAATCCCATGCTCTTGACTTGCTGTCAGTTGTTTATCACCTGGCAAGATTCTTTCTGTTCGTTGCGAAAAAAGAGCTTTGGGGTTAACAACGCTCCAGTGCTCCGGGATCTGCGGGCACCATTCCACACCAGAATCCTTCATCTTCGCATTCGGGTCAATTCCCTTGGTAACTGCCTTTGTAATGACTGCTTTCTTGTATTCTTCCAGTTTTTCAATCGATTTCTTCGTCTTTTCGATGGCGGTGTCGATAGCAGTGCATTTGCGGTCGAGGAAGTGGACGATTTGCTGCTGCTCGGTAGGGGATGGACATAAATACGTTTGTTCTCGTACTTTATCTTGACTTATATTTGGTTGTCCTCCTCCTACAGATTTACGTATAAAATCAGTTTTGCAAACTTCCAACCAATATTTTAAATAGTCAATATTATTATTATCATTTGGTTTAATTATACAACACGCTTGATTGGTGCATGCGTCTATCGAAGCTATAGATACATTGCCAACCGAAGCACCATACATTGCTATCACAATGTATGGTTTATGATAAATTTTCAGTGCAGAGCACCTTTGAATTGCTTGTTCTGTGACTGTTTTTGATGTTTTTGTTATTATTGGTGTATTATATAAATCTCCACTCTGTATCCACGCAATATTTCCATCATAAAAATTTGAGTTATCACTATTTGGCGTTGTTCCGCTTCCCATTTGGACAACTGCATGTTTTATTCTCTTGACGTCCCAATCTTCCGGTATCTCCCCGATCCATTCCACACCAGAGTCTTTCATTTCCCTGCTCATGCAAACACCCCTTTCAGAGCTTCTTCGATTTCCGGCTCCAATGCCTTAATTTCTGCCATGATATCCTCCGGCTTACGTGGAGCTTCATAATGGTAGAAATACTTATCAAAGGAAATCTGTGTTCCAACAATACCTACCTGCTGATCGCCCATGATTCCGGTATCAACCACGGATTCATCCACCCACGCATCCGGTACATACGGATATACTTCCTTTTCCATGTACTCGTTGATGTTTTGTGTATACGGAACCTTCTCGGTATCTTTTAAGTCTGTATCTGCCACTGGCTTTCCGTTTTTATCGTAAACGATATCTTCATCCGATTCCGTCTTTACGCCAAACACTTTGATAAATGCATCCTGAAGCTGCTTGTTTGTAACTTCCGGTTTTTCAAGCTTATCTCTAAAATCAGAAGAGTGACTGATAAACCAGTTATACTTTACGGTTTGCCCGTCATAAGCTGCTACGGCACGTTTCAAAGAGTCCTTATTACCATCAGAGAGCTTCTGCATAGCTTTGATGGTGAATAAATCAGCCCACTTATCAAGATCAAAGGTAATGACCTGCTTTAATGGACGCTGAACCGTAACAGCGCGGTACATAAATTCCTCGACCGGAAGCAGCACGGATTTACCATGGTCATGTCCGTCGATATATGTCTGGATGATCCACTTCATTTTATCTTCCGGGACATCCTTACGCTTGTTACCAAGAGACTTTCTGCGAAGCTCTCCGCAATCAGAAGAATCGATAAGCTGGATCATGCCCTTACGTGCTTCATCTTTCTTTGTATTTAAGATCCATAAATAGGTATTGATGCCCGTTCGGAAAAAAATGTCAGTCGGGAGCTTTACTACGCAATCAACAATATCCTTCTGGAAAAGCCATCTTCTGATATCAGATGGACCGGAACCTGCATCACCATTAAAGAGAGGAGAAGCGGATAACACGATTCCACCCTTGCTGCCGCCTTCCTCAGCCGTTTTCATATGCGCGACCATATTCTGAATAAACAGCATGGAGCCATCACTGATGGAAGGAAGTCCGGCACCGAATCTTCCTGCAAATCCATGTGCGGCTTCAGATCTTACTTCGTCAGCTTCCTTTTCCCACTTTTTACCGTAGGGCGGATTACTTACACAGTAGTCAAACTTCTTGTCTGGGAACTTATCATCGGAAAGAGTGTCCCCGTTTTCGATATGTGCGGATAAATCCTTCGTCTGATCATAAACGTCCTTCTGCGCATCTGAGACATTACGAATAAGGAGATTTGCCTTACCCATCGCCCATGTTACACCGGAAAGTTCCTCGCCATACGGAACGATTACCGCTGGGGCCTTCATCTCTTTATTTTCATGCCACTCGTTAAGAAGATCGAGCGCATCCGTAATAAATCCTCCGGTTCCGCAAGTCTGGTCATACAGTGTACGGACAATACCTGTATCAGAACTCATCAGCTCATCATCGTTTGCAAAGATCATGCCTACACAAAGACGGACCACATCCTTCGGAGTCATAAAGTCCTCGGCATCCTCCGCGATCTCATCACCGTATCTCTGAATGAGATGCTCGTAGATATCGGACATATCACGGTCAGAAACCGTAGCTGAATCGAACGGGAGGGCAGAAAACTTCTGACAGACGGAATAAAGCATGCCGTGATCCTGAAGCTTCTTACAGGTGCTTTCCATATCGAACTTCAGCATGATATTACGGGCATTTGGTGAAAAACCATTGATATAGGAATCGAGAGCTGCATATGTATCACCAGCACCAAGATTGTTCAGTCTGAACGGGGTAACATTATAAAATGCCTTGCCGGAATACTGGCAATAGTTATCGGATTCACGTCCCCAGTCCTTTTCGTGTTCCTTCACTGCATCACATACAGCAGCTCGTGTTGGTTCAAGAGCGCATTCCAGTCTGCGAAGAAGTGCAAACGGAAGTACCACCTTGTTGTAATCTGCACGGGAAATCACATCCCTTACATAATCCGCAATGTTCCATATTTCGTTGACGTAATCAAGATTCGTTTTTTTCTGTGCTTCAGCCATTATCGTTCTCCTTTTGCTTTGTATTTTTCATAAATCAATATGTCTGAAATCAGCTCATTGAGCCGATATAAAATGCTAATTTTCAACCACTTATTGAGGAATCTCTACTTATCATTGTACTGCTAATAGTACTATTTTTCAACCAGTTATTGAGGAAACGCGCATTTCTGTAATGGCATAAAAATACCGAGCAAGAATCATCTTACTCGGTAAATTCACATGACATTCTTCAATGGTTTTCAACCTGAGAACATCATAAAGATTATTACTCGGAATATGGGTTTTCAACCACTTATTGCGGTTAGCCGAAAAGAGATTCCGGTGATCATCAGCACCGGGGATGGACGATATTATGTTTCTGAGACAACAACAGCTACGAGGCGATCGGGAAGCAACAGCTATGTGGCGATCGCAGATCATTTGACACCGGACGGTTATGTGGCGTGTACGGAGAATGGAACAAAGTATCAAGACCTGAAAGAGGCGTATGATGCCTATACCAAGCTGGTTACGACCGGAGTCTATCAGGATTATAAGGATACGCTCCCTAAAAAGTAAAATCAGGATCGTTTCGGAAGCCATCTGATCTAATGGCGCATAAACTGATCCGTCTGCTGTAGTTCTTACGCGGACTCCTGCAGCAGCCGGATCAGCTCCTCCATCGCCGGAAGTGTCTGTTTTCCTTTCAGCGTAACGATGGAGTAGCTGGTGGTGTCAGCCGGATTTCCGATCCGGAAGCAGCGGACAGGCTTGGGATAGCGGAAATTTTTCATGTACTGGTAGAAGTTGAATGCGATCCCATAGCCCTCCGCGGCGAGCTGACAGGCAGATTCAAGATTTTCGAGGAGAAAGACCTGTCCCGGTTCGGCGTGATCATAAGCGATGGCAAGGTCTGTGTAGTGCCTGGAGGACTGATCCGGCTTTTGCAGGATAAAACGTTCCCCGTTAAATTGTTTGAGATCGATCCTCGGACATGGATCTTTCCGGCTTTTCTTTGCCGCGCCGGTGCACAGTGGGTGCCCGACGGAGACAACAGCGACCATATAGTCCTCATAGAGAGGACGGTATTCCAGCAGCGGATGGCTGGAGGATTCGTTTACGATGGCAAAATCAAGCTCTCCGGCAAGCAGATGCCGGATCATCTGCTCAGTAGATTCCTCGTATGGGACCAGCTTCACGTCCGGATAGCGGGCGGAAAAAACAGGCAGCGCCTTCGCAAGAAGATAAAGTGTTCTTCTGGGATGGATTCCGAAACGGATCGTTCCCGAAGAGCCACCCATGTATTTTTGAAGCTCATTTTCATAATGGGCTTCTATTTTTATCATTTCTTTTGCATGTTCCAAATAGATCTTTCCGGCCTCGGTTGGGACAAACTGTTTCCCGATCCGGTCGAAAAATCTTGTCCCGGTGCGTTCTTCAAGATTTCCTAAAAATATGCTGAGGGCAGGCGGAGAGATATGCAGGGCCTGAGCCGCATCCTTAATTCCCCTGTGTTTTTCAATTTCAAGCATATAGAGCTGTTCCCGCATATCCATGGCGTTTCGCTGGTCCTTTCCCTGAATAAATATTTGCAATTTCGCATAAAAATAAACAATATTAAATAAAACAATAAAAATATTAAACTTGCTTTAATTTTATATCTTGATTATAGTCTAAGAAAGAAAACAAATCAAGGAAGGATTGGAAGTATGAAACCATTAAAAGAAAAAAAGCCTTTTCAGGCGCCGCACACATTTGTGATCCTTGTAGCGCTGATTCTTCTGGCAGTCGCAGCCACTTATGTTGTGCCTGCCGGAGAGTATACCCGGTTTACGGATGAGGCGACAAACAGAACCCTCGTGGAAGCGGGGAGCTTCCATTATGTTGAATCTCACCCGGTAAGCTTTTTAACCGTTCCGGCACTGATCTACAGGGCGATCGTAAAGGCGGCAAGCACAGTTACGTTTATCCTTATCATCGGCGGATCCTTTGAGATCATCACGTCCACAGGGATCCTCACGGTTCTCTGTAAGAAGATGGCGAAAGCCTTCCGCGGCCGCGAGTATTTTGTGATCCCTGCATTTCTGCTGTTATTTTCTATTTTTGGAACAACGATGGGAATGTCTGCTGAGGTCATGATCTTTGTGCCGATCGGAATTGCCCTTGCGGCATCTCTCGGACTTGACAAGGTGACAGGTACCGCAATGATCGCTATGGGCGCTGCATCCGGATTTACAGCCGGAATCCTGAATCCCTTCAATGTCGGTGTTGCCCAGGATATTGCGGAAATCCCGATGTTTTCCGGTATGGGTTACCGCATTTTTATTCTCGGAGTTCTTCTGGTGATCGATACGGTCTACATTACCTGGTACGCAAAGCGCGTGAAAGTGGACCCGACAAAGAGTATCATTTACGGAGAGCCTGAGGATCAGGAATTTACTTTCGATGATACGGAAGAAGCGATGACCCTGACCCATGGCATGACTCTGGCAGTGATCGTAGCAGGCTTTGCAGTCCTGATCTATGGACTCAGCAAGCTCGGATGGTATTTTGAGGAGATGTCTGCGATCTTTATCGCGATGGGTGTGCTCTGCGGTATCGTGAACCGCTATAGCCCAAACAAGATCGCCGCTACGTTCGGAAACGGAGCGAAGGGAATCGTTGTGGGAGCTCTGATCGTCGGTATTGCCCGCGGTGTTGAGCTTGCATTATCTGACGCGATGATCCTTGACACCATCGTCCATGCGATCGCAAGTATCGTAAACATTCTTCCGCAGTCCTTAAAAGCCATCGGAATGTTCCTTGCACAGTCACTTGTCAACTGTGTGATCACCTCCGGTACCGGACAGGCCGCGGTTACCATGCCGCTTATGGTACCGGTTGCGGATCTGATCGGTATCACGAGACAGACAGCCGTCCTTGCGTTCCAGCTCGGAGACGGATTTTCAAACTCTGTTCTTCCGACATCCTCTGCGCTGATGGGTTATCTTGTCGTTTCGAAGATCCCATATGTAAAATGGTTAAAATTCATGATGCCGTTATTCTTAATCTGGACATTCTTCGGATGTCTATTCATGCTTGGGGCACTCATGATCGGCTATTAAGACGGAGGAAAAGAGAAGATGCAGGATTTTGAAGTGAAGGAGCGTTTAAGAGAACATCTGGAGTACCTTTGTTCGTTCGACAAGCTTTCCGGTGAACCCGAGGCATATCGCGCGGTCGAGTATATTCTTGAGGTATTGGAGAAATCCGGGATCGCCTGCCATGAGGAGGATTTTCCAGCTTATCTGAGCAATCCGGTGAGCAGTGTCCTTATCGCAGATGGTGAGGAGTTCCCGTGCCGTCCAAGGTCTTTCTCGGAGAGCACAAAAGGGAGGATCGAGATCCCGCTGATCTACGATCCCGGAACAAAAACGGAAGTCTCCCTTTCAGAACAGAAACAGTTTATGGAAACGGTTGCCGGAAAGCTTGTCCTCGGGTACGGATTTGATGAGCGTTACGCAAAATTGCTGGAGCAGCATGGAGCGGCCGGGTGGATCCAGATCTGGACCTCCGACGAGGATGCGGTCCATGAGGACACGGTAAGTCCTGTCTGGGGAACTCCGGATATGGACTCATCTCTGTTCCAGTTACGGATGCCGGTGGTCGCCGTCTCAAAGCCCTGCGGGGAGAAACTGATCCGGAAGCTGAAAACATATGAGGCAGAAGGAAAACAGCTTTTTGCGCAGCTTTCCAGCAAGGTGGACACATGCGTAAAAAACGTCGCGCTGCCGATCGCCGAGATCCCGGGAAAGAGCAGGGATTTTGTCCTGCTCTCCGGTCACTATGATACCTGGTATCGTGGCGCTTTTGACAACTGCACGGCAAATGCGCTGGCTCTGGAGCTTGCTCGTTATATGAAAGAACATCAGGATGAGATGCTCTATTCCCTGCGGATCGCCTGGTGGCCGGGACATTCCAACGGGCGCTATATGGGATCCACCTGGTATTGTGATCACCACTGGGATGAGCTTGAGGAGCACTGCATCGCTCACCTGAATCTTGATCTTCTGGGATCAAAAGGAGCAGACCATACGCTTGCGATCCGGACAGCGGGGCTTGAGGGCGAGGAATGGCTGAAAGAGCAGGTGCGGAAGGTAGATCCGGCGGCGGAAATGATGTTTGGGCGTATCGGGCGGGGAGCGGACCAGTCGCTCTGGGGCGCAGAGATCCCCTATCACATCAATCCCCGTTATGAGGCGAAAAAAGAACGAAAGCAATCGGATGCTCCGGGTCCCGGCGTGTACTGGTGGCATACGATCGACGATACCTTTGACAAGATCGATCTTGACGGGCTTTTGCGGGATGGGAGAGTCGTGGGTGTTCTGCTGTATGAACTCCTCTCGAAGGAGAAGCTTCCTGCCGATTATCGCGGCTATGCAAAAACCTAGCTCCCATACTTTGAGACGTTAAAAAATTCAGAGGAGCATGAACAGGCGGCGGATGAGATCGAAACACTTCTAAAAGAGGTTCTGGATCGTTGTGAAACGCTTGAACATATATGGGGAACGGAGAAGATCGAAGAACATAACCGCCTTTGCCGTCTCGTCGGAGGAGTTTTCAGCCGTCTTATGCACTCCACAGGCTCCGCGTATGAACAGGATACTTCTTTTGCATATGGTCCGCTGCAGCTTCTTAAAGCTTCCGCGAAGGCGCTCCATGAAAACAGTCCCGCGGATTGGAGCCTGTTCTATCAGACAACATTCGTGAGACAGAGAAACCGGATGGTGACGGAGCTTAGAAAACTGCTGAAAGAGATCGATCTGGAATTCAGGAATGGATCGGATCGCTTTGGATCTTCACGAAATTGTGACAGGAGAATGGAGATATGAAGAAAGAAACAATAAAGCAGGCCGTTGCGCCTTACATGGCAGAGCTTACCAAAATGGCAGACAGGATTTATGACCTGGCTGAGCCGGGGCTTGAGGAAGTCCGCTCCAGTGCGATCCTTACAGATTATCTGGAGAAAAAGGGATTTCAGATCGAGCGTGGGATCGCGGGTCTTCCGACCGCTTTCCGTGCTGTCTATGAACAGGGAAACGGAGGACCTTCCTTTGGATTCCTGGCAGAGTACGACGCACTGAAAGGGATCGGTCATGCCTGCGGTCATCACATGCAGGGACCGTCTGTGATCGGAGCTGCTCTGGCACTTCGGGATCTCTGTAAGGATCAGCCCTATAAGATCGTGATCTACGGGACACCAGCGGAGGAGACGGTCGGCGGAAAGATCATTATGAAGGAGAAAGGATGCTTTCAGGATATTGATCTTGCGCTCATGATGCATGCAGCTCCCAATACCTGCGTCGATGTCTGCTGTATGGCACTTGAGTGCTTTTATGTTACCTTTCATGGGGTAGAGGCCCATGCCGCCATGAGCCCGCACAAAGGGAAGAGCGCCTTTGATGCCGCGCTTCTTTCCTTTCAGGGGATCGAGTTTATGAGGGAACATGTCCTTGAGGATTCCAGAATGCATTACACGGTCCTTGACGCCGGCGGTCCATCGAACATCGTTCCGGGAACGGCAAAGGCAGAGTATACACTTCGCTCTTATAGTACGGATTACTTGGAGAAGGTCATCGTTCCGAGATTTCAGGACATCATAAAGGGTGCGTGCCTGATGACGGGAACGACCTGTGAAATAGAGAGAAGCTACCCGTTTCAGGCAAAGATCCCGTGCCTGATCCTGAATGACCTGATCATGGAAAATGCAAGAAAATTTGAGGCACCACAGCTCGCCGGACCGCGTGAAAAGACGGGCTCCACGGACTTTGGAAATGTTATGTATGATGTGCCCGGATGCTGCATCCGCACAGCGTTTGTGCCAGAGGGTACCGCGGCGCATTCGCAGGAATATCTCGATGCGGGAAAGACGGAGCGGGCCCATGAAGCAATCCGGTCCGGTTCGGAGATCCTTGCGGGAACATGCATCGACATGATTGAAAGACCAGAGCTTTTGAAACAGATCAAAGAGGAGTTTCGGAAGCGGAAACAGGAAGAAACCGCAAAAATATGACAAAATTGTCATTTTCCAGTCATGAACAATTAAACTGCTGTCTGTAAAATATGAATCTGTAAGGAATTTAACAAATATCCAGAAAGGAAGATGATTATGACAGCAGCTATTGGTTTTCTGATGATCATTGCGATCGTAGCACTGCTCTTAAAGGGCAAAATGTCTCCGATCGTGGTACTTGCGGTGATTCCGGTCATTGCAGCCCTGATCCTTGGCTTCTCCCCGGTAGAGGTCATGGACTTCATTGCGGATGGAATTAAAACCACCACAAGCAATGGTATCTTATTTATCTTTTCAGTAATTTATTTTGGTGTTCTGGCAGACACTGGACTCTTTGATGTTATCGTAGGCTGGCTGGTAAAAAAAGCCGGAAATAATGTCATCGCGGTCACGGTAGTTACAGCGCTGATCGCAACGATCGCTCATCTGGACGGTACTACGGCTGTCACCGTTCTCATTACGATCCCGGCAATGTACCCGGTATATAAGAAGATGAACATTGACTCCCGTATCCTTCTCTGCCTGACAGGTGCCTGCATGGGCGTTATGAACCTGCTTCCGTGGGGCGGTCCGACAGCGAGAGCGGCTACGGTACTCGCTATGGATGCCACTGAGTTATGGCACATGCTGATCCCGCTTCAGGTTGTCGGCCTGATGATGAACATCATTCTTGCTGTACTCCTCGGCATGTTTGCGATCAGGCATGGTGCTGGCGCTGGAAAGGGCGTAGAGGTGGAGTCTGATGAGAAAGCGAAGAAAGAGGCGGCTGATTTAAGAAAATCCAACGCTTACCTGATCTTCAACTTCTTACTTACAGTAGGTGTGATTGCCCTGTTATCCACAGGTGTCGGTAAATCCTATGTAATCTTCATGCTTGGTCTCTGCATCCTTCTGGCTGTCAACTATCCGAACCAGAAGACTCAGGACAAGTTGATCAAGAAGCATGCTCCGGCAGCCCTGATCATTTCCGCAACACTGTTTGCCGCAGGTGCTATGGTAGGTGTCTTCGACGGAACCGGTATGCTGGAAGCAATGGCAAATGCGATCATGGCGATCATTCCGGCAGCTCTCGGAAAGTACATTCACATCATCTTTGGTATTCTTGCGCTTCCGCTTGGTCTCTGTGTTGGAACAGACGCATACTTCTATGGCATTATGCCGTTAGTTATGCAGGTAGGCGAGACCTATGGCGTGGCTTCCCTGAATACTGCTCTGACCATGCTGATCGGTAAGAACCTCGCGTTAATGGTAAGCCCGTTAGTACCGGCAACTTACCTTGCGATCGGTCTGACCGGAACAGAGCTGAAAGATCATATGAAATTCAGCATTCCGCCGTACTACATTATCAGCCTTATCATGCTGGTATTCGGTGTGATTCTTGGCATTGTTGCCATCTAAACGATACATAACGAATGAAAATCCTGTTCTGCAGTACGGATCTTGTACCGCAGGACGGGATTTTTTGCTATAATGAAAGAAAAATGACGCAGGAGAAAGTTTATGAATACAGAAAAGATCCTACTGGTGGACGATGAGCGGGCGATCCGGCTGGCTGTGCGGACCGCCCTGACCCGTGAAGGAATGCAGGTGACGGAGGCAGCCGATGGAAGCGAGGCTCTGGAACTTTTAAAGAAACAACAGTTCCATCTGGTGATTCTGGACGTAATGATGGAACATGTGGGTGGTTATGATGTGCTGCAGGCAATGCGCGCTGCGGGAGATCACACGCCGGTCATGATGCTGTCGGGAAAATCCGATGAGATGGATCAGGTGCTGGGGCTGGGCTTTGGCGCGGACAGTTATCTGACAAAGCCGTTTCATACTGCGATCCTGATCCAGACAGCAAAGGCGCTGATCCGCAGAAGTCAGATCTACAGCCAGGGAGCAGCCGGAGACGCCGGGATCCGCAAGGGTCCGTTTACAGTAGATACCTTAAAGATGGAGTGCCTGAAAAACGGTGAGCCGTTAAATTTTACTGCCAGAGAGATGACCCTGTTCCGGTTCCTGATGGAGCATCCGGGACAGGTGTTTACGAAGGAACAGCTTTACACGCAGGTGTGGAATGAGGCAGTGGTGGATGACAATACCATCACCGTCTATGTGAAACGGATCCGGAACAAGATCGAGGATGACCCAAAGCAGCCCCGTTATCTGAAGACAGTGCGTGGAATCGGATATATGCTGAATGTGTAGGGATAAAAAATGAAGAAGACAGAAGAATTCTTAAATCGATGGAAACTGAAGCTGATGGCAGTTGGGGTGTTGATCGCTTTATCCCTTGTGGTGGTGCTTGCAGGCTTCAGATTTTACAGCCGGTACCGGGAGCAGGTGATCCGGACAGAGGAGAGCCAGCTTTTGACTATGGCCGGGATCGTAGGAAACAATCTCGATTCCTATCTGGAACAGCAGCTGGATGAGATCGATCTGTTTTATTCACAGCGCGGGATCCCGGAAGAATGGGCAGAGTCCAATGGGATCAAGCTGAGGACATCATATTTTTTAAAGAAGAATGCAGATATCTATAACTGGATCACAGTGACGGAGCAAGACGGGACAAGGTTTAAGTATGAATCGGGAAAGGAAGCAGTTCAGGAATCTTCAGCTGAGAAGACGATGAGCGTGGCGCCCGGGAACAAAGATCAGAAGGCCAGGATCACCGGAAAGGAAATTTCGGACCGGACGGGCTGGTATGAGCTTTATATTGAGAAGGAAGTTTCTTCCATGTCCGGAATCTGTACCCTTACATTTGCCATGGATCTGAAAGCACTGTACGAGAAGATCGTCGCGCCGGTAAAGATCGGTGAGGCCGGATATTCCACGGTAAAGGATCAGAACATGAATATCATCATGCACCATGCGAAGAATCAGATCGGTCTGGAGGCAGTTGAGGGGCGCATCCAGAAATATCCGGATCTGGATCTGAGCAGTCTGGAAAACTGGATCTCCAGACAGGAAAAAGAAGATTCCGGAACCGGTGTGATCGACACCTATGTATGGGATGATCCGGGCTTAAAAAAAGTCCGACGTGTCATCGCATTTCAGGCGATCTCGATCCAGGGAGAACGATGGATCATTAATTCCACACTTCCGCTCCAGGAACTTTCGGGGCCACTGGAAAGCATGATGACGATGATGATCGGGGTTATGATACCTTATGTCCTGATCCTTGTGGTGGTCACAGTGTTCTTTCTGAGAAACCGTTTTCTGGCGGAATCCCAGCAGAAGGAGATCGCATATTTAAAGGAGATCAATCACGGAATGGAGATGCTGGTCCAGAAGAACAACGAGATCCGGCATTACCAGCGGATCCAGTCTCTGGGAATGATGGCGAGCCACATTGCACATGAATTCAACAATTATCTGACACCGGTGCTGATCTATGCGGAGCTTCTTGAGAATGATGAGTCCATTTCTTCCGAGAATCAGGAGATGATCCATGAGATCACGAAGTCGGTGGATCAGGCATCGAATCTGTCGAAAGAACTGCTCGCCTTTTCCAGACAGGATACCGGTGTGCGGCTGGAACTGCTGAACTTTACGGAAGAAGTCGGGAATGCGGTATCCATCGTGCGGCAGCTTGCCCCGGCGGCGATCACGTTGAAAACAGAGATCACGGAGGAGCCACTGTATGTTTTAGGACGCAGACGGATGGCGGAACATATCCTGCTGAATCTGAGTAAAAATGCCTTTCAGGCCATGGAAAAGACGGAGAGAAAGAAACTGCTGATACGGCTGGAGGCAAAAGGGAACGATATGATCTGTCTGCAGGTGTCCGATACCGGCTGTGGAATCGGGGACGATGCCATGCAGAAGATCTTTGAGCCGTTCTACACGACAAAAGGATCCAGGCAGGGTACCGGACTTGGTCTTTCGGTGGTCCAGAATATGGTGACATCGGTCGGCGGAACGATCTGTGTAGAGAGCAAAGCGGGTGAAGGAACAACATTTGTCATTGAGATCCCGCAGAGCGGACCGGAAGTGGAAGCTGACGGCCGGAAACGGCTGAAGCATGTACAAAAGATTGCTATTATCTCCAGTGAAGAGTCCGCGAAGACCTGGAAAGCGGCCGCATCTCACAGCCGGAAGACGGTAGATCTGTACGCACACCCGGCGGCCCTTATCGACCGGGTCCAGAAAGATCCGTCAGCCTATGATCTTCTGATCGCGGAGTACACACTGCCGACCATGAACGGAATCGAACTGTGTGAGGTGGTCCGGCGCATCAATCCGGAGATCCGCCTGATTCTCATCGCGGAACAGAGAGGAGCCGATTTCGAATGGTATCTGAACAACGGCATGATCGACCGGTTTATGCTGAAAGATGAGTTCGCGGAGGAATTTGCGGAGATGTTTGAGGGGTAAACCGAGAATAATCCCTTGCGGAAAACAGGAAAATAACGTATAATGATGCGGATTGACTACGTTTCTGCGGGTTCGTGTGTCCGCAACAGGATAGATAGAAACAGCAAACTTTAAATAAGACAGGAAAAACAGGTAATTATGAGAAAATTAGCATTGCCAGAAGAGATACTCTTGAGTATCCAGCAGCCCGCCCGCTACATCGGCGGTGAGGTGAATATGGTGAAGAAGGATCCGTCCGCTGTGGACGTCCGGTTCGCCATGTGTTTCCCGGACGTATACGATATCGGAATGTCCCATCTGGGAATCCAGATTCTTTATGATATGTTTAACAAGTACGAGGACGTGTACTGTGAGCGCGTATACTCCCCGTGGACGGATCTTGATAAGATCATGAGGGAGAAGCATATTCCATTATTTGCCCTTGAGTCCCAGGACCCGGTGAAGGAATTCGATTTCCTTGGAATCACGCTTCAGTACGAGATGTGCTACACGAATATTTTACAGGTGCTGGAGCTTTCCGGCATTCCGCTTCACGCGGAGGATCGTACCTGGGATGATCCGATCGTCATCGGTGGCGGTCCGTGTTCCTACAACCCGGAGCCGATCGCGGTGTTCTTTGATATGTTTTATATCGGAGAGGGAGAGGTCTCCTACCGGAAGCTTCTTGATGTCTACAAGGAGTCCAGAAAGAACGGGGATTCCAGACAGGAGTTCTTAAGAAAGGCAGCGGGAATTCCTGGAATCTATGTTCCGTCCTTATACGAAGTGACATATGAGGAAGACGGCACGATCAGGAGCTTTCTGCCGACAGCGCCGGGGGTGCCGGAGAAGGTAGAAAAGCAGCTTGTTATGGAAATGACAGAGTCCGTCTACCCGGAGAAACCGCTGGTTCCGTTTATCAAGGCGACCCAGGACCGCGTGGTTCTTGAGATCATGCGCGGCTGCATCCGCGGCTGCCGTTTCTGCCAGGCGGGGATGATCTACCGTCCGGTCCGCGAGAAGAACGTAGAACGCTTAAAAGAGCTGGCTTATAGGATGTTAAAGAATACGGGACATGAGGAGATTTCCTTAAGCTCCTTAAGTTCCAGTGACTACAGAAGTCTGGAAGAACTTGTGACATTCCTGATCGATACCTTCCACGGCAAAGGCGTAAACGTGTCCCTGCCGTCCCTGCGTATCGACGCCTTTTCCCTTGACGTTATGAGCAAGGTTCAGGATGTCAAGAAGAGCAGCCTGACCTTCGCGCCGGAGGCGGGTTCCCAGAGATTGAGAAATGTTATCAATAAAGGACTGACAGAGGAAGATATCTTAAACGGATCCGCACTGGCCTTCCAGGGCGGATGGAACCGTGTAAAGCTGTATTTCATGCTGGGTCTTCCGACAGAGACCGTGGAAGATATGGAAGGGATCGCCCTGCTCTCCGAGAAGATCGCGGAGAAGTATTACGAGATCCCGAAGGACCAGAGAAACGGAAAGGTGCAGGTCGTTGCAAGTACCTCCTTCTTTGTTCCGAAGCCATTTACCCCGTTCCAGTGGGCGCAGATGAGCACGAAGGAAGAATTCCTCGGAAAAGCGCGCGTCGTAAACCACAAGATGCATGAGATGTTAAACCACAAGAGCTTAAAGTACAACTGGCATGAGGCGGATGTGACCGTCCTTGAGGGCGTTCTGGCCCGAGGAGACAGGAAGGTTGCCGCTGTCATCGAGGAGGCTTACCGACAGGGTGCACTCTATGATGCGTGGTCTGAGACTTTTAAGAATGATGTCTGGATGAACGCATTTGAGACATGCGGCGTGGATATTGATTTCTACACGACGAGAGCGCGTTCCCTCGACGAAGTATTCCCATGGGATTTCATCGATACCGGTGTGACGAAGGAATTTTTAAAGAGAGAATGGATCAATGCGACGAAAGAGACCGTTACCCCGAACTGCCGGATGAGATGCTCGGGATGCGGCGTGAGAAGATTTGGAGGAGGTGTCTGTTATGAAGATCAGAATTAAGTTTTCCAAGCAGGGAGCGATGAAGTTCATCGGACATCTCGACACGATGCGGTATTTCCAGAAGGTGATGCGCCGCGCGGATGTGGATATCCGCTATTCGGAAGGATTCTCCCCGCACCAGATCATGTCCTTTGCGGCTCCGCTTGGTGTCGGCCTCACGGGAAGCGGAGAGTACCTCGATATCGAAGTGTTGTCCACGGATTCCTCTGTGGAGATGGTAAAACGCTTAAATGAGACGATGGTCGAGGGCGTGGAGGTCTTAAGCTACCGTCTGCTCCCGGACAATGCGGAGAATGCGATGAGTATCGTCGCAGCCTGTGACTACACGATCGTCCTGAGGGATGATTACGAGAACGGACTCTCCATGACGGCGGAGGAGTTCTATACAGGAATCCTTGATTTCATCGAAAACGGGAACCTTAATATCGTGAAAAAGACGAAAAAAGGCGAGAAGGAAATGGACTTAAAGCCTCTGATCTACAAGGCACACCGCGCGGAGAACGGAGACGGACTGTTCCTTCAGTTATCCTCCGGAAGTGCCGCCAACGTAAAGCCGGAGCTAGTTCTTGAGGCGTACTGCAAGTCCATCGGAAAAGAGTATCCGCAGTTTGCATTCCGCATCAACCGTGAGGAAGTTTACGCGGATGCAGGAGACCATGATTTTGTGACTCTGGAATCATTCGGGGAAGAAATTGGAGAAAAGATTGGATAAGCTGATCATTACGGCACTGCGCGGGAAGACCGCCGCAGTGCTTTTTGAAAATGGACGTGCCGTCCGGATCGATTTTGAGCCGGAGGCGGCGGAGGAAGAGACGGGGGTCATCTTCGTCGGAAAAGTAAAGAATATCGCAAAGAACATCAACGCGGCCTTCGTGGAGTACCGGCCGGGAGTCAACGGGTTTTACAGCTTGAAGGAGAACAGTTGCCCGCTGTATGCGGACGGGAAGCCGGATCATGGCCCGTTAAAAGCGGGGGATGAGATCCTTGTCCAGGTGGAGCGGTCCGCCGTGAAGACGAAGGACGCAGTCCTCACCTCGAATCTCACACTGACCGGGCAGACGGCGGTGCTCACTGCGGGGAAGAGTTCCCTCGGGATCTCCGCAAAGATCCGCGACAAGGAATGGCGGGAGGCGGCAAAACGCCGCTGGGAAGAGACTTCCCACGGAAACTGCGGTCTCGTCATCCGCACAAATGGGGAGACAGCCGGGCTCGACGCGGTGTTTGCAGAGTTTGAGTCGCTGTTTGAGCGTTACCGGGAGATCTGCAGGATAGCGGCGAGCCGGACATGCTGCAGCGTGCTGTACCGGCCGGAGAGCTTTGCAGTCCGCACGGTTCGGGATCTGAAGATTTCGGAAGGTCTTGAGGTTGTTACGGACCTGCCGGAAGTTTATAAGGAACTTCAGGATGCACTGGGAACGGCGGTTCTTCCAGATGCGATTTCCGGTGCATCTCCTAATGCGGCTGGCTCCGGAGAGCACGCCGCAGGGAGACCGGTGATCCGGTTTTATGAGGATGAATTTCCACTCACCGCGCTCTATCACCTGGAGACGATCCTGTCGCAGGCGCTCGCGAAGACGGTCTGGCTGAAATCCGGCGGAAATCTTGTGATCGAGCCGACGGAGGCGCTCACGGTGATCGACGTCAATACGGCAAAGAGTGTCTCAAAGAAAACTTCGGAGGAGACGTATCTGAAGACGAATCTGGAGGCGGCGGAGGCGATCGCTGTCCAGCTGAGACTCCGGAATCTCTCCGGGATCATCATCGTTGATTTTATCGACATGAAAGAGGAGGAGAGCCGGAAAGCGCTCCTGGCGGCGATGCGGCGGGCGGTTGCTGCCGATCCCGTAAAGACAGTCCTCGTGGACATGACGCCGTTAGGCCTTGTAGAGCTCACGAGAAAGAAGATCCGGCGGCCGCTGCATGAGCAGGTGCGGGTGTAGACAAAGATAACAGTTGGTGAACGGAAAAAATCTTCGCTCTGAATGAAGATATTCACTGGGAGAGCTGGATTTCAGATATGAAGAGAGAGCCCCCGGAGACAGAAAATAAAAATGTAAAAAATTGCAGAAAAAGTGATTGACAACAAGAAAAGTATTTGATATAGTTATCTAGTGTGCCGCACAGTGAGGTTTCCAAGGACTCCATAACGGAGGACACCATAACTGGCGAGTAATGATAATAGGAGGTGCAATATGTACGCGATTATTGCAACTGGCGGTAAGCAGTATAGAGTAGCCGAGGGCGACAGCATCAAGATCGAGAGAATCGACGCAGAGGTTGGTTCTGCAGTAACTTTTGATCAGGTTCTTGCTGTTAACAACGGAGAGCTTACAATCGGATGCCCGACCGTTGAGGGTGCAACAGTATCTGCAACAGTAGAGAAAGTTGGCAAGGGCAAAAAAGTTATCGTTTACAAGTATAAGCGCAAATCTGGCTACCATAAGAAAAATGGCCACAGACAGCTTTATACTCAGGTTAAGATTGAAAAGATCAATGCTTAATTAAGATTATGATTCAGGTAAATATCCTGCGTGACAGGAACGAAGTAGTAAAGGGAATCGATATCAATGGTCATGCTGGCTATGCAGAATACGGACAGGACGTGATTTGTGCTGCTGTTTCCGCACTGGTTCTCAACATGGCAAACTCCGTTGAAACATTTACGGACGATCACTTCGAAGGAAGTGTGGGGGAAGACGGCGGAAGCTTTTCTTTTTCCTTCCCGGATAAAATAAGTTCTGAGTCGCAGCTCCTCATGAAATCCCTGATCCTCGGACTCGAAAACATCCGGGATGAATATGGAGCAGAATATATCAAATTTCGATTCAGGGAGGTGTAACGATATGTTTAAGATGAACCTTCAGTTATTTGCTCATAAGAAAGGTGTTGGTTCCACAAAGAACGGACGTGATTCTGAGTCCAAACGCCTTGGAGCTAAGAGAGCAGACGGACAGTTCGTATTAGCTGGCAACATCCTTTACAGACAGCGCGGAACAAAGATCCATCCGGGTCTTAACGTAGGCATCGGCGGCGATGATACATTATTCGCAAAAGTTGACGGTGTTGTTAAGTTTGAGAGAAAGGGCAGAGACAAAAAACAGGTTTCTGTATATCCTCAGGCAATCAACGAATAATAACGAAGAGCTCCATACTGGATGGTATGGAGCTTTTTTAAGATTAGATGGCAGTGTAACAGTGAGACTCGGGATTCATGGAAACAGGAAAGAAAGGTTTTGCTGTTACATTTTTTATAGGTAAAAGATTGTAACAATCCAGTAGGTCTGCGCACTTGCTGCGCTGACCGTAATAAGACACAGGCTTGAGGATACTGAGTAGTTACAAAAGATTTATTGAGAGGACGGTTTTCCATGTTTACAGACAGTGCAAAAGTATTTATCAGATCAGGAAACGGCGGAAACGGACATGTAAGCTTCCGGCGTGAACTGTATGTTCCGAATGGAGGACCTGACGGCGGTGACGGCGGAAGAGGCGGAGACATCATCTTCGAAGTGGATGATGGATTAAATACGCTCGTAGATTTCCGTCATGTAAGAAAATATGCGGCCGGAAATGGCGAGGAAGGCGGAAAACGCCGCTGCCACGGCGCTGACGGAAAGGACCTGATCGTCAAGGTCCCGGAAGGTACTGTCGTTAAGGACCTGGAAACCGGAAAAGTGATCACGGATATGTCCGGCGAAAATCGCCGTGAAGTGATCTTAAAGGGCGGAAAGGGCGGCCTTGGAAATATGCACTTCGCAACAGCGACGATGCAGGTTCCGAAATATGCCCAGCCGGGACAGCCGGGACAGGAACTCTGGGTACAGCTGGAGTTAAAGGTGATCGCGGATGTGGGACTTGTCGGATTCCCGAACGTCGGAAAATCCACCCTGTTATCCCGCGTTTCCAATGCGAGACCGAAGATCGCAAACTACCATTTCACGACCCTGAATCCGCACCTTGGCGTTGTAAATCTCGGTGACGGGAACAGCTTTGTAATGGCGGATATCCCGGGACTGATCGAGGGCGCATCCGAGGGAGCCGGTCTTGGACATGAGTTCCTTCGTCATATCGAGCGCACGAAAGTCCTGCTCCATGTGGTTGACGCGGCTTCCGTAGAGGGACGTGATCCGATCGCGGATGTTCATGCGATCATGGATGAGCTTTCCGCCTACAACCCGGAGCTTTTAAAGCTTCCGCAGGCGATCGCAGCCAACAAGCTGGATGCAGTTTATGATGAGGGCGCAGATCCGCTTGCAGATTTAAAGAAAGAGTTCGAGCCGATGGGGATCCCGGTATTCGGAATCTCCGCAGTCAGCGGCGAGGGCGTGAACGATCTTCTGTATTATCTCTATGACGTGATCAAAAATACAGACCGCACACCGAAGATCTTCGAGAAAGAGTTCGAGATCGAGTATGTCGGCGATCGTTCCCTTCCGTACACGGTCGAGAAGGATGAGGACGGCATTTACGTGGTCGAGGGACCGAGGATCGAGAAGATGCTCGGATACACGAATCTTGATTCCGAGAAAGGCTTTGACTTCTTTCAGAAATTCTTAAAGCAGTCCGGAATCCTTGCAGATCTTGAAAAAGCGGGGATCCAGGAGGGCGATACCGTCCGCATGTACGGACTCGTATTTGATTACTATAAATAATGCGCCGGAGCTTCCCGGGCGTTTCATGGGAACATCCAGGGAGCCGCGCTTTTCCATATATGAAAAGGAGTTATTATGACAAGCAAACAGCGTTCCTATTTAAAGGGACTTGCAATGACGATGGATGCCGTTTTACAGATCGGTAAATCCAGCCTCACACCGGAGATCACAAAATCGGTTGAGGAAGCATTAAACGCGAGAGAGCTGATCAAGATCCACGTTCTGAAGAACTGTGCGGATGACGGAAAAGACCTTGCACAGATCCTTGCAGAGCGTACTCATTCTGAGGTTGTACAGGTGATCGGAAAGATGATCGTTCTGTACAAACCGGCGAAGGAAGAGAAAGACCGGAAGATCGTTCTTCCGTAATTGCCGCGGAAATACCTGTATTCCTGAATGTCCGCTTTGTGCCGGAAATTTGCGAAAGTGATCTCCGCACGGACTGCGGAACGGGAAGAACAGGAAAAACGATAATCCTGTCGGTAATGGAGGATCCTATGAGACGCGTTGGTATTCTTGGGGGAACATTTGACCCGGTCCATAACGGACACCTGCTCCTTGGAGAACAGGCTCACCGGGAGTATGGGCTGGATGAGATCTGGTTCATGCCGTCTCATGTTCCGCCGCACAAAAAAGATCATCATATCACAGACGGAGCGGCGCGCATCCGGATGCTGGAGCTTGCCACGGAATCCGTTCCGTATTTTTCGGTCTCCGATTTTGAGATGGGACGCGAAGGAAATACCTACACGGCGCAGACACTGGCGCTTTTGAAGGAAGCGTACCCGGATATCGAGGTCTATTTTATCATCGGGGCAGATTCCCTGTATCAGCTGGAATCCTGGTATCATCCCGAACAGGTGATGGCACAGGCGGTACTCCTGGTCTCCGGAAGGACATACGAGGACGGCGGTGTTTCCCTTGAAGATGAGGTTTCTTACCTCAATAAAAAATATGGGGCTGATATCCGGATCCTCCACAACCCGAAGATCGAGGAAGCGTCCGCGGATATCCGGAAACGGGCGGCGCTGGGGGAGGACCTCTCAAAAGACACGCCCGAAGCCGTTGCAAATTACATCAGGGAAACGGGATTGTACAGGAAATAGAGGCAGGTAAACTGCAAGGAGACAGTCCGGCTCCTGACTGTAATAAAACAGGTGAAAACGAAGGATCCGTGCGGGAGATATCCCGGCGGGGCAGATTCAGAAAGAAGATTCATTATGGATAGTCGGGTACCTGAAATCAGAAAACATTTAAAGAAAAAACTCGATGCGTACCGGTACGAGCACACGCTCGGCGTAGAATTTACCTGTCAGGCGCTTGCAATGCGGTATGGGTACGATCTTGATAAAGCCGATCTTGCGGGACTTCTGCATGATTCGGCAAAACGCTTTGAAAATCCGGTCATGCTTCAGAAATGTCTGGACCGCGGGATCCCGGTGACAGCCGAGGAAGAGCGCGACCCGTCCCTGCTCCATGCGAAACTCGGGGCGTGGATGGCTGAGAACAAATATGGAGTGGATGATCCGGAGATCTTAAGCGCGATCACCTGCCATACGACGGGAAAGCCGGGCATGAGTCTGCTCGACAAGATCCTCTATGTGGCGGATTATATTGAACCGAGACGGTCCAAGGCGGCAAATCTTCCTGAAATGCGGAAGCTTGCCTTTATTGACCTGGATCAGGCATGCTTTGAGATCATGGAGAGCATTCTCGAGTATCTGAAGAGCACCGGGTGCCAGATCGATCCGATGACGGAGGCGGCCTGCCAGGATATGCGCCGTGTCGTTTCAGAAAAACAGAAAGAGACAGCCGGCGCGGCCGGAGAGACCGATCAAGACAAGGAGGAACAATCAGTTGAATCAGTCAAAAGAAATGGTAAAGCTTGCAGTCGAGGCTTTGGAAGAGAAAAAAGGCGAAGATGTAAAAATTATCGACATTGAAGGCGTTTCCGTGATCGCGGATTACTTCGTTCTCGCGAGCGCTTCCAACGCAAACCAGACACAGGCATTAGTTGATAACGTGGAGGAGAAGCTCTTCAAGGCAGGTTACGAGTGCCACCAGAAAGAAGGCAGCATGAGCTCTACATGGGTACTCATGGACTACGGCGATGTGATCGTACACGTATTCTCCAAGGAAGATCGTCTGTTCTATGATCTTGAGAGGATCTGGAGAGACGGAAAGATCGTGGAGTCGGTGGACGAGCTGTAGGAGAGACGTATATATACGAAAACAGGGATGACGGATTTAGATTGATCCGTACATCCCTGTTGTTTCTTATTCTGCATCATCCGGAAAACCGAAGATAAGAGAAAAATCCATCCGGTCGGAATCAGTCTGTTTATTGATGCTGATATGATCGGCGGCCGAGATGATCATACGCATTCTCTTTTCACTCGGCGTAATATCGATGCCGCACTGACTGCTGAAAGTTGCCGTGATGTCATGCCACGGGTCTTGCTGGATTTTCAGTCTGGAACCGGTGATCTCCGCAAAGTCTTTCAGAATCGGCAGGAAAGCGGCATCAAACACTGGGACATTACAAATGTATCCGATTTTGAAAATATGTTTGTAGGATACTGGTCTCATCCTGAATTCACAAAACGAGCAGGTACCTGGAACAACGGCACCTTCATTCCAACAATCTAAACTCACCAATTTACCCAAAGAAAAAGCACGAACCCAGCGTCCGTGCTTTTTCTTTACCTGAAAAAACGATGATTCACAGAATTTCAAAAATCTCCCTGCTCAGTCCTGCATTACATACGCGATTCAAGATTTTCAATCATATCCATCATTTCTTTCCTAAAATCTTCTTCTGTGCCTTTTTTCGCCTTTTCCAGTATGGATTTCAGAATCCGAGTTGTTTCCTGATACATGTGGTTGATTGCTTTGGTCTCTATCTTTTTCTCATAACTGAGATCACCGGTCAAAGAAAGAGAAAAACGTATTTCCGCAGGCTGGAGCGGGATCTGAAATACCAGCAAATTGGAAAGCAGCAGCTCCGGTTCAACGCCAAAGAGTTCCGCCATTCTTTTCACGTTATCCGAAATCAGTTCAGCATTGTCTTTTTGAAACTCTGTCCGTAAAGATTCCTCGATGCACGGGTTCTCCGTGATTTCATAGGGAGTACCGCCGATCTTTCTCATAAGCAAAATGCTTGGAAAGTTATCCGGGTATACCTTGCTGTGGAGTTTCTTCACATGATATTCATTCTTACAGATTTCCAGTAACCGAACCAAAGCGGCATATCCAATCCCCTGATGACGGAATCTTTCAAAAAGTTCCAGCCCAAATTCCTGAACTTCTTCGCCCAGTTTCAGAATGGAAGCAAATCCGCAGATCTGATCGCCCATAAGAACGGCATAATGAGCCTCGGTATCGGCAAACATGGCTTTCCACGATCGGTCGTTCGCTTCTTCGTCCTGCAGCATGCGTTTGTTTACCCATGTTTCATTTTCCAATTCGAAGTATGTCTCCTTATCCGAATCCAGAAGTTTTCTTAATTCAATGTTCATACCCATCATTTCCTTTGCGTGTTCGATCATTATGGGTCCATTCTATCATAATGCAGGTAAAAAGGACAGCAGGCGGAGTGCCGTAATTACACTTAACCTGCGTCTCCGAAGTGCCGCGTGGGATTCTATGTTTCTCTTATACACAAGTGTGTGATTGACGCAGTCCGTGCGGCGGCTTATACTGGAGACAGAATAAATTGAACGTACTGGGAGAATCATTTTATGGCAAAAACTATCATATACATTCACGGCAAAGGCGGTAATGCCGAAGAAGCCATTCATTATAAGCCGCTTTTTGGCAACTGTGATGTCATTGGTTTTGATTATGAATCGCAGACACCATGGGAGGCCAGGGAAGAATTTCCGAAATTCTTTGACACGGTCTGCCGGAATGCTCAGCCTGTGGAAATCATTGCCAACAGCATAGGAGCTTTCTTTTCCATGAACGCTTTAACGGACAAAAAAATCAGCAAAGCTTATTTTATTTCACCAGTCGTAGACATGAAAAAGCTGATTTCTGATATGATGCTGTGGGCCAATGTTACGGAAGAAGAGCTTAAGTGCAGGAAGAATATCCCGACAGCGTTCGGTGAAACACTTTCATGGGAATATCTTTGTTATGTAAAAGAACATCCTGTTGCGTGGAATGTTCCGACACACATTTTGTACGGGGATCGGGATAGCCTGACATCTTATGAAACCATTTCCTGTTTTGCAGACCAGATTGGTGCCACACTGACCGTCATGAAAGGTGGGGAACATTGGTTTCACACGGACAATCAGATGGCATTCCTTGATCAATGGATCAAAAAATATATCTGATCAGATTCAATAAAAACTTCGGCAAATGCGATTGAACTGGAAAACGAAGAATACGGAAGAAAATCTATTGTTCTGGAAGGAAAGGAGAAAGGTAAGGTTGAGGGAATCCTTGCTGCAGTATATCAAAGTATATTCGGCCAGGATGCATATCCATCATTGGAAGAAAAAGCCGCAAATCTATTGTATTTTATGATCAAGGATCATCCTTATGTGGATGGCTGCAAGAGAATTGCGGCATCACTTTTTCTTGAATTCCTGGATAAAAACAATGCTTTATTCCAAGATGGAGAAAAACGACTCAGCGATGGAACCTTGGTAGCCGTTACGTTGATGATTGCTGAATCCAATCCAGAAGAAAAAGAAGTAATGGTGAAACTGGTGATGAATCTACTGAATTTGCAATAAAAAAGCACGGATTGCAATACTTGTCCCTGAGATTCTCACCAGCAAATACGCTGTGTGAAATGCTTGTGTTTTATACAGACTGAATACGCTAACTCTTGTTGGCTTATGAAAATACTTGTATTTTCCAATCCATAATGTTATATTCATTCCCAACAGCAATAACAATCATCCAAACACCATCAGTGTCTGGTTTGGCCCTTGGGGCAAAGGAGGAGACAACATGCGCCTGATCGAACATAAGAAAGGATACCTGTACGGAGCGGCTAACAGGGAAGGAGAGTCATATACGGATTGGCGGGCACCGTATATTGACCGTTCCGGACTGCTTATGATTTATGAATCCAATTCGCGACCTGGAAAGTTTGTGTTTGTTTTCTTTACCGCTCCGGCAAGCGGTTTCGCTGGGCACTATTTAAAAACATCACCGGGAGATTTGGAAACAGAAGATGATGGCATCATCAAACTCACTACAGGAAACAGCATTTACCGTTTCGGACAGGATGACTCCTGTATTCCCGGTGAAGAGATGAAACTGCTGCTGTGGGATATCTATGAGGAGTTCGGACCATCGAATTCTATCCGGCAGGTGATGGAAAAAGAACTGTCTCTGGATGCCGGGCATGAATCGGAAGCGTGATTTCACAGGCAACTTGCCGGGGGTAAGTTACAGATATAATGGAATTGTATATATGAAAATAGGCATGACGGATTTGAATTGCTCCGTACATCTCTGTTTCCTGCTATTCAGCATCAGGGGGCATATGGAATTTATAAAAAAGGAGCTGCTATCCGGAATGCCGTAAGCTATGCGGAATATCTGAAATAAAGCAGTATAAAAGGAGAGGCTGGACATGGATATGGAACGGGTCATCAGGGAAAAACTGGCGGAGATTGAGAACAAAGAAAATGTCAGGATCATCATGGCGGTGGAATCCGGCAGCCGGGCCTGGGGATTCGCTTCCCCTGACAGTGATTACGATGTTCGGTTTGTATATGTGAGAAAACTGGAAGATTATCTGAAGCTGGATAAGACCAGGGACGTGATTGAATGGCAGCTGGATGATACGCTGGACATCAGCGGTTGGGATTTGAAAAAGGCTTTACAGCTCATGCATGAGTCAAATCCGTCCATTTTTGAGTGGTGTGCTTCACCGATCGTATACAGGTGCAGTCCGGCATTCGAGGAACTGCAGGAAATCAGGAAAGAGTATTATTCCAAAAAGAAGAGCCTGTACCATTACTGGCATATGGCAAGCAGCAATTATGAAAACTATCTGCAGGGTGAAGAAGTACGGATTAAAAAGTATTTTTATGTGATCCGTCCATTGCTTGCGGCAAAATGGATCGCGGATCATGGAACGCAGCCGCCGATGCTGTTCAGCGAACTGCTGGATGCGGAACTACCGGAAGAGCTGAGAGCCATCGTGAATGAACTGCTGGACAAGAAGCAGAAAATGCCGGAAATGGGACTGGCCCCAAAAATCAAGGAACTGGACTGCTTTATCAAGAAAGAATTGGAAACAATCAGGCTGGCTGCCGATCAGACAGAAACCGACAGAAACACTTGGGATACCCTGAACCGTTATTTTATAAAACAGGTGACAGAACGTCCGGTTCCGAACCCATACGAACTGCTGCCATCCATTGGCATCGATCTGGTTGCCTTGACAAGGTATGCCAGAGCAAATGGAAAAACATTAACAGAAATTAATTTGTTTCGAAAGGGCGGTAAGGAAACCTGTTAATGATTTGTAAATTGGAAGTTGTGGAGGTTATACATGAAAGCGGCGAATGAATTCTATTTGGTGCTATTGCTGATCATATCTGTGCTTGGTCTGCTTGGCGTGAATTTTTTATGTATTGGCGCTGCGCTATATGCAAAAGAGAAGCGAAAGAGAGCCTCCTGCACACAACAAGTCATTGCATCAGTGACCGACATACAGCATCGGGCAATCGGCGCCTCCGGCTACACCGATGCCGATGAAGTGAAGATGATGTCATGGTTTCCTGTTTATGAATACAGCGTTCATGGCACAGTGCTGAGAAAACGAGCATCTGTAGGAACAGTGAGACCGGAGGTATCTGTCGGTCAAAAGGTCAATCTTTACGTTAATCCAAACCGTCCAGATAAATTCTACTGTCCTGCCGATAAATCAGCTCCCGTGCGAAAAGTGTTTATTGGTGTGGGTGCACTATGCGTAAGTGTTGCCTTGGTTCTCGGAGTGGTTCTATGCATGAAGTAATGGAGCGATAAAGAGCCATTAGATATACAGCTAATTTTGAAGATAGATTATTGAGAACTATAATTTCCAGTTTTTGGAACAACAACAAATCTTAAATTATTGCTAAATATGGGAGTTGAAAGAAATGATATTTGCAATAGTGATTGTCATAACCATTATTTCCTTGTTTGGATGTGTTTGCATAAAGAAACCTGCGGTAAGGATTGGACTTGGAATCATAGCTGTTTTGGGCCTAATGCTTGCAGTTCTGATCGGTAGCGTTACCTATACGACGAAATATCGGGTTAATTCCGTTGACTCGTCCACCTCTCAAGATGGGAAGTATGAATTACTGTTTCAACAGATAGGAGAACCAGATTGGCCATTTGGATATACACATGCCAGACTGGTTCTTAAAGATGAATTAGGAACGATTGCAAAGTATTCTTTTGATGTAAGAAATGATGGTGCTTCTGTTCATTCCGATTCATGGCAGGTTATCTGGAAAGAAGATAGTGTGGAGGTTGTGATTAGTGGAAAAGAGCAGAATGATGAACAGTACATTTTATATTTTGATGGAAAAACAGATTCCAGTTTTTGAGAGAGCTTGTGAAATCACACTTCTTTTAAAATCCGTTCTCTTGCCTGGTCAAAACTGAGAGCTCCACGTTGTATTTCCTGCATCATCAAGATATCATCATCGTCCAAATGCATACCTTCAAGTCTTAACGCAGCGGACACCTCGCTGATTTCCTCTGCATTTGTGTAGGATGCTTTTGACAGTTTTCCCATTGGTTCCATAAAGGTTACCACCTCAATTGATTATTGTATATTATATTACAATACATATACATAATCAATGCACCTGAAATGGTCGAAGATTCCAGCCTGGGATTCTCAACACATCACTTTTCATCCGAACGGCTGCATCTCATTTCAGGCAGAAGAAATTTCGCTCGGTATTCCCAAAATATAAAGCATTTGTACTTACGACAGGAGGCGCGGATCGTCACGGTCCGTGCTTCTTTTTTTGCCAAAACAAATCGTTTTCTTTCCATAATTCTTTCACAAAAAATAATGATGAAAGAGAGAAGATTACATGAATGCAATAACCATGCCGACATGTTTCCGGCCGTATCCTGGAGAACTGCTATACAGCTGGATTATACGGCTCTACAATTCAAACGGATACCCTACCGTTTATAAAATGTATTTAATGGTATGCCGTCATGTGTTTGGCACCATGAAAGGAGAGCGTAAAAATGATTTCATTAGGAGAACGATATCTTTTCCATGTGCATACGTTCCGCTGCGGACATGCAGAGATGGTATCCGATGAAGAATATATCAAAAAAGCGATTGGTCTTAGAGCAACTGATATCTGCTTTACGGATCACGCTCCATTCCCCGGTAATCCGTTTGGTGGACGGATGAAGTATGAGGAACTGCCGGAATACATATCCACTCTTAAAAATCTGAAGGAACAGTATCAGAGAAAAATCAAAATTCATATCGGACTGGAGATTGAGTATTTTTCCAGATATGATCAGAGTGGATATTATCAAGAACTTTCCAATAATCCGGATTTGGAAATTCTTTTGCTTGGACAGCATATGGCAGAAGACCCGGAAGACAGAGAGCATTATACGTTCGAATGGCCGAAAGAACGATTACAGGTTGACGAATACACAGTTCTTGGCGATGCGATGATCGCGGGAATGAAAACAGGCTGTTTCAAGATCGTTGCTCATCCGGATCGGATTTTCAGAAGACAGAAAATCTGGACTCCGGAAATGGAAGCAGTTGCTGTACGGGTGATTGATGCAGCTGTGAAATATGGATTGCCTCTGGAAAAGAATTGTTCCTCCATGCGACACAAACATCATTATTGGAAGGAGTTCTGGGAGATAGCCGAAGTGAACGGTGTGGAGACGGTTATCGGATTGGATGCTCACAAATTAAAAAGGCTGGAACTGCCAGATTTCCAATAACGAGGTAATAGGGAGTTTACAGATTCCAAAAAGATATTTCAAACAAAGTAATAAATATGAATAGTCCGTTTTATTGGACAGCATTTGTGTTATGATAAGGGTACAAAGAAAAACAAATCAGCAATCTTTAAGGAGGGCGCCGGTATGAAGTGGAAGGATTTTAACGGTGATGGAAAAATTGATGCAACTGAAAGATTCTTATGGGATGAATTAATGTGTACCAGCAAAGAGGAACACGAGGCTCTTTTTGGAGATGCCGGAGATTTCGATGAAGATGATGACGACGAGGATGACATTGACTTCGATGATTGTGATATGGATGATGACTTCTAAATAGCAATATTATAGGAAACAATGGAAGAGGATGAATGCTCAGATCAGCTGACATTCATCCTTCTTTGAAATTGAGAACCAAATTCCGTAGTTATGAAAAATTGTTCTCTGTCGAGAGATACTGTACGGGGACTTCTTTTGTCAGCCACACTCCGTTTGTCGATAAATAAAACAGGTAGCCATCCGCAGACATCGATTTAGCATCAATCCGATAGATAACCGGTTTCCCGTGTCGCCTTCCGACGGTTCTCGCGGTGTCAATGTCTTTGGACAGGTGGACGTACAGTCTGGACTTAGGGATCAGCCCGATTTGGTTAATGGATTCCACATATTTTTCTCCGGTGCCGTGCCACAGGATGTTCGGCGGGATTTTTTGTTCCAATTCCACATCGACATGAATGGAGTGCCCCTGGTTTGCCCGTATCAGGGTTTTGTTCTCATTAAAGGAGTATCGCTGCTTGGAGTCCGTCCGAACAATCTCCTCCAGCATCTCCATATCAAATTTTCGCGTTTTTGCAATCCCGGCAATCAGTTCATCCACACGAGCCCAGCCGTGTTCATCCAGCTGGATCCCAATGGATTCCGGATGGTGACGCAGGATACGGGAAATGAATTTGCTTGTTCCTGTATTATCTTGTGGCTTCATATTTGTATTTCCTTTCCGTAAAATTTTATGAGAGAAGAACGGTATCATCAAACAGCATTCCAAGTTCTTTCATATGTTCGTTGAACTGATTGACGATCCGTTCCGCCGGCGAGTAAAAGCCGAGCCCTTCAGAAAGCAGAACTGCACGTCCTGCGACATTGTGTTCAGCCAGAAACATTGCAAGAGAACTCACGACAAGGTTGGTATCGTCCAGTGATTCCAGCCAGACATGCAGATTTCTTGGAAAGTCTGGATCGTCAAAATAAAGGTCACATCCCCATTCCCCGTTGTTCATGCTCATCTTCATTTAGAAATCCCCTTCAATATTAGTGATAGTTCTATCATAACGGAAGACAAGTGTTTTGCCAATAATGCAAATTTATCTTCCATAATTCTACCAGAAAAGAGCAAACAATATTTTCAGAATGCAAAATTTCATTGCCACCTTCAAAACTAATTGTCGTTTATGTAAACGCATTGTATAATGGACTTGATTAACATAACGCACAAAACTGCAAAATATGGCAGATGATCACAAATTATGCGGAGAGGGTGAAAACGTGGCAATCAGTTACAACAAGTTATGGAAACTGCTTATTGATAAAAACATGAAAAAGATGGACTTGCGTAATGCTGCCGGAATATCTACGAATGCCCTGGCGAAGCTGGGTAAAAACAAAAACGTAAGCACAGGCATTATGGAAAAAATATGCCTCGCCCTGAACTGTCAGGTAGAAGATATTATGGAAATTACAGATTCGGAAGACAGCGTAAAGAGAGAAGAAAAATGATTAAATAAATTTGTAAGAAATGTAACCTGAATACAGAAACATCTACCTGTCCTGTTTGTGGAGAACGGACAGAAGTGGAGAATGCAACTGTTTTCTGGTGTGATGACTGTAACATCCCATTATATGATGAAATTTGTCCTATCTGTGGGAAGCAGGCCCGCCGGATCGGTTCGGATTTAAGACCGGTATTTCCAGAAGAACGACTGCTGTTAGAGATCATGCTGGGAGAACCTTTTAACAAGAATCAGCAAGAATTCTCCCACCTCTATAGGT
>NZ_QUEP01000020.1:0-23671 GCF_003478035.1 Clostridium sp. OF03-18AA
GGGTTTTACATACTGTTCAGTTTTCAAGGAACTGTTTTTGTTGTTTCCGTGTTTCAGAAGCAACTCGTTTATTCTATCAAATCAAATTCGATTTGTCAAGAACTTTTTTAACTTATTTTCAAAGAAGTTTTCTTTGCAAGTTAAAAGCGCAGAAGGAGGGATTTGAACCCTCGCGCCGCTACTAACGACCTACTCCCTTTCCAGGGGAGCCCCTTCAACCACTTGGGTACTTCTGCATTGGTTGATTCACATCTTGTTTTCACAAGACTCATATTTAATTCTGCACCAGGAACTCATCTCTCTGGCTCCGCAGTACAGTTAGCGGAGAGAGTGGGATTCGAACCCACGCGCCCTTGCGGACAAACGGTTTTCAAGACCGCCTCGTTATGACCACTTCGATATCTCTCCAAAGCGCTCTCTCAAACGTGCTCATTAATAATAACCTACAATTACATTTTTGTCAAGCATTTTTCCAAACTTTTTTTGTTTTTTGATTCTTTTTAAATTGTATACAAAATATGCTATTTTAATCCGCATAAATATCAATATCTAGTATCTGTTCTTTCATGCTTCCTTTCTCTGTTTTTCATCTTCGCAAACTTTTTCCAAAAATATTTTCAAAAAAGTTTGTTATTCAAACCCGGCTTTGTCCGGGCTTCCTGTTTCCGCAGGCTTTCCCTTTTCTTTTCCTTCAGAAATTTTTCGCGGACATATCATTGCCCTCCACGCAATCCATCCTTTCCTATCATAAAAGAATAAGGAGGCACCAGGTCTCCTCGTTCTTATCCTAATAATTCCCGAACCATTTCCTTATCGAAAACTACTTTATTCACATGATTTACTTCGATCTGGTAAAGAGCGTTGGCTGCAATATGTTCTGCTGCCTGCTCCAGATTACGGATTCCCGATGTATCCGAATACCGGCTGATCACTTCATCCAGTGCCTCCGGAAGGATCTCACATTCTTCCTCTCTCATGCTCATCCGTTTCAATACCTTAGGAAGCGCAAATTTCGAGAAGATGATTTTCTTTTCCTCTTCCGTATAATCTGGAATATCGATCACTGCGAAACGTGACATTAACGGTGCGCTGATCTTTGAGCGGTCGTTGGCCGTCGCAATCGGGTAAACTCCACCCGTCGGGATCATGCACTCCATATAGTTATCCGTAAATCCAAGGTTATCCAGCAGCGTCAAAAGAACATCCGCCGGATTTCCGTTTCCTTTTCCAGACGCAGCCTTGTCGAGCTCGTTGATGATGAACACAAGATTCGACTGGCCGGACAGCGAAAATGCCTCCATGATGATTCCCGGCTTCGCATTTGCGTATACACGGGAGCTTCCTGTCAGCTGCTCCGGGTCATTGATGGAGCTCATGTCCAGGGTCGTCCACGGCAGTTTTAAGATCCTCGCTACCGCGTAAGCGATCTGGGATTTTCCCGTTCCCGCCGGTCCGATGAGAAGGATTCCGTAAGCCGGGAGCGTGTGGGTACGGTTAATCTGGATGATCGTCTCGATGATCCTCTGCTTTACCCGCTCCATTCCATACAGCTCCTCATCCAGAATCCGTCTCGCCTCTTCCGGATCGATGGCCTCAAAATAGTTGCTCTTCCACTGGATGTTCATCATGATGGACAGCGCTCTCTGGGCATGACGACGCTCTTCCGGTGACACCTCATGGGAATTTGCCACCGCAAGGTTTCTTCTTGCCCACAGGCGGATATTATCCGGAAGTGTTCCTCCCGCACATGTCATGAAATCCGTGATGCTCTGAAGGCTGGTCAGCTTCATATCATCTCCATCTTCCGCTGCCTCTTCCTCCGACACTTCTTCTGCCGGGGCACTGCTCGCCTGAAGACGTCCGATCATATACTGTAAGAAGCCATCTTCCGCAGAAAGCTTTGTTCCGCCGCCAAAGGCGATCTCCCTGATCTTGTACACTGCATATCCGTCCGCCTCATTGGAGCCGGAAAGACGCACGTTGATCTTATTTTCTCCCAGCCATTTCAGCAGTTTCACAAAACGCGCGTCTATTTTTAAGATATCGGCGCTGTGTGTTCTGCCGTCTTCATCCTCAAATTCAAAGGCCGTCTCCCGTACCGGGTTCGTAAACACACCTTTGGAATGGTGCTCCCACTGTTTTTCCCGGTTGTCCAGGACCAGGATCGGATGTTCCGGAGTTGCCGTGGTCTCATTGGAACGAAATAACGTAAATGTGCATTTCGCGTTCTTTCTCTCTTCTTTTGCTTCCGCATTAAAATCAAAAACTGACATGTTTTTCTCCCTTGTACAGAAGTGCCTCCGCGATCACCATATCCTCCGGAGTCGTCACTTTAATATTAGAATAGCTGCCTTCCACGAATTTTACCTTTGTATCCGTCATCAGCTCTACCACCATTGCGTCGTCCGTGATATGGCTGCGGTCTGCCCCCGGTGCGAAGATCTTCTCATACGCACGATAGATCAGCTCAAACTGGAATGCCTGCGGGGTCTGGATCTGCCACAGGGTGCTGCGGTCCGGGGTGCTCTCGGAAAATCCGTCCGCGTCCGCCACTTTGATCGTATCCTTTACCGGCATCGCTGCCACGCAGGCAGAATAGCTGCAGGCGCCATCCACTGCGTGCGCAATGATCTCCCCGTCCACAAGCGGTCTCGCCCCATCATGAATCAGGACGATCCCATCTTCCGGGAATCCTGCTGCCTTCAAAGCGCAGAGACCGTTCCAGACAGAGTCATACCGCTCTTTTCCGCCCGGCACGACCTGTTTCACGCTGGAAAACCCATAGGCCTCCACGATATCCTTCCTGCAGAATTCCACCTCGTCCGCCCCGGTCACCAGGATGATCGTATCCATTCCGCTCATCTCAAACGCACGCAGGGCATGGACCAGCACCGGCTCTCCGTTTAAGAGCAGATACTGTTTCGCCACCTTGCTGTGCATCCGTTTTCCATGACCGGCCGCCAGAACGATCGCAGCCTTTTTTACCTGTTCCATTACCGTTCTCCCAGTTTCAGGTTCGGAACCGCGTTCAGATCCCAGCCTGCGCGCACTCCGTTGATGTATTCATAGTATCCGGCCGCGCCGATCATCGCCGCATTGTCGGTACAGAAGATCGGTGACGGATAATAAAACTCGATCCCGGCTTTCTCACATGCCGCTTTCATCCCGGCACGGAGGGCAGAGTTCGATGCGACACCACCCGCGATCGCAAGCTTCTTATAGCCAAATTCCTTTGTCGCAGCGATCGCACGGCTCACAAGGACGTCCACCACTGCGTTCTGGAACGAAGCACAGAGATCCGGGACATTGATCGTCTCGCCCTTCATCTCCGCCTGGTTGATATAGTTTAAGACAGCGGATTTCATACCGCTGAAGCTGAAATCATACTGGGATCCGCCAACCTTCGCACGCGGGAACTCCATGGCATGCGGATTTCCCTCTTTTGCCGCCTTGTCAACCTTCGGTCCGCCCGGATATCCGAGTCCGACCGCGCGGGCAACCTTATCGAAAGCCTCTCCGGCCGCGTCATCCATCGTGCGTCCGATGATCTCAAACTCGCCGTAATCCTTTACGATCACAAGGTGGGTATGTCCGCCGGACACGATCTCGCAGACAAACGGCGGCTCCAGATCCGGATGCTCGATAAAGTTCGCGGAAACATGTCCCTCGATGTGATGGACCGGGACCAGCGGTTTCTTTGCCGCATAGGCGATCGCCTTCGCAGCCGCAACTCCGACAAGAAGAGCACCCACAAGACCCGGACCGTAAGTCACCGCGATCGCCGTGATCTCGCCCAGAGTCATATGCGCCTCATCAAGGGCAACCTGAACCACCTGGTTTACCTTCTCAATATGCTTTCTCGATGCGATCTCCGGCACTACGCCGCCATAGAGCGTGTGGAGCGCGATCTGGGATGAGATCACGTTGGACAGCACCTCACGTCCATTCTTTACGACGGAAGCTGCCGTCTCGTCACAGGAGCTCTCGATTGCAAGTATATATACGTCTTCTTCAACACTGTGTATCTTCATTTTCTAATCCTCGTCAAATCCAAGTTCTGCAGACCAGCCATCGCGGGCGGTCTTGATCTTCGGGAAAATCTCCCTGATCTCATTCAAATATTCCTCCGGATGCATCAACGACGGGCTGTAATGCGTCAGCCACATCTCCCTCGGATTCGCTTCCTTTCCGAGCTTCGCTGCCTCCTGGAACATCATGTGCTTATTCTCCCGCGCATTCGCGATCTTCTCCTTCTCGCCGTACATGCCCTCACAGATAAAAAGATCATTATCCGCAGCATATTCCGCGATCGCCGGGACCGGGCGCGTGTCAGTCGTGTAAGTCACAGAAATCCCGCGGCGCTTCTCGCCCAACACCATATCCGGCGTCAGGGTCCGTCCCTCATGCTCGATCGTCTCGCCCTTCTGGAGTCTGCTCCAGAACTTCTGCGGGATCTCCTGCGCTCTCGCCCGCTCCACATCAAACTTGCCGTTCCTCGGGATCGTGATACGGTAGCCGTAGCAGGTAACACGGTGATTCACACGAAACGCATCGACCACATACGGCCCCGCCTGGAACTTTTCCCTCGGCTCCGTGAGCTCCTTAAACACAAGCGGAAACGGAAGCTCCGGCGCGATCGTCCGGAGCGCGCCGACAACCCGCTCCAGCCCCTTCGGACCCACAAGAAGCACCGGCTCCGTCCGCTCCGCATTTCCCATCGTCAAAAGGAAACCCGGAAGCCCACTGATATGGTCCGCATGATAATGCGTAAAACAGATCACGTCCACCGGTTTCGGACTCCATCCCTTTTCCTTCAAAGCAATCTGGGTCCCCTCGCCGCAGTCAATCAACAGATTACTGCCGTCACAGCGCGCCATCATAGACGTCAGCCAACGATACGGCAGCGGCTGCATGCCCCCGGTCCCCAGTAAACAGATATCTAACATGTAATTTCCTCTGCATTCTATCATAATGGCGGGGTCAAAAAAACTTTTGTCCCCTTTGATACTAAATTTATCAAGTCTGCACGTATCATACCATAAAGCGCCAGTCATATGCAAGAGATGCAGCCCTTATTCCTCAGGAAAGAAACCATCGAAAGACACCTTATACTCCCATCGATGTGCCCGCCACGAGCGTCCCATCTGCAATACACAGCGGTGAGCTTCCGATCAGGAGTGCATTGATCCGGGGATCTGGTTCCACTTGGCTCGCGGACGGATGCGTTGGAGGACAGGGGACACTTGTCTGAGCGCAGCGAGTTGTGTCCCTGTCCTCCGCCCTTAGCAGCCATCCGCAAGCTTAGTGGAACCATCCCCGCATCCCCAGCACTCCTGAGCGGAAGCTCACCGCGTACCCCCCGCCAACAAAAAAGGCAGGCAACCTCTCCAGCCGCCCGCCTTGATCCTTTTACAGCATCTCGATTTCCTCCTCCACCTCCACCGCAACCCGGAACTCCCCCGTCACCTCATCATAGCACTCCTCACACAGATCAAAATGGTGAACCTCCCCATCCTTCTCCGAAAAGAAATCCCACGCATGATCCGACGAAAACACGCCTTCCCGCACGATCCCATTCCTCACTGCCAACTTCCTTCCGCACCTGTTGCAGATCACGCTCTCCAACCGACCGTCTTTTCCGTATTTTCTCATATTTCTCTTTTCCTCCGCCTTCATCATCCCCGGTTCCCCCGGAGTCCCCTACAGTATAGCGGAAAAAATCATGATTTTAAGTGGGAATCGATGGAACCGGCCGTCTCCACATGATGAGCGCGTCCTCCACCGGATCATGATAATAATTCTTCCGAACAGCCTCCGCCTGAAAACCATAGAATTTATAAAGGTTTATCGCAGGCGTGTTCCCGGCACGCACCTCCAGAGTCAAATCCGGTGCCTCCTTCTCCCTTGAAGAGATTTCCAGACGATCCATGAGTTTCTTTGACTCCCCATGTCCCCTGTATTCCGGAAGCACAGCGATCCTCATAAGCTCCCCTTCCCCTGCGAGAAACCGGAAATTCGCATACCCGATCACGGAATTCTTCTTGTCCGCAAGCACCCAGGCCTCGTCCCACTCGCTCTCCAGCATATCGGAGAGAAGCTTCTCCGACCATGCATCGGAAAAACAAGTCTGTTCGATCCGTTCCACCGCCGGAAGATCATCCGCAGTCATCGCACGAAGAATCGTCTCCGCCTTTCCCGCGGACTTCGCCTCATCGCTACTATCCTTTGTATATTTGTTGTAATTATTAGAATTTTCATGAATATTGTTTATTTCCACTATATTCTCCTTTTTTGCTGCATTGCAGTCATTCCCAATGATCGGTCCATCTGCATCCCGCCCAGATCGCTTCGCCGGAAAATTTCTCTGCATATACAGACTGCCGGGAACGAAAGTCCCGGCAGAATCGTATGATGCAATATTCGATTCATGAATAAACGTAACTGTTCAGTACCCTCACACCTACAAGAGCCTCCCCACGGAGCTTCCCTTCAGATGTATGGCAAGTTACGAGCAAAAATGCATTCCGAATCGGCTTTGCCGATGGGATTTTTTCCTTCCTATCCATGTTTTTCAGAATTGTAAACGCAGAAATCATGAAACACTTCCACATTCGTGCGATCAGAAAACTCTTACCGTTTCTTCTCCGGCGTAAAATCTCCTTCAATGACCTTCCACGCCGCCTCGACACTGAAATACTCACGAATATACTTCTGCGTCTCCTCGCACATTCTGCGACACTCCGCCGGATCCTGGTACATCTTGACAACCTCATCGGCAAACGCCTCCGGTCCGTCAGCGACCTTCATGACGCGTTCCGCCTCCGGGATTCCCTCGGAACCGATGGAAGTAGTGACGATGGCCGATCCATTATAGACCGCCTCGACAACCTTTCCCTTGACTCCGGCACCGTAACGCAGCGGAACCACAACGATCCGGGATGTCGCATAGAGAGATGCAAGCTCTTCCTCTGTGACGAAGCCCTTGACGATGATGCCGCTTCCCGGCTGCTCAAGCGCCTTGATCTCATCCGTCACCTTGGATCCGACAACATAGAAGTTCACATCAAGCTTCTGTCTGATCAGCGGGAAGATCTCCTTTGCGAACCAGAGAACCGCGTCAGCATTCGGCGGATGCGCGAATCCACCGACAAACAGCAGTCCTTCCCTCTTTTCGAAGTCCTTGTCGATATTCTCCAGGAACTTCTCGTAGACATAGGCAGTGATCGCCCTGATCTTGTACTCCGGATGGATCGCATGGATTGCTTCTTCCTCCACGTAAGACGGATAGTAGGATACCGCCGCCTTCTCCATCAGGGAGAACTCGATGGATTTCCAGTAATCGGACTCCCGCTTTTTCTGGATATCGCCGGTGAGCTCATACTCCCGGTATTCTCTTAAGAAATGCAGGTCATGTCCGTAGTAGATCACCTTGATATTGGTGTTCTTCTTGATAAAGTCAATATATTTGATCGCGATATGCGGACGGTTCAGGTACGCAAAATCGATCTCGTCCTTATTCTTTGTCAGCCAGTCCCAGATTCCTGCTTGGTATCCCGGTCCGTATAAGATCTCCACGCCCATCTGCTGGAGTGTCGTCGAGTACGGCTCCTCGTGAAGGAAGTTGTCTCCGAGGAATTTCACGGAATATCCCATCTTCACGAACATTTTCAGGTACTGATAGGTCGTCTTGGAACCCGCATCCTTGTCAAACGTCGGGACATAATGGTCCACAACAAGGATCACCGGCTTCTTCTGGCTTCTCTCACGGGCACGGAACGGGTTCGGATTGCCTGTGTTGACAGACTGCTTTTTGAACTCCTCCGCCCACTTCTCTTTTAATTTTCTGCTGTTCTCCACCTGGTAGCGCTTCAGACCGGTTCCGTTGACATCGGTACCGTTGGAGACGCCCTCAAAGTGGATGACCTTCGATAACGGCTGGTAGACCACGCGGTATCCGGCTTTTCTCACCTCAAATGCAAGATCGGAGTCCTCACAGTATGCCGGTGCAAACAGCTCATCAAAGCCACCGATCTGCTTCCAGAGATCCGTCGAGAGCAGGATCGCCGCGCCGGAGATGTAGTCCACATCCTTCACGTAGTTGTACTCCGGTTTCTCCGGATCATCGAGACGGCCATAATTCCAGCCGGAACCATCGCTCCAGATAATTCCTCCAGCTTCCTGAAGACGTCCGTCCGGGTACACAAGCTTGGAACCGACCATTCCGATCGTCGGATTCGACTCGATCAGGTTCACAAGGGAGGAAAGCCAGCCCTGTGTTACCTGGGTGTCATTGTTTAAGAACATGACATACTTGCCGCGGGCCGCCTTCGCAGCCTGGTTGCAGTTTCTTAAAAATCCCTGGTTTGTCTTGTTTCTGCAGATCACGAGATTCTCCGCGTACAGGGAGAGTTCCTTTGTCGCATCCGTGGACACGTCATCCGCAATGATGATCTCGTAAGTCACATCCTTCGTGTTCTCCAGGATCGAGAGCAGGCAGGCATATGTGTAGTGGATCTGGTTGTAGACCGGGATCACGATGGAAACGGTCGGATGCTCCACATAGTCAAAGTGCAGCTTTCCGTGTTCCAGGTAACCGGCGCCGATCTTGAAATCTCCACGGATCCTGTTTCGTCCGTCCTTCGTGAAATACAGCTTTCCGTATTTTCCCGGATGGAAGACGGTATTCTTGAAATATCCAGCGATCTTTCTCTTTCTCGTGCCCTTCGGCATGACTTTATCCACAGCGTGATGGCATTTCCGGAGAATTTTCCACATGATCGCCTCATGTTTCGACAGATACTGCAGGTCTCCCGCCATTCTCGCATTCTCGCTTCTGAGACTTGTGATGATGTTCTCAAGATTCGTCACATGATTGTTGGTGAGGCGCTGGACCTCCTGCTGTTTCATGATCGTGACATCTTTCTCGGAGATCTCCTGCTTTAAATTCTCACACCAGTCTTTTACCTTGTAGAGCTCGCTCTCACGGTCTAAAAGGAACTCGACCGTCTTTGTCGGCTGCTCATACTGCTTCATGTAACCGAAGGAACCGGCATCATGGACATAGGACTGGAACGCCTTTTCCATTCCGTCAAAAACAGCCTGCTCTTCCGCTGTAATCCCAAAATGCGCGTATAGGTCCTCTTCTTTAACGTTCAGCACCTTCTCATAACGTCTGTAGAAATATAAGAGATTGCGGTATTTTAAGAATTTCTCCGGGATCGGGAAGTCAAATACCCACTCGTAGTCGATCCCGTAGATACAGTTCTCATTTTCCGGGACCATAAGGTTCTCGAAGAGTCCGTCCACGTTGGACACGGAAACCGCCTGATCGCTGATCTCCGGGACTTTCCCGAATACCGCCTCAAATTCCGGCGTTGCCTCAAATTTCTTCTCGTCAGGGTCTTCCGGGAACAGGACGTTCATCACCTTCTCAAGTTCCTGATACGGAACTTCCCCCATGACGATCGCCTCGCCCAGGGCGTCCCCTACGGTCTTACCGTTTAAGTACTGGAAAGAAACCGTCTTCTGATCCTTTTTCCACTCCGGTTTTAAAAAGCGAACGGCCGGATTCAGATCGCGGATCTTCTCATATTTTTCCCCGAATGAGCGGATATGCGCCTCGCCGGCTTTCGTGAGAGCTGTCTTCTCGACAGTGAGAACTCCGTCCTCCCTCACGATCTCCGTTTTCAGCTGGAACTGCTCCGCTCTGGTCCGATTGTATTTTACAAATAAAATCTGTCTCATGCCTTCCCCTTTTCCCACATGCCAAGAAATGAGTTCGTGAACTTCGCGAAATCTCCATTTCTGCATGCATTCGCCATGGCTTTCTCCTCGTTTCCGAACCAGAGTCCCGGTCCGTCAAGACGGGCGGAAATGTTCGTCACATCGCCGGTCTGCGGGAGATAGTCGTCGGAGTAGATAGTCACCGGGTAACGGTAGTCCGGAACCGGATAGTAGAGCATTGCGGTTCCGCCAAATTTCTCTTTTAAGTCCTCAAACAGGCCGCGGAACTCCACCTCTAGGAAGGAGTGCTCAAATGGTTCCGCTCCCATGAAATAGCGGACGCCGGACTCATTCTCTGCCGCTGCTAAGAGTTTTCCTCCCGGTCTCACAAGGGATGCCGCTCTTTCCAGCAGATCCGCTGCCCCGCTTTTCTCTGTCGCGGAAAGCATGGACGGCAGGATCACATAGTCGAATCCAGCTTTATAGAGCGCGTCCAGCTCCTCTGCTGCACGTTCTTTTCCCTTGTACTCTTTCCACCCAAGAGACTCTGCATCTGCCTTCGGAAGTTCCCCGCGGATCAGGAAGAGATTTTCCTTTTCTCCATGCCTTCTCCGGTTCACCTCCAGATTCTCATCCCGCTGATCCAGAACGACCACCTCACCGGCACGCTCTGTAAAAAGTCCGGTACAGGAACCGTAGTCGGATCCGACCTGGAGAACCCGGTCATTTTTTTTCATTTCCAGCCACTCGAAAAGATTTTCCCTTAACGGAGAAAATGCGTAGAGACACCACGGGCTTGTTTCTCCCCGCAGTGCCGCCTCCGCATCTCCTTTATACTTTTCGAGCAGGTCAAGAAGTTCATAACTGTAATCCTTCATCTTTTTCTCCCGCTATGTGTCACAGACATTTTTCCCGGATCCTGCCGGTCTTTTCAGACAGATCCTGCTGTCAAAATGCCATGTTCTGGTCTTATGCTTTTGTCAACGATGTCTCCACTTCCGATTCCATGTCATACACACCGACCGTATTCTTATTGGAGATCACCGTAAGGTTTGCGATATTGTACAGACGGTGGTATACCACATGTTCCTCACCCTCAAAGCCTGTACAGCTCATGGAGAGAAGATACTCGCCGCCCTGCAGTGTCATCTTCTGGGTAAAGGAAACATCGTAGACATCGCCGTCTCCCACCGGTTTGATGTCACAGCCCTCATACATGGTGTTCGTTCCGGTGAGATCCGTTCCCTTCTTGTCACGGATCGTATAGGTAAAGATCGGACACTTGATCGGCGCATGGAAGCGGATCCGCTCCTTGATCGTGAACATCTCTCCCTTTAGCAGGAGATTTGTGAGGTTTCCTCTCGCGTCAAAAAGCCCCAGATCAAAGATCTCTGCCCGTCCGTCTCCGTACTCGGTTCGGTCGGTGTTGATGGTGATCTTATCCTTCATGAGGGATCCATCGGAATGGACTTTCTCAGCCTTCACGTTCTTTTCTTCGCCCAGCATACCGCCGGAATAGTCGCTCTCCAGCTCTTCCTTTAAGGAATCCAGCTGGTTTGCCAGGATCTTCTTATAGAGATCCACCATATGGCCCGGCTCACCTTCCGCGATGAACTCGCCCTTGTTTAAGAGAACGACCTTATCGCAGTATTTGATGATACTGCCCATATCGTGGGTCACCATGAGGATCGTTGTTCCCCTCTGCTTGATCTCCTCCATCTTCCGGTAACATTTTGCCTGAAAGAATACGTCTCCGACGGACAGGGCCTCGTCGACGATCAGGATCTCCGGCTCCACGTTAATGTTAAGCGCAAATGCCAAACGGACGAACATACCGCTGGAGTAGGTCTTTACCGGCTGATAGACAAAATCGCCGATATCCGCAAAATCCAGAATATCCTGCAGCTTTTCATCCATCTCTTTCCGGGAATACCCCATCATGGTGCCGTTCATATAGATATTTTCAATTCCGGTGTAGTCCATATTGAACCCGGCTCCAAGTTCCAGAAGCGCGGAGATCTTTCCCTCCACGTCCACCTGACCGGTGGTCGGTGTGAGGACGCCGGTGATGATCTTTAAGATCGTTGATTTTCCGGAACCGTTCGTTCCGATAATGCCCACGGTCTGACCCTTTTCTACATTGAAGGAGAGACCATTTAAGGCATAGAAATCCTTGTGATAGCTTTTATGTGTCGGGCTTAAGGACTCTTTCAGTCGATCGATCGGCTTGTCGTAGAGTCTGTACACCTTCGTCACGTCTTTTACTGTAATCGCATTGGCAGACATGGTTTCCTCCTACAATACATCTGAGAAATGCGGACGGAGCCGCTTGAATACTTTGAGTCCCACTAACATGGTGATCAGGGTCACTGCCCAGAAATACACGGTCAGTGTCGGACGCATGAAGAACCAGTCTCCCGTCAGCATGCTGTCACGGTATCCCGCCGCGATATAATAAAACGGGTTCAGTTTCAGGATCATCGGAGCCATCGTCAAGCCCTTATCTAAGAATAACTGTTCACTGTACATGATCGGGGTCAGCCACATGCCGAACTGCAGGCAGATGCTGACGATCTGTGCCATATCCTTAAAGAATACCTGGATCGCACTCGTAAGGTACGTGAGCGCCAGAGCGTACATGGATGTGGCAAAGGAGTAATAAATGATCTGGATCCAGGAAAGTTCCGGTTTTTTGCCGCTGATCAGGAACACGAAGAACATGATCAGGACGAAAAATACATGCACAAACAGACAGGAGATCAGCTTGATCACCGGCAGGATCTCCACTTTGAATACTACTTTTTTTACCAGATAATTGTACTCCTGAAGGCATCCCGTTCCGCAGTTCAAGGCTTCAGAGAATAAGAACCACGGGGCGATGCCCGGAATCAGCCACTGGACGTATGAGGCGTTCGGCACCGGCGGCGCACTCTTGAATCCGATCGGACCGAAGATGAGCCAGTAGATCAGGACGGTGACGATCGGCTGGATGAACATCCAGACAACGCCAAAATAGGAGCCGACAAAACGTTTTCTGAAATCTGCCTTGGAAAGCTCCCAGATCAGTTTTCTTTTTGCCACCAGCTCCTTCAGTAATGAAGTCAAATAATTCACGCTTTTACAACCTTTCTATTGATGCAGTTCCTGGCAGCGCCCTATGTCGCTAAATGCGGAAAGATGCCTACGCAAACAAGTCTGCGACACATCTTGCCGCATTTGGCGCCGCACTGCTAATTACTAACGATCAAACTTGAAGATCTCTTTAAATCCCGGCCATTTCTGGTCTTTCTCAGAGATGATGAGCTGCATATCCGGCGTGATCGGCCACTTTACGCCGATGGTCTCATCGTTCCATGCAAGTCCGCCCTCGTCACCCGGATGATAGAAATCGGTACACTTGTAAGCAAACTCTGCTTCATCGGAAAGAACGACAAAGCCGTGGGCAAAGCCTTCCGGAATATAGAACTGTTTCTTATTCTCCGCAGAAAGCTCAACGCCGAACCACTTGCCGTATGTCTTAGAGTGTGTTCTTAAGTCAACCGCTACATCGAACACGGTTCCGCGTACCGCACGGACAAGCTTGCCCTGCGGGAACTGTTTCTGGAAGTGAAGGCCGCGGAGTACACCCTTTACGGACATCGACTGGTTATCCTGTACGAATACCATATTGAGTCCTGCCTCTTTAAAATCATTCTGGTTGTATGTCTCCATAAAGTATCCGCGCTCGTCGTTGAATACGGTCGGCTCGATTACATGAAGGCCCTCGATTACCATTCCATCTGTTTCACAGGAAGAAACTTTAATCTTTCCCATAGTCTTTTACCTCACCTTTTTATAAATTTACGGCTGTACTTGTTTTCTCTTTCGGCATATGTCCGTTTCATTTCCGGAGTAAACACACATGCTTTTTCGGTTCAGCCGCTGTATTTCCGCCATTTTTCGGCATTTCCGCACTACATCATACCACCCGGAGTGCAGAATGACAATATTTTTCTGCTCTGACCTGCCACACAGCCATTGATATAGAGGAATGTGCGGCAAATCGGTTTACATAATTGTAACTATTCAGTACCTTCATAGTTACACGCAAAAATCCATTCCAGATCAACTTCGCTGATGGGATTTTTGCCTCCTATCCTATGTTTTCTTACGGTCAGCGCAGCAAGTGCGCAGACCTACTGAACAGTTTTACATAATTTTCAACTCTATTTCCAGTAATTCCGGTTCATAGATAACTTAACTACCAATGCCTTCGGCAACTTTTTATACCGCTTTCCTGCAAGATATCCCATATACTTAAACCCGCTGTCCACCACAAGCTTCGGTACGAGGTATGCATGCCCCGTTTTTACCAGCCAGCGCGCGGTGTCCTTTACCATGCGGATCCCCTCGCCCTCAGACCGTATCCCGGAGAATACATCGGGATGATCCGCCTGAGAGATTGCAAGATCGAAATTTCTGTGGAACTGCTCCACCGCCGTGTAGTTGTGGGAGTGGATCACTCTCGCGTCTGCCGCATAGCAGACCGCATATCCGTTCTTCATGGCCTTCGCCGCGAAGATCATGTCCTCATTGAAGATCGTCTTCCGGATAAATCCCCCCAGCTCCATATAGATCTCCCGCTTATATGCCGCACAGACATTGGAACAAAAGTACGTCTTGATTCCAAGCGTGTCGAGATCCGAGAGCCTCTTTATCCGGCTTTTGTCCGGATAGTTGAACTCTCTCGTGTGGCGCTCGATGATATTGCAGTTCTTTGCGGGAAGCTGTCTCGCATATGCCACGGCGATATCCTTCTCTGAAAAAAGCGCGTCCGTCAGGGCTTTTAAGAGCCCCGTGTCCGCCGGAAGCGCGTCGTGAGTCATGCAGACACAGACATCCGCGTCGGAATGTTCGATCCCTGCATTTCTCGTGGCACCGTGGTCAAATTCTTCCTTCGTCACATGGTACACGGAGAGATTTTCCGGGAGTCTTCCCGGTTCCAGAGTCTCCGTCCACTTATCCCACAGGGACTTTTCTGTATTCATGACGATCAGCCGTTCCACCGGTACGGTCTGGTGTCCCAACTGGTCAAATAATTCCAACAATCTGTTTCCCGGACCGTAGACCGGGATGATCACATCAACCTTCATTATGTTTTTGTGCTCTCTCTTTCTGTTTCATAAAGCCTGCCGAAAAGATTCCGAAAAATACCATCAGTGCCGCCATCAAAAGCATGTATACAAAGGAACCGCCCTGAATCCCGCCCGTCCGGACAAACCAGCCGGAGGAAAGGACCGCCAGCACACTGACGAAAGCATATCCAAGAATGATGAACTTCTGTTTCTGCATAATTATGAGCGAATAATAAAACAGGTTCATGAACGCATTCAGTGCTCCTCCGAGGATGATGAGTACCAGTGCCGCACGGCAGGTGGAAAGCCCTTCCCGCAGGTTCGGGTACAGCAGGCTAATCACCGGAATGCCGAGCAGCCATGCGCCGCCCACTGCGAGGACTGTCAGCGCCGCAATGATCAGGGCAAGATTCCTGATGATCTTCCGGAATGCTTTTAAGTGTCCGGTCTCCCAGTCCACCGCAAGCTTTGTAAGGTACGGGCGGATCACGAAACCGGCAACCAGATTGATCACGCTGGTCGGCATAAAGATCGCGCCGTAGACTGCGAGATCACGGTCTGCCATATGGGCCTCGATGGCGTATTTCGATGCGGAAAAGATATAGAAGTCCAGAACCACCGAGAAAAATAACAGAATATTATCCCGGAAGAGCTGGAATTTCTTTCCGCGCCCCGACTTCCATGTCACATTCGGGAGTTCCCGGATCACAAGGACATCGAACAGGAGAAAGCCTGCGATCTGTGCGCCCACCGCCCAGATACTGGCCGTCAGAAGTTCTCCCGTCAGTGCGAGGCTTCCGAGGAAACATGCCACGGAGAGGATCGTCCGGAATGCATTGGATTTTCCTGTCAGATACAGTCTTCCGCCGCGCTGGAATTCCGCCTCGTATGTATCTGCCAGAGCATCGATGACCTTGTAGACCACCATCAGGAATACGATGGCCGCTTTCTCAAAGGTATAGCCGCTGACCATCACATAGCTAAAGCCCACAAGGATCGCGAGGCCGCAGGTGATGAGACGCAGCCCGAGATAGTCACCGAAGGTGTACTTCTCCCCGGTATCCGTGATCTGGAACGGACGGATACCGAAGTACGCCGCCATGAACATGTGCTGTCCGAAGGTCGTAAAGGCAAAGGTAAACACCCCGCCCGCATCCTCGCCCGCGAGCTGGACAACGGCAATGGAAAGTACCATGGAAGCAAAGGCGTAGAGAAAGCTTCCGATCATGTTCCAGATGATGTTCTTCTGCTCCGATACTGCGGATCCGTCACCGATAATAAGGCGAGCAAATCCATGAGGCATTTTCGAACTGTTACTCATTTCCGAATTCCTTCTTTACGCAGGAAAATGCGGATTCGATGACCTTATCCATATCATAGTAACGGTATTCCGCGAGTCTTCCTCCGAAGATCACATTCTCCTCTTTTCCGGCGAGTTCTGCGTACTTCTTATATAATTCCTGATTTTTCTCGTCATTGACCGGATAATACGGCTCCATGCCCTCGGTCCACTCCGCCGGATACTCTCTCGTGATGACCGTCTTCTCCTGTGTTCCGAACTCAAAATGCTTGTGTTCAATGATCCTCGTGTAGGGAGTTTCGCGGTCCGTGTAGTTGATGACCGCATTGCCCTGGTAGTTGTCGCAGTCTAAGACTTCCGTTTCAAACCGCAGGCTGCGGTACTGGAGTTTTCCGAAGCAGTAGTCAAAATAGCTGTCAATGGTTCCTGTATACACGACCTTGTCCGCAAGCGCATCATATTTCGCTTTATCCGCCAGATAGTCGGTTCCAAGGCGGATCTCACAGCCCTCAAAGAGCTTTTCTGTGATCTTATTGTAGCCGCCGATCGGGATCCCCTGATAGAGATCGTTAAAGTAGTTGTTGTCATAGGTGTAGCGCACCGGAAGACGTTTGATGATGAAAGCCGGGAGCTCCTTGCAGTCTCTGCCCCACTGTTTCTCAGTGTAGCCCTTGACAAGCTTCTGGTAGATATGGGTTCCCACAAGGCTGATGGCCTGCTCTTCCAGGTTCTTCGGCTCGCCCTTGATGACCTTTCTCTGCTCGTTGATGATCTTTTTTGCCTCCTCCGGAGTGGAGATTCCCCACATGCGGCTGAAGGTATTCATATTGAACGGCATGTTGTACATCTCGCCCTTGTAGTTCGCAACCGGGCTGTTTGTGTAGCGGTTGAATTCCACGAGGCTGTTCACAAAGTTCCAGACTTCCTTGTTACTGGTATGGAAGATATGGGCGCCGTAGCGGTGTACGTTGATGCCCTCGATATTTTCGCAGTAGATGTTTCCGCCTGCATGTCCTCTCTTCTCAAGAACGAGGCAGGTCTTTCCGGCTTTTTTTGCGTAGTACGCGAAAACTCCGGCGAAAAGTCCGCTGCCCACTAACAGGTAATCATATTGTTTCTTCATATAGACTGTTCTCCTCATTGTCCCGGCTTTTCTGCGCCGATGTATTTTGCAGCATGGGTGAGCTGGATTTTGTGTCCTGCTGCCTGAATTACTCTTCTTCCTTAACAAAGATTTTTTCTTTCGGAAGAATTTCGCGGACCTCCTCCACGAGCTGGACTGCCGCAAACAGGGCAGATCCGGCAAAAATAAAGATATCACCCAGGTTGAAGACCACTTTTTTCAGTTTCTTCCACTGGATGCTGAAATAGTCCACCACATATCCGCGTTTGAGCCGGTCATAAAGGTTGCTCGCTCCGCCGGCCAGCACCAGGGTCAGCGCCGTCTTCTCCAGCACGCGTCCCTTCTTTCCGATCACATACGCCCATGCACCGGCTACCGCTGACAGCATGCAGACCGGGACCATCTCCACAAGTTTCGGGTATTCCTTCATGAATCCGAAGGAAAAGCCCGGATTGTGGTTTTTGTAGAGGCGGATCAGGCCGCCTGATTCTTTCACGGTTTTCGGGAATTCTTCATCGGGTCTGGCTTCGATCTCTTTTTTCACAGCCAGATCTGTAAGCGCAAGCGTCGTTCCGAATGTCAAAAATCCAAACATTGCGATTCCCCTTTCTTTTCTATCTTACATGATTGCATACTTTCACAGATATCCTTATATTACAACATTTTAAAGGGTCCGTCCATATATTTCTTATTTCACGGTCAGACCGCGGCGCCATTTTCACACGTTTTCTTACCCATTTCATTTACGCCTCTCGTTCCTCTTCCCGTTTTCTGATCCTGTAATTTTTTTGGGAACATGTGCCCTTGTCCCTCATATACATATATAGTATGAACCATTTTCTGCGGAGTATCAGCCATGTCATGTACAAATTCTGTCGCGTCGGAAGATTTTGCGGATTTTATCGCGCCTTATTTTACTACACCTGAAGAGTTTATTCGTTCACAGGGGACAGACTGCATTGATTTTGTGAATTCTACACTGGCGGTCGTCTATGTTCCGCTCTCCACGGTGACACCTTCTACTTATACTTCCTATACATATTCGGCAGTTCCGAAGCTATATAGTCTTCTGGATGTCACAAGTATGGATGCTGCCGGGATCACGCCAGCGGGGGAGCTTCCGGTGCTGAACAATCAGGGCGCGGGAGTTATTGTGGGATTTGTGGATACGGGGATCAATTATACAGATTCGCTGTTTCGGAATGTAGATGGAAGTACAAGAATTATTGGGATATGGGACCAGACAAATAATTCAGATAATTCTAACAATATAGAGAATGAAACTGTAAAACCATTTTCTGCCTTCTCAGCTCTCTACGGCACGCAATACACTGCCGAGGAGATCAACCTGGCCCTGAACTCCGACAATCCCGCCTCCATCGTCCCCACCCGGGACGAAAACGGACATGGAACATTTCTCGCTTCCATTGCCGCCGGGAACCGGGATGAACGGGCGGGATTTTCCGGGGCGGCACCGCAGGCATCCATCGCCATGGTGAAATTAAAACCCGCCAAGCAGTATCTCCGTGACTTCTACCTGATCCAGGACGGGGCAGAGGCCTACCAGGAAAACGATATCATGATGGGCGTCTCCTATCTCTATTTTCTCGCCAGAAAATACTCCATGCCCCTCGTCGTCTGCATTCCTCTCGGCACCAATATAGGAAGCCACATGGGAATGAGCCGCCTCGGGCAGTATTTAAACCAGGTCAGCCTTTCTAACGGTTCCGCCGTCATCACCGCTGCCGGGAACGAGACCGGGGCAAGACATCACTTCCGGGCTGTCATGGACGCAAGCACGGATGAAGTCACCGCGGAGCTGCGGGTGGGGGAACGGGAAGCCGGTTTTTCCATGGAACTTTGGGCAGAGAACATGGGTGTCTACACGGTAGGCTTTATCTCACCGACCGGCGAAGTTGCGCGGGAGATTTCCGTTCCGCTCCGGGGCGAGAACACGGTGTCCTTTCTCCTGGAACAGACCCAGATCACAGTCTACACCCAGATCGCCGATGTGAGCGCCGGAAGCCAGTTTATCTTTATGCGCTTCGAAAACCCCATGTCCGGGATCTGGCGGATCCTGATACGGAACTCTCTGGACATCCGTGAGACCTTTCATCTCTGGCTGCCGGTCCGGGGCTTTATCACCGATGAGACCTATTTTCTCCGCCCGGATCCCGATACGATCATCACAGATCCCGGAAATGCCCGGTATCCCATCACTGTCACCGCCTACGACCACACCAAAAACAGCATCTACATCCACGCCAGCCGCGGCTACAGCCTGTCCGGCCGGATAAAGCCGGACCTCGCTGCCCCGGGTGTCAACATCTTAGGCGCGTCCGTCTCAGGAAGACGTCTCACAAGAATGTCCGGCACCTCCGTCTCCGCCGCCCACCTCGCCGGTGCCGCGGCGATCCTGTTGAACTGGGGCGTCCTCAATGCAAATTATCCGTATCTCAACACGCCGGTGCTAAAGTCCATCTTCGTCCGTGGGGCACAAAGAAATCCAGCGCTCACATACCCGAACCGTGAGTTCGGATATGGAACGCTGAATCTGTATGAAGCTTTTTTACATCTTAGAAACCTTTAATTTATAACATCCGATGCCGTGCAGACACTATCAGCAGGCTTCGTATTTATTCAGCTTTGTAACAGGCTTCCGTCGGTCCCGGCAGAGCAGTCGCCTTCTTGTCCGCCGTAGAATACTCCCGCATCTCGATCCGCGGGCCGCCGTGTTTCTCCAGGTACGCGCGGGTGATCGTCACAGCACCGATCTCCGAGTCCTTCGGGATCTCGAACATGATATCGAGCATAAATTCCTCGATGATCGCACGGAGCGCTCTCGCGCCGGTGTCTTTCTTTAAAGCCTGTTCCGCGATCCATTCCAATGCGTCATCATCAAAGTTTAAGTTGACTTCATCCATTGCGAGAAGCTTCCGGTACTGCTTTAAGATCGCATTCTTCGGCTCCTTTAAGATCCGCACCAGGAAGTCCTTCGTGAGTCCCTGGAGTGTCACTGTCACCGGAAGTCTTCCGAGGAACTCCGGGATCATTCCGAACTCCCTGAGATCCTGGTTTGTGACCTTTGAGAGAATGTCCGGATCCTTATCGTACTTGTCTTTCGGGTCGGAGCCGAATCCGATGGACGTTGTGTTCGTCAGGCGCTCCTTGATGATCGTTTCAAGATCCGGGAACGCACCTCCGCAGATAAAGAGGATATTGTCCGTGTTGACCATTTCCATCGGAGTCATGGCATTCTTCTGCCCTGTTCCGACCGGGACTTCCACATCCGCTCCCTCAAGAAGCTTTAAGAGCTCCTGCTGAACAGACTCACCGCTGACATCGCGGGTATTCGTGGACTTCTTCTTCGCGATCTTATCGATCTCATCGATGAATACGATCCCCATCTCCGCCTTCTGGATATCGCCGCCCGCCGCCGCGAGAAGCTTTGTGAGAACGCTCTCGATATCATCACCGATATATCCGGCTTCCGTCAGCGAAGTCGCGTCCGCGATCGCGAGCGGCACATCGAGAAGTTTCGCAAGTGTCTTTACAAGATACGTCTTACCACTTCCGGTCGGTCCGATCATCAGGATATTCGATTTTTCGATCTCAATATCTGTTCCGTACTTCTCCGCATCCGGGGATGTCTTTGAGAATACACGTTTATAATGGTTATAAACCGCGACGGAAATCACCTTTTTCGCCTGTTCCTGTCCGATCACATATTCGTCGAGCTGCGCCTTGATCGCGTGGGGAGCCGGGATCTCGCTGAGCTTGAACAGCTCTTTCTTCACTTTTTTCTTCTTTTTCTTTGAGCGTTTATGTCCCTGTCCCATCAGGGCTCCGAGGTCGATCTGACCGACCGGGATCCCGAAGATGTTTCCGAGCGGGATTCCTTCCATCTCTTCGCCATCTTCTTCGAAATCTTCATTGTCATCAGACTCATCCGCGTCCTCCACAGTCTGGGTTTTGTCCTCATCCGCATTGTCTGCAGGATCAGCTGTATTTGCAGCAGTCTGCTCTTCCTCTTTTTCGCCGTCACCGGTATGTCCGATCACATCTTTAGCTTTTTCCGGATCCAGATACATATTTTTCAGCATCTCCGGCGTAAACCCAGACATCTTTGTCCAGTCCATACCGCTTCCCATCATCATGTCAAACGATCTCTGCATGCAGTCCCTGCACACGTTCAGTCCGCCCGGCAGTGTGATCATCTTTCCCGCCTGGTTCTCCGTCCGTCTGCACATGCAGCAGACTTTTTCATATCCGTTATTTCTGTTGTCTTCCAATGTATTTCTCCTGATCTTTCTATCGTTGCAAATATCCCGTATTTTCGCAGCCACCACATACGCTCTTTTTTCTGCAAAATGCGCTCAAAATCCACGGAATCTTTTTTCTTTCTGAATTTTTCAGAATTACCGTAACTGTTCAGTGCCCTCACACCTACAGGAACCTCCCCCGGAGCTTCCTTTCGGATGCATGGCAAGTTACGAGCAAAAATCCATTTTAAATCGGCTTCGCCGATGGGATTTTTGCCTTCAAGCCTGTGTTTTATTACGGTCAGCGCAGCAAGTGCACAGACCTACTGAATGATTACGAATTATCCACTATTATAATGCAAATCCGCAGGACTCGCAACAAAAAGCCTGCCGCAAAGTTCCAGACAGATGTGCTTTTTTGCTTAGCGCTATCTGAATCTTCCCCCCTGTATTTTTTTGAATTTTTTTGTAGTGAGGTTTTATGATGAAATTGTAGCAAAAAATTGGTGATAAGTTCAGGTTTTTGTGCAGCTTGTACACAGAGATGTTTATGGATGCAAATTTTCCGTTCGTCTCCCTGCACAGATTTTTGCATAATTGAACAATTACCAAAAAATAAGAGGGGGTATCTTATGATTACTTTACAGCTCGACATGTATCAGGCCTGCGCTCTCGGCGCACTCGTCTATTGTCTCGGACGACTCATGGTCAACAAACTTTCATTCTTAAGCAAGTACTGCATCCCGGCACCGGTTGCCGGCGGTATCGTATTTGCGCTGGCTCATCTGGCATTATATGCAGCCGGGATCCTGGAACTTTCCTTTGACACGACATTACAGAGTGTCTTCATGACGATCTTCTTCTGCAGCGTCGGATTCACAGCCTGCTTCCGTCTCTTAAAGAAAGGCGGCATCCAGGTATTCATGTTCCTCGGTCTCGCGGTCGCGATCTGTGTCATCCAGGACGCAGTCGGCAGCGGACTCGCAGCAGCCTTTGGTTTAAACCCGCTGCTCGGTTTATGTATGGGTTCCATGCCGTTAGTAGGAGGACACGGAACATCCGGTTCCTTCGGACCGCTTCTTGAGACGGATTATGCCGTTGTCGGCGCTACCACTGTTGCTCTCGCGGCAGCTACATACGGACTTGTATCCGGAAGCATGATGGGCGGCCCGATCGCCCGCGCCCGTGTTGAAAAACTCCACTTGAAATCCACAGCAGCTGAGGAAGGCAACGAGACAGCTGAGGTTATGCCAGCCGTTGATGGTCAGAAATTCACAACATCCGCAATGTTTTTAGCGGTTGCCATCGGTCTCGGTACTCTTATTTTCACATTCTTCAAAGATGTATGCCACCTGACATTCCCGACTTACATCGGCGCCATGCTCGCAGCAGCAGCGATCCGCAATATCTGGGATGTCCAGAACAAAGAACTTCCGATGGTCGAGATCGACGCCCTGGGCGGACTTTCCTTAAACCTGTTCCTTTCCATGGCAATGATGAGCTTAAAGCTCTGGCAGTTAGCAGCGCTCGCTCTTCCGATGATCGTCATTCTTCTTGTCCAGACCGTTGTCATGTTCCTGTACGCAAACTTCGTTGTATTCAACGTGATGGGACGTGACTACGAAGCAGCTGCTATGACCACCGCTTTCTGCGGCTTCGGCATGGGCGCTACCCCGAACGCGATGGCAAACATGAGAGCACTCGTTGAGCGCTACGGTGCAGCTCCGAGAGCATTCTTCATCGTACCGCTCGTCGGAAGTCTGTTTGTAGACTTCTTCAACTCCATGGTACTGACGACATTCATGAATTTCCTGTAAATTCCATCTTCAGGAATTTCTGATAGATTCCTGCCGCGGCTCCTGTGTTTTCACCGTGCAGGGAAAAACCTCTATACCAAACCTTCCCCGCTGCCGGTTCCCAGACCGGATAGCAAAAAGCAGGAGCGCCTGTCCGGATGGATCCGGATGGCGCTCCTGCTTTTTATCTTTTCTTTCTGCCTCCCGCCTTAATCTGCGGGCTGCAGATCCTGTTCTGTTTCTGTTTTATTTGCCGATCTTTGACTGGCTCTGTGCCGGTTTCTGATCCTGGCTCTGGCTCTGATCCTGGCTCTGGCTCTGATCCTGGCTCTGGCTCTGATCCTGGCTGTTTC
>NZ_QUEP01000020.1:23681-51829 GCF_003478035.1 Clostridium sp. OF03-18AA
GTTTCCATTGTCAGCTTCTGCCGGACGGTTCTTTAAGGTTACCTGGACTTCTCTCTCCTGGTAGCTGCCGTTGACAAGAGACTGTACGGTAAGAGTTACAGTATCACCGGATTTATAGTAAGTTAAAAGCTTTGCAAGGTCTGCATAGTTGGAGATCTTCTCACCGTCTAACTTTGTGATGATGTCTTTCTCATGAAGGTCAGATCCTGCTGCTGCGGAGTCTTCCATGATCTTGTAAACATAGACGCCCTGCGGCATTCCGTACATCTTTGCCATGGACTCGTCGATGTTCTGTAACTGGATCCCGAGATAGCCCTGTTCTGATTCGGAAACAGCGATCTTTGTGGTTCTTGTCATCAGATCATCGATGATCGCTTTTGCTTTGGAGATCGGGATCGCATAGCCGACGCCCTCAACACTTGTATCTGCATACTTTGCTTCATTGATACCGATGACCTCACCTTTGGAGTTTAAAAGAGCTCCGCCGCTGTTGCCCGGGTTGATGGCTGCATCTGTCTGGATCACGGTCTTTGTGGTATCGTCAACTTTGATCTCTCTGTTTAATGCACTGACATGTCCGACTGTGACGCTCTGGCCAAGTCCAAGTGCATTGCCGATCGCGATCACGCCCTGGCCCATCTTTAAGGAGTCGGAATCACCGAGTGTTGCCGCTTTGATCTTGCTCTTTGTGTCAGCGGAGATGCTGTCGAGCGGAACAGCGATCACTGCGAGGTCTGCCTCAGAATCGGTTCCCTTGATCGCTGCATCTGCGGTACTCTCATCTGCGAATGTGACCGTAAGACCTTCGGTGTCGCTGACAACGTGGTTGTTTGTGACGATCAGAAGCTCTGAGTCATTCTGTCCGACGATGATGCCGGAACCGCTGCTCGGAACTTCGTAAGTCTGGGACGGTCCGAACCAGCTGTTGCTCTGGTAGAGCTGGGTATTCGTGATCGATACAACGGACGGAAGTGTCGCATCCACGATCGCGGATACATCCTCAATAACAACACCGTTGCTGGATGATGTGGAGGTGTTCGCCGCCGGGACCTGGGAAGTCTGACCGATCGTCTCGCTGGAAGCGCTCGCCTGGGAACTCTGGTACGGGAACAGGGTGTTCGCCGCACGGTTGACTCCGTACATCGTACCTCCGGAGACAACACCGAAGAGAAGTGCCGCCGCTGTGACGAGAGCCGCTGTCTTCATATGCTGGTTCTTCTTCGGAGCATGGTGGCTGTTTCCGTTCTGATTCGGATTCTGTCCATGTCCCTGGTAGTAATCATACTGCTGATACGGGTTTGTGTACTGGTTCTGGTTTCCGTAATACTGCTGATGCTGCTGTCCGCCGTAGTAGGAACCGTTCTGGTTCTGATTCTGGGCATTTCCGTTATATGGCTGACCGCTCTGAGCACCGCCGAGTCTTCCGTAGATCTGTCTTCCGGTGTGTTCGCTCTGTCCCTGGGACTGCTGTGCATCCTGCGGGCGGTTCTGCGGCTGCTGTGCGTTCTGAGCGTTCTGCGCATTTACCGGCTCCCCGCCGTCCTTCTTTTCATTTTCATTGTTCATTTCGTTCCATTTATTTTCATCATACATAACAGGTATCTCCTTTCTGTAACGAGTGATATTTCTGATCATTTCTTCTGCATCCGGATCAGCCTTTCTTCGGAAAACCTGTCTGCCAGATGCTTTCAGATCTTGTCTTTCGTATTTAAGGGATCTCTTTTTTCCTTCCCCTCAACTACATGACATAGTGTACCAGTGAATTGTGATGAAAGTGTGATGAATCATGGATAGTTCTGTGAAATGGAATCACATTTCTGTACACAGTGTCTTTTCGTTTAACCGGACGTTCTATAGGAATTTCCTATGAAACAGGAAATCCCGGGCTATATGAGGAGATCAGCCATTCCTCATACAGCCCGGGATTTCATATGAATGTTTTTTTTAACAATACAGGATCTATTTTGCAAGGATCGCAGTCAGTCCGAAGTAGATCAGGACGATCACGCCAAGGACGATACGGTAATATCCGAAGAACTTGAAGTCATGTTTCTTGACATATCCAAGTAAAAACTGGATCGAATACATGGAAACGATGAACGCGATCACCATCGCTGCCACCATGAAGAAGAGTTCCATCGCGGAGAATGCGAGTCCGTAGTGAACAATCTTTAAGAGGCTGGCGCCGAACATGACCGGAATTCCAAGGAAGAAGGTGAACTCGGATGCTACTGTTCTGGAGCAGCCGAGCATCATCGCGCCGAGGATCGTCGCGCCGGATCGCGATGTACCCGGGACCAGGGCGAGAAGCTGGAATAAACCGATATAGAAGGCGGTCTGGTAGCTGATCTGGGAGACCTTCTTTACCCGCGCCTCCGCATACTGATTGTGGTTCTCAAATGCGATGAAGATCACACCGTAGATGATCAGCATTGCCGCTACGACATACGGATTGTAGAGGTACTTATCCAGAACATCATCAAACAGGATTCCGATGACAGCCGCCGGGAGACACGCGATCACGATCTTGAACCATAAGTGCCAGGTTGCACGTTTCTGTGCCGATTTCTTTCCCGGATCAAACGGGTTCAGCCGTCTGAAATACAGGACCAGGACGGCCAGGATCGCACCTAACTGGATCACAACGCGGAACACGTTCATAAAGTCCTCAGAGACGTTGAGGTGGACGATATTTTCCACCAGGATCAGGTGTCCGGTACTGCTGATCGGAAGCCATTCGGTGAAACCTTCTACGACACCGAATACGATGATCTTCAGAAATTCAATAAAATTACTCATATTCACTCCTATGCTTTATATTTTGAATATAGCGTGCGGTCTTCTTGTTTTCATTGTCATGAAAACAAGAAGCTTCGGGCATCCGCCCTATGTCAACAGGTTCAAAAAAATGCTTCTGCAAGCAAGCTTGCGGCGCATTTTTCCGAACCCGCTGACGCACGCCAGATTGCTAGTTGGCGTTTTCGATCTGCCAGTCGATCGGCTCCAGGCCGTGTTCTTTTAAGAACTTATTTGTCTTGCTGAACGGACGGCTGCCGAAAAATCCGCGGTAGGCGGACAGCGGGCTCGGGTGCGGTGACTCGAGGATCAGGTGCTTCGGGTTCGTCAGCATCGGTTTTTTCATCTGCGCCGGGCGTCCCCAGAGGATGAACACCATCGGGCGGTCCTGTTCATTTAAGATGCGAATCGCGGCGTCCGTGAATTCCTCCCAGCCGATATTCTTGTGGGAGTTTGCCGCATGGGCGCGGACTGTGAGGACCGTGTTCAGGAGCATGACGCCCTGGTCGGCCCACTTCTTTAAATACCCGTTATTCGGGATATAACAGCCGCAGTCCTCATGAAGCTCTTTATAAATGTTTATGAGAGACGGCGGGATCTCCACCGACGGCTTCACGGAGAAGCTCAGCCCGTGGGCCTGCCCCGGCTCATGGTACGGGTCCTGTCCCAGGATCACGACTTTTACTTTGGCGAGAGGCGTGAACGCGAACGCGTTGAAGATGTCATCCGGCGCCGGGTAGACCTCCTTTGTCTCGTACTCGTTCTTTACGGTCTCATACAATTTTCTGTAATACGGCTTTTTGAATTCCCCGCTCATCGGGGCTAACCAGTCATTTGCGATCGCAGCCATATTTCCTCCTTGTAGTATTGATACATCAGTCGAAAAACTCTTCCGCAAATTTCACGGATGATTCCGCCACCGGACATGATTTTCCGGCCAGTTCTTCCGGAACCTGCGAAAAGATCTTATGGACACGGAACAGATACGCCTTATTGTTTAACATCGCCGTCTTCTCAAACGGCCAGCGGATCAGGGACGGATCTTTATAATTCTCCCCGAGCTCCAGAAGCACCGTATTCCTGTTTAAGGTGCAGGAAAGCCACAGCGTGTACGATTTCCAGTTTTCTTCCGTAAAGGATACGCTGTGCGGGACCGCGATATGTCCGGCATCAAACGGGAGTCTTTTTGCGTCCTCGTCTGCCAGGGACGTGATCATATAGTAGTCTTTTCCATCCAGAAACTTCTTTAATTGTTCAGCCGCATGGAGGATTTCCTCTTCCTCCGCGCCTTCTTTCTTCTTCCATTCAGAGCCGATCCCGACAAGGATCTTCTCCGCGGATCCCAGTTTTTCCCTCAGGATCTTCTCTGCTTCTGTCTTTTCCAAATGTTTCCTCCAATATCTGGCAGAAACTGCGCTCCGCCGGACCGGCACTTCTTTTTCGCGCTGTATTTCTATTTTCTGCCATTTTTTGTCGACCGTTACCATCATAACATAAATAGGTTCTTGATTCAACTGATCCATTTTTCTCTTTATTTTTAATTTTCTTAAATTTTTCTGTCCATACCGGAGCCCGATCCGTAAATTTCTCCGCACAAAGTCGCATGTCCGAAATTCCGTCTGCATTTTTCAAAGAGATTCCCGATCCGCTTTCACTTCCTGCCCATAACAAAATGTATATTTTTCTTCTGTCTTTCCCATACTTTTCATATATACGGATCAGCCTGATCCATGACGGATTTTTTATCATCCGTCACACGGAAGCTGACCTGTAAAACCTTCTTAATAGAAAGGATGATCACAATGGAAGAACACACAGTCGATCTGCTCCGGGAATGCGATTCCGGATGCGCGATGGCGGCGGAGAGTCTGGAACAGATCCGGGATTTTGTTTCCGATCAGGGATTATGGAATGAGATCACTGCGAGCTATGAAAAGCACCAGGATCTCGATCTGAGGATCAAAAAGACATTGCGTGCCATGGAAGAACAGGGAAAAGAGCCGGGCAAAATGGCATCCGCCTGGTCCTGGATGTCCACAGAAATGAGGATGATGGCAAAAGGCGGAGACAAAGAAGCCGCCAGTATTGTCACTGACGGCTGTAATATGGGGATCAAGACCATATGCGGTTATAAAAATCAGTATTCCGGTGCCTCAAAGGCCGCCATGGAACTCGCGGACGAGCTCACCGGGATGGAAGAAAATCTCAGAAATCATATGAAGAAATTTCTTTGACTCACTTAGCCTGTGACATAAGGCCGCCGCAATCATGATAAGGCCGGTTCCTACCAAAAATTTGCTTTTCATGATAGCCTTTTTTTATGTTTTCTTTTCTGTAAAAAGGGAGATCGCATAGTATCTCAAATATGCGATCTCCCTCTCTGCATTTTATTTATTTCTCGCGTTTCTTCAATGACCGACCCGCAAAAATCAGTGCGCCGCCAGCCATCATCAACAACCATACCGGCCACCAGGTTTGTCCTGTCTGCGGAAGCTTTGTTTCATCTGTTTCTACCGTCTCAGAGGTAGACTCGTTATTTTCCCCCGTAGTACCCGGAAGATTGGTCTCATCCGTGCCTCCTGCTGTCTGATCTGTCTCCGTTGTATTCGTCGATGTAGTGGTATTTGTAGTTACCGTCTGATTCTTTCTCGTTGTTGTTGAAGAACCAGAGTCATCAGAATCATCGGAGGAATCCGATCGGTTCGCGTTGCTCGGTGATTTAACCGGAGTTCCCGGATTCGATGGATCCGGTTTCGGATCAACCGGCTGATCTGTGGATCCAGAGCCGCCTTTTTCATACAGCAGCGCGAACGGCGAAAATGAATGTGTCGTAAAAGTGATAAACTCCTTTCCAGCAATCACAATTTTTTCACATGAAATCTCGGTTGGTGGATTCTGTCTCAACTGCTCACCTGTATCCACGTTGCTTTCACGATGAAGCGTCTCAAAATGGATGATCCGAAATTCCGAATCTCTGGACGCGTCTTTCGGTACTGGCCAGTAGACATTCATTTTCTGTCCCTCTGCCATTGTCACATACGCGTCTCCATTATGGGTGTCCACTAGATCAAGGTATTTGAAAATATACGAAAATCTTCCATCTGTATTGACGTTCTTATCAAGATACTCTGCCAGGGAACCATCGCCCAGACTCTGATCCACCAGTAGGCGAACGCCGGACGGATCTGTCACTTTGACATTTCCCTTATTAATAAAGTACATCGTATCTGGCTGTGCGGCACTTGCGAGAATCCGCTCAGGAGCATCGAGCTCGAGCTTCGGTCCTCCATATGTCACGTCAGAAAACTTTTCTTCCACATTCCCTCGAACTTTTAAATTTCCAGTTCCCGCACGTACCGTCCGCGTGAGTGTCTTATTTCCCACTTTGATCTTTGCGCGGATAAGAGACGCATTCAGGTTAACGGAATAAATATCTACCTTGTAGTCGCGGAATGTATCATTTTCCTTGACCGGGAAATCAGAGCTGACAATGACAGATCCATCCGGTGCCATAAATTTCAGACCGACCGGAATGGTCTCATCCGTGCCGTTTACCTTACCTGGAAGGATCCGATAAATCCGGTGCTCTGTTCCATTCAGCGTTGAGGAGCTGTGTTCCTCATCTCCATAAAGCTTCAGATTCCATACTATTGTCGTTCCATTTCCATCATCGTAGGTCAGTTCGATATGATCGCTCACATCACTGCCCGCTCCCTCATCCTGAAGAGCCTGACTGATGTTTGCCGGAAGAGTCAGGTAATATCCCATCTCAGGCAGATCATTGGAAGCAAATTGGTTATCCGATCCGATTACGCCTTTGTATCCATTGCCGCCAACATAGACCGTAATATCCATCGGTGTGATCGTGATCGCGTATGCGGAATCCGGATCTTCTTTCCACTCTCCATAAAGAACCGTATCTGTGCTCAATGTCGTTCCATCCACATATTTCTGAGTGAGTTCCTGATCCAGATACCAGCCATCAAATTTATATCCCTCTTCTGATTCCTCCTGCGATTTTGCCGTATATGCGCTGTTAACGCGAACCGCATCATCCACTGGAGGCTTTGCGTCAGACGGCGTGCATGTTCCTACCCACTCATAATGGATTCTTATCCCTGGAATATATGTCATCCAGTCCGTTTCATGCTGGCTTTCTCCTATCGCCAGCCCTGAATGCATTTTTTTACTTGGAACAAAGATTCTGTCGAGATCAGCCGTTTTCGCTGCCTCCGCTCCACCGGCTTCATTTGTATATAATACTAATTTTGTACCAATTGCGCTGAGGTTCTCGACATGATCTTCCTCACTCGTAATCATGATTGGTGCTTCACTGGTTGTTCCTGTATATTCCGATATCATCTTTATATAATGATCCGTCGGAAGATACACATCATTGTCGGAAGCGACCTGTGCGGAATCTCCCATTTCAAAAAAGCCGTTTACATATATTCCATCACCCGTAGTATTTTTCTGATCGCCCGGATTATTGCCAGATACATCGCCGCCTGTCATGGTAAATGTACAATTTGGGGAGATATATGCGCCCCCGGCATTTTCTGCTTTATTTTTCTGACAGGAACCGCCTGTCTGACGTAGCTGTGACCCACGCCAGATATAATAGCCTCCACCTGTACCGCTCGCCTGGTTTTGGGAAATTGTACCGCCTTTTATGAAAAGTTCGGTATTATCTTGTACCATGATTCCACCACCAAAGGCTGCCTCATTTTCTGAAAGCAGACCATCTGAGATCTCGCCGGTTCCCTTCATACTGTACATAAAAATCCCACCGCCAAAGTCTGATACTTTATTTCCTATCAGCTTTCCACCATTCATACGGAATTTTGTACTATTGAAAAACATCGCAAGCGCTCCACCGCTTCCGTCTGTCACCTCATTATCCGCAATTATGCCGTTATTGATTTCAACCGAAACCTCCGGACTATTGTTTCCTGACTGGGGGAACGTTACAAGACCGCCGCCATAGGTTTGAGCCACATTTTCTGAAATCTCGCCACCATTCATAACAAACGAAGCCGGTAATGAAGTAAGCAGCTGATTGTGATTTTCACCTACTCCTGACATATCCTGCCAGTCCGCAAGATAAATTCCTCCGCCATAGCCGAACTGGCTGCCTATCGTGTAGGTTTTGTTTTTCTCAATGGAACCCCCATTCATGACCATTGAGGATCCAATAACCGCTACACCACCACCGCGGTTCGCCGTGTTTCCAGTGATCAGACCACCGTTCATCGTGAATGTACTATTATTTGCGATTGTCACTGCTCCACCATAATGCACGTTATGGTTGGTATTGTTTTGAATAACCGCACCATCATTCATCGTCATATTGAATCCATTGATTCCGAATACAGCTGTTCCCATCATCTGGGCATTATTGTTTTCCAGGATCGCGCCATCATTCAGTGTCAGGCTTCCTCCATGAAATGCCTGAATGATCGAATCTCCTGTTTCGCTCTCGTCCGGATTCTTAATGGTGTTCTCCGCATCGATCACGATATTGCTGAGCGTAAGATTTGAGTTCTCACCCTTCAGGTCGATCATATAGCTTATAAATCCGTAACGGTTCAATGTTTTTCCGTCCAGATCCCATTCTTCTGTTCCGTCTATCACATAATTTCCACAGAGATATACATGTTCAAATGAGTTTTCTTCCATCAAGCTCTTAGCCTGCTCAAACGTTTTGACTGCGTTTTCCCTGTCTAGTCCCGTGTTTCCATCATCGCCATCTGACTGGGATAAATAAATACCATCGGGCAAATCAGCCTTCTGTTTGGTCTTTTTTGTGGCAAAAAGAGCTGGGTTAGAAGCGCTTGCTATGTGTTCTTTGTCATCCAACGGGTATTTCTGTATATCAGATGCCTCTGAATCTGTTGCCTTTATCGGCAGTATCTCTTCTGTTTCATCTGTAGTAGTCGTTCTAGTATTTTGCAATACCCCCCCAGGGTATCTTTTGCGTATGAAAATGGACTTGCCGAGGCCATGATCATACTAATTGCCAATACCAACGATAAGCATCGTTGTTTCATGTGCAGTCTCTCCTTCTTTTTATTTGCAAATCAGTATTATATTCTCTTATCTTGTGTGGTCATGCCAAAGTAAGTCCTTATAACTTCCGCTTGATTTAAGAATTTTTACAATTTACATACGGGGTATATTATAGCACTAATTTTTACCAAAACAAGTTATTTGAATATTTTCTAAAATTTATAAACTAAATATACCACCTTTATTACATCCAAAATCGGCCCCGGTATTTTTTCTGAAAAGCGCAAAAAAGAGCACACTTTTACATGTACTCTTTTTGCTACGTTTTTCTATCTTCCGGCCGGTGCCCCGCCACCGCCGGAAGCTCCGGCGGATGCGCCGGTCTCAACACCGGCCACCTGCCATACATAGGACTCGTAGGCGGAGACGAGATTCAGTTTTGCCGTATTCATCGCTGCCTCGCCGGAGAGCCATGCGGATTCACCGGAAAGATAGGCGTTCTTTGAGAGCATGCCTGCTGCCTGCTTCTTCTGCACCGTATCCCATGCCTGTTTTGCGGCGGAATAGGCGCTCTCCGCTGCCTCATACTGGGATACGGCATTCTGGAGATTCTCGTATGTGGATCTCAGGCTGATCTCCGCGTTCTGGGATGCCTCGCTGATCCGCTGCTTTCTGAGCTCCCGGTTATCCGTTCCGGTGACCTTTGATTTCATCTCGCTGACCCAGGTGGGATCGTTGCTGATGGCTGTCTGAAGGTCATTCTCCACAGAAACTGCACGGATCGCCGTCATATCCGGATCCGGGACTGTGCCGATCTCCACATCGGTACGCCCGGAAAGTCCGAGCAGCGTCAGAAGACTTTCCTTCAATTCACTCTGCTGCTCTTTCAGGGATGCCAGGGAGTTCTGCTGCCGTTCCAGGCTGCTCTTCTCCGACTCCAGCTCCGTATCCTTGATGAGACCAGCCGACCGTTTCTTCACCGCCGCGTCGTAGGAACTCTGCGCCGCCTCCACATTTTTTTCCATCGCCGCCACATTGGCTGCCATCTGGTTGTAGGAGTTCATCAGGTTCTGTGCCGATGCCGCCAGGGTATCCGCCAGATCCTCCATGGTCTTCTCCTGACTTGCGGAATTCATTCGGTTGATCGTAGACTGCACCTGCGCCATGGAAGTGCGGATATTCTTCGCGTTATTCTCGTAGAGTGCCTGCATTTCTGTATCGCCGTCATCCTTATAGGAGTCCGCCATCTTTTTCAGGTAGTTGTACTCTTCCTTTAACGTCTCGTGCATCTTTTCATAGGGCGCACTCTGGCGGTTCTGGCTGTCCTGACTCTGCAGATAGGAAAAGTTTCCCGCTTTGATCAATTCCCGCAGATCGCTGTACTCGATCTTCGTGATCTGGCTTGAATCTACGGAATCGGATTCCGCTGCGTAAGATATGATTTTGCAGGATGAGAACGCTCCGGCAATCAATCCATGCATATTTCCGAGGATACTGTCCGCGTTGTTCCCACCTCCGGCTGCCGCGAAAATTGCCGCGCCGAATAGCAGACCGCCCATCCATTTTTTATATGTTTTCATTCTTTCACCTCACATCAACTCATTCCCAAACTACATTCCATGCCATTTTGCGTTTTTCTGCTGTGACAGGAATCATTCCCGGCAAAAAGGAACTTATGACGCCGACGCCAGTCCTGCCACAGCCCAGTCATATGTGACCTTCGCGGTGAGAAAGCTTAACCTTGCAGATTCCATGGAAGTTTTCGCAGAAAGGCAGGCAGATTCCTGCTTTGCGTATGTCTTCTTTGTGATGGTTCCGGCGGAGAGTCTTAGCTCTGCTGCTGCCCGTTCCTTCTCCGCAAGCTCATAGTTCGTCTTCGCCTGTTCGTAACTGTCCTTTGCGAGTACCAGGCTGTTGTAGGCGTTCTTCACGTTTGTGGAAACCGTGTCTTTCTGATTCGACAGTGTGCTTGTATAAGTCGCTCTGTTGTTCTCCGACTGGGAGTTCGCAAGTCTGCGCTCCGTAATTTTAATGCTGTAGTTGTTCGCAATAGCTGTCTGGATATCTGAATCCACATTAATGGAGGAAACTGCGGAGGTGTCCACATCCGGCAGACTTCCGATCTCCACGGAATCATTGTAGTTCCAGCCTGACATGATAATGAGCTGCTGTCTCGTCTGCTCTAAACTGCTCTTCGCGGCTTGCAGGGACGCCTTCACATTTGTAACCGCCTCCGCCGCGTTGTCGACCTCCGACTGCAGGGTCATTCCCGCGGATTTTCTCGTCTGCGCCTGGGTGTATGTGGTCTCCGCCTGGGTCACTGCATCCTCTAAGGTATCCAGGGATGCCTTCCCACTATAATAGGAGATCATCAGCTTCTGTGCCTGCTGCACGATGCTTTTCTCCGCCTGTTCATATCCAAGGCGCTTTATCTCACCGTCATCCACGTTGTTATCTCCCTGCTCCGTCAGGTTATCCACGGAGATCTCGCTGTTTAACGCCTGGGAGATCTGTCCCGCGTAGTTTGCGCTGTCATCGTCCGGGTAGCTGATCCGCTCGGATACCTCGCTTGCGGAATCATAATACTCCTTTGCGATATCCGTGCTGGTCTTTCCCTTATATTTCTGGTAGTCCAGCTCATTCTGGCGGACTGTCGTGTTGTACTCGTGGATCAAGTCCGCAATCTCCCCGTATTCCAGCTTGTTATCCTGGAGAGACGCCCATTTTTCCGCTGTATATGCAAATTCCGGGCTGGTCGCGAACGCCTGGAGCGGCGTCACACTCATCATAAGTGCCATAGCGAACAAGCCTGCAATCTTCCATTTCTTCATGCTGATATCCATTCCTTTCTGCGGCAGATACAGGTCCGCCCTGGGGATAAATTCCCCCAGGGTGTTCCCAAAACCTTTTTATCCTTTTAAACCTTTTTTAATGAAACCTTTAAATTTAATCCTTAATTTAATCCTTTTTTATGACCTTTTATTTTAAACCCCAATTTAAATATCCAGTACCTTTCTCTCCTTCTTGCCATTCATGATCGCATAGTAAACAGGAAGAATGAACAGCGCGACAAGAATACCAGCCGTCAGACCGCCAATGTTTACGATCGCGAGACCTTTTGTCGTCGATGCGCTGCTTCCCGTGGAAAGTACCATCGGGATCATGGAGAGGATCGTCGTCGAGCTCGTCATCAGGATCGGGCGGAGACGCGTCGCACCCGCTTCGACAAGCGCTGTCCTGAGGTCCATCGTCATCCGGTACTGGTTGACTGTATCCACATAGAGGATACCGTTGTTTACGACGGTACCGATGAGGATCAGGAATCCCAGGATGGAAGTCATACTGATCGTCGTTCCGGTAAGTTTTAAGAGTCCGAAGGAACCGACAAGGCTGAACGGGATCGTCGTCATGACCATGAAGGAGAACTTCGGTGACTCGAACTGCGCCGCCATGACCACGAATACCAGGAATACTGCGACTGCGATCGCCTGATACAGGGCGGAGAACTCTTCCGCCATCATCCGGTTCATGGAGTTTGTTCCGATCGTCACGCCGTTCGGAAGATTCGGCTGTACGACCTCGCTGTCGATCAGATTCTTGACATTCTGACCGGTATAATCGGCCGTGATCGTAACCTCGTAAGACTTATCCGTCTTGGAGATCGAGGACGGGTTATCCTTGAACACGACATCCGCCACGTCGGAGAGTGCGACACTTCCGCCGCTTCCCGTCGTGATCAGCATGTTCTTCACCTGCTCGACCGTCCGGTACATGCCGTCTGGATACTCAGCCTTGACGCTGACCTCATTTCCGTCGATCGTCAGGGTCGCGATCTCGGTGCCATCGAGCATCGTCTTTACCTGCTGTCCGATGGATGCCGCCGTCAGTCCCTCCGCGGACGCTGCAACCTGATCGACATTGATCGATACGACCGGGGCCGTGTTCTCCACGTCGGAGTGGACATTCTTCACATCATCGCGGGCAACCATCTCATTTACGATCTTGTCGGCGGTATCTTTTACCGTATCGTAATCGGAACCGTTTAAAATGACCTCATATCCGCGGCTCCGTCCCATGAAACTCATGGACGAGGACGCCTCGACTTCGATCGTACAGTTTTCAAGACCGGACATTTCGTCCTCCCACTGGGAAACGATCTCATCCGTGCTCATCTTCCGGTCATCTTTTAAGTAGGCGCTGACCGTACCGCTGCTGCCGTTATAGCGGAGCATGTAGGAATCCACGTCCTCATGGCTGCTCACGATCGATTCCACCTGATTTAAAATATCATCCGCCTTCTCATCGAGAAGTCCCGGTCTCGTCGTGATCGTCACGGAGATCGTTCCGTTGTCATCCGCCGTCATGAGCTCGCTCTGCATTCCGCTCGCGAGGAACAAGGTCAGGACGACAAGTCCGACAGAGCCTAACATGACGATCGCCTTGTGCTTTAATACTGTCGGAAGCACATGTCTGTAAAGTGCCTGCAACAGTTTCATCAGACCGGAAAGCGGCGCTTTTTCCCGCTCCTTCGGCTTATATAACATGTACGTCAACGGAACGACCGTGACCGCGGAGAGCAGGGATGCACTCATACAGAATACGATCGTCCAGCCGAGCGGGGTAAACATCTGTCCACTCATGCCGTTTAAAGTCGTCAGCGGGATAAATACGACGCAGGTCGTGAGAGTCGATCCGAGGACGGACATGGCAACGAGTCCGGAACCTTCCAGAGCCGCCTTCGCGTACTCCACAAAGCCTTTTTCGTCCATTTTGTCCATCGCACGGAAACAGCTCTCGAGGACAACGATCGAGTTATCGACCATCATGCCGACGCCGAGGACCAGGGCGCTCATCGTGATGACGTTTAAGGAGAATCCCACTCGCGTCATCAGGATCAGGGACACCAGGATGGAGGTCGGGATCGAGCTTCCGACGATCAGGGATGCCTTGATATCACCGAAGAACAGCCAGATGATGACCATCGAGATCACGACCGCAAGGACCATCGTCTGCGCAACGTCCATGAGGGATGACTTGATGCTGTCGGCGCTGTCGCGGGCGATCTCGATGTGAAGCCCGGAATCTGCCGCTTCCAGGGATTCAACCGCCGATTTTACATCGGAAGAAAGTTTCATTGCGGAGCTGTCCTGCTTCTTGGATACGGAGAGGGAGATCGTCTCCTGTCCGTTGTAGCGGGACACGCCGCCCATCTGTTCTTCCGTCGTGTACACATCCGCGATATCTTCCAGATAGACGATCTTTCCGCTCTGGGTCGTGATCGGCACCTTCTTCAGGTCATCGAGCGTGTCTGCCTTTGCGGAGGTCGTTACGGAGAGGGAAAGATCACCGTACTGCGCGTCACCGGACGGGTAAGAGAGGTCCGCTGCCGCCATGGCACTCGTGATCTGGTTCACCGTCACCTTGTACTGCTTCATCTTTACCGGATCGAGCTCCACCTTCACGTACTCGGAGGAACCGCCCATGGATTCCACCTGAGCCACCGTGGAGAGCTGCTCGAACACCGGCGTGATGTTCTGGTTGACGTAATCGTAGAGATCTTCCTGCGTGTCGTGGGAGATGGAGAGCATGATGTCGTTTCCGCCGTTCATGTTCATCTCCATGACGCTCGTCGTACAGTCATCCGGGAGTCCCCGCATGCTGTTTAAGGATCTTGTCAGTTCGTTGTAGGCGTCATCCATGTCCGCGTCGTAATCATACTCCAGCATGATCATCGCATTTCCCTCGTTCGAGGTCGAGGACATGCTCTTTACGCCCTCCAGACGGCTGACCTGGTCCTCGATGGGCTTTGTCACAAGCTCATCCATGTCCTCCGGCGTCGCGCCCTGGTAGGAAGCACGGATGATGAGCATCGGCTGATCCGTGTCGGGCATCTGCTCCAGCGTCGCGCTGAACACCGAGGAGATACCGAAAACCAGGATACAGAGGAGTGCCAGGATCGTCGTGACCGGACGTTTTAATACATATCTCGTAAGTCCCATGATCAGCCCTCCTGCGCGGCACTGCTGCCGGCTGCGCTGTTATCATTTCCGGTCGGGGCATTCTGGCCACCCGCGCTCTCGCTGCTTCCCGCAAGCTGGATATCCGCTCCTTCATACAGGTTGTTGCTCCAGGTGCTCACGACGAGATCGTCCGCGGAAAGTCCGTCTGTGACCTCCACATAATCGTCATCGTTGATTCCGACCTCAATCGAAGCTTTCTTCGCCTTTCCGTCCTCATAGAGGTATACATACGCCTTTCCGCCGCTGTAATACACCGCATCCACCGGGATCGTCATGACATTCTCGGCTTTTCCGGTCGTGACCGTGAGCTTTACGGTACTTCCAGTCGCCGCATCATCTGCATCAGCGAGCTGCGCCTCGATCTTAAAAAGTCCCGTCGCATCATCGACCATCGTGTTGATCTCGTTGATCACGGCATCGTAGGTCTTTCCGCTCTTCTCGACCGTCAGCGTATCGCCGACTGAGAGGTTTTCCAGCATTCTCTGGGTGACATAAAATGTCACCTTCTTCTCTCCTTCCCCGGAGATCACACAGAGTTCCCCGTTCATGTTCGCCCGGTCATAGACCTCCGCGCTGCAGCTCTCCACCTTTCCGGAGATCGGAGCCGTCACACTGCTGTAACCGACCTGCTGGTCGTAGGCGGTCTTTGCCGAATTATACTGGAGCTGCGCGGTCTTTACGGAATTTGTATACTGCTCATATTCCTGATCCGAGAGGTCGCCGCCATCATAAAGGATCTGCATTCTCGCGAGGTCGCTCTGCGCTTTCTGGAGATTGACCGTCGCAGAATCCACGGAGTTCTTCGCCGTATCGACCTGCTCCGTGTCGATCGTAAAGAGCACCTGGCCTTTCGTCACGGTATCGCCCGCCTTGACATTGACCGCCGTGATGTCCCCGGATGCCTTCGCGTAGACATGGACCACATCATCCGGCTCCACAGTCCCGGTGAGCTCCGTTGTCAGGTAGATGTTTCCCGTCTCCGGCTCCTCGGCGCGGACCACGGTCGTCTGGGTCTGCTGTTCCATCTCGCCCATTCCGCCCGGTCCGCCTCCCGGACCACCGCCCATGCCCTGTTTATCACCGCCGGATGAACCTTTCATGGCCGTCACGCCGGCCGCTGCCGCAACGACAACGACACCAGCCGCCGCGCACAGGATGATGTTCTTTTTCTTCATGATGATCTGATACTCCCTTCTATCTCTCACTTTCCTGCAGTTCCTATAACATTCCTGTCAACTCCTGCACCACAGAATTTTCCTTAAAGTTTCATTCCATAAGCAGGAATTTGTTTCATTATCGCGTTTTACTATAAAAGTCAATTGTGAACACTTTGTGAGAAAAATTTCAGGAATTTGTGAGGACTTTGTGAGGAAGCTTTTCCGGATCGGAATTTTATGATATATCTTATTTAAGAGCATTTGCAGATTTTTAATATTAAGAAAGAAGGTTTACCGGCATGGCAAAACTTTTAATTGTGGACGATGATATCCGTCTGAGAAAACTCGTAAGAACCTACGGAGAAGTGGAACATTATGAGTGTGAGGAAGCCGCGGACGGACTTTCCGCACTCGAGAAATTACAGGATGCGGATTTTGACCTCGTCATCCTTGATGTCATGATGCCGGGACTCGACGGCTTTGAGACGTTAGAGCGGATCCGGAAAACAAGCGAGATCCCGGTCATCATGCTGACCGCCCGGAGCGAGGAATATGACAAGCTGACCGGCTTCGACCTCGGCGTGGACGACTACGTCTCAAAACCGTTCAGCCCGAAGGAATTGATGGCGCGGGTCGGCGCCGTCTTAAAACGTAACCGGAAGACTCCCGTCCGCAATTCCTTTACATACGGAGAACTCGAGATCCGGCCGGATTCCCGCATCGCCTCCGTCGCCGGGAAAGAGCTCGTCCTGGCTCCAAAGGAATTTGATCTGCTCTTAGAGCTTGCAAAAAATCCCGGTACCGTCCTGCGGCGCGACAAGCTCCTCCAGGATGTCTGGGGCTACAGCTACTTCGGGGACGGCCGCACCGTCGATACCCATGTAAAATCCGTCCGCGACCGCCTTGGTCCGTACCGCGCCATGATCCAGACCGTGTGGGGAGTCGGGTATAAGTTTGATCCGGACGTGAAGATTGAAAATCTGTAGCGGATCACGATTTTTTGAATCCGCTGTGCATTATGGATCCCGTTTTAACGGAAAAATGCGCAGACGGAATGACACGCACCGCACAATACACGAAACTCAATATCAGAGGCATAGAAAAGCAGCTGCCGGATTATATTATCAATTTATTTAATAAACATGAAAAATATATCAAATCAGAATAATCAAACAAAATCGTCATTTCACAGAGCACACAAAAAAAAAGCCCCCGGTCTAGTCTTCCAGCTCTGGGGCATGATGATGGGACTCGTTGCGCTCACCGCCGTCTTTATGTGGCTCGTCCAGGTCTTCCTGTTTGAGCACACCTACGCGGAGGCGGCGCTCTCGACCTCCCTGAAACAGATGCAGCCGATCATGAACGATCTGACTGACCGCGATCTCGCGGAGGATGACAAGCTCCTTCCGTTCCTCAGCCGCCTGATCGACGGAACGATCTTTCTCGCCGACGATGCGGGGGAACTCAATGAAATTTTCAGCTACGGCCATCTTCTCTTTGACGTGGAACAGGAGCCGGAGTACCATGTCTGGGAGTTTATCCGGGATACGGACGAATTTGCCAACGTCAGAAACCGTCTTTCCTACCAGAAAGTCTTAAACGGCGACCACGGAACGATTTCCATCCACATCGGCGTTCCGATTACCTACGCAGGGGAGGACGCCTATCTCCTGATCGAAAACATGATCCGGACTGACACCGTTTTTAACTACAACCGCTACCAGCTCATTCTCCTGACCATCCTCTTAACGATCGCCGCAGCCGTCCTCGCGGCCGTCTGCTCCCGGTATTTCACAAAGCCGATCTTCGCGATCAAGCACACGGTCGATCAGCTCGCCGCGAACGACTTTTCCGCCCGCGCCGATGTAAAACGTCATGATGAGCTCGGCGAACTCGCGGAATCGGTCGGACTTCTCGGCCAGGCACTCGCGAGAGTCGATGTCCTCAGGAAAGAAGTCATCGCGAATGTCTCCCATGAACTCCGCTCCCCGCTCTCCGTGATCTCCGGATATGCGGAGCTCGTCCGCGACATCCACTGGAAAGACGAGGACGCCAGAAATGAAGATCTCGACCTCATCATCGAGGAATCCAACCGGATGAGCGAGATGGTCAACGACATTCTCGACTACTCCCAGCTCCAGTCCGGCTATATCCGGCTCCATCCGGAATTCTTTGACCTTGCGGGACTCGCGGAATCCGAGACTTCGCACTGCGCCGCAGCCGCCGAAACCTACGGGATCCGGATCCATTTTGAGTCAGATCCTGAGTCTGTATTCATCACGGCAGATCCGCTAAAGCTGAGTCAGGTTCTCCGGAATCTCCTCTACAACGCGATCAACCACACCCCGGAGGGCGAACTCATCACCGTCGCCCTGAAACAGACCGGAAAAACGGTCCGTCTCTCCGTCAAAAACCCCGGAACCCCGATCTCCAAAGAGGACCAGGAGATCATCTGGGAGCGCTACCAGCGAAGCCAGCACCAGAGCGGCCGCCGCATGGGAACCGGCATCGGTCTCTCGATCGTCAGCACGATTCTCGACGCCCACGGCATGAAGTACGGGGTATCGTCCGATGACACGGAAACCGTGTTCTGGTTTGATGTCACCGTTTCTGCCCCGCCCGAACCTTCTTTGCAGGCAGACAAAACCTGATTATATCACTACAGTCGCAAGGTCTCGCGCAAGAGCGGACTTTAGCTCGTTGTTCGCGTAAATCAAAAGTGCAGCTGACTCTCTTTGATGACCCTGAGCTATAATCAGAGCTATCAAAAATAAGTCAGCTGCACTTTTCTAACTTGCACAGAATGGCTGCTAATAAGTTTCCTTCTGTCTGTATTTTCCCATAAATATTTCTGCCAGATTTTATATTGTAGTTTTTAATTTTTCCGCTATCTTTTTATATTCCGGTGTCGGAACATGGTACTCCTCTCCCATGCGGACGACCTCGTAGACGAGTCCGTCGATCTCCGACTGTTTTCCGTCCATGACATCCCTCTGCATGGAAGTCGTGGATTCCGGAGCCAGGTGGGACAGGATCTCCAGGTTCACCTTCACATAATCTTTCTCAAACGGGACGCCCATCGCGTCCGCCAGCGCCATGATCTCGCGGATCATCGCCTTGAATGTCTCGCGCTCCTCGCCCTCTCTCTGGAAATCGGCCGCCGTCGCATGATAATAGAGACCTGCTGCCCCGATCGGAGAGACGTAGGAGAATTTCTCCAGCGCATCCCGGCGGATGTTTTCAGAAAGTTCGCCGGAGATCCCGCTGTCGGAAAAGTCCTTTGCGATCTCCTTTAATTCTTCCCGGAACTCGCTTTTCTCCCGCACGCCGAATACGACCCGCAGGATCTTTCCATGCTGGACAAGGGCCCCCGGACCTTCGATATTCGCGGAGACATAGATACACCCGTCCGTCACGAGAAGCTCCGGAAGCTTCTTCTGCAGGCGGCTTCCTGTCCCGTAGATGTTGAGGATCGGGATCACAATTGTGCTCTTTTTTGCAATTTTCTGAACAAACGGAACTGTATTGTCAAGAGAGTATCCCTTCACGCACACGAGGATCACGTCCGGCTTCGCAGCTTCCCCGGCGGAGGCGATCATGCTCTCATAAGTCTCCATGTTCTCCGCCTTGACAGGGACTGTCTCCGTCGTTCCATCCCAGAGATGGCGGACAGTAAGTCCTTGCTCCTTCATCGCGGCAAGGTGGGCGTTTCTTGCGATCAGTGTCACGTCTTTTCCCGCCTTTGTCATGTAAAATCCAAGAATTCCTCCGGTACCGCCGGCACCGATGATGACGTATTTCATGATGATGTTCTCCTCTTCTGTTTCTTTTTCGTTTGCGTTGTGCAGATGACTACTTCGCCAGGCAATCTGCAGGCATTTTGTTTCTGCAATATACCTGCTTTCCTTTTCTTGTAATTTTATCAGTATTTTTCACTCCGGATTCCATGTAATTCTGCTGCATGATTGATGTAAACAAGTGCGCGCATCTGCGGAATCTGCAAAAATGCGCGCACAACTCTAAAATCTCAATTTTCCATATTTTGGAGGAAATCAGCACATAAGAATAGACTGTCTTTTTATCCCCCGTTTTTCACATTCTCTGACCGATATCAGTCTGCCTGATGCTCAACCTCGTACTTATGCTCTTCCTTGATCTTCTTCAAGGTCTCCGGCTCCCGGATCAGATCCAGGGCTGTGAATGCGAGCACCTTCGCTCCGAGCAGGATGGAATCAAGTCCCTTCTGGGAGCATGCCGCCGCAACCATCTCCTTGCTGTGACCCTTGATCGGCTCGTCGCTGATGTTGATCGTCGGCTGGATCGCCGGAACGACCTGGGAAACATTTCCGATGTCGGTGGAACCCATGAGGCGCTCCCCTGCCGGTTCCGCAGTCTCCCCGAACAGACTCAAATTCTTCGCATACACTGCATCGAAGGACGGAGTCGGAACCATGTTCTCAACCCAGTTCTGGTACGGCTTCATGCTGCCCTTTGCGCCCATTGCCATCGCGGAAGCTTCCACGATCCGCTCAACCTTCGCGTAGACGTCCTTCAGAGTGTCTGCTGCTGCCGCTCTCAGGTAGAACTTCGCCGCCGCATAATCCGGAACTGTGTTCGGCGCCTGACCGCCGTTTACGATGATCCCATGGATCCGCACATCATCACTCAGGTGCTGGCGAAGCGCATTGATGGAGTTGTATGTCTGGATCAGGGCATCCAGGGCATTGATCCCTTTTTCCGGTGCTGCTGCCGCGTGGGACGCTTTCCCCCAGAACTCGATATCGATCGGCACGCAGCCGAGTGTCTTCTCTGTCAGATGATGACCGACGCCCGGATGTGCGGAAAGAGCCGCATCGACGTCCTTAAAATATCCCTCACGGACGAAGCTTCCCTTCGCGCTTCCGTTCTCTCCGCCTTCCTCACCAGGTGTTCCGTAGAGACGGACCTCACCGCCGACCTCATCGATCACGCTTTTTAACGCAGCCGCCGCAAGAGAAGAAGTTGCGCCAAACAGGTTATGTCCGCAGCCATGTCCAAGTCCCACAAGAGCGTCATACTCTGCGAGGAACACCATGACCGGACCCGGTTTCCCTGATTTATAGCTCGCCGCAAATCCCGTTCTGTGACCGGCCGCCGGCATCTCCACCTCGAACCCGACACTCTTAATCTGATCTGCAAGGCGTTTGGAAGCGAAGAACTCATAATTGCTGACCTCCGGCTTCTCATGGATCTCCAGCGCGATCTGCTGGTATGTTTTTCCGTTTGCTTCTACATAATCCACAATTTTCTGCTGTAATTCATCCATTGTCCACAATCTCCTTTTCATTTATCTTCTGCGGTGTATAGGACGGATCATAGCCGTTCCGTCGCATAAATAAATCTGACGCTCTGTTCAGCTTCAGCAGTCACCACAATATTTTTTTAAGTTCTGGCAAAAACCCACTTGTCAGGTCTCTTAATGTGCATTATAGTTCTTTTTCTCTTTCTTTTCAATACACTCCGCACTAAAAAAAGCGCACCAGCCTCATCACGCAAGTAATGAGAATATAGTGCGCATTTTTTCTTCTCAGCCGCTAAGAAGCTTACTTTCCTTCTCTCACCGCATCAAATTCATCCTGAATCTCCTTCGACGGCTCACCGGTCGCAAGACTGACCGCGATCAGAACGACCATTGCAACGATAAACGCCGGAAGAAGCTCATACACATTCCATGCACCGCCTAACGGACGAACGCAGTATTTCCATACAAATACCATGACTCCGCCTGCGATCATACCAGCAAGCGCACCGTTCCTGTTGGAACGTTTCCAGAATAATGCCGCAAGAACGACAGGTCCAAACACTGCACCGAATCCAGCCCAAGCGAAGGACACGATTCCAAATACGGAGCTGTCAGGATTTCCCGCTAAAAATACTGCGATCACTGCGATAAAGAGAACCGTCGCCCGGGCAACATGGATCGTTCTCTTCTCAGTAAGGTTTACGCCGAACATCCCCTTTAACAGGTTCTCAGAAACAGCGGAGGATGCCGCAAGAAGCTGGGAATCTGCGGTGGACATCGTGCAGGCTAAGATTCCGGCAAGTGTGATTCCCGCACCCACGATCGCGAGGAATCCATGCTGGCTTAAGAGTGTCGCAACCTGAATGATGATCGTCTCAGAAGCGGAGCCCTTTAACTCTGCCATCACGCCATTCTTTGAGAGGCTGTAACCGACAACGCCGATAAAGATCGCAACTGCCATAGAGATTACGACCCATACCGTCGCGATCCGTCTGGAAAGTGATATATTCTCCTCGCTTTCCGTCGCCATAAAGCGGAGAAGCACATGCGGAACTCCAAAGTAACCAAGCCCCCAGGCAAGAGTAGAGACGGTTGTTATGGTTCCATAAGAGGAAGCGGTTCCTGCCTCGCTGTTATATGTAGCTGTTAATGATAAAAATCCCGGAAGTTCTCTCGCATTTGCAAGAACTGTGCTGACACCGCCGCTCATGGATACGCCAAAGCATACCACAAGGACAAGCGCGATCGTCATAACAATACTCTGGATCAGATCCGTAAAGCTCGCCGCCATGAATCCACCGAGTGCTGTGTAACCGACAATAACGACAGCACTGATCAGCATAGCCGCCGTATACGGAATTCCGAATAATGTGGAGAACAGTTTTCCACATGCCGCGAATCCGGACGCTGTATACGGGACAAAAAAGATAATAATAAAAATTGCGGAAATTCCCAATAACAGTTTCGAGTCATCGCGATACCTGTTTGCAAAGAAATCCGGCAGTGTGATCGAATTCGTCTTTGCGCTGTATCTCCTAATACGTTTCGCCACGATCAGCCAGTTTAAATAGGTACCGATGGCAAGTCCGATCGCAGTCCAGGATGCATCACAGATACCGCTGAGATAAGCCACTCCCGGCAGTCCCATCAGCAGCCAGCTGCTCATATCCGATGCCTCCGCACTCATTGCAGTCACAAAAGGACCTAATTTTCTTCCGCCAAGATAGAAATCACTGGAGTCATTATTTCCCTTAGAATAAAAGAAACCAATTGCCAGCATCATCACCAGATAGGCAATGATCACAAGAAAAACACCGATGATTGCTCCATTCATTTTTCATACTTCCTCTCATTTTAGTCTGCTATATTAGTTTAATAAAGCGTTAATGTAGTTTAGTATATCAGAAAATGGCCGGATTGCAAGTGTTTTCCAGGGATTTGTGTCCGAAAAAAGGTCGGCACATTTCCCGTGCCGACCTTTTCCTGTCTTTCTTCAATTTTCATGGGATCCTGATTTCGGTATCATTACCGCTTCTCATCCCAGCTTCCGTCCTCCCGGACAAACCAGCCGTCCGGTGTCATGCGGTTCGCGAACATGATTCCCTTTGTTCCGTCGGAAACCGGATTAAAGTAATACCACTTTCCGTCGATCTGGACCCAGCCGGTCTTCATTCCGGTGTTGGCATCCACGTAGAACCAGTTTCCGTAAACCGGATCAAAGATCCATCCGGTAGCCAGATAGCCATCTGTATCAAATGCCCACCAGTTTCCATCGATCTGAATCCACTCATAACTCTGAGCTGCAGAAGAATTGCCGGATCCGGAATTTACTGCTCCCGCTGCCTTCGGATAACTTCCGTCTGCGTAACGGAACCACCAGCCTGTGTTTGTCTGTATCCAGTGACTGTAGCCATCATTCAGGCTTCCGTTGTCATTCTTTAACATCTCTTCGGTAAGTGTCTTTCCGGAAACAATACCGGAATTTTCATTCACATAGCCTTTTTTCGCATCCTTCGCGGTTGCTCCCAGTCCCGGGTTGTTGGTTCCGGATTTCGGCATCTTGCTGTTCGCCGGTTTGGAAGTTTCCTCATAATCGTCACTGTCACTCTCCGGATAGCGTGCTGTCAGAACGCCATTCTTCCAGGTAATCGCATAGTTCTTTGCAGAAAGTCCGGACGGAACGATCTCATAAGTATACTCACGGCTTTCCACTGTGTAATCGCAGGTTACAACCAGCGTTCCTGTAAGAACAGCTTCCGTCTCGCCGTTTACAAATCCATCATAAACAACTGTATACTCCGGTGCTTTTGCTCCGAATACAACATTCTTATCCTCTGCAGTGATCACAAGCGGAGCCTGTGTGATCGCAAAGTCGTAGGAAACACTTCCCTCCGTGTAATTCTTTCCTTCCGAAACACTGTAAACCACACGGTACTCTCCCACATCGACCGGATCAGACGTTAAGACCTCATTCGTCTCCCGGTTCGTGATCACGCGGCTCATCGTACCGTCCCCGTCCGTTGCCGGAGTCAGATCCACAGCTTTTCCGTCATAGACACGAATTGTATACAGATTTGCGGAATCAGTGAAGACCGGGGTTCTGTGCTGTACTTTCAATGTACCCGGTACAATCTCTACCTTATAGTTCTTCAGACCATCTACCACTGCCTGAACCGCATACTCCCCGACATCATAGCCTTTTGTATATGCAGTCACAAATGATAAAACAGCATGCTGATTTTCAAGAGTTTCTTCTCCTACCATGCCCTTTACCGAATCAACAGTAAACTTCGGAGCTTCTTCCAGATAGGTTGTCTCCTGATCTGCTGTCACAACCTGAATCTCTTTCTGCGTGATCGTTACAATCGCGCTTCCTGTGTAAGGTTTGTAGTTCGGTGCTGTGATCCGATAGTAAACCGTATAAGTTCCGGCATCGATAAGTTCCGGTGCATCTGTTCCGGTATAAGTATCCAGCTCCAGTCCGTACTCTACCACCTCATCTTTTACAAGCTCATCCTGTACAGAAACCTCGATCACATGTGAATGACCATCATAGATTCCATCATATCCCTTCGCCGTGACGTTTTTCATCTCGGCTTCTGTGATTGCAAATTCATACGAAATTAAACCTGCCTGATAATTGGTTCCCTCTGCGACCGAATACGTAGCCTTATAGGTTCCCACATTGACCGGATCCGTTGTCAGAACATCACCCGTCTCTGTATTTTCAACGATATAACTTCTTGCACCGTCTCCATCTGTCGATGGTGTGAGATCCACAGAAGTTCCATCGTAGACTCTGCTTCCATCCAGATTTTCTTTTATCTCTCCGTTTTCTCCTTTATCACTATCCTCAGCAAGCACCCCCTGACAAATTTTTAACAGCATTTGCCGGTGTCATGCGCATTGCCTGTGCATTCATAATTCCTTCCATCCTCGCGAAGTCGGAAAGCTCATCCGCAAATGTTGTCAGACCGAACTACGCATTCTGTATACATAGAATTGCCGCCATTCCGATCGCGGCTGCTCTTTGAAGTCGTTTTCTCATACTGCCATCTCCTTTGTGTTGTCATCATAAGACTTTTTTCCTAATATATCGAACTTTTCACCAGCTCAAATATCAGACTTTATTCTACTATTTTTCATTTGCCAATCAATAGACTTGGAACGAATAGACTTGCAACAGGAACGAATAGTTGCTATCTGCTGTTCACAAATTCGATCTCCGAAATATTGAACAGGATGCAGCCGCAGTGCCCCGGAAAAGTCGGGAAGCATGTGACCTTCAGATTCACATCGATTTCCGGGCTGTAGTCGATGAGCTCCAGTTTCTCCCCGTAAAGGACGGCCCGTTCATAGCTTCGAAGCCATTTGGAATCCATATTGCTGAAAAGACTTCCGAATGAATTTCCGATCAGCCGGTCTAACGGCAGTTTTTCCAGCCTCGCAAGTTCCGGATTTCCATAGCGGAAGATCCAGTCAACTGCTCGTTTCTCCTCATCAAATACCATCTCGATATCCGTAAATGCGAATGGGAGTTGATCGAAACTGCGGTAATAGTCATGGTACTCATCATTCGTCATCGGGACCCCATGATTCTGAAATTCCCGGATCATGCCCTGCTGGACATTCCGGAGTGTTTTCATGATCTCCCCTTTCTTACGGGCCGTATACCCCAGAGATTCCCCATTACTGAGATTGATGGTATCCGTGACGTTGTGAATTGCCATGACAGCCACAAGGCAGCCGCGATGCACCCGCAAAAATCCGTCCCCGATCTTCTCCTCGATCTCCCCAAGCGTCATCGTCGTCCGATACACCTGGTCTCCCAGCACATGGATATTTGCGTATTTTCCATTCATCAGAACATATAAGATCGTACTCACTCTTAAAGCGATCGTTTTCCTCGCCGAGACGATCGTTATGTATCTTTCTTCTGGCATGAAACAGTTCCTCCGTAAGATTTTATATTTTATTGAAGCTTTTATATCTGAAATTATAAGTGGATTTCACAGCAGAATCAATTCTACCTGCACAAGATGTCGAAATTTGGATTTTTGAGATTCCCAAACACAGAAAGACATAAAAGGAGAAGTAAACAGATCGAATAGCAGAATGATGAGACAATCACTTCGCAATATATCAGCTTTATTTTGATATATTGCGAAGTATAATATCTAGATAAAGTCAGTGCTACGTAGCTCCCTGAAAAAGATGCACACTTTTATATTTCTTTTAGCAAAAATGCCATATAGAGTGGAAGTGTAAGTATCTGTTCCGCACGTCCAACATTATAGTCTCCAAGTTTGATTGCATGACTGACATGGTATTTTTCAGGATGATTCAGGATTGTTCTGGTGCTTTTTGTATTACCTGTAGATGCTTTTACCTCTACCAATGTGCATTCACCTTTATAACGGATCACAAAATCCACCTCAAGTCCACTGTCTTTATGGAAATAGTAAAGTTTTCTTCCCATTTTACTGAAAATATCAGCAATCAGATTTTCGAAAACTGCTCCTTTATAAGCATGAAGATTTCCTTGAAGAATATCGTATTGCGTACCATCCTCCAACATGCTGACAAACAGACCACAATCGCGCATATACACTTTAAATGTATTTTCTTCTGCATTTCCGTCTAAAGGCAGTTCCGTAATACTAAGATTATAACAGCGCACAATAATACCTGCATCCTCGATCCATTGCAAGCTTCCAGCATACTTTGAAGCGGTAGATCCCTTTTTGACAATTGAATACTGAAATTTCTTATTTTCTTTACTGAGTTGTTTAGGAATAGACTGAAAACATTCTTTGATCCTTGATTTATCTTTTTTTTCTGCGTATTTTATCATATCATCTTCATATGACCGAACAATATCTCGTTGAATCTGTAGAACTTCGTCCATCTGTTTTGTGCTTACAAATGTCTGTACCACATCCGGCATGCCGCCAACAACTGTATACTGCAAGAGCAACTGTTTCATACGCTTGTGCAATGCTTCCGGAACTGTTTTTTCATTCTGCAAACATGTTTTCAACAGTTCAATCACCGGAGTTTCAATTCCATTTGCCCACAGGAATTCTTCAAAATCCAGTGGATACATATCAATTACCGTTTCCGACCCAACTGGGACCGATTTTGGTTCTTTTCCATATCCTTTTACACCCAAAAGTGATCCCGTACCTATCACATCGTAACGCCCATCCATGCGAAAAAATTTCAAAGCTGTTCGAGCTTCTGGGCACTCCTGAATTTCATCCAGGACTAAAACAGTATTGCCACTTTCAAAGACTGCTTCCTTACCAAGTAAGGCCGAGAGCATCATAACAATCGTATCTACTTCCAGAGAGCCTGAGAATACAGCAACATAGTCTGGATTTTCAAAAAAATTCAAATACACAACATTTTTATAATTTTTCTTTGCGAAATCAAGAACAGAAAATGTTTTGCCACATTGCCTGCACCCCTTAATAATCAATGGTTTTCGATTTTCTGTGTTTTTCCAAGCGATTAATTTTTTTTCAATTTTTCTTTTCAGCATAATGATTTCACCTCTTTTCTATAGAGTACAACGGAATATTCATTTTTTCAAGGGAGTTATATAAGATATAACAAACTTTTTTAAACGACTTTTTGATAAAATATAAACTTTTTCAAGTGACTTTTTCGATAAAGTGCAAACTTTTTCAAGCAACTTTTTATAATAGACACCGCTGGTAAATGATTTTTTCACAAAAAAAGGACATCCACACTGGATATCCTTATAAAAAAGAGCACGAGGCATCGCAAACTCTTTTTCCACAAAAAAAGAGGATACCCACACTGGATATCCTCAAAAAGCGAGCACGAGACGGGATTCGAACCCGCGACCCTCGCCTTGGC
>NZ_QUEP01000021.1 GCF_003478035.1 Clostridium sp. OF03-18AA
GTGCCCAACCTTTTCAGTTGGGAACAAGTTGCACCATACGGGTATCCCAGATATTTTTCAGCTTCCCGAATCATATTGGCAAATCTTGTGTCTGTCAGCGCTTCGCCCGGAATATCATAATCGGTGTACTCGCCGCCAGGGGTGGCGTAAATGTCATTTCCGAAAATATCCGGTCTGTTGCCCCTTGTCTGAAGCAAAATTCTATATCGCTCCATATCATCTTCCGACAAGCCGGAATTTGAAATCACACTGTTCAAGCCCTTATTTCTGAGCTTCACATTCAGAATATAATATTCGTAATCTTCTTCCTCTGTTGTTGTCTCTCCCGTTTCGGGATCAGTAGAAGATGTTGTTCGTGTACGAATCTCTACTACTTCCGTCAGGGTCAGCTCATATTGTTGCTCAAATAGCCATTGCAGGGTAGCCTGCACCTCATCTCTGGTGTAATCCTCAAACTTCACCGTCAAATACGCCGCCAGCTCATAAGGATTGTGGTTGATTTCATCAAGGTCATACCGGTACTCGTCATATCCGCTATGAGTACGCTCGATATTATTGATTTTATTGCGGAGCGCAGCTTCCAAAGCCTTGTAATCATTGTCCGCACCAATAATATCTTCCTCTTTTGCAGTAAAAGAAGTTCCCAGAATGATCTGTGTGCCGCCTTGGAACATAGCCGAACAAGACGAGAACATCCCTGAGAGTATCATAAAAAGCAGTCCGGCAATCAAAACAAACAGAATCGTTTTAGAGTGTGTGGTGCAGAACTCCGTTACTCTTTCTGTGATGTTCTTGGCTCCCTGAGCTGCTTTGCCCGTTGCCTTGCCTGCACCCTTAGATGCAGAAGCCGTTGTCGAAGCGGTATTCTTACCGGCTTTGGCGGCAGCATATTCTTTCTTGATTGCCCTTTTCTGTTGCCAACGGGAAAAGGGATTGGAACCGGCATCGGGGTTGTCCTTTTTGAACTTCTCATACAGGGCATTTACATTTGCTTTATCTGACTTCTCAACCAGCTTTTCCGCCTTGTCGTAGGCTTTCAGCTTGTGACTGTAAACGGCATGATCGACGGTATAGACAGTGGATTCAACAGCCTTGGTCGTTTCCTGCACAGCCTGAACGCCGATATTATCATCCTCATATTCTGACACCGCCCGATGTGCTTTGGATGTGAGCGTGACTGCGGCACCACGGCTTGCCATGTGCTTTGCCACAGATGGGCGCTCGATTTCCGTAAACTCCGCTTTTTCAAAACGGAGCTTTGCTTTACGGGAACCGGCTGCATCTGTTTCCAGCTTTAGCTTCGGCTTTGCCTTTTTAGAAGCCAATTTGTCTGCCGCTTTTTCAGCCCTATCAACCGCCTTATCTGCACGGTCGGCAGCTTTCTTCACATGAGAATCTGCAAGGTCATCTTCGGTAAAACGGAGTCGTGTAGGTCTTTTCGCCATACATTACGCCTCCTTTTCCTGTGCCACCTCGTTTAACTTCGTGGTCATAATGCGATACAGTTCCAGATCTGTCGGGAATCGGTCAATGAACGGCAGAATCACATTGCCATAGAACAGAAGTCCTTCGCCCTCACCGGAGTTGGTTACATAGGACAGCTGATGCGGCGAAATGTTCAACCGCTGTGCCAGAATACTTCGGTCATCGCTTGCCTGATTCAGCATATAGATGAAATCAGAGTTTTCGAGGATGTTGGCAATCTCCGGGGAACGAAGCAGGTCTTTGACATTCTGAGTAATACCGGTCGGCAAGCCGCCCCATTTACGGAATCGCTTCCAGATTTCTACGGAATAGGTTGCCGTCTGTTCTTCCTTCAGAAGCAGATGGAACTCGTCAATATAATATCTGGTCGATTTACCGGCAGAACGGTTGGCAGTTACACGCCCCCAGACCTGATCCTGAACGATCAGCATACCGATTTTTTTCAGCTGATTGCCCAGCTCCTTAATGTCGAAGCACACCAGACGATTCTGAATATCCACATTGGTTCTGTTGTTAAACAGTTTCAGAGAACCCTTAACATAGATTTCCAAGGCGGTCGCTACATGGTGGGCTTCCTTTTCGTCCTGTTTCAGAAGGGCATCATACAAATCCTCAAGGATCGGCATATTCTCAGGGGCAGGATTGTCGAAATATCTCTGGTAAATCTGATGCACACAACGGTCGATAACCGTCTTTTCGATAGGCTGCAAGCCATCCTTACTGCCCATAATCAACTCACAGAGGGACAGGATAAAATCAGCTTTCAGTGCTACCGGGTTGTCATCCTCAGAGTAGTTCAGGTTGATGTCCATAGGGTTGATATAGTTGGTACTGGAGGAGCTGATTTTTACCACCTGACCATTGAACTTGTGAACCAGAGCCGCATATTCCGCTTCGGGGTCGCAGATGATAATATCGTCATCCGTAACCAGGAACGCATTGGTGATTTCACGCTTTGCGGAAAAGGATTTACCGGAACCGGGAGTACCCAGAATCAGTCCGTTGGGGTTCTTGAGCTTCTTTCTGTCCACCATGATAAGGTTGTTCGACAGAGCATTCAGCCCGTAATAGAGCGTTTCTCCACCATTCTGGAACAGCTCCTGCGTGGTGAAAGGCACAAAAATAGCCGTGGAACTGGTAGTCAGGCCACGACGAATCTCAATCAGGTTTTGTGCCAAAGGCAGGCTGCTCATCAGTCCGGATTCCTGCTGAAAATCCAAACGACGCAGATTGCAGTTATGCTTCTGGGCGATGCTCTGTGCCTGGAACACATTGTTCTCCAGTTCCTGCTCGGTGCGCCCGGTGTTCAGCACCAGAAATGTCACCATGAACATTCGCTCATTCTGGCTCTGCAATTCTTTCAGAAGTGACTTCGCATCTTTACCATAGGTAGCAAGGTCAGATGGGATAATGTCCATGTCATAGCCAGAACGCACAGCCTTTTTCTGTTCCTCGATTTTGGAACGGTCAAGCTCGGTGATGATTCTCTTGATGGTCTTAATCGCCGCAGTCTGGTCAACCGACTGGATGTGCATGGTCACGATCTGCGTGGATTCCATATCCAGAAAATCCGCCAGCATACGATCAGACAGGTCTGATGCCGTAATTGCCAGATAAGACATCGAACCGAAGATACTGCCCATCTGGAAGGTGCGGTTGGTCTTAAAGGCAAACGCCGTCGGAGCAATGAAGTCCTTTACGGACAGCCCGGATTCCACAAGATACTTCCAATCGAAGAAGAACTTATCATTATCACCCATGTGGAACATAGAGTGCATCAGATGCAGCCGCTCTTTGCCGTTCATGGTAGTGGCAATGACACCCAAACGCCGAAAGTTATTGAGCAGATCGTTTTCGATATGGTTGAGTCTCGGCTTTGCCTGCCGCATGGATTCGGCTTCAATGCCGAATGTCAGGTACTTGGTTTTGGTCAAGCCGTTGTTGCCCTGCGCCAACTGCTTTTTCAGCATCTGGCTATACTCGGCACGGACGGGATTGAAGCTGTCCTTCTTGAACGGGATACGGATACTCTTTTCAAAGCTTTCAGCATCGGTACTCAGGTTCATAAAGGAAAGCTCAAAGTGAATGGAGCTGTCAAAGAAATTCAGGAAACTGCACCACTCATCGAAGATGGCAGTCTTATCTTCCTGCTGTGCCAGCTGATAGTTGATGTCCTGAAACTGAATGGTCTTGGTGTAATAACTGTCAGTGACACGGCAGATGCCATCCGGGAACATTCTCTGAAAGGGAATGGACTGCTGTGCAGTCTGCGGAATACCGTTGTCCTTCTTTGCCCGTTCCACAACAGCTTTAATTTCTCGCTGCTGCTTCCGATTCAGATTTGCAGGCATTTTGATGTTTCTTGCCTGTGGCTTCTTTTTGAAAAACAATTCGTTCAACCTCCTTTTCCAGTTTGTACTGACGCATCAAAGCGTCATAATAGTTGTCCGTCTGATAAGGGCGAACCTTGGGACGAACGAATTTGGTCTGAATGAAGTGTTCTACAACCACTTCCAACGGCTGACTATCCTTTTCATACATTGCCAGAAAGAACAACGGTAACATGACGATCATCATGGACAGTGCTGCAAGGCTCACATTTCCGGTTGCTTTGACCAGAAAGAAAATCGGCACTCCGATGAGCGCCGCCGCACCAAAGCAAAGTAACTGCCGTTTCGTCAGATTGAAGAACACTTTTGTTTTTACCCTCGTCAGGTCACGAGGTACGGGAATATACGCTGCCAAACAATTTCCTCCTTCCCTTAGTGAGCGCTGAATACACCCTTCGCAAGCGAACCAGTCTTAAACAGGGTGAAGCACAAAAGGACGGTGTAGCCCATAACACCCCAGATAGAACCGATGATGTCATCACTGAATGCGATAGACTGAATCAGCACCGCATAAATGCCCACGCAGATCATAATCAGGAATCCCTGGAATCCGATTGCAAACAGCGAACGCAGATAATTCTGTCCGATATTGCTCTGTTCTCTGTTTCCAAAAGTGGAAAGCGGAATCGGGGCAAGGCTGACCATCAGATAAATTTCAATCATTCGACCGTAGACGATCACAAAGATGATGATTGCCAAAGCGGACATCGTGACCTGCACGATAAAGGATTGCAGGAACAAGCCGAGCAAAGGACCCAAATCCATTGCCATCAGCGTTTCTTCCATTGTTTCCAATGCCGAAGCATCTATGGCAGTATTTCCGGATATGATACCGGCGCTTGCGTTTATAACGTGCTGTGTCACATCAAACACAGCCATCGTGATATTGAATGTGTTTGTGATTAACATGACCGCAACAAAAGTCTTGAACACCCATTTGAAGAAGATCCAGGTTTCAAAATTTGCCAGATTGTTGTGGTCAATAATCATCTGAATTAGCTCATAACAGGCAATGAAGGTCAGAATCAAGCCTGCGATTGGGATAATCACTGACTCGGAGATGTTTCGTACCATGGCAAAGACACCCGGCGAAAAATTCGCCGGGGTCATGCCAACGGAGGTTGCTATCTCGCCAACCTGGTTGTTGACGGACTCAAACATCCCCGACAGATTTCCCATAATAGCTGAAACGAGCATTTCTTTCAGCCAGTCTGTGATCTGTTGGAGTATGCTGTCCAAAGGCGATTACCTCCTTGTTTTGTGATTAACCGAACAGTCCGGAGAGCAGAGGTACAAGGGTGGTGCCGATGAGGGCAACACCGCCGCCAGCCATGAGCTGCTTCATGCCCTGGGACTTTGCGCCGGGGTTATCGTTGCCGTAGCCCTCAAGCAGATTGATTGCACCCCAGATGCCAAGACCTGCGCCCAGAGCGATAACGAGAGTCTGAAGAACGGTTACTGCGCTATTGAAAAATGCCATAATATTTTCCTCCTAAAATTTGAAATTGTTTTGAGAATAGAAAAAGCCCTCCGTACTACCGGCATCAAAACCGGACGGAAGGCTTAGTTTACGAGAATCTTTTCAAGGAACTCCTCGACGGTTATCACGCCAAGTTTCTGTTCCATTCTGCTTCTTGCATATTCAGTTTCACAATCATATATATCACCACCACCTTTCATAAGAAACAGCCAATACATTGACTGCAACAAATCTTCACGAGAAGCACAGATTGTCGGTGAAAAAACGACAGGTGAAACCTTCAGAACCTCTGCGAGTTTCGCTGTGGTTTCTGCATTAGGGGTTCGAGCGTTTTTCTCATACTGAGCAATACGGACATCCGCTGTTTTCTCGGAATACCCCATCAGGAGTCCAAGCTCTTTCTGGGTAAGGCGGCGAAATCGTCTAACGAACTTCAATCGCTGCCCAATAGAGGTATCCGTGATCCACCAAGTCATTTTTTTTACACCTCGCTTTCTGCAAATTCTCGATATACAACCTCATTTTTTGCTCTGCGCTTGCCTACGGCTTCACTGGGAGCAAGGTCAGGGTAGGTTGCCTGCACTTTCTGTCTGCTTCTGCGGACAGTTTCAAACCCCGGAAAGCTGCGTCTATCCAGTTCCTTCAAAAACACAGGAACCGTCATGGCATGAATGTCGATGCCACGCAGACCGGAATAGTGTTCCAGTACCATCAGGTACAAATGATTGTCGGTATTTCTTGCCTTGTGGTCGTGTTCCAAGATGTTCTTAACCAGGGCAGATACCGTTTTCAGATTTTCCAAACAGAAACCTCCTTAATCCGCATCGACTACCACAAACTCATCACCTGCCTTGAGCTTCAACCTTCGACTCAGAAACTGCTCAATGTTGAACTCATTTCTCTTATCAAAGTCTGATGTGTACTTATAATTGGGGTGCTGCGTCAGATCGTACTTGTCAGAAAGAAACGGTCTGACACCACGCAACTGCAAAATACACTTGCTGCCATCCAGAACCGCAAGCTCATCTACGCTCGCAAGGTCTTTGCCTAACTTCTGATAATTCAAGCCGTAAGACGGGCTGTTACCTCTGGTGTTGGAGGTGTTGTAGGTGTCGATAGTTTCTTTTCCCAATGCCTGATTCAGTTCTTTGAGCGTGGTTGGCTCAGAACCACCCAGGAAAATTCGGGAATCCATGTTGCCGATGATGGTATCGGCATTGTCTTTATAAATGGCTTTCAGCTGTGATTGTGCCTGGAGAACAAGGCAAGCCGATATTTCACGGCTTCGGATTGTCGCTACCAGTTTTTCCAGATTGGGAATCTGACCGATGTTTGCCATCTCATCAATCAAGCAGCGCACATGAACCGGCAGTCTGCCGCCGTACACATCATCTGCTTTCTCGCACAACAAGTTGAACAGCTGTGTGTAAATCATGGAGATCAAAAAATTAAACGTCGCATCCGTATCTGACATAATCAGAAAGAGCGCCGTTTTCTTATCTCCGAGAGTATCCAACTGCAACTCGTCATAGGCAGTCACATCTCTGACCTCCTGAATATCAAAAGGAGCCAGACGAGCGCCGCAGGAAATCAAAATCGACTTAGCGGTCTTGCCGGCAGCCAGCTTGTATTTTTTATACTGACGGACTGCAAAGTGATTCGGCTTTTTCTTTTCCAGGGCTTCAAACATCAGATCCACCGGGTTCTGGAACTCCTCATCATCTTCCCGCACCTCCATTGCGTTCAGGAACTCAATCAGGGTGGAGAAATTCTGTTCCTCAACCGGAGCTTCATAGTGGATATATCCGATCAAGGCACAGTAGAGCAGCGTTTCCGCCTTCGTCCAGAACTCATCACCGGCTTTTCCATCACCCTTTGTGTTGGCAATCAGCGTTGTCACCAGTTTCAGAATGTCTTTTTCTGAATGGATATAGGCAAATGGGTTATAGTGCATCGACTTCTGAAAGTTGATGGTGTTGAAAATCTTGATGGTGTAGCCATGCTTCAAAAGGGCGTTGCCGCACTCAATCACGATGCTGCCTTTCGGGTCAGTGACCACATAGGAACTGTGCATCTGGAGAAGGTTTGGCTTCAACCAAAAGCGAGTTTTACCGGAACCCGAACCGCCGATAATCAGAACATTCTTATTTCGGGCATTGGCAGGATTCTTCGGGCGATTGCTCATCATCAGCCGCTCCGTTTTCGTCAGGATCACATTGTCCTCGAACTTTGGTGCAATAAACGGCTCAATATCTTTTGCCGTTCCCCAACGAGCAGAACCGTACTCAACATTGTGTCGGTACTTCTTTGCGTTTTTGCCTTTTAGATAGACAGCCAGCCGAAGTCCTGCGCCGCAGAGAATACCAATCAGCAAATCCAACGGGTGAAAGCTGGGAAACGGATTGTTCAGGGCTATCGGAAGGGCATGAAAAAAGCTGAGGATTTTCGCAGATGAATCTGCCCCCTCAGCCAATCTCCATGCTTCTCCTAAATTCGTAGCGAACAACCCTACCAGAAAATACGGTAAATTCAGAATCAGGAGCTTTTTCATTTTTCTCTTATCCATCACAGATCACGCTCCTGTTTCTTCTCTCGAACCTTCTTCGGAATCGCTGCGACAATTTCCTTGAACTTCTTCAGCTGCGCCAGAACGCTCGGCTTTTCATTCTTGGTTAATGCCCTTGCCTGATGTTCCTTGCAGATTGCATCCAAAGCATCTGCATCTTTAGAACGGACAAAAACAAGAAACCGGGGAGGATCAACGGACTTATCTTTTCTTACGGCAAAGTCCACGCCATACTTCTTGGCGAGCTTTTCAAAATCACGGATACTCTCTTTGTCGATCTCAACATTCGTAGCACCCTGATTCTGTCCCAAAAGCTGTTTCACGGATTGCTTTCCATGAACGGCAGGGTCTCGTGCCTTTTTCATCTTCACTTTTTCCCGGTGCTGCAAATACTTGCGGATACCGGCAATGATAGTGCGCCCCGTCAGCTTGGTTGTGCTGATCGCCAGGTTTACTGTTCTGTTTTCAACTTCTTCCTGCATGATTCATCACCTCCTGCAAGCAGTAGAGTGAACAGATTATCGTGCCATATCTCTGTGGTCGTAATACAGATTGCCCTTGGCAACTGCGGCATGGCTGATAATCTTGATATTGCCAGCTTTCTGGTTATCCAGAGCCTTCTGATAACCCACATCGCTCAAATACAGGCGATTTCTTTCGCCTTTCCAACCGACAGGCGATTCATCGGTCAGCACATCGAAAATAATCATGTGCTTGGTGGCGTCATCAAATCGTGCCAAGTCCATATAGGTATGTCCCTGGTACTCCTTGGCACCATCCTGAATCCGCTTTCGCTCCATCAGCTCTCCAATCGTCGAATTTCTTTGCATAAGAACCTCCTTACAGAACATCTCGGTCAGGGTTACTTTTGTGGGGAACCGAATCAGCTTTGACAGGTGCATCTTCTTTCTTCACCATGTCATCCGGCAGGGGAAGCGCCATAATGCTGCGCCCCATGCGTACAAAAGTCTCAGGCTGATGAAAGTGTTCCTCAAACTGCTTCATCAGTTCCGGGGACAGAGAACAAAAATCATCCTCGCCCAATCCCACAACCAGAAAATCACCGGCGATAATGTCATAAATATCGCCGTCATCATCACGCAGCGCACGGTTCAGTTCTTTGCCTACGAGTTTACCTTCGTCGTGCATCACCAGTGCAACCGGCTCATTGAACGGATAAGTTGCCTCAATATCGCCACCTACGGCTTTCTGCAAATCCTCCAGCTCACAGCCGATCTGCACAGCCTGCGGATACATGAACGGCTTTACCAGCAACACATTCATGGTATCTGCCTGTTCTTTCTGAACCTCCCGTTCCTCGGTCGTGCCGAACGCAACACCGGTAAAGTTTTCGGAGTCCAGAATGTACTCCGAATTGTAATAAGCGGCTCTAACCTGTTCCTCTGCCGCATCGTGAGATTCTGCTTGCACCGTAACCGTTTTCTCCAAGGTTTCGGTGATCTTCACATCGTATTCTTTCAAGTTTCGATACCTCCGTTTCTTTGGAAATAAGAAAAGCGACCATCCATGAACCTGTTACAGTTCATAAATAGTCGCATCCACATCGGCTAAAAGCTCGAACAAGCAAATATCGTCCAGTTCGCAAATCAGGGAACCCATGTCGAAGAAAATATCGTCCTCGCATTCCACCGTAGTAACCACGCTGCGGTGTTCGTTAAGACAAATGGCTTCTTCCTTGTCCATCGTGATCGTAGACATACAGGACACCACATAGAATGTCATATCTTCTGCTAACCACAGCTCCTTGCTCTGAATCGTGCGAACTTTTTCATCGCCGCTCATATCTTCTACATAGGACAGAAGCCGCACGGCTCTGCTGTTCAGAAGTACCTTTCCCTGATAGTCGATACCCTCACCAGCAGAGGACAATACTCGATACTCGCTAATCATCTCGGCATTTTTCTGAAACGACTTTGCCAGAAGCGCAGGAGAAATATCATCGAACTCCTCACTGTAGTTTACGAGCATATCTACCATATAATCAGGATCGCAAAGGTCGTAGAGTTCTTCCAAAGCGCCCTGAATGTTTTTGGGTGTAAACATTTTTTACCTTACCTTTCCATTGATTTTTCTCTTTTTTTCTGCCATTGCTCCAAAAGCTGAATGATTTTATCCTCCATCTGCTTGTTGGTATAGGACTTCGGGAAGTATTTTCGCAACGAATCCGTTTTGAAGGTTACTCTGTCCAGCTCTCCCTTCTTGATTTCATTCATAATCTCGCACATCGCATCCAGCGTACACTCGCCCTCCTGTGCGAGCTTTTTAATTCGCTGTGCTTGCGAAAGGGAAGGAGCTGCTTGAGCATAATCCATTGCAGAAAGAAAATCCTTCTGTTCTTCACTTGCCAGATAGGAAAGCTCCACCGCAGGATTGAATTTGATCTGACCCGTATCTACCATATCCAGCAGTTCCGGAATCAGTTCGGTCAGACGGATATAACGGTGTACCTGATTTCTGCTTTCTCCTGCCTCCTGACCGACTATATCCATTGCCTGCAACTTCATCCCAACTTGGGATGAAGTTAAATCGGTGCGTTGACCTTGATGTTTAATCGCATCCAGCTTCATCTTATAAGCAAATGCTCTTTCACTCGGCAGGATACTCTCCCTCTGCAAATTCGCATCAACCATCAAAATAATGGCTGCATCATCGTCCAGGTCACGAACAATCGCAGGCATGGTTTCCTTACCCGCAAGCTCCGATGCCCGGTGCCGCCTGTGACCAGAAACGATTTCATAACCACCGTCGGGGTCAGGACGGACAATCGCAGGAGTGAGAACTCCGAAATCTCGGACGCTCTCTGCCGTTTTCATCATTTCTTCATCATCAACCACACGGAAGGGGTGTCCCTCAAAGGGGTGTAGCTCAGAAAGCGGAATTTCCTGCACACGCTCCTGCTGGGCTTCAGCTCTGGATTGATCGGTGGAGAAAATATCATCGTACCCCTTCAAGCTGATGTTTGCGCCTTTTTTCTGCATTGTTTAACACCTCCTTCGTCAGAATTTTATAGGCTTCGGCAACTTTGCCTTTGGGATCATGCTTGAAGATACTGGTTCCCTCTGCGCTGATTTCCTCTGCACGGACAGAGCGGGGAATGTCGGTCTTGTAAACCTTCAGCTTTCCGCCGTAGCTCTCCCGAATCAGATTGCTGATGTCTTTGGAGTAGTTGGTGCGGCTGTCCACCATCGTCAGAAGAATCCCTTCAATCCTCAGTTTCGGGTTGATTTGCCTCTTGACCTTGTTGATGGTTCCAAGCAGCTGTTCCAGACCCTTTGCAGGAAGGTATGCTGCCTGAACCGGTATCAGCACATTGTCGGCAGCTGCCAACGCATTGACGGTCAGCATACCCAAAGACGGCATACAGTCAAGAAGAATGTAATCATAATTCTGTTTGACTGTATCCAGGTATTGCCGGAGAATGGTTTCCCGGCTCATGGCATTGACCAGTGCTACCTCCATACCTGAGAGTTCGATGTTGGACGGCACCAAATCAACGCCCTCCGGATGATGAAGAATCCCTTCATCGGGAGTAATAGGGTTTTCCATCATAATCTTTCCCATCAGATCGGAAAGTGTCGGAGACAGATCATCCGGGCAGGGATTGCCCAAACTGACCGTCAGGGAAGCCTGGGGATCGGTGTCTACCAGAAGCACCTTTTTTCCTTCAAGAGCCAAGCCAACGCCCAGATTCTCGGTGGTGGTGGTCTTTCCAGTGCCTCCTTTCTGATTGACCACCGCAATGATGGTTGCTTTTTTCGACATTTATCGTCACTCTCCTTCCTCTCGCTTCATTTTCAATTTCTTAAATCCTCCTTCCAAATATCCGTGTGACATATCGTGCCGAACAAGAGCATCGTAGTAGGTGTCTATTGTCGTCGGCGCATTGTATATCGTAGTCAGCATATACTGACGGATATTTCTAATCTTTGTGGTGTTCTCCTTGAAGCAGTCCATAACATATCGAATGTGTTCGGCATTCAGTTTCATAAACCGACTGCGGACAATTTCTGCCGGACGCTCCTCTGCACCAATGCGAATCAACGGTCGCTTCGTGCAAACTGTTTCAACGATCAACTCCAGAATGTTATCCAGCATTTCGGAATCGTAAGGGTAATCCTTCTTCAACAAATCCATACTAAGCTGATCCGAGAAATAATCAAAGTATTCTTGATACCGGTCATTCTCGTCCATCATTCCACCATTTCCGGAAGGAAAGATAGAATCAGTATCACTAAATTCAGTATTTTTAATATCAGTATTATTACATTGTGATTTCGGAAGTTCTTGAGTTGTGATTTCCATTGTTCCAGAATTGTGATTTTCACAATTCAAGAGTTGTGAATCCACAGCAGAGATAAAGTTCTTCACATAGATCAGGTTGGGCTTTCCCAAACCCTGGCGCTTACGTTCAATCAATCCTGCTTTCTTCTCAAGTTCACTGAGCAGCTTGATAGCCTTTTGTTCAGCACAGTTCAGAGCCATCTTCGCTTCGTCGATTGTAAAAATGATATACACTCTACCGTTTTTATCTATCCAACCATTCTTGGCAGACAGGCCCATGCGGTCAAGCAAAATGCCATACAGCATCTTGGCATCGGCAGAAATATTCCAGAACCTCTCGTTCGTGAACAACACCTTCGGAACTCGATAGAATGTGAATAGATCGGATTGCTGACCGTAAAAATAATCAAAACTCACACGGCTTCACCACCTTCTTTCTGCGGAAAACTTTCTGTTGTCAGCGGAATGCTGCGGAAAGTCGTATCCGTCTTTTCGTAAGGACATCGGGCAAAATAGTAGAAGCGGTATTCCTGTTCATACACATCCATATCAACGAAGCCCCACTTCACGCATAACCTTCTTCGTACACCAACCAATGCACGGGTGATCTCGCCCATAGGGACAGCCATCACATTCCGACTTGGGTTTCGGCGGCAAAGAGATTAAGTAGTAGCAATTATTTCTACCCAGACGGCAGCCCTTTCTGCCATTCGTCCAGAAGTAGCAGTAATGACAGTCGCTCGGCTTGTCTGCGGTATAAACAGGCTTGCTCAAATAAAACACCTCCAATCTCTTGTATTTGCCCATGGGTTTGGGCATAAAAAAAGAGCGCCTATCCATCCCCAATGCGGGGCAAATAGACGCTCTATGTACATAACGATATTTAATTTTATCTGCTATAACTGCATGGTATTCAAAACATCCGCCTTTTTTGATTAGCTGGATTTTTGGCACGATTTTGGGGCTGATTAGCAGGAAGGGCATTTTCATTAGCAAGAACAGCCCGTTTTCTGCTAAAAATTAGCTGGCGATTTTGTCTTATAACAACCGTTCGATTCTGGAGTGCTTGTCAAAAATCAAATTTTGGAGTAGAATTTTATCTCATACAGTGAAAGAGCTTTTTCGTAGCTTTTTATATAAGAAAAGCCGAAAACCCTTGAAAACAAAGGCTTTCGGCGTTGTTCACTGGCGTCCATAAGAGGATTTGAACCTCCGACCCCACGCTTAGGAGGCGTGTGCTCTATCCAGCTGAGCTATATGGACGTGTCTGATATATGATTATAGCCCGATCAAAGTCGAACTGCAATCCCTTATTTAGTTTTTTTTGAGGTGGCCGTTGTAACGCAACCTTAGGAGGCTATTGTTATATCCATTTAACTAAGGGAACGAATGCCGTATTTACGGGCTTTTTGGGCCCTATGGCTACGGTAACCATGTTTATAAACTCAATCACTCTCGTGATGAAGCTCCAGTGTTTCTCATTTTGACATTTCGATCGCTTCCTACTGAAATCGAACTCTGACTTATGTCCAGCTTTCAATCTCTTTACTTAATCATGGTTAAGGCTTAGGAGGCGTGTGCTCTATCCAGCTGAGCTATATGGACGTGTCTGATATATGATTATAGCCCGACCAAGGTCGAACTGCAATCCCTTATTTAGTTTTTTTGAGGTGACCGTTGTAACGCAACCTTAGGAGACGAACGCTCTATACTACTGAGCTACAGAGACATGCCGTCTAAAAAACTACGATATATATCTTACCAAACAGAAGCCGGAAAGTCAAGGAATCGCAACTTTTAGAGAAGTATTTCTTCAGGTTTTATTTCATTGTTTCAATCCACAGTCGGTAATTTAACGGAGACTGACTGTGATTTGCTTCGTGTCAGTGGGGGATACCGATTTCTCTCCGCCCACCACTGCCATTAAGTTTTCCATTGGCAATTCATCTTACCACCTATAGAGGTGGGAGAATTCTTGCTGTTGTTAGTTAAAATAAGGTCATACAAAGCTCTTTCTGCTGCCTAGAAAACTTTCCTATTTTTGACTCTGTTTCGCACGATACGGTTCCAGCTTTAAGGTTCCCTGCATCCAGATCTGCCCTTTGAACCGGCGTCCGGGCTGGGGTTCTCCTAAGAGATCTTTACTGTTGATACAGATCACAAACTCCAGGTCATGGCTCTCGATCTTCATGCGATAAATTTCTTCTTTTGTATAAATATTTCGTATTTTCTCGACTTCTTTAATTTCTCCAATAATAGAATACTGATCACACTCCACGCCACACGGCATAAAGCAGGAGTCGATAATGGAGTAGAGATCCTCTTTCATCGCTCTTCTGGAGATCTGTGAGTAGAGATCAATATCCTCGATCGTCAGCGTCTCCATCGCTTCCTCGTCCCCGTTCTTTGCGGCCTCGATCAGACTGCTGCGGTCTTTTGCTGCAACCTTCGCCTTCTGGATCTGTTTCTGACTTTTTTTGATCGGAAGAAGGATCTTTCCTCCGATGGACATACCGGAAAAGCAGACGGATCCGATCTTTGAGTGATGCTCTTTATCCAGCATTTTTTCCCGGAATTCCAGGAAATTTTGGATATAAAAGATCAGTGTAATGCCGACTTTATTCTCGTCCACCATTCCGGAGTATGTCTCTTTCTCCGTATGCCGCTGGACTGAACACTCTTCCGTTGATCCGACAATGTTGCTCTCCAGATACGGGAAGTAAAATTCCCGCTCGAAGTCTCCATCATCATTCAGTTCCCCGACGATCGAGATGCCAAGTCCCGGGGCCACTTCCGTCCGCATTTCGCAGACATTGCTGTCCTCATCGACCTGGACACACTTCGTCATCGACGGCTGCCGTTCCAGCAGATCCAGAAGCTTTTCAATATCTTTTTTCTTTGTATACATGCTGAAACCAGCTGCACGTAAAAATTTATGCATATGGATCAATAATCTCCTTTATCCTCGCCATCGGGATCGTCCGGCAGTGCATCGTAATCCTCGATGGTATCTGTCTGGATCTCGACCTCTTCCACATCGTATGCGTCCGCATACCGTTTTACACGTTCTTCTTCATCTTCACGGCGCTCTGCCTGACGTCTTCTCAGCTCTTTCATGCGCTCGCTCTTCTTCCGCTCGCTGCTCGGAACCTCGATATCCTGCTCACCGGAACCACCTTTTCTCTCTTTCTTCTTTCCGGCTGCAACCTTCTCTTTCTGGGCGATCCGTTCATCCATCGTCGGACGTTTTACATATCCCAGGGCCTGCTCCAGCGCCTCCTGTTCCTCTCCGCCGAGGAGAACTTCCGTCGCTCCTTCCTCTACCTCTTTTAAGTAGATATAGCAGCCTTCACGGCTGTGAACGACGTCCAGTACGAAACCGCTGTTGTTGTTATCCAGCATTGCGATGACAAAGCTCAGATTTCCGCCCATACCCTTAAACGCGTTGTACTTGACGTATCCGAATTTCTGGAATGAGGACTTGATCTGCTTTGAAAGCTGCTTCATCGCATCCCGGCTCACCCGGTCTTTTTCCTGAAGTTCTTCCATCTCGTCCATGATGTCCATGATCGTATCTTCCAGTGTCTCCGCGTCTTTTCCGCGCATGAACATGTCATATCTGCGGTACAATTTATTGAGCTTCACAATACAGATGATCACCACGATCAGCAACGCCACTGACAGGATTGAAAATCCTACGATCAGCGCCATTGGATCAATGGGAAGATTGTATAACATACTGTTTTCCATATTCTGTTTTCTGTCCTTCCGTTTATGTCTGTGCTTTTATGATTTTAAAGATTCCATGAGTTCGATCAGTCTCTCTAGCTCTTCCTGGGAGTAATACTCGATCTCGATTCTTCCCTTATTTTTATCCTTCTGATTGATGACAACCTTGGTTCCCATGATGGATTTTAATTTGTCCTCAACCTGACGGTAGATCAGATCAATATCCGGTCCTTTTTCCGGTTTCTTTTCCTTCGGCGGGCGGTTCATCATCTTGACAAGTTTTTCCACGTCACGGACGCTTAATTTCTCTTCAACGATCTTCACTGCAACCTGGTACTGACGTTCTCTGTCCTCAAGTCCTAAAAGTGCTCTCGCATGTCCGCTGGAAATTTTTCCTTCCGCCAGCATATCCTGCACTCTGGAATCAAGTTTCAACAGACGCATGCTGTTTGTGATCGTCGCACGGTTCTTGGAAACGCGGTTCGCGATCTCCTCCTGAGTCAGATGAAACTCCTGGATCAGCTGTTGGAAAGCCTGTGCTTCCTCGATCGGGTTTAAATCCGCACGCTGGACATTCTCGATCAGGGCGATCTCCATCGTCTGCTGTTTGTCATACTCGCGGATCAGTACCGGAACATCCGTGATCCCTGCAAGCTTTGCCGCGCGCCAGCGGCGCTCACCGGCGATGATCTCGTAGTGACTACCCTTTTTCTGGACAATCAGCGGCTGTAGAATTCCATACTGTTTGATGGAATCAGCCAGTTCCTGAAGACTTTCTTCGTCAAAATTCTTTCGCGGCTGCTCGCTGTTCGGCTCGATCAGATTGAGTTTTAAGGTCTGCTCGACAGGTTTTTCTACGATCTTCTCAACCGGCTTTTCAACCACTTTCTCAACGATTTTTTCAACTGGCTTCTCGACGATCTTTTCTACGATCTTCTCAACTGGTTTCTCGACGATCTTCTCAACGATCTTTTCTACCGGTTTTTCTACGATCTTTTCGATGATGATTGGTTCATTTGCCTTCTGTCCGTTTGCGGACGGCGCATTTCCGGAAACACCATTTTTATTCTTCCCCTGGTTTTCCTGGTCCTTCACCACGCTACTCTTTCCCGCATCTCCGTTTCCGGCTATCCCTCTTTTTTCTGTATTCTTAGCTGTATTTTCCGGCTTTTTCTCAGCCGTTTTTCCCATTAACTGTTCTTTTCTTTCACTTCTGCTTACTTTTTCTCCAGAAGTTTCTTTCGTATTTGCAACCTCTTCTCCAAAAAAAGCGCCAAGTCCCTTTCCTAATCCACGCTTTGCCATTATATCTCTTCTCCTCTGCTGATGACTTCCGCTGCTAAAAGTCTGTAGCTCTCCGCGCCTGATGACCGGCTGTCATAGAGATTGATCGGCATACCATAGCTCGGTGCCTCCGCCAGTCTGACGTTTCTCGGAATGATCGTCTTGTAGATATTTTCATTCAGATGTTCTTTTACATTCTCTACGACTTCCAGAGACAGATTTGTTCTCGAGTCATACATCGTAAATACAACGCCCTCTACTTCCAGCGCCGGATTTAGTTTTTTCTGAACAAGATTTACTGTTTTCAACACCTGGCTTAATCCTTCCAGTGCATAATATTCACATTGGATCGGGACAAGTACCGTATTGGCTGCTGTCAACGCATTGATCGTCAGAAGGTTCAGAGACGGCGGGCAGTCGATAATGATAAAATCATACTTACCATTTAATAGCTCCAGATTTTTCTTCAGGATGCATTCCTTTTCCTCCATATCAAGGAGTTCGATCTCCGCTCCTGCAAGATCCACATCCGATGGCATTACATCAAGACGTTCCTGAACGCTCGGATTGATGCACTCTTCCACCGTGCATTCTCCCATCAGGAGTTCATATACAGTATTGTCAATATTTCCTTTTTCCAATCCAAGTCCGCTTGTTGTATTTCCCTGCGGATCAAAGTCCACAGTCAGCACTCTCTGTCCTGCTTCAGCCAGGCAGGCCGACAAATTGATCGCGGTTGTCGTTTTTCCGACACCACCCTTTTGATTTGTGATTGCAATAATACGTCCCATACCTCTATCCTTTCCGCAGGTCAGCTCTGCCTATTTTTATCGTTACTATTTATATTCAAAACTTTAGCGAAACTTAGTATAACACAATTTTCCCTATTTTCCTATTGATTTACCCTATAAAATTAAAAATGTTTCACGTGAAACATTTTTGCAATTCCTACAAGGCATAGCCGCACAGTTTCTGATCGTGCATTAGTGCTTTGTTATACAATGTTTATAACGTATCCATCGCAGTATATGTTTCACGTGAAACATATACTGCAATTTACAGCTCACTTTCCTTTTTCTTATAAAGCGGACATTCGCAATCCGCTTCGCTACTTGCTCATGAACGCAGTCGCTTCGCGATCTGTCAGTGGGAGCTTTCAACTCCCACTGACATAAGCATCCCACTCACCCACCGCTTAGTGCTCCGCGCACTTGAAGCGGGGGAATGCTTATCTGCGTTCAAGATCTTATTTCTATGTTTACTTTTTGATGCTCCATGTCTCACATAAAGTATCATGGCTTATCCATTTATTTTTAGTGCTTTTCTTTCATTTTTCTCTTATAGTACTTTTCTAAGCTTCTTTCATACTTTTACAAAACTTCAGTGTCTTTTCTTAAATGTTTCACGTGGAACAATTTTTCTTCCCATCAATGTTTTCTTTTTGTACTTATCCGTAAACCATTTTCTTTTTCATGTGCATTTTCTCTCAGATGTTTCACGTGGAACATTTCCGCTCTATAATATATGTTTACCAGCACTTTCTATCTTCCGTCTTTCACATAAGCCGTTTTTCTTGTTCATGTACGTTTTCTTTCAGATGTTTCACATGGAACATTATATTTCGCTCTCAACTCGTTTTTTATTAAAATGTTTCATGTGAAACAATCTGCTCTTCCGATTTTTTCGCTCTGATGTTTCACGTGGAACATCGCCATTTTCTTTCCATGTATTTCCCATCAAGCACAACTTTTTTCCCTCATTTCGATATTCCTCTGTGAACTACATCGGCAATTGAATAACCGAGGATTCCCGCTTGTTATCCTAAGTCCAATATATCACCAATCTTCCTACTACCGCCTTTTAATCTGAAATCTTTCTCTCAGACAACTGCCAATTTTCTTCAGAAACATTTCATACTTTCGCCTGTTGTATCTCCCCACCAATTATATTATAATATACCCATGGAACAGCCCGGGAAAGCGGTATGAATTCACTGCTCTTCTCTCGCAAAAGTTCCTGTTTCTATTCGATATTCCATCATCCAATTTCGAGGTGAACTATGAAAGCAAAAAACAGAATCATCACTGCTGTTCTTCTCTCTGCCGGTGCGGCTGTCGGAACAGCGCTGATCAACAAATACATCAAGATGTCCGCGGTTTCAAGAAATCTTCTGGCTCAGCCGGAGCCACGCTGCTATCGCTGGAGACTTGGCAATATTTACTATACAAAGACCGGAACAGGAAAACCACTTCTTCTCGTTCATGATCTGACTCATGCATCCAGCGGCTGTGAATGGGATTCTTTGATCCCGCTTTTAAAAGAACATTACACCATTTACACGATCGACCTTTTAGGCTGTGGCCGTTCCGAAAAACCGAACCTAACTTATACAAACTTCCTCTATGTGCAGTTGTTAAACGATTTCGTGAAGTCTGAGATCGGTCGCCGCACAAATATTGTCGCTACCGGTGCCTCCGCTCCGATCGCAACAATGGCCTGCGGATACAATCCGGATCTCTTTGAGCAGATGATGTTCATCAATCCGGACTCACTCCTCTCCTGCTGCCATATACCGGGAAAATCTGCAAAATGTTACAAGTTGATCCTCGATCTCCCGATCGTCGGAACTCTGCTCTACAATTTTGCATCTGCGAGAAGTATCATCTCCAAAACATTCTCCGAGAACTACTTCTACAATCCGTACGATGTAAATCCGCACAACCTCGACAAATATTATGAGTCCGCCCATCTTGGCGACTCTCCGAAGTCTGTCTACGCCAGCGTCCAGTGTAATTACACGAAATGTAACATCACAAAAACTCTGGAAAAGATCGACAACAGCATCTATATTCTCGGCGGTGAAGCGGAGCCGGATATCGATCTGATCACAAAAGAATATACGAAGTGCAACCCAGCGATCGAGTCCAGCACGATTGCCAACACAAAACATCTTCCGCAGATTGAAAAGCCGGAGGAGGTCAGCTCGATCATTCAGATGTTTTTCAACTGATGACATTTATCAAAAATATCCCAAATGTTTCACGTGAAACATTCCTGCCCATAAATAAAAACAAAGCGCCGGTCCTGTGTAAATCAGGATCAGCGCTTGTTTTTTATCAATAATCGTTACTTCAACGGTTCCTTCCCCGGAAGTCCCGCCTTTCTCGGATATTTCTTTGCAGTGACTGCCATCTTCTTGACCGGGACAAAGGTGCGTTCCACATCTGTCTCCGGAAGAACTTTTACGATCACTTCTTTCAGTTCTCCGCCGAGTTTTTTTACCGCAGATTTCGCCTGTTCGATCTCCTCGTCAGCTTTCCCCGATTTATACGGAATAAAATAGCCGCCTTTTTTCACGAACGGAATGCAGTATTCGGAAAGTGTGGACATATTCGCAACCGCGCGGGATACGCAGAGATCAAACTGTTCCCTGTATTTCGGGTCGCGGCCGTAATCCTCGGCGCGGCCGTGGACTGCTGTGATATCAGTAAGTCCCAGTGCCTCGATCACTTCATTTAAGAATCCGACTCTCTTATTTAAGGAATCCAAGAGTGTGATCTTAAGGCCAGGAAATGCGATCTTTAACGGGATTCCCGGAAATCCCGCTCCGGTTCCCACATCGATACAGCTGTATTGCGATGACGCATCCAGCTTTAATCCAAGCTCAGGTGCAGCAAGAACAAGGAGCAGACTGTCCACGAAATGCTTTGTGATCACATCTGAAAGCTCCGTGATCGCCGTGAGATTCATCACTTTATTCTTCTCGATCAGCATCTCATAATACTTGAAAAACTGCTCTTTCTGCTGATCCGAAAGCGTCACTCCGAGATCCACGCAGCCCTGATCCAATAATTTTACAAATTCATCTGTCATGTTATTACTTTCTCCCCATCTGCTCCAGATGTACCATCAGCACGGAAATATCAGCCGGAGACACACCGGAAATTCTGGACGCCTGGCCGATATTCTCAGGTTTGTAGAGATTCAGTTTCTGGACTGCCTCTCTTCGAAGGCTGTTCACCGTCGTATAGTCGAGATCCGCCGGGATTTTTCTTCCTTCCAGCTTCTTGAACTGAGCTACCTGCTGCTTCTGTCTGCGGATATATCCGTCATATTTCAGATTTATATCAACTTGTTCCCGCACATCAGCCGGAAGTTCCGGTCTCTTCTCGTCGAGTTCCGCCAGCATCTCATAATTCAGTTCCGGTCTCTTAATGAGTTCTGCGAGTGTGCTTCCGGATTTTAATATTGTACTTCCATGTGCCTCAAGGAACTTCTGAACTTTCTCGTTCGCTCCGATCGTCGCCTTTTCCAGACGGGCGATCTCCTCCTCGATGGCTTTTTCTTTCCATACCACGTATTCATACTGCTCATCCGACACAATGCCGATCTCATGTCCGATCCCACGAAGTCTGAGGTCCGCATTGTCCTGGCGAAGGAGCAGACGATATTCTGCTCTCGATGTCATCATACGGTACGGCTCATGGTTCTCTTTCGTGACAAGATCATCGATCAGAACCCCGATATACGCCTGGGAACGGTCAAGGACCACTGCACTCTTCTCCTGCAGCTTTCTCGCCGCGTTGACGCCGGCCATGAAGCCCTGAACGGCAGCTTCCTCGTATCCGGAGCTTCCGTTAAACTGGCCGCCGGAGAATAATCCATCGATATTTTTAAATTCGAGAGACGCTTTTAACTGTCTCGGGTTGATGCAATCATACTCAATTGCATATGCATTTCGAACAATTTTGACATTTTCAAGCCCCGGAACAGTCCGGTACATCGCATACTGGACATCCTCCGGAAGAGAACTCGACATTCCGCCGAGATACATCTCGTTCGTGTAGAGTCCCTCCGGCTCTACGAACACCTGATGGCGCTCCTTATCCGGGAATTTTACAACCTTATCCTCGATCGACGGGCAGTATCTCGGTCCCGTTCCTTCGATCGCACCGGAGAATAACGGCGAACGGTCCAGGTTGTTCCGGATGATCTCATGAGTCTTCTCATTTGTGTAGGTCAGCCAGCAGGAAATCTGGTCTTTCTGCACCGACTCCGGATCCGTGGAGAAGGAGAACGGAACGACGCGCTTGTCTCCGAACTGCTCTTCCATCTTCGAAAAATCGATACTTCTCTTATCTGCTCTCGCCGGAGTTCCTGTCTTAAAGCGGTACATCTCGATCCCGTTTGCCTTTAAGGAGTCTGTCAGATGGTTGGCCGCCTGCAGACCGTTCGGTCCTGTCGGATTGCTGACATCCCCGTAGATGCATCTCGCGCGGAGATATACGCCGGTTGCAAGAACGACCGCGCGGCACTTATAGATCGCGCCGGAATACGTTTTCACGCCGATGATCCTCTTTTTCACCGGATAGCTGCTCTCCTGCTGCCCGTTTTCTCCGTGTTCCTCTTTAAAGGTCCCGTATTCTCCCGGGATCTCCTCCGTCAGGATCTCAGCCACCTCGGCCTGGCGGATCGTCAGGTGATCCGTGTTTTCAAGGACGCGGCGCATGGATCTCGTATACTCCTGCTTATCCGCCTGGGCGCGCAGGGAATGGACCGCCGGCCCCTTTGACTCGTTTAACATCTTTGACTGGATAAATGTTTTATCGATATTTTTTCCCATCTCTCCGCCGAGGGCATCCAGCTCACGGACAAGATGTCCCTTGGAGCTTCCTCCGACGTTCGGGTTGCACGGCATCAGAGCGATGCTGTCCACGCTGACCGTGAACATGATCGTCTCAAATCCAAGTCTCGCTGCCGCAAGTGCCGCCTCGCATCCCGCATGGCCCGCACCGACAACTACAATATCATATGTCTCCTCTACTACCGGCATTTTATTTCCTCTTTTCTATTTTCCCATACAGAATTTGCTGAAGATCTCGTTCACCAGATCATCCTCCACGGATTCCCCGACGATGAGTCCCAGCTTCTCATACGCATCCATCAGATCGATCGAATAGAAATCCTCCGGCATGCCGTTCTCAATACTTTTCTCAACCATGGACATGCTCTCAAAAGCATCCTTTAGAGCCCTCACATGGCGCACATTCGTGATCATGACCTGGTCGTTGAAGTCGATCTCACCTTCATAGAATAAAGCCTTTATCTCCTCTTCCAGAAGGTCAATTCCGGTCTCCTCCTTTGCGGAGATCCCGATCACCTTATGTCCCGACCGCTCTTCCACTTCTTTCGCGGACACGACCGGTTCCAGGTCGCTCTTATTTAAGAGGACAACGGCTTTCCGGTCATTTATGAAGTCCATGATCTGATAATCATTCTCATCCAGCTCTCTCGATCCATCCACGACGTAGATGATCAGATCGGCCTTCTTTGCCTCTTCCATCGCGCGGGAGACACCGATCTTTTCGACCACATCCTCCGTGTCCCGGATCCCGGCCGTATCCACAACATTTAAGCTGATCCCCTGAAGGTAGATATGTTCCTCCAGAATATCTCTCGTGGTTCCTGCCACATCCGTCACGATCGCGCGGTCCTCACCGACTAAAACGTTCATCAGCGACGATTTTCCGGCATTCGGTTTCCCCAGGATAACCGTCTTCACGCCCTCTGAGACCACGCGTCCGTTTGAGGAGGAACGGATCAGTTTTTCCAGTTTTTTCTTCACGGAAAGGACCACGCCGAGGAGCTTCTCCCCGTATCCGTCCAGGGAAATATGCTCCGGGTCATCGAGCGCCGACTCGATAAAGGCGATCTCGTAGATGATCTGATCCCGGATCTCATGGATCTCCTTCGACACGCTTCCGCGAAGCTGGCTGATAGATGACTGCAGCGCATATTCATTTTTCGCGTTGATCACGTCGATGACGGCCTCCGCCTGTGAGAGATCGATCCTGCCGTTCAAGAAGGCGCGTTTTGTGAATTCTCCCGGCTCGGCAAGTCTCGCTCCAGCCTTTAAGACTGTCTCCAGGATCCGTCTTGTGACGAGCATTCCGCCATGACAGTCGATCTCAACGGTATCTTCCGCCGTATAGCTTCTCGGTCCTCTCATGAGCATCAGAAGGACCTCATCGATCGTCTCATCTCCATCATAAACATATCCGTAATGAATCGTGTGACTCGCAGCTTCCGAGAGCTTCTTCTTTCCCGGGGCGCGGAACACTTTTTCCGCAATTTCCACCGCATTCTCACCGCTGATCCGCACGATCCCGATCCCGGAATTTCCCATCGCCGTCGCGATCGCTGCAATCGTATCTGTATATTCCATAATCTCCATCCTGATATTCCTGCTGCCTGTTTCATATTCCAGACAGACAGCATCGCAATTTTTCCTGTTCCGCACATTTTGGAAGCAGAACTTCTATCATCTGATCCTGCCGCAATTCGGTTTCCAAAATGCACGGGAATTCACACAATTTGTCACCCTATCATAGCACAAAGGGGCTGCCATAGGCAACCCCTCTTTCATTCCGATATGCTTGTTTTATTCCTGCTCACGACGAGTATTTTCGTAAGCGGATGTTCTCTCGCGTCTCTCGTATCTCGGTCTTCTCTCCCTGCGCTCTTCCTTCTTTAATGCGATCACAACATGACGGAACGGATCCTCACCTTCGCTCTTTGTGAATACGTATTTATCGTTCTGAAGTGCAGAGTGAATGATCCGTCTTTCGTACGGGTTCATCGGCTCTAAGGAAACCGGACGTCTTGTCCGTTTTACTTTGTAAGCAATATTCTTTGCGAGAGTCTCCAGTGTTTCTTTTCTTCTCTCTCTGTAATTTTCGGTATCCAGCTTGACTCTTAAGTAGTCCTCAGATTCCTTATTTACAACAAGGCTTACAAGATACTGAAGGGAATCGAGTGTCTGCCCTCTCTTACCGATGAGAAGTCCCATCTCCTCGCCGGTCAGATTGACATCCATCTCCTTTTCCTCTTCATTCATTTTCACTTCCACGTCAACAGCAAGACCCATTGCGTCGAAAACGGAATTCAGGAAATCTACGGCCTTATCGTCAACGGTCTCGATCTTCTTCGCGCGGATCACTGCCGGCTTGGAACCAAAGAGTCCGCCAAGAACTCCAGCACTTCCCTTTTCAACGACCTCATACTGAATCCGATCACTGCTCACACCGAGCTGCAGGGATGCCTGTGTGATTGCATCTTCCACAGTTTTCGCAGTCACTGTAATCATTTCCATAACAGAACCCCCTTATTATTTTCGCTTGTCATGTGCCTCATTGTACTTCTGGACCATCGCTGCCTTGGAAGCGAGACTTCCCGGTTTCGCGTTGGTGTTGTAGTACTTGCTGGACTCCTCGATCTGTTTCGCGATCTTTTCCTTCTTAACTTCCTCAGCAACTTTTTCCTTCTCCTCCTCAGCCTTGATAGCCTTTAAGGATGCGGTAGCGTTCTGAGTTACCTTAGCCGGCGGAAGTCCCTGTTTTGCACGTTTCTTATTTACCTTTTCCAGGTTCTTTGCGATCATATCGTCGATGTTTACCTTATCCATGTACGCGTTAACGATGAGCTGCTGGATAATTGTAACAACGCTGGTCGCGATCCAGTAGATACCAAGACCTGCCGGCATCGTGATACAGATGAACGCGGAGAATAACGGCATTGTCGTTGTCATAGTCTTCATGGACTGGGCCATCGGATTCTCTGCATCTGCGGATGTGGACGGCTGATTTCCGCTCATGAGCTTTGTGCTGAACCACTGGGATACTGCCGCAAGAACCGGGATGATCCATGCGAAGGACGGTACCCAGCCCGGCGCCTCTGCCATATTTAAACCGAGGAACGTGTTCATTCTCTCGACAACAGCAGCATTCTGGCCGATCACATCAGAGATTGCCGGGAACAGTGCCTGAAGTTCTCCCCACTGGGATGTGGAGAATTTATAGAGCATGTCTACAAGACGGTTTGCATTTGTGAAATCAAACTTGTCTAATTTTCCGCCGCAGGCGGTTGCGATATTTGTGATTTCCTGTAACTTCTGAGCATAGTCAGCCTGTCCCATCAACGGAGTGACAACGTTGTCGAAATAAACGCGGACAGACGGAACGTATGCCGGAATATTGTAGATGACACGGTACAGTGCAAGAAGGATCGGCATCTGGATCAGCAGTGGAAGGCATCCGCCTGTCATGCTTGTGCCGTACTTCTCGTAAACAGCCTGAATCTCCACGTTCTGACGCTGCATGGACTCCTGATCTGACTTTCCTTTATACTTCTTCTGGATCGCCTGGATCTCCGGATTCATGACAGACATGAGTTTTGTGGTTTTCTGCTGTTTGATCGTCAGCGGTATCATCAGTGTTTTCATTACGATCGTAAACAGAATGATGCACAGACCTACATTAAACACGCCGAAGCTGCTTGTAAATCTGAAGAGGATGTCCATGACATAGCCAAGGACAGTCGCGATCGGTCCCAGAATGGAACCAGCCTTCGTCAAAACCATATCTTACCTCCTGGGGTTTTCTACGGGACTGGATCATAACCGCCTTTTGCAAACGGGTGACATCGCAGAATCCGCCTGCAAGCAAGATAAGTACCTTTTATAGCGCCGTATTTCTTGATCGCTTCCATGGCGTACTGGGAGCAGGTCGGCGTATAAATACAGTGAGGGCCGATACAGGGAGAGATAAACTTCCTGTAAATCTTGATCAGACCAATCAGTACCCATTTCATAAACCACTCACTTCGATTCTTTTAAAATGTTATGAAGCCCGCATAAGTGCAGAAATGCACTCTCAATCTTGTCGAAATTTTTGTCTTTTGCCGCGACCCGCGCGACAACGATGATGTCTTTGCCGTCTTCTAATATGTCCTTATTTAACCGGAAACTTTCACGGACAAGTCTCGCGAACCGATGTCTCACGACGCTGTTTCCAACCTTTTTGCTGGCGGAAATGCCGATCCTCGTGTCCTCCCGTCCCGAATCCATCACGTACATGACCAGATATTTGTTTGCGTAGGACTTTCCACCGCGGTAAACCGTCTGGAAGTCCTGATTTTTCTTTAACGAATTGAACCTTTTCATTCAATACCTCTCTGAATAACAAAAAAGAGTATCCAAAAGTTTTCCTAAACTTCCGGATACTCTCTTGGTTCATTAAGCAGATAATCTAGCTCTACCTTTTGCTCTTCTGGCAGCTAAAACTTTTCTGCCACCTGCTGTTGCCATTCTCGCTCTGAAACCATGAACTCTTTTTCTCTGAGTGTTCTTCGGCTGAAATGTCATCTTCATAAACCCGGCACCTCCTCTTACTATAAATTCAAGTACCTTCTCATGTACATATAAACTAAGACATATTGAAGCATCGTATCGATTATATAAAAATTGCCGTCCTTCGTCAAGACCAAATTTCAAAAAAATCCTTAAATCATGGGGATTTCCGACTCATATCTTTGTAATTTTTTCGCCTGTTATCCACATTCCGGCTTTCCGGAGAGTCCTCATACAAACGCCCGTCTTTCTCTCTCCGTCATCCAAAAAGGGGGACAGCTTTTCGCCATCCCCCATAAAATGTATGTTTCGATTTTATGTCACTATATTTAGTATCTCTTCATTATTATATAGAAGCTGCAGCTCTCTATTTGCTGCGATGCACACTCTTCCGGCTCACGATCAGCCGTTGTTTTTCATGATCTTAAACAGGACCTTCGTGATCGCTGTTGTAAGAATACCGGCAACGATCGCCTCCGGAACTCCAAATCCGAGGATGATCCCGAGGATCACATCGTAGATGTGCTCGACTGCTTTGTTGGACGCTGCGGCATAGCTCTGTCCGAAGAAGATGTAGATTCCATTCATGACAAGCAGTGTGTTTGTCATACCTCCTGCAATACCAGCCACCCAGAGGGCAACGGTCTGGCTGCCTTTGATCCCGTGAGCGACCTTCATGATCAGCTTATATACATAATAAGCAACGATGCCGATGCATACACGCGGCACGATCGCGATCACGGCGCTCCACATGTTTCCGCTGTATCCGCCGATCGTAACGAACGGGCTGAATACGAAGGAGGTCACACCAGGGGTAATGGTCGCTTTTACGAGGCTGGTCACACCAAATACCAGTCCTAAGTAAGCGCCGTACTTCGGTCCGAGAATGATCGCTCCGATGATGACCGGGACGTGAATGATCGTCGCATTCATAAAGCCTAACGGGATGTAACCGAGAAACGGTACGACCGACATGGCGATGATGATCGCGGTAAAGATCCCGGCGAGGGACATGTCCAGAACTTTCTTTTCAATTTTCATTTTTCAATTCCTCCTGCTACTGTTCTCTTGCGAGATACAATGCAATATAGTCACGACTTGCATTATACCGTGTCATCGTCTCAGAGTCAAACTGTTTTCCTGCATTTTCCAATTTTTCCATTTTACAGATTTCTTCTCCCGGTATTCCGTGCCCTGCATTTTTTCTTCCTATACACAAAAGAAATTTTTCTCAGCATCTCTCCTGCTGCCCGCCTGGTTTCAGCCTCTCTGCCCGACCTGTCCATCCTTCGCGGACACAGCCTGTTGTATTTTTCGTGTCCGTTCCTGGCGTACATCTTGTTATGTGGGTATTCACATGTTTTCCACCCGTAATTATCAACTTATCCCCAAATCGTGGATAAGTTGTGGATAACTTATTGGAAAAGTTGTGGATTTTCACATTTGACATTGAAAATTATCCTCTTTTACGTTAGAATAAGATTAGATTGGGTTTATGTGCTTTTGTGGACAGGTCCCCACCTTTTCCACAGCTATGCACATCGTTATACACATGTTTAGGAGTATGAATATGCTGGAAGAAATCAAAGCTAAATGGGACGAAATCCTTTTAAATATCAAAGAAGAACACGATATTTCAGAGGTGTCCTACCGCACATGGCTGCTGCCGCTGATCCCGGATTCTGTGGATAAAGATATCCTCACGATTCTGGTGCCGGATTCTGCCTTCATCAGCTATGTGAAAAAGAAATATGAATTCCTGTTGACAATTACGATCGAGGAGATCACAGGTTTTCAGTGTAAACTGGATTTCAAACTGAAATCTGACGTGAAGGAACCGGAAAAAGAGAATCGTCTGATCAACGTGAACAATAATACGGTCAGTCAGCTTGCTCTTCAGAACGCAAACTTAAATCCGCGCTACACATTTGATACCTTCGTAGTCGGAAAAAACAACAATCTTGCCCATGCTGCATCCCTGGCTGTTGCGGAATCTCCGGGCGAGATCTATAACCCGTTATTTATTTATGGAGGCGTGGGACTCGGAAAAACACACTTAATGCATTCCGTTGCCCATTTCATCTTAAAAAATAACCCGAGCGCAAAGATCCTGTACGTGACTTCCGAAAAATTTACGAACGAACTGATCGACGCGATCCGTAACAAAAACAATGTTTCCACCACGGAATTCCGTGAAAAATACAGAAATAATGATGTTCTTCTGATCGATGATATCCAGTTCATCATCGGCAAAGAAAGTACCCAGGAAGAATTTTTCCATACATTCAATGCCCTCTATGAGGCAAAAAAGCAGATCATTATTTCTTCCGACCGTCCTCCGCGAGAAATCGAAACACTCGAAGACCGTCTTCGTTCCCGTTTCGAATGGGGACTTACCGTAGATATCCAGCCGCCGGACTATGAGACCCGGATGGCGATCCTTCGGAAAAAAGAAGAACTGGAAGGATACAACATTGACAACGAGATCATCAAATATATCGCTACCAATGTAAAATCCAACATCCGTGAACTGGAAGGTGCGCTCACAAAGATCGTCGCTTCCAGCAAATTAAATAATAAGGAGATCAATCTTGAGCTTGCCGAGGAAGCATTGAAAGATCTGATCTCTCCGAATGCAGCCCGTGAAGTGACGCCGCAGCTCATTATTAATGTAGTTTCTGAGCATTTCGGCATCACTCCTCTCGATCTCATCGGTCAGAAACGAAGCAAGGAACTCGTATTTCCTCGCCAGATCGTCATGTATCTGTGCGGTGATATGACAAATGAGTCTCTCCAGAATATCGGAAAAGCTCTCGGCGGTCGTGATCACACGACGATCATTCATGGAACGAAAAAGATCGCCAGTGAATTAAAGACTGATGAGAATTTAAAGAATACGATCGATATTTTAAAGAAAAAGATCAACCCGCAGTAGGCGTGTGAACTGTAACTTTGAATGCGCAAAACAGCTTTGTGGATTTTTTCGTGGAAATCCCGTTGAAAATTTGTGGATAAAAATCGGATAATTTTCCCAGATTTTTTGCCTGTGGAAAACTCTTCGGTTGTCCTTCCGGATTTTTTTAGTTACCCACAATGGTTTTCACAGCGTTTTTTTCAGTGTTTCACAGGGCTTTTTCCCCTTATTAACAAATTCACACCCCCTACTACTGTTAAGACGAATATCTTTTATATATTTCTTTATCTTATGAACGTTTCTCAAGAAAGGAAGTTATCAACAACTATGAAACTGACATTCCAGAAGACCGCTCTTTTAAACGGTATCAATATTGTTCTCAAGGCAGTTCCGTCAAAAACAACGATGCCGATCTTAGAGTGCATCCTGATTGATGCATCTACAGATGAGATCAAACTGACAGCTAACGATATGGAGCTCGGCATTGAGACAAAAGTTGAAGGTGATATCCTTGAAAAAGGTAAAATTGCACTGGATGCAAAGCTTTTTTCTGAAATTGCAAGAAAATTATCTGATTCAGATTCCCTTGTAACGATCGAATCTGACGAAAAATTCAATACTGTGATCGCCTGTGAGAACTCTGTATTCAAAATTCAGGGAAAAGATGGTGAGGAATTCTCCTATCTTCCGTATATTGAGAGAAATAAAAACATTACACTTTCCCAGTTTTCCTTAAAGGAAGTGATTCGCCAGACCATCTTCTCCATCTCTGTTAATGACAGCAACAAGATGATGACAGGTGAGCTTTTTGAGGTAAACGGCGATACATTAAGAGTTGTTTCTCTCGATGGTCATCGTATGGCAATTCGCAAAATTGTATTAAAAGATGAATATGAAAGCACAAAAGTCATCGTTCCGGGAAAAACTTTGAATGAAATCAGTAAAATTCTGACCGGAGACAACGAAAAAGAGGTCCAGATCTTCTTCGGAGCGAACCATATTCTCTTCGAATTTGATGATACGATCGTTGTTTCCCGCCTGATCGAGGGCGAATATTTCAAAGTAGATCAGATGCTTTCCAGTGATTATGCCACAAAAGTGACTCTGAATAAGAAAGATTTTCTCGACAGCATCGAGAGAGCCATCATTCTGATCCGCGAAAATGATAAAAAACCGATCATTTTGAACATCGAAGATTCAAAAATGAGCCTGAAATTAAATTCCAGTTTCGGTACGATGAATGCGGAGATCCTGATCCATAAGACAGGCCAGGATCTGATGATCGGATTCAACCCGAAATTCTTAAGTGATGCACTCCGCATCATCGATGATGAGGAAGTAACTCTCTATATGATGAACGCAAAATCTCCGTGTTTCATCAAAGATGAGGAAGAAAATTATATTTATCTGATCCTTCCGGTAAACTTTAACGCGGCTGCGATCTAAAAACAGATGAAATTTTCCCGAAATTCCGGAAAAATCCGGAGTTTCGGGCTGGTTTTTTCAGAAAACCGGAATAAAAAAGGAGAAAAATGGAAAGTATTCACTTAAAAGATGAATTTATCAAGCTGGGACAGGCATTAAAACTTGCCGGTCTTGTTGGCTCCGGAGTGGACGCAAAGTTTGTGATCCAGGACGGACTTGTAAAAGTAAATGGGGAAGTTGAGACCCAGCGCGGCAAAAAACTTTACCCTGGAGATACTGTTTCCTATGACGGAAAGACATTTAAGGTAGAAAAGTAAGGATTTTTTCATGTTCATAGAATCCATCGAGCTGTCAGATTACAGAAATTACAGTCATTTACATATCGATTTTCATAAAGGAACGAACGTTCTTTATGGAGATAATGCCCAGGGAAAGACGAATATCCTGGAGGCAGTCTATGTGTGCAGCACAACAAAATCGCATCGGGGCAGCAAAGATAAAGAGATCATCAGGTTCGGTGCAGATGAATCCCATATCAAAATGATGGTCCGCCGGGATGGAATTCCCTACCGGATCGATATGCATCTGAAAAAAAATAAGGCAAAAGGGGTCGCAGTCAATGGCGTTCCGATCAAAAAGGCAAGCGAACTTTTCGGGATCGTCAATGTGATCTTCTTTTCACCGGAAGATCTGAATATCATCAAGAACGGACCTGCCGAGCGGAGACGCTTCGTCGACCTGGAACTTTGCCAGCTGAATAAGCTCTATGTCTACAATCTGGTACAGTATAACAAAACGGTTATACAACGAAATAAGCTATTAAAAGACATGGACTACAACGCGTCTTTAAAAGACACGCTCCCCATGTGGGACGAGCAGCTCTTAAAGTATGGTGCCGAACTAATAATTATGCGTTCCGAGTTTATAAAAGAGCTGAATCCCCTGATCGCCGGGATCCATGCCGGACTGTCCGGCGGAAAGGAAACACTTTCCATCGCCTATGAGCCGAATGTGACGGCGGAGAATTTCAGGGAACAGCTCGCAAAGAACCAGTTTCAGGAGATTAAACAGAGGCAGACCCTGACAGGACCGCACCGCGATGACCTGAATTTCATCGTGAACGGAACAGACATCAGACGTTTCGGCTCCCAGGGACAGCAGAGAACGGCAGCTCTTTCTTTAAAACTTGCGGAGATCGAGCTGGTGAAAAAGATCGTAAAGGATTACCCGGTGCTTTTACTGGATGATGTCCTTTCTGAACTTGACAGCAAGAGACAGGAACATTTACTTTCAGAAATTACCCACATCCAGACCCTGATCACCTGTACAGGGTTGGATGAGTTTGTAAACAGCAAATTCCGGATGGACAAGATTTTTAAGATTGTTGAAGGAACGGTAGAGAGCGAAGACTAAAGGAGGAACTTCATGAGCGCAGAATATAATGCAGATCAAATCCAGATTCTGGAGGGACTTGAGGCTGTAAGAAAAAGACCGGGAATGTACATTGGAAGTACGTCTTCGAGGGGACTTCACCATCTGGTATATGAGATCGTGGATAACGCAGTGGATGAGGCCCTGGCAGGATACTGCGACACCATTGATGTGCAGATCAACGCGGATAATTCGATCACGGTCATTGATGACGGACGTGGAATCCCGGTCGATATCCAGAAAAAAGCAGGACTGCCTGCAGTTGAAGTCGTATTTACGATCCTTCATGCCGGCGGTAAGTTCGGCGGCGGGGGATACAAGGTATCCGGCGGTCTGCACGGCGTAGGTGCATCCGTTGTAAACGCGCTGTCGGAGTGGCTTGAGGTTGAAGTCTACCACGGAGGAAAGATCTACAAGCAGCGCTATGAGCGCGGAAAAACGATGTATCCGTTAAAGATCGTTGGCGACTGTCCGGCTGACAAACACGGTACCAAGGTTTCCTTCCTCCCGGACAAGGAGATCTTTGAGGAGACGGTCTATGACTATGACACCTTAAAGATCCGTCTCCGCGAGACGGCATTCCTGACAAAGAACTTAAAGATCATTTTACGGGATGACCGCGAGGACAAGAAGGAAAAGGTATTCCACTATGAAGGCGGGATCAAGGAATTTGTCAGCTATTTAAACCGCAGCAATGTGCCGCTGTATGACACGGTCATCTACTGCGAGGGCAAGAAGGACAACGTGCTGGTGGAGGTTGCCATGCAGCACAACGATTCCTACACGGAGAATATCTACAGCTTTGTAAACAACATCAACACACCGGAGGGCGGAACCCACCTGACCGGTTTCAGAAATGCCCTGACCAAGACATTCAACGACTACGGAAGAAAGAACAAGCTTCTTAAGGACAGCGAGCCGGCTCTTACCGGTGAGGATATCCGTGAAGGTCTGACGGCCATCATCAGTGTCAAGATCGAGGAGCCGCAGTTTGAGGGACAGACGAAGCAGAAACTCGGAAACAGTGAGGCGAGAGGCGCTGTGGACAGCGTGGTATCGGAACAGCTCACCTACTTCCTTGAGCAGAATCCGTCCGTCGCAAAGACGATCATCGAGAAATCCGTTCTTGCCCAGCGTGCGCGCGCAGCGGCGAGAAAAGCGAGAGATTTAACGAGAAGAAAGACCGTTCTTGACGGTTTATCACTTCCGGGAAAACTTGCAGACTGCTCCAGCAAACACCCGGAGGAATGCGAGATCTACATCGTTGAGGGAGATTCCGCCGGCGGTTCCGCGAAGGACGCGAGAAATAAGAGCACCCAGGCGATCCTGCCGCTCCGCGGAAAGATCTTAAACGTGGAGAAGGCGAGACTCGACAGGATCTACGGAAATGCGGAGATCAAATCCATGATCACGGCGTTCGGTACCGGAATTCATGAGGATTTCGATATCTCGAAGCTCCGCTACCACAAGATCATCATCATGACTGATGCCGATGTGGACGGTGCCCATATCAGCACCCTGCTTTTAACCTTTATCTACCGGTTCATGCCGGAGCTCATCAAACAGGGCTACGTTTATCTGGCACAGCCGCCGCTCTATAAGATCGAGAAAAACAAGCGGGTATGGTATGCGTACAGCGATGAGGAGTTAAACAACATCTTAAAAGAGATCGGACGTGACCAGAACAACAAGATCCAGCGTTACAAAGGACTTGGTGAGATGGACGCGGAGCAGCTCTGGGAGACGACCATGGATCCGGAACACCGAATTCTTTTACGTGTGACCATGAACGAGGAGATGACATCGGAGATCGATCTCACCTTCACGACACTCATGGGAGATCAGGTAGAGCCGCGCCGTGAGTTCATCGAACAGAACGCGAAGTACGGAACTCTTGACATTTAATGCGGCAGCAGGGCGCTCCGGAAAGAGATAAAATCCTTCCGGAACGTCAGGCGGCGCAGTTTACGCAGGTTTAAGGCGCAGCGCAGGCTGCATTGGAGGAAAGAATGGAACCGAATATTTTTGACAAGATTCATGAAATAGACTTAAAGAAGACCATGGAAAAGTCGTACATCGACTATGCCATGAGCGTTATCGCGTCGCGAGCGCTCCCGGATGTCCGTGACGGCTTAAAACCGGTACAGAGACGTGTCCTCTACTCCATGGCGGAATTGAACAACGGTCCGGATAAGCCCCACAGAAAGAGCGCCCGTATCGTCGGCGATACCATGGGTAAATATCATCCGCACGGAGACAGCTCCATCTACGGAGCATTGGTAAACATGGCTCAGAAATGGTCCATGCGCTACATGCTCGTAGACGGACACGGAAACTTTGGTTCGATCGATGGCGACGGTGCCGCTGCCATGCGATACACCGAGGCGAGACTCAGCAAGATCTCCGTTGAGATGCTGGCGGACATCTATAAAGATACCGTTGACTTTATCCCGAACTTCGATGAGACCGAGAAAGAGCCGACCGTATTGCCGTCCAGATTCCCGAACCTTCTTGTAAACGGCGGAACCGGTATCGCAGTCGGAATGGCGACAAATATCCCGCCGCACAACCTTCGGGAAGTCATTGCGGCAGTAGTAAAGATCATCGACAACCAGGTGGAGGAAGGAAGACAGACCTCCCTGGAGGAGATCTTACAGATCATCAAGGGACCGGATTTCCCGACAGGAGCTGAGATCCTCGGAACAAGAGGAATCGAGGAGGCGTACCGTACCGGACGCGGAAAGATCAGAGTCCGCGCCGTGACAAATATCGAGACCGCACCGAACGGAAAGAGCCATATCATCGTCACAGAGCTTCCGTACCTGGTCAATAAGGCAAGACTGATCGAGAAGATGGCGGAGCTTGTAAAGACAAAGAAGATCGACGGCATCACCGGCATCACCGATGAATCCAACCGTGAGGGAATCCGCATCAACATCGAGCTTCGGAGAGATGTAAATGCGAATGTCCTCTTAAACCAGCTCTTAAAGCATACACAGCTGCAGGATTCCTTCGGCGTGATCATGCTGGCGCTGGTAAACAATGAGCCGAAGGTCCTGAACCTCCTTCAGATGCTGGAGTACTATCTGGACCACCAGAAGGACGTTGTGACCAGAAGAACGAAGTACGACTTAAATAAGGCGGAAGAGCGTGCCCATATCTTAGAGGGCTTATTAAAGGCTCTGGACCACATTGACGAAGTGATAAAGATCATCCGCGGTTCCGCGAATGTCGCTGAGGCGAAGCGGGAACTCATGGAGCGCTTTGAGCTCACGGACCCGCAGGCACAGGCGATCGTTGACATGCGTCTGCGTGCTCTCACAGGTCTGGAACGCGAGAAGCTTGAGAATGAATATAAAGAACTGGAGGCAAAGATCGCGGAATTGCGCGCAATCCTGGCTGATGAAAATAAATTATTAGGTGTGATCAAAAAAGAGATCCTTGTGATATCCGAGAAGTACGGGGATGACAGACGGACAAAGATCGGCTTCGACGATGATATGTCCGTGGAAGATCTGATCTCCGATGATGACACTGTTATTGCCATGACAAATCTCGGCTACATCAAGAGAATGTCCGTGGACAATTTCAAGAGCCAGAACCGCGGCGGCAAGGGGATCAAGGGAATGCAGACGATCGATGAGGACTTCATCGAGGATCTTCTCATGACCACGAACCATCACTACATCATGTTCTTTACGAACATGGGACGCTGCTACCGGATCAAGGCGTACGAGATCCCCGAGGCAGGCAGAACAGCCCGCGGAACGGCGATCGTAAACCTTTTACAGCTTCAGACAGGAGAAAAGGTCACAGCGGCGATCCCGATGCGTGAGATCGATGATGACAAGTACCTCTTCATGGCCACAAAGAACGGTATGGTAAAGAAGACCCCGATGCGCGAGTACAGCAACATGAGAAAGACGGGTCTCCAGGCGATCCTGCTCCGTGAAGGTGATGAGCTGATCGAGGTAAAAGTGACAGATAATACCGAGGATATCTTCCTCGCTACAAAATTCGGTATGTCCATCCGCTTCAAGGAAACGGATGCGAGAATTACCGGCCGTGTTTCCTATGGCGTGATCGGCATGAAGCTCGATGAGGGCGATGAAGTTGTCGGCATGCAGATGGCAAGCCAGGGCGAGTACATGCTCGTTGTATCGGAAAAGGGATACGGAAAGAGAACGGGAATCTCTGAATTTAAGCTGCAGCTGCGCGGCGGTAAGGGACTTCTCTGCTATAATGTGACAGAAAAGACAGGAAATCTTGTCGGAATGAAACTGCTCGACGATGGAAGAGACATCATGCTGATCACCAATGAAGGAATTCTGATCCGCATGGGTGTTGACGATATCTCCGTGATCGGCAGAAACACATCCGGCGTAAAACTGATGAGCATTGATGCCGACTCCAATGTCCGCGTTGCTTCCATCGCGAAAGTGCGTGAAAGCAGCCGCCAGGATGAGGAGGACGAAAATGTGGAAGATCCGGAATCTGAGGAAAATGAGGACGGAGAAATCACAGAGTGATCATGCTCATGAATAGAAAAAACGGTTGTGAGATCATTTTCCGGCCGTAAGCAGGATTTCTGACTCTGGAGTGATTGGATACAGGAATCTGGATATACCGGGTTCCTGTATTTTTTTTAACATTATTTAACAATGAACATAGGAGGATGCGGCGATGGGAATTACAAAAGCAGAGGCATTAAAAGCAGTTGACAGAGAGCGCGGACCGGTGTGTGAAGCCAGTGACAGGATCTGGGACCAGCCGGAGACTGCGTTCCAGGAATTCCATTCCACGGACGTATTGTGTGAACTTCTTGAAAAAGAAGGATTCAGGGTGGAGAGAAATCTTGCGGGGATCGCGACCGCGTTTTCCGGTACCTACGGATCAGGAAAGCCGGTAGTGGGCATTCTCGGTGAGTTTGATGCTCTGTCAGGCCTCAGCCAGGAGTCTGAGAGCCTGGAAAAGACCGCACTGGTCGATGGCGCACCGGGACATGGCTGCGGCCACAATCTTCTAGGAACGGGCTCTGTAGCGGCTGCAATCGCGGTAAAAGAGTATCTGGAGAAGAACGGGAAAGAGGGAACCGTGATCTTCTTTGGCTGTCCGGGCGAGGAAGGCGGATCCGGAAAGAGCTTTATGGCGAGAGACGGCGTGTTTGACAACCTGGATTTTGCGGTGACATGGCATCCGGGCGATAAAAATGTGGTTTCTGTCGGAAGTTCCCTTGCGAACTATCAGATCATCTACCGTTTCTACGGACAGGCATCCCATGCGGCGGCATGCCCGGAGCTTGGAAGAAGCGCACTTGACGCTGTGGAGCTTATGAACACAGGTGTACAGTATTTAAGAGAGCATATCATCCAGGAAGCACGCATTCACTATGCGATCACCAACACAGGCGGATATTCTCCGAATGTCGTTCAGCCGTACAGTGAGGTCCTCTATCTGATCCGTGCGCCGAAGAACAGCCAGGTGAAGGAGATCTACGAGCGCGTCAACGATATCGCGAGAGGTGCGGCTCTCATGACGGGAACAAAAATGGAGCTCCAGTTCGTAAAAGCATGCTCAAATCTCGTGGACAACACGGTCATGGAGGAGATCATGCAGAAGAACCTGGAGGAGATCGAAAGAGAACCGTACACTGCTGAGGAGATCGAATTCGCGAGAAAGATCGGCGAGACGTTCGGCGGAAATCATGTGGACATCCAGGATGTTCTTGTAAGATATGAAAAATCGAGAAAAGCGGCTGTGGAACAGTTCCTGGCACCTCATGCGGATGATGTGATCAACGACTTCATCGTTCCGCTTATGGATACGGAGGAGTGTTTAAAGGGATCTACAGACGTTGGTGACGTGAGCTGGGTATGCCCGACGGCGCAGATCAACGCTGTGACGGAGGCAGCAGGAACACCGGGCCATTCCTGGCAGATGGTTTCCCAGGGCAAATCTTCCATTGCACACAAAGGCATGCAGTTTGCCGGGAAGGTCATGGCGGGAACTGTCATTGACATGCTGGAAAAACCGGAGCTTATCGAAGAGGCGAAAAAAGAATTAAGAAGACGCGTCGGCGCGGAGGGATATATTCCGCCGATCCCGGAAGGAATCCGTCCGATGGCGATCAATCCAAAAAAGTAATAGGGAGGAAAATCGTCTATGAGGACCGTTCAGGCGAGTGAGATCACAAAAAATATCCGGGAAATGTGCATTGAGGCGAATCATTTCCTTTCGGATGACATGAAAAAAGTATTTGATGAGAGTGTAAAGCGGGAAGAATCCCCTCTTGGAAAGCAGATCTTAAACCAGCTTCAGGAGAATCTGGAGATTGCCGGGAGAGACATGATCCCGATCTGTCAGGATACGGGGATGGCCGTCGTTTTCATCAAAGTCGGCCAGGAAGTACATATTGAAGGGGGAAATCTGACGGATGCCATCGATGAAGGCGTCCGCCAGGGATACGTGGACGGATATCTGAGAAAATCCGTCGTTCGTGATCCGATCGACCGCGTGAATACAAAAGACAATACACCAGCGATCATTCATTATGAGATCGTCGATGGGGACCAGGTGGATATTACAGTGGCACCAAAAGGATTCGGAAGCGAAAATATGAGCCGTGTATTCATGTTAAAGCCTGCGGACGGCATTGAGGGAGTAAAAGAGAAGATCCTGGAGGCTGTCCGCGATGCAGGACCGAATGCCTGTCCTCCGATGGTGGTGGGAGTCGGCATCGGCGGCACGTTTGAAAAGTGTGCCCTGATGGCGAAACATGCCCTGACGAGAAATCTGGAAGAAGAATCTCCGGTGGCCTATGTCCGTGACCTGGAAAAAGAGATGCTGGAGAAGATCAACGGTCTCGGGATCGGACCGGGAGGTCTTGGCGGCCGCGTGACTGCCATGGCCGTCAATATCGAGACATATCCGACGCATATTGCAGGACTTCCTTTGGCAGTGAATATCTGCTGTCATGTGAACAGGCATGCGCATCGCGTTATTTAATAAGAGGATCGGAGGAAACCATGGACAGACAGATCAGTGTACCAATTAAGAAAGAAGACGCATTGTCTCTCCGGGCCGGAGACTACGTGACTCTTACGGGAATCATTTACACGGCGAGAGATGCGGCACATAAAAGAATGCAGGAGGCTCTGGATGCGGGGGAAAGTCTTCCGATCGAGATGCAGGGAAATGTAATCTACTATATGGGACCGTCCCCGGCAAGAGAGGGACGGCCGATCGGATCTGCAGGACCGACAACGGCAAGCCGTATGGATAAGTACGCACCGAAACTTTTAGATCTTGGTCTGGGCGCCATGATCGGAAAGGGAAAGAGAAGCCAGGCTGTGATCGACGCCATCGTAAGAAATGGTTCGGTCTATTTCGCAGCGATCGGCGGCGCAGGGGCTCTTTTATCCCAGCGCATCAAAAAATCCGAGGTAGTCGCCTATGATGATCTCGGGACCGAGGCAATCCGGAAACTGGAAGTGGAAGATTTCCCGGTGGTAGTCGTGATCGACTCCCAGGGCAATAATCTGTATGAGACTGCGATCAAAGAATATCAGAAATAATATGAAATAGCAGATGGATCAGAAGCTCAGAACTGCAGCATGATCCTGCAGAGGGGGATTTTCGGGTAGTTTTCCCGGAGATTGCTGTGTGCAGGATCAATTTCTGAGCTTCTTTCTGTCTGGAAGATGAATAAGCTTCAGGCTGCACTTACATAATATAGGAGTACAAGCCCATTCAGATCAGTTGTGCAGCTGCTGATCTGAGAATATTCTCTGCGAACACAGAACGCAGGAAAAACATGCAGTAAAAAATAATAAAAAAGATGGAAAAAGTTGTTGACAAAAAGAAACAGAGCTTGTATAATAAATCCTGCGTCTGGCGAGTTCGCCTGACAAACTTAATAAATGATAATTAGCTACGGTAATAAGGAGAAATACTCAAGAGGCCGAAGAGGCGCCCCTGCTAAGGGTGTAGGTCGGGAAACCGGCGCGAGGGTTCAAATCCCTCTTTCTCCGTTCATCTGATTGAAAATCTTCAAAAAAGAATTTCAAAAAAGATGAAAAAAGTTCTTGACAAACCGGAAACGGTATGATAGAATGAA
>NZ_QUEP01000022.1 GCF_003478035.1 Clostridium sp. OF03-18AA
CCCACTTCAAGCGTGAGCTAAGTGGTGGGAGTATGTCACCAACATTTGTAGGTAATGGACTCGTATTTCCAAGCGGTATTTGGTATGAGGATCCGGAGAAAAGAATAGAAGTTAGTGAATGTAAAAAAGGTCAGACGATATATAGTTACCATTATAAAGCTGAGACCGATGGTGCAAAAAAAGTGATGCGCAGAGCACCGGTGAATCCGGAAACCGCATCCAATGCGTTGAGAAAAACGGATGTTGTTTCAGAAACCGAGGAGCAATGTTTGTCGTAGGCCGGATAAAAATGTGGGCAGAGTCTTTCCTCGCAGTGTAAATAGGCGAGAAATCAAACCACACGAAAGTTTGGCTGAAAACGTCTGGCTTATAACAAAATAAGCAAAAACGGCACTGGTTAGAACGGTGCCGTTTTTGTTTGCAAATTCTTCAGTTAGATTTTCTTGTTCAATTCGCGATCACAAGGTTAGCGCTTGCATTGCGTTTGCAGACCGGTACATACTAAAACTCCATCACAAGCCCCGCATGTAGCTTGTGAACGGATTCTCCTAACGTCTCTTTCAGGAGATCAAAGGCATGATCTCCGGTACAGTGGCCGGTGTAGATTTCAGAAATACCGGTGGAGCGAATCCCTTCGGCGAGGGCAAGGATCTCTGCGTCGGTCTTATTGTAGAGGTGGAAGCCGCCGATCAGGGCTTTTACTTTTTTATCCGGGAAAGTCGCGGTGACCTCACGGATAATGGTATCGGCGCCGCCGTGGGAACAGCTGTTGAAGATCACAAGGCCGTCCGGTGTGTCGAAGACGAGACTCTGTTCGTGGGAGAAGGAATCCGGCTTCCAACGCCGTTTTTCCTTCAGGTACATGTGCTCCCGGATGCCTTTTTTCTCCAGTCCCGGAGTTTTATGCGGGATCAGATAAACCCCGTCACATGGGGAAAAGTCCCCGGAGACGAGTTTGATCCGGTCCGGATACTTTTTTAACATGCCCTTTGGAATACCGATGTATTTCTTGTAATTCCAGACACCTTTGCAGCAGTTTTCTCCGGTAGTTTCCTTAAAATAGAACGGTGCGGACGAATTTACCCTGAAAAATTCCGGAATTCCGTCTGCATGGTCGTAGTGCGCGTGGGAGAGAACTCCGAAATCTACGTCTTTCATGTTCAGTCCAAGCACATCAGCATTCTTCAGAAAAAGTCCGGATGCCCCGGCATCTAGAAGGATATGTTTCCCATGATATTCAATAAAAATTGATAATCCCCATTCACAGCCGAGATTTTCGGCGGGGATGTTGTCGCTGAGTACGGTTGCTTTCATAAACATATGTCCTTTCATACACAAAATTTTGGAATTGGTGACTTGTGCTCATACGATCTATCTGTATTTAAGCCATTATATCATACTTTTTAATTTCTCAGTAAACAAAAGCGAAAAGACACAGGATATTTTGTATACAGTATAAATATGATAAACACTCAGCAGCCAGCCATGTCCGCCCCAAGCGGATCATGGACAAATGCCTGTATCTATGGTATACTATCCCCAAAGTCGGTTCTGATACATGGAGAAATTCTGCCTGAATTTCTCCATGCATAAAAAGGCACTAACGTGCCAAATGCACACTCGCGCAAGAGGAGTCTATCGCAAGCGACTGCGCTCGGCGCGAGAATGTGCCAAGGCACATTCTTTTTATGGTCTTGCTATGCCCATTTTACCGGGCGGCGGATAGGAGATAAGAATGAAAGATGATAAAAAGGTCAGCCATATTCTGCAGCTTTACCTTCAGTGGCCGGTATTTTTAACGGCACTGGTAATTCTTGCGGGAGCTGCGGTCAACCTGATCTCACGCAAGGCGGGACTCGTGATGCTTGCATTTACGGTGATCTACGCGGCGTGTGCCGGAACCCTGTATATGTACGGAAAGAAGCGGGCTCTCGGCAGTCTGGTGTCCTTTGCGTCGGCGTACAGCTGGAGTCAGAAACAGCTTATGGCGTCCCTGGAGCTGCCCTACGCGATCGCGGACACGGATGGTAAGATCCTTTGGATGAACCGCGCCTTTGAGGCGGTGACCAAAGAAGAGAAGAGCGCAGGGAAAAGCCTGACAATGCTCTTCAAGGAGATCACAGTGGAATCCCTCGAGAAGATGGAAAATGCGATGGAAGTCCATGTGATCTATGGGGAATCGAAATACCGCGTGAGTATGAAACGCGTGACGATCCGCCCGGATGAGCTTGCCTCCGGAATCCCGGAGAAGCAGACGGAGCAGCAGATTCTTGCGGTGTATCTCTATGATGAGACAGAGCTCTATAACTACAAGCAGGCGATCACAGACCAGAAGATGGTCGCGGGCCTGATCTATCTGGACAACTATGATGAGGCGTTAGAGAGTGTCGAGGAAGTCCGCAGATCGCTCTTAACGGCCCTGATCGACCGAAAGATCAACAAGTACATTTCAGCGGTCAATGGTATCGTAAAGAAACTGGAGAAGGACAAATATTTCTTTGCGATCAAGCAGTGCTATATGCCGCGCCTGGAAAAAGAGCGGTTTGGACTGCTTGAGGAGGTAAAGACCGTCAATATCGGAAACGAGATGGCGGTGACCTTAAGTATCGGTATCGGAATGAACGGCGATACCTACAGCCAGAACTATGATTATGCCCGTACAGCAATCGATATGGCCCTCGGCCGTGGCGGTGATCAGGCGGTAGTAAAATGCGGCCAGAAGATCCAGTATTACGGCGGAAAGGCCCAGCAGTTAGAGAAGACGACCCGTGTCAAGGCCCGCGTCAAAGCCCATGCCCTCAGGGAGCTTCTTGAGACAAAGGACTGCCTTCTGATTATGGGACATAAGATCGGAGATATCGACTGCTTCGGTGCGGCGATCGGTATGTACCGGATCGCATCGGCGCTGAATAAAAAAGCCCACATCGTGATCAATGAGGTGACATCTTCGGTGCGCCCGATGATGGAACGCTTTGAGACGGGTGACTATCCGAAAGATCTGTTCCTGACCGGAAGTGAAGCCGCAGATATCGTGGATAACAACACAGCGCTTGTCGTTGTGGACGTCAACCGCCCGAGTATCACGGAAGAGCCGGATCTCTTAAAACTTGTGAAAACGATCGTCGTCATCGACCATCACCGTCAGTCCAGCGAGATCATCACGAACGCGACGCTGTCCTATGTGGAGCCGTATGCATCGTCTGCCTGTGAGCTGGTTGCGGAGATCTTACAGTACGTCGCGGACAGCATCCGGATCAAATCCCCGGAGGCGGACGCTATGTACGCGGGAATCGTGATCGATACGAACAACTTTACAAATCAGGCGGGCGTCCGCACCTTTGAGGCGGCGGCGTTCCTTAGAAGAAACGGAGCGGACGTGACGAGAGTCCGGAAGCTGTTCCGTGACAGTATGGAGGACTACAAGGCGAGAGCCGAGGCAGTCCGTCAGGCAGAGGTCTATAAGAAATACTTTGCCATCAGCGTGTGCCCGGCAGAGGGCGTAGAGAGCCCGACAGTAGTAGGCGCACAGGCTGCAAACGAGCTTCTTGACATTGTGGGAATGAAGGCATCTGTCGTTCTTACCCCATATGAAGGCAAGATTTATATCAGTGCGAGATCGATCGACGAAGTCAATGTCCAGGTCATGATGGAAAAGCTGGGCGGCGGCGGACACAGAACGATCGCAGGCGCGCAGCTCCCGGGCGCTACCGTTGAGGAGGCCAAGGAGAAGGTAAAAGGCGTCATCGATATGATGCTGGAGAAAGGAGAAATTTAAGATGGAAGTTGTATTATTAGAGGATGTGAAGGCACTTGGCAAAAAAGGCCAGGTTGTAAAGGTAAATGACGGATATGCGAGAAACTTTATCCTTCCGAAAAAACTTGGTGTTGAGGCTACATCCAAGAATTTAAATGACTTAAAACTCCAGAAAGCAAACGCGGAAAAGGTTGCGGCAGAGCAGCTTGCGGAGGCTAAGAAGCTTGCGGAGGAGATCGACAAGATGTCCGTTACCGTATCGATCAAAGCCGGTGAAGGCGGACGTGCGTTTGGCTCTGTTTCCACGAAAGAAATCGCTAAAGCGGCGAAAGATCAGTTAAAGCTCGATATCGACAAGAAGAAGATGGTACTTCCGGAGCCGATCAAGAGCATCGGAAGCTTTGAGGTCCCGATCAAACTTCACAAAGAAGTAACAGCGAGACTCAGCGTGAAAGTCGTTGAAGCGTAAAAAAAGATGGAAGAAGCGTTAGTAAAGAGAGTCCTGCCGCACAGTATTGAGGCGGAACAGTCGGTGATCGGTTCAATGTTAATGGACCGGGATGCGATCATCGCGGCGTCGGAGATCGTGGTTGCGGATGATTTTTATCAGAAACAGTACGGGATCATGTTCGATACCATGGTGGAGCTGTTCAATGAAGGAAAACCGGTAGACCTGGTCACACTTCAGGACAGACTGAAGGAGAAGGATGTTCCGCCGGAGGTATGCAGTCTGGACTTTGTCCGCGATATTCTTGCGACTGTTCCGACCTCGGTAAATGTCCGGTCCTATGCGACGATCGTTCATGAAAAAGCAGTTCTCCGCCGTCTGATCAGGATCAACGAGGAGATTGCGAACAACTGCTATGCAGGAAAGGACAGCCTGGAGACGATCCTGGCCGACACGGAAAAACAGATCTTTAATCTTCTGGAGAGCCGTGCGTCCGGAGATTTTGTGCCGATCCGCCAGGTTGCGTTAAATGTTCTCGACAAGATCGAGCAGGCAACCCGGTCAAAATCCACGGTAACGGGTCTTCCGACCGGATTTATCGATCTGGATTACCGGATGTCCGGACTTCAGCCGTCGGATCTGATCCTGATTGCGGCCCGACCGTCTATGGGTAAGACTGCATTCGTGTTAAACATTACGGATTATATCGCGGTCCGCAGACAGAAGACCTGCCTGATCTTCAGCCTGGAGATGTCGAAGGAACAGCTGGTAAACCGTATGCTTTCCATGGAGTCCAATGTGGATTCCCAGAAACTCCGTACCGGTACTCTGACGGATGCTGACTGGGATGCTGTCGTGGAGGGAATCGGGACGATCGGAAGTTCCAAACTTGTCATTGATGATACACCTGGTATCTCCATCATGGAGCTGCGTTCCAAATGCCGGAAGGTCAAACTGGAACATGGTCTCGATCTTGTCATGATCGACTATCTGCAGTTAATGTCGGGAAGCGGAAAGAACGGTGACAACCGCCAGCAGGAGATCTCCGAGATTTCCAGATCCCTGAAGGCGATCGCCAGGGAGCTGAGTGTTCCGGTCATCGCCCTGTCCCAGCTGTCGCGTGCCTGTGAGACGAGAACAGACCATCGTCCGATGCTTTCGGACCTTCGAGAGTCCGGAGCTATTGAGCAGGATGCCGATGTAGTCATGTTCCTGTACCGTGATGATTACTATAATAAAGATACGGATAATCCGAATACGGCGGAAGTCATTATCGCTAAACAGCGTAACGGCCCGATCGGAACGGTATATCTTGGATGGAAACCGGAGCTGACCCGGTTTGTGAATATTGCAAAAGAGCAGCAGTAACAGATTGCTGTTTGAGCGCCCGTTTTCAACTGATCTTCAGATGAAAACGGGCGCTTTTGTCATATTGGGACATGCCTTCACATATATTATTAACGATCTGGTAACTGGTTTGCGTGCAGAGGGCGGTCTGAGATATGCTGCAGAATCAGAAGGAACAGAGTTGAGAAATCGTTACAGTTTGCGGACAGAAATCTGATCAGCAGAAAATTCTGTATGATGCTGTAATGGGAAATCATGTGAAAGGAAGAGAACAGCCATGTCAGAAACACATTATCTGATCTCTGATGCCTCGAAAAAGGTTGACGTGGAATCTCATGTACTTCGCTACTGGGAGGAAGAACTGGAGATGAATATCCCGCGCAACGAGATGGGACATCGGTATTATACGGATTTTCATATTCGTCTTTTTAAGCAGATCAAGGAATTGAAGGAAAAAGGGTATCAGCTCAAGGCGATCAAGGCGGCACTTGCGAAAACCCTGGATGCGGAGGGAGAATCGGTGGCACCTACAGATATTTTAGAGGAGGATGTTGCGTCGGCATTGAGAGAATGTGCGGAACAGGAGAAGAAGAATCTGGAGAAGATGGATCCCGGGGAGATCACGGAGCTCATGAACCGGGAGAAGGCGGAACAGTTTAAGGATTTCCTCACCCAGATGATTGGACAGGCCATCGAAGAGAACAATGAAAAGCTGAGTCAGGATATCAGCAGGATGGTGAATGATAAGGTGCTGAAGGAGATCGATTATCTGATGAGGGTAGCGGATGAGCGGGACGAAGAGCGGTTTCGCCAGCTGGACGAGACGATAAGACTCTACCAGAAGGAGAGCAGGGGGCGGGCGGAAGCTGCGGCGGCAAAGGCGCCGTTTCTGCCATCACTCTTCAGAAAGAAAAAGTTTGGACGCAATGCAAATAAATTGTGATGAGGAAGATCTGCATAGATCAAAAAAGCCGCTGCTCCTTTGGGAACAACGGCTTTTATGTATTGGTTTGCGTTTGTGATCAACCCTCGTTGATTGCGCCTGTCGGACAGACACCAGCACAAGTACCGCAGCTGATGCAAGTATCAGCGTCGATTACGTACTGTCCATCTCCCTGAGAAATAGCGTTTACCGGACATTCACCAGCACAAGTACCGCAGCTAACGCAGCTATCGCTAATTACATATGCCATGACAAAATACCTCCTTTGTTTATTTCTTTCATTCTATAATAAACAGTCAAATTATTCAAGGGGTAAATCATGAAAAAAATGTACCTAATGAGGAACAAAAAACCAGTAAATATGCGGTTAGACAGAGATAACTGCGGTTAGTTTTGCAAAACCTCCTTGCCAAGAAACGAAAAAAGTATTATACTCTCGATATGCTGGCATATATGGCGGTACGCTTGTTATGCCGGAAACAATCGTAGAAAATTGCCCTCGGCAGATTTCGAAGGTGAAAGGAGGATTTATCATGCAGATTTCAAAAGAAATGCTCATCGGTGAGCTTCTTCAGGTTGATGAAAATATGGCTCAGATCTTAATGGGCGCTGGAATGCACTGCATCGGATGCCCGTCTTCTCAGATGGAGTCTCTGGAAGAGGCTTGCATGGTTCACGGAATTCCGGTAGAGAAACTTGTAAGTGTGATCAACGAATATCTGGCTCAGAAGCAGCAGTAATGTGTAACTGATCGAAAACGATCGGTCTGCTGACTTTGGAAAATATCAGAGAAATGAAAAAAGACTGTGACACCGGGGAGATCTTCCCGGTGTCACAGCCTTTTTTTGATCAACAGGAAATTCCGATGGAACTTCCTGTTAATCAAAAAGGCATTGAGTGCCTAAGATGCGCACTCGCGCGGAGATATACATAAAATATTTCACGGAGATCATAAGTTCTGAAGTACCTTCAGTGCATCTTTTTTTACGATCACATCGTAATGCTCCGCATAGTAGGCGCCGGATGCTGCCGCATCGCCTTTTAATCTTGTTCCGTATTCGGAGAGGGTATTGCAGACCCGGCTGAAGGACAGCTCATCGTCATCTTCCTTCCTGAGGATCAGATAAAAAACGCCATTTTCCGGATTCTTGTAGAGAACACTGCTTCCGTTAAAAACAGCACCGGTCTGTCTTGCTGCCTCGCAGACTAGGTCAAGGGAAGAGAACTGGTAGATCCTCGTAAACTGTGCCGGATTTGCCGGTTCCGGGTTTTTCTGCGGATCAGTTGCAGATGCAGAGGATGGTGCCGGAGTGTTCGCGTCTTTCGGTTTCAGGATCCCGCTCTGGGTCAGGATATTGATCAGACCGTCAGCGCCTTCCAGTACCTCCGCAGTGAGATTTCCCCATCCATTCTCATCCTCATCGTCTGCCGGTGAGAACTTGGAAAAACGGGTGTCGAGTTCTTCGGGATCTTCCATTTTCGTGATGATCAGCATAACACTTTCGTTCGCCATAGGGATCGCTTCGACCATAAGTGGGATATCTTCCGCTTCAAAGCCGACCTCGTTTGCTGCGCGCTGGATCATTTCGCGGAAAAGGCTGCGCGCCTTTTCGCTTCCATAAGCCAGTTCACCGAGGTTCATATTGCGGACGCTCAGATCAAAGTTGCTGAGTGTGCAGCGGATCTGGTTTTCGTTGATACGTTCTATTTTCATAGGATCACTTCCTGTCTTATTACTAATCAAAGATCATTGCGGTCGATCGGTTTCTGGTAAAAGGGCAAAAGACCGCATTTTTACATCTATAATATACTATATCCTATTCGGCTTTTGCAATCATATGAGGAGAATTTATTAAAATTTAATCAGTTTTGACATCTACAAGATGATTTAAAATGGGAGTATCTATATTAGAATAGTCACAAGAGGTTGTATTGCCGAAAGGAGGTGTGAAGATTTATCGAACGCGTTCTGTTTGGCAAATATCGGTTGTGCGGAGAATTGGGAAATGGACGGTCCGGTACCGTGTATCTGGCGTACCACGTAGAGCTGGAAGAGTATCGGGCAGTAAAAGTCGTTCCCAAGTCCATAGCGGATTATGATACTTTTAGAAAAGAAGCACTTTTTCTGAAAACATTGAGACATCCGGGAATCCCAATCGTCTATGATGTGGAAGAAGATACCGGATACAGTTATCTGATCGAAGAATATCTGGAAGGCGAATCTTTATATGCTCTGGTGAAACGCCTGGGCAGCTTGTCGGTTAAGACGGCAGTGAATCTTGGAATACAGATCTGCCGTATCATTCAGTTCATGAATTCAGCAGAAAACCCTATTTTATATTTAGACTTGCAGCCAAAAAATCTGCTGGTATGCAACGGAATTCTTCGGCTAACGGATTTTGATCACGCACAATACGCGTCAGATGCCGCCGCATTTGGAGAACGGTATGGGACAATTGGTTTTGCTGCACCGGAACAGTATAAAGGAGAACCTTTAGACTGCAGAACGGATGTATACGCGATCGGTGCGCTGCTTTACTTTATGAGTCATGGAGACGTTCCCGGGAGTACTTTGGAAGTTATAAACGAACCGGAATACAGAAAACTTGACCGGATCATCCGCGGGTGCATGAAAGCGGAGAAAGAGGAGCGGTACCAGAGCGCGGAAGAACTGCAGAGGACGCTGCAGGAACTGCAAAACCAGATAAAAGAGCAGGCAATAGAATCTCGAATCGTTGTTTTTACCGGAGCTGGGGCGGGGATCGGAACGACCCATGCAGCTCTCGGAATGTCTTACTTTCTGACCCGAAACGGGTGTCCGGCTTTATATCAGGAAGAATACGATACGGATACGGTCCGCACCCTTGCGAAAAATATGGGGCTCAAGGCGGACCGGAACGGCGTATATCAAATCGGATGCGGAAACATCCGGCCTTATTATGGCGAAGCTGTGAAGCTGCCATATCTTTATTTTCCAGTAATCATAAAGGACGCGGGAGTGATCCGGTCAGGACGGGAACTTCCGGGAGCAGATTTTTATGTTCTTGTATGCGGGGGAAAATGGTGGGAGATCGACAGGGCTGTAAATGCGGCAAAAATGCTGAAAAGCCGTGGAAAGGTGATCCTGCTCTTCAACCATATGGAGAAAAAAGCACGTCTGAAACTTCCAAAAGTTTTATCTGATATTCATTATTTCTTTCTTCCGTTCTTTTCGAATCCATTTAAAGAAGATAAAGCTGCCAACACCTGTTACCGGGAATTGTGGAATGATGGTACAGGGGGGACCAGATGGAAAAGAAAAAAATTATTGGCGGGATACAGGAGAAACGATGCAGGATGATTGGGATCGCGGGCAGCAATGTCGGAGTGGGATGCACACATTTTTCAATCATGCTGGCAAACTATCTCACGGGTTATCTCAGGAGAAAAGCAATATTGCTGGAATTTAATGAGTCAGGAGACTTTGAAAGACTCGAGCAAGTCTGTACGGGACAGACGGGACGGAAAAATCCATACAGGATCCTGGATGCGGATTATTATAAACATGCAGGGCCGGAGAATATAAAGGAGGTGCTGTTGGAAGGATATGACGATATCCTGATCGATTTTGGATCGGTCAAAGACGGTGAACATGAATCATACTGGAGATGTGATAAGAAATTTCTGGTGGGTTCCCTTACAGAGTGGCAGCAGGAAAGTTTCCGGGAATTCGAGATGGAGAAAAGAGCGAAGCAGAAAAAGAGCTGGCAGAGTCTCGCGGTATTTGGGAGCGAGGAGACCAGAAGAGAATTCTCAAGAAGATATCGGATCAATGCAGAACGGATTCCGTTTTCAGCGGATGCTTTCTCGGTCACGGAGGAATGCGGAGAATTTTTTAAACGGATCCTGTGATGGGAAGATGGAAATAAACAGGCTTGCTGAATGCTTACAAAGCAACATGATAAATGAGATCTGATCAGTCAATGACGCAGTATTGGGGAGAAACATGTCACAGAAAATACCTTCTTCTGCCGGGCGCAGATCTGACCTGAATTCAGATGCATTTAACGTAATTATTTAGTAGGTCTGCGCATCTACTGCGCTGACCGTAAGAAAACATTGGCTTGAAAGCAAAAATGGCAGAAATTTACTGACAGTGGATTGAACAGACGAAGAGCGACAACAGGGGGAAGATCGATGCGGGATGACGGAAAGACCATGCGCAGGATCAATGCGCGATATGAAAAAGGGAAAGGTATATATGAGTATGGAAACAGTAAATGGAACGTATGGATCAGAAGAGCAGAAGACCGAGGAGATGACTCGCTACCTGAACGGACTTAAGAGGTACACGGAAAAAGGGATCCCGATCTACATGGATGGAAAGCTTTCCGGTCAGAGAGAGTGGGAAAAGCTGTTTGAAGTGCGTGAGGACGGAATGTTCTACATGGGGGATTATGTGCAGGCAGAAGGAGGTGGATTAAAGGAGATCCGGTTTGATAAAGTATATCTGAGCGAAGCAGATATTTCAGAGACGAGAAATTCCGGACGGAGAAGAAGAACGAGAAGATAGAAAAAGTGTTGCCGCTCGCAGATGGAAAAACTGCCGGTTCCGGGTGAGGATCCTGGACAGACGCGAATAACGGAATACAGATTCAAAAAACAGGGGATCGTTCTGCCGGATGGTCCGTAAGATTGCTGACGGTAATTCGTTACAAAAAGTTAACAGACAGACATTTCGCGTTGTGGTATACTAAAACTATCCTTAAGATCCGGCAAAGTATACGTCCGTGTGTATTTTGCCGGATCATCCGTAATAAAATAACGATTCAGCATGTATACGTAGAGAGGCAGAAACAGATGCGGATCTTTGAAGAATAGCATGCGGAAAGAGTGATGACAAATGAAAAAAATAGTTCCTGTATTGACCGCTGTCAGTCTGATCATCCTGATCGCAGCCGGCTTTGTCGGATTCCGGGTACTGGAGCGGTATATGCCGACGAAAGAGCGGGCAGATCTTGCGGAAGTTTATCATGTATCCGGGGATGAGACGGCGATCATTTATAATTATGAACAGCAGGAGCAGACAGGAATCTATGAAAACGGTCAGACTTACCTGCCTATCTCGTGGGTAAATGACCATATCAATGAGCGTTTTTACTGGGACAGTATAGAAGATCTTCTTGTATATGCATTGCCGGATCAGATTGTCTATGCCGATGCGGAGACAAAGGGCTCCAATGGTGCGCCGCTGCTTCTTGTGAAGGATGAAGAAGTCTACCTGACTCTCGGTCTGATCGCGAACTACACGGATGTGCAGATCCAGGCCTTTGATTCCGGTGATGGAAAACGAGTCCTGATCAATGACTGGGGGGCGAGAAACGTAGCCCGCGTGAAGAAAAATACCAGTCTGAGGATAAAAGGCGGGGTCAAGAGCAAGATCGTAACGGATCTTGGCAGGGATGATACAGTGACGGTCATCGATACGATGGAAAAATGGTCGCGGGTCGCATCCACGGACGGAAATGTCGGGTATGTAGAGAATAAGAGACTGTCTGATGTGGAAAGTCAGAAATTTTCCGGGAATTTTGAAGCACCTGTATACAAGAGTACCAGTATGAGTGGGAAGATCGTTCTCGGATGGCATCAGGTGACGACCCAGGATGGAAATAATAGCTTTGACAGCGTTGTGACAAAGACAAAAGGAATGAACGTGATCTCCCCGACATGGTTTTCCCTGACGGATAATAATGGAAATTACAAGTCGCTTGCGAGCAAAGATTATGTGGCGAAAGCCCATGCAAAAGGACTTCAGGTGTGGGCACTGATTGATAATTTCAGCGCAGATGTTCAGACAGAGACGCTGCTGGCGTCGACTTCCACACGGCGAAAACTGATCGACAGCCTGATCGCGGATGTAGAAAAATATGATCTGGACGGTCTGAATCTTGACTTCGAAAGCCTGAAAAAAGAAGCAGGTGTCCATTATATTGAATTTATCCGTGAATTGTCGATCCCGTGCAGACAGAAAGGGATCATCCTGTCGGTGGATAACTATGTTCCGGCCGGATATAACAGTTTTTATGATCTGAAAGAACAGGGGATCGTGGCAGATTATGTGATCATGATGGGATATGATGAGCACTTTGCAGGAGGTGAGGCAGGTTCTGTATCTTCTATCAATTATGTGAAGAACGGGATTGCCGGAATGCTGGAGAATGTTCCGAGAGAAAAACTGATAGGCGGAGTTCCGTTTTATACGAGACTTTGGACGGAAGCCGGAGATGGAACGATCACGTCCAAAGCGATGGGGATCGCAGAGGAAAAAAGATGGGTGGATAATAATCAGGTGGAGCTCACCTGGCAGGCAGATACTGCCCAGTATTATGGCGAGGTGCAGACAAGTGATGGAGCTCAGTTCCTCTGGATGGAAGAGGAGCGGTCTCTGAAAGAGAAGATGAACGTGATCCGACAGAATGATCTGGCAGGAGTCGCATGCTGGAAACTTGGCTTTGAAGATTCCGCTGCATGGGATTCAATCCAGTGGAACTGAGAAACTTTCGGAGGATCACACGGATCCTACCAGGTTACCATCTCATCCAGTAGAAGTTTTTGTTCTTTACTGGAACGTGTGAGGTAGATACGGGTGGTCTCAATGCTTTCATGTCCGAGAAGATCTGCCAACAGAGAAATATCGCCGCTTCTGGATAAAAAGTTTTTCGCGAAGCGATGGCGGAAAGAATGTGGGTACATGGTAGTGGGATCGATCCCGTACCGGATTGCATAATGTTTTAACTGGGAATGGATGCCTCTGGTCGTCACGGGGCGTCCATTTTTTCCAACAAAAAGAAAGCCGGAGGCAATGCCGCGGCGTTCGCACCATGTTTTTGCTTCCTGGCAGAGCAAATCTGGAATGTAGATGCGGCGGATTTTTCCGCCCTTGGAATAAAGATCAAGATACCCGCAGGCCAGATGCTCCACTTTGATCTGTACCAGTTCACTGACTCGGGCGCCGGTGGTTACCAGAAAACGGACAACAAAGTACCAGAAGTCATGATGCTCTGCCTTCAGCTTCGTCTGGAGAGCTTCACAGTCCTCGTTTGTGATGATAGAGTCCTGAAAGGTATCTCTGGGGGCTTTCACTGAATGAAGACGAAATCCGGCAAGTGCCGGATCAAGTGCAGGACACTCCTTTTCCAGAAACAGAAGAAACTGATTGATGGCAAAGATCCTTTGATTGATCGTGGCGGGACTATAATTGGAAATTAAAAAACTCCGGTATTTCCGGAGCTGGTCTTCGGATATGTACGATTCGATAGAGAAAAACTGACGGATCGCCCGCCCATACGCATTTTCGGTATTTTCCGACATGTTCTTTTTTCTTAAATATGATCTGAACGATTCTGCCAGGGTTTCCTGGTCTTTAGAAAGTTTTTTCATGCTTTTATCCTTTGAATTTGATGGTGGATTACCAGGTTACGATCTGATTGAAGAGATTTTGCTGTTCAATGCTGCTTTTGTGAAGATAGATGCGGGTGGTCTCGATACTTTCATGACCCAGAATATCGGAGAGAAGTGCAATATCATTGCATCGTTCCACAAAATTTTTTGCGAACAGATGGCGGAAGGAATGCGGGTGAACAACGGATGGATCAAGATGATAGCGCAGAGCGAAAACTTTCAGCTGATCACGGATCCCGTTAGTACTGATAGGACGGCCAAAGCGGTTCAGGAACAGACTGCCTTTGGACCTGTTTTCGTTTTGCAGCCACATCAGACAGGTCTCCCGTACACTGTGGGGGAAATAAATACGTCGGATCTTGTTGCCTTTTGAATAAAGGTCGAGCTGACCACGCCGGATATCCTCTATCTGGATCTGAACAAGTTCACTGATCCGGACCCCGGTGGCAGCCATGATCCGCACTGCAAGGTAATAATTGGTCTTTCCGTCGCGGATCAGGCATTTTTTCAGATATTCATAATCAGCCTGACTGATCACATTCTCGAGAAATGGTCGCTGTTGGAGCCGTACCATGAGGAGTTTTGAAGCGGGGATCCCGAGAAATTCCATAAAACAGTTGATCGCCCGGATCCTCAGATTTACGGTGCGCGGTTTGTAACGCTCGATCAGATAACACTTATAGAGAAGCAGATTATCGTGGGTAACATCAGGATACAAAGAGAGAAACTGGCGAGCAGCATAGAGATAGGATCGGATCGTCTGATAAGCTTTTCCGCTTCGAAGAAGCCAGGGCTCAAAATCGGAGATTTTCTGACGGGATCCTTCTGAAAGAAGATTTACGGGAAGTGCGATCGTTCTCATAATATTACCATGCCTTTCTGTGAAAAATGATTTAGTTGTTATATAGTGTGCTGGCGGGAAAAGTTGTGTATTGCAGAGAAAAAAAGGATAAGAGAGAAAATGAGCAGGGAGTGGAAAGTGTTAATGAAAAAATCCGCCGGAGTCATCGAAAAATGCCTCCGACGGATTTTTATTTACGCGAACAACGAACCAAAGTCTGCGCTTGTGCGAGACCCTGGCGACTGCCGCGATAACAAGGGAAAACCCGCGAAGTGTGTTTTCTCTTGTTTCATTTGCGGAAAGAAGATTATCGCAAGTGATCGTACACGGTGCAGGAATGTGCACTGGCACTGAGGTCAGGAATGATCTAATTCTGGAAATCTATGGTCACGTTCCCTTTTTCATCATATTTGACTGCGTCCTTATCAAGAGTCAGTGCGTCGATCGCATCGAGGTATGCCTTGATGGATGGATACTGCGGTTTATAGTTTGCGATGATTTCCTTTGCTGCCTTTGCGTCATCGGAGAGCAGGGCATCTGCGAGGAAGAGTTCAACTTTTGCGGCATTCACGCACATCCGGTTCGGATCTGCGATCTGGAAATCGATGCCGTGAAGAGTACCGGTTCCTCCGCCTGCGGAAATCTGAACACCCGGCATTACACATGTGATATCGCCGAAATCGGAGGAGCCTGTGCTCCAGCCGTCATAGTCGAAGACAACCTTCTTTCTTCCGCAGAGTGCCACGCAGCAGTCTTCAGCCAGTTTCATAAATGCCGGATCATGATACTCCGGTGCATATCCCGGGCGGTCACTCAGCTCGACGCCTGCGCCCATAGCTAATGCGGCACCTGTCAGTGCACGGTTCATCTTGATATTTTCACGTTTGATCGCTTCCAGGGATTTTCCGCGAACATAGCTTTCGATCTTCATCTCATCCGGGATGATGTTTACAGCACAGTTTGCACCCATTAAGATCGGATGAAAACGGATGGTATCTTTTTCCTGGAAGGTTTCGCGCAGGTCATTGCAGGCCTGCAGACCGAGCATAGCGGCATATTCTGCATTGACTCCCATATGAGGAGCTCCGCCGGCATGAGCGGATTTTCCCTTGTAACGGATATTTTTCGCCATGCAGCCGTTCATTCCGAGCTGTGCGTGGAAGTCGAGATCCGAGTCTCCGTCCTCATTGACACCGGTTCCCTTTGTCATTCCGTGGACCATCATTGCCATATCGACACCGTCCAGGAGACCGCGGTACATGAACTCGGTCTTGCCGCCGTTGTATTTTATGATCCCTTTCTGGCGGAGCTCCTCGCGGAAGGCCAGCTGGATCATTTCCTCGGCCGGTACAGCGACGAGACGGATCGATCCGCATAAACCGTCCAGCGCGTGCGGCTGCTTTAATGCGGCAGCGATACCTAAAAGGGCAGCAGACTGTGCATTGTGTCCGCAGCAGTGTGTCATGCCGTTTACGGACTCCGGATGATTGGCGATGTCGAGTGCATCAAGTTCGCCAAAGATCGCAACCTTCGGACCAGGTTTCCCGGTCTCCACATCGGTGTAGAATCCCGGAATATTCCCGGCTTTTACAAGTGTGTATCCAAGTGCCTCATATTTTTCTACAAGATAGTCATGGGCCTGCCATTCGGTGTAACCGGTCTGCGGATGTGCCCAGATCCAGCGCTCTGCGTCGAGAATGAGCTGCCTTACAGTGTCTACGTTGTTTACGATCAGTTGTTGTCTGTCTGTCATGGGAAATACCTCCTGAGTATGTAATATTGAAGGAAAACGGTCACAGATCGGGATGTGAAACCGTTCCTGAATGTAAAATATCGGAAAAACCCGGTCATAGTGCGCGGTGGGAAATATCCAGGTATTGGAACGCCGGAAGATGCCTCCTGCTAAGCACGTGTCTGTTTTAAAAGTGTGATCAGTGCATCGGTGTGTTCCTTTGTGGTTGCCCAGCTTGTGGCGATCCGGATCACTGTGTGCGTATCATCGTATTTTTCCCAGAAACTGAATTCTGCGGATCCTTCAAGGTCGTGGAGGATTTCGTCCTCCAGAATGATAAAGATCTGGTTTGTCGGAGTCTCAAGGAAAAACTGATAACCATTTTCTTTTAATACGTTTTTGATCGAGTCTGCATAGTTGAGAGCAGATTCACCGATATGAAGATAGAGATCATCGGTAAACAGGACATCAAACTGGATCCCCAGGATACGGCCTTTTGCGAACAGGGCACCGTGCTGTTTAACGATCGTAAAAAAATGCGGGATCAGTGCCGGATCGGGGATCACGACAGCTTCGCCAAAGAGAGCACCGCATTTTGTCCCACCGATGTAGAAGACATCGCAGAGTCTTGCGAGATCTTTTAATGAAACGGTATTTTCCGGAGCAGCCAGTGCATATGCCAGTCTTGCACCGTCCACATAAAGCGGAAGATGGTATCTGCGGCAGGCCTCGCTGAGAGCAGTCAGTTCTTCCAGGGAATACAGCGTCCCGTATTCAGTCGGCTGTGAGATATAGACCATGCCGGGCATGACCATGTGCTCATGGTTTTCATCGGATAAGAAGGTATCCATATAAGAGGAGATCTGTGTGGCTGAGATCTTTCCGTATGTATGGGGCAGCGGGAGAACCTTATGTCCGCCAAACTCGATAGCGCCGGCCTCATGGACCGCAATATGTCCGGTCTCCGCGCAGAGGACTCCCTGATAGGAACGTAGAAGTGCATCGATTACCGTGGCATTTGTCTGGGTACCGCCGACGAGAAAGTAGACACCTGCATCCGGCGCATCGCAGGCTTTGCGGATCTTATCTCTCGCGGAGGCGGAAAACTCATCGAGACCGTATCCGGAGGTCTGCATCATATTTGTGGAGAGAAGTGCATCCATGATCAAAGGATGAGCCCCCTCCATGTAGTCACAGGTAAATTTCAGTTTTTCATTTGCCATGTCATAAACCTGACCTTTCGTGTTGTCTGACTCTATTATACAGATGACATATTGATGTGTCAATGCAGGAAAGTAAGGGAAAGAATCTGAAAACAGGGACCTCTGGATCACACATAATTCGATGAGGGAGAAAATAGAGTGTTATGAAAAACAAAACTTTGGGAGAACAGTGCATGAAGCGGAATCTGATAGAGCCGGTTCTTGGTTTCTGCCTGCTTGGAATAGTGATCCTGGCAGTAAAATATGGGAGCATTCATGTGACAGGGAGCACCGATGCCTACATAAAAGAGATGCCGGTGGTAGTGATCGATGCCGGACATGGAGGAACAGATCCAGGGAAAGTCGGTGTTGACGGAAGCCTGGAGAAGGACATCAACCTGGCTGTTGCAAAACGGTTAAAAACATATCTGGAGCAGGATGATATCAGGGTTATCATGACAAGGGAAACGGATACAGGACTTTATTCAGATACGGACAGCCGGAAAAAAATGGCAGATATGAAAAAAAGGTGCGAGATCATTGAAGAGAGCGGCGCGGATCTTGTGGTCAGCATCCATCAGAACAGTTATCATGAAGAATCCGTGTCCGGCGGCCAGGTATTTTATTACCGGGATTCAGCAAAAGGCAAAGCGCTGGCGGAAATCCTGCAGAAAAGGTTCAGCTATGTCCTTGGAGAACAGAACAGGAGACTTCCGAAAGCAAATGGCAATTATTATCTTCTTCTGCATGTGAAATGTCCGATCGTGATCGTGGAGTGCGGGTTTCTGAGCAACCGAAAGGAAGCAGGACTTTTGAACAGCGGGGAATATCAGGATAAGCTGGCATATACGATCCATATGGGAGTGGCGGAGTATCTGAATGGCAGAAAATGATCATGGGAAACTGCACAAATAGTGAAATACTGATCAGGACGAAAATATGAAAAGGAACATTTCCGGCGTGCCTCTGCATTGGAAGGATAAAAAACCGCCGGAAATGCGAGAATTTCCGGCGGAGCATTTTTATAAAAATTATTCGAGTACGAGTGTACCGTCACCTTCGGCGCGGATCGCAGATTTGAAGAACTCTTCAAATGCCTTTTCCATGTAAGCCATATCCTTGGAACCGGCAGTCTCATACGGAGAGTGCATCGCTAACTGCGGAAGTCCGATATCCACTGTGTTTAAGGAAACCTGTGCATTGGAGATGTTTCCGAGAGTGGAACCGCCGAGAATATCGGAACGATTTAAGAACTCCTGATACGGAACACCTGCGCGCTCGCAGAGGCAGCGCATAACTGCAGCGGAAACAGCGTCTGTTGTGTATTTCTGGTTTGCACTGTGTTTGATCACAAGACCGCCGTTTAAGTATGTGCGGTTTGTCGGGTCTGTCTTATCCGCGTAGTTCGGATGTACAGCATGTCCGTTATCCGCAGATACCATGAAGCTGGAAGCAAGGGAAGTGAGATACTCTTCTTCTGTTCTTCCAAGGCTGCGGTTAATGCGGCGAAGGATGTCATAAAGGAATGTGGAGCCGGCGCCCTGTTTTGTGCCGCTTCCAACTTCCTCATTATCAAATACGGCAACGACCGGAATGCAGCGGTCGCTCTCACTGTTTAACAGAGCCATCGTGGATGTGAATGCACACTGAAGGTCGTCAAGACGCGGAGCGGAGATGAACTCGCCGTCGCAGCCCCAGATCGTACCTTCCATGCGGTTGTAGAGGAAAAGATCCATTCCCTTGATCTGATCAACGGAAACACCGGCTTCCTCGGCGATCATTTCTTTAAATGCCTTGCCGGAATTGCTCATACGGTATAACGGGAGCATGTCCTTCTGGATGTTGTATTTATAACCGTCGTTTACTTCCCTGTTCATGTGGATCGCGAGGTTCGGGATCATGAGAAGATCGCGGTCAACATTGATCAGCTTTGTTGTGAGACGATTACCATCTTTTACGATGATACGGCCTGCAACGGAGAGTGGTCTGTCAAACCACGGAGCGCAGAGCATTCCGCCGTATTTTTCAACATTTAATTTTACATACTGGTTTTCAACATTCATCTCGGAGGACTCTTTGATCTTTAAAGTCGGGGAGTCGCTGTGGCTTGCCGCGATATGGAAGCCTGAATAATCTTTGCGGGATACCTTGAATGCGATGATCGCGGACTGGTTGCGGGTTACAAAATATTTGCCGCCCTCAGCAAGGTTCCAGGTATTTCCCTCAGCGAGGCACTCAAAGCCTGCTTCAGTCAGGTAGTTTGCCAGCTCATGAACAGCATGGAAACCAGTCGGACTCTTTTTGATAAAAGAAAATAATTCTTCGTTCAGATTCTGAATCATGTTTTTGTTACTCCTTTCGATAATAACCCCTGTAAGTCATACTATCTTATTATACAGGAAAAATACGGGATAGGCAAGTTTGCGCTATGCTGTGCGCAAGTGATGAAACAGGCGGGTACCGTTTTACAGCAGCTGACAGCCGTGTTCGCTATATCGAAAAACCAATTCGAAATAGCCCCGTTCCTGTAACTGTGACGGTGTGAATAGTTAAATTCTGACGATTTTATGAAGATTGAGAAAAAACGCGGAAAAGATACCTTTATTTGTATTTTCATGTTAGAATATGGAAATAGGAAATATGGTGAAAAGCATCAGAGAAAAGAGGGGAACAAATGGATTGGAAAAAAATCAGACGGGCAATCTGTGGGGCAGCTGCGGCCGTCGCTGTATGCTTTACGGCAGCAGGAATGAACACAAAACCGGTATATGCGGCAGATATGGGAGCTGTGTACGGAATATTTGAGCATGGAGTCGGCTGGAGCGCATACCACGGAGACCAGACGGCGGAACGTGCCGGAAACGGGACTTATGTGACGGCGATCCGGGCGAGTCTTTCCGGACAGCCGGAGGGAGTGAGCGGAACACTTTCTTATCAGGTAAATTTAAGCGGTTCCGGCTGGCTTTCCTGGCAGGAAAATATGGCGGAGACCGGAACGATCGAGACGGGGATGCCGCTCGAGGCGATCCGGATGGAGCTCACAGGGCAGTTAAAAGATCATTATGATGTTTATTACTCAGTATTCCAGAATGGGTCATGGACAGCTCCGGTAAAAAATGGTGAGACTGCCGGAACAGAAGGACAGGGACTTCGCGTGGACGGAATCTGGGTTACTGTGACAGAAAAAGATGCAGCAGCTCCGGAGGGACCGAAGAATGGAGGAATTGATCCAACAAGACCGATGGTGGCGCTGACTTTCGATGACGGACCATCCAAATATACAGAGCGTATTCTGAATTCGCTGGAGGCGAATGGCGGAAGAGCAACGTTCTTTATGGTTGGAAATCGTGTGGCTTCTTATGCATCCACGGTAAAGCGCATGGCGGATCTCGGATGTGAGACGAACAGCCATACCTGGGCGCATACATATCTCACAAATATGTCCGAAGGTCAGATCTTGCAGAGCTTAAACCAGACCCGTGATGCGATCGTTGCAGCAGGCGGAAATGCACCGAAAGGAGTTCGCCCGCCGGGAGGAAAGATCAATGATGCGAGCAAAGCAGTTCTTGCGAAGGCAGGAATGCCGTCGATCGTATGGTCGGTAGATACTCTGGACTGGAAGACGAGAAATGCCCAGAAGACGATCGATACCGTTTTAAGCCAGGTCAAAGACGGGGATATCGTTTTGATGCATGATCTCTATGAGCAGAGCGCGATCGCAGCGGAGACGCTGATCCCGGAGCTTACAAAGAGAGGTTACCAGCTTGTGACTGTCAGCGAGATGGCGGAGCTTCGCGGCGGAATGGCAGCAGGACATTCCTATGGACATTTCCGCTAAGGGGGAACTTGCACGGATAAAAAATGATTGCATAGCAAATAAAAATGTGATATTCTGTTATCGAACAAATAAATATCGTTCTTCGGGGCGGGGTGAAATTCCCCACCGGCGGTATAGTCCGCGACCTGCGCTGAGCAGCTGATTTGGTGAAATTCCAAAACCGACAGTATAGTCTGGATGAGAGAAGAAATTGTATGACAGGAATAGTAGATACAGGTCCCGGACTTTTTTAATTGTCCGGGATCTTTTTTGTATAACAACGAGAACGTGCCGGGGCACATTCCGATGAATTTTTTCCTGCACAGCAATTCCTTGTTACGATACCGTGTCCCTATCCGGTATTTCTGCAGAAGAACAACACGTACAAGGAGGATCATTATGAACCAGAACAAAGTATTAAGTGTCAGAAACATCGTGCTGATCGCCATGTTCAGCGCACTCGCAGCCGTATTGGAGACGATCCAGGTGGCAGTTCCGTTTGCACCGCCGTTTTATAAACTGGATTTCGCAGAGCTCCCGGTACTGATCGGTGGTTTCGCCATGGGACCGGCACAGGCGGCACTCATTGCGATCGTGAAGAATCTTTTAAAACTGCTCTTAAACGGAACAAGCACTTACTATGTCGGTGAGCTTGGAAACATCATCGGAAGCTGTATGTTCTCCGTGCCGGCAGCTCTGATCTACCGCAGACATAAGACGAAAAAGACAGCGATGATCGCTCTTGTTGTCGGTGTATTCTGTGCAGTTATCGGTGCAGTATTTGTAAACTGTGCGATCACTCTTCCGTTCTACGCAAAAGTTGCTTTCGGCGGAATCGAGAATATCATCGCGATGGGAACAAAGATCAACCCGGCGATCACAAACCTTTACACATTCGCTCTTTTCGCAATCATCCCGTTTAACATTGTAAAATGCGGACTGAATGCGATCGTGACGGCGCTTGTATACAAGCATGTCAGTGCGATCATTCATTCCGGGATCCACAGAGAGAAGAAAACTGAAACGATTCAGTAGGTCTGCGCATTTACTGCGCTGACTGTAAGAAAACATTGGTTTGAAGGCACTGAATGGAGAAAAAACAATGGTAAGGTACTATAATGAACTGACAAGACTGGAAATGGAACAGGTCGATAAAGATGAGACGGTAGTCATGATCCCGGTAGGGGCATTGGAGCAGCATGGAAACCAGTGTCCGCTTGGCACGGACGAGATCATTGCAGAGGGAACAGCGAGACGGATCAAGGAAGCGCTGGACCGGGAGATCCCGGACTATCCGATGCTCATTTTCCCGCTGATTCCGGTGGGACTCAGCACGGAACACATCAATTTCTGCGGCTCCGTGACATTGAAACCGGACACATTCTACCACGTTTTGTATGACATCTGCAAAGGGCTGGCTCATCATGGTTTTAAAAAGATCGCGATCTTAAACTGCCACGGCGGAAATTCTCCGATCATCCAGGTGCTGAGCAGAGAACTTCGAAGTGAGCTTGGAATTGCCGTATTTATCATCAACTGCGGTGCATTTTTTGGCAATCAGGCGGTGAAAGATACTGTGACACCTGGAAATGTCTGGGATTTCCATGGAGGAGAGATGGAGACATCGATGGTCCTCGCGGAACGGCCGGAGACGGTAAAACTGGAGACCTCTGAGGCGGGGATCCCGAAGAAATTTATGGGAAACAAGACGTTCACTGTTTACGGACCGATCACACTCGGCTGGGTATCGGAAGAGTGGGAAACCGAGGATGGAAAGCCGATCGGGATCGGCGGAGACCCGAGCGGGGCAACGGCAGAGAAAGGCAATCAGATCTACGACAGTTTTGTGGAGTCGATCCTTTCCGGACTGAAAGAGATAAGAAGATGGAAGGATTGACGGAGAGCCAGTAAATCCGCCGGAAATCTGTTGCAACCATAACATCCATGTGCTAAACTGAATACGCAATTAAACAAAGTAAGGTGCTGCGTTTTGTGCAGCACCTTTATCATTAGAAAAAACTGGGATCATGCAGAAATACTGCGAATTTCAAGGCGCAGGGCAGTTCTGAGAGCGTGGGGAAAGAGACTCCGGCTCCAAACATTATTGATAAGAGAATCGAGAGTGCATAATATGAATACAAAAGTAGTTCGCATCAGAGAAGAAGAAAAGACAAGAGAAGCACTGGAAAAAAATCCGGGGCTTCTGGAGGCGGCAGAGATCTTAAGAAACGGCGGCCTTGTGGCATTTCCGACCGAGACTGTTTACGGTCTCGGCGCGAATGCGTTAAATGAGGAAGCGGCAAAGAAAATCTATGCGGCAAAAGGACGTCCATCCGACAATCCGCTGATCGCCCATATTTCCTGTATGGAGGAACTCCCGGCGATCGTAAAGGAAATTCCGGAAGCCGGGCGGAAATTGGCGGAAAAATACTGGCCGGGCCCGCTGACCATGATCTTTCCGAAAAAAGACATTGTGCCTTACGGAACGACCGGTGGTCTTGACACCGTTGCGGTCCGCATGCCGTCTGACCCGGTGGCAAACTGCCTGATCCATCTGGCGGGAGTTCCGGTCGCGGCGCCGAGTGCCAATACATCCGGAAGACCGAGCCCGACAAAGGCGGAACATGTCATCGAAGATATGGACGGAAAGATCGAGATGGTGATCGACGGCGGTGCCGTTGGGATCGGCGTGGAGTCCACGATCGTGGATGTGTCGAGTGAGGTTCCGACACTTTTAAGACCGGGGGCGATCACGATCGAGATGCTCCGTGAGACACTGGGGCAGGTTGATATCGATCCGGTGATCCTGGGACCGGTGAGCGGAGATATTAAGCCGAAAGCGCCGGGAATGAAGTATCGCCATTATGCCCCGAAGGCGGACATGACGCTGGTTGAGGGCGATATGGACAAGGTCGTGGCTTATATCAATGAGCAGACAAAGAAGGCGGAGGCCGAGGGAAAGAAAGTCGGCATCATCTGCACCGAGGAGAGCCGGGATCTGTATCCGGATGGAAATCTTGAGGTGATCGGAAGCAGAGAACATGAGGAGACAGTTGCCCACAACCTGTTTGCGGTGCTGCGTGACTTTGATGCGCGCAAGGTAGACTGCATCTTCTCAGAGAGCTTTTCCAAGGACCAGCTTGGCCAGGCGATCATGAACCGCCTGTGCAAGGCAGCGGGATATCATATTATAAATGTGTAAAAATCCATGGAACAGTTACATCGTGATACAATAACAGATCATCACAGAGATGGAGGAGAAACCATGTCAGAGAAGAGAGACGGATATATTACCTGGGACGAATATTTCATGGGAGTTGCGAAGCTTTCCGCAATGCGATCCAAAGATCCGAATACGCAGGTAGGTGCCTGCATCGTGAGTCAGGACAATAAGATCCTGTCCATGGGCTACAACGGATTTCCGAAAGGCTGTTCCGATGATGAATTCCCGTGGGATAAGATGGATGAGGACCCGTACAATAGAAAGTATTTCTATGTGACACACAGTGAGCTGAACGCGATCTTAAATTACCGCGGCGGCAGTCTGGAAGGAAGCAAACTCTATGTGACCCTGTTCCCGTGCAATGAGTGTGCGAAAGCGATCATCCAGGCCGGTATCCAGACGATCGTTTACGAGAGCGACAAGTACGCGAACGATGCGTCCACACGGGCGTCCAAGAGAATGTTAAATGCGGCTGGCGTGCGGTATTATCAGTATAACCCGACAGGACGCAAGATTGAGTACCGGGTATAACGGAGGAATCAATGAAATTTTTGCTGGCGGCGATCAACGCCAAATATATCCACTCAAATCCTGGTGTATACAGTCTGCGCGCGTTTGCGCGGACAAAGATCCCGGGAGCGGATATCGAGATCGGAGAATATACCATCAACCATCAGATGGATTTAATTTTACAGGATATCTACAGGAGAAAGCCGGATTTTATCGGCTTTTCCTGCTATATATGGAACATTTCCTATATCATGGAGATCGTCCGGGACGTAAAGAAAGTGCTGCCGGAGGCGGAGATCTGGCTTGGCGGTCCGGAGGTGTCCTATGATGCGAAAAAAGTGCTGACGCGTGAGCCGGATGTTCGCGGTATTATGCGCGGGGAAGGCGAGCTGACGTTCACAGAGCTTGTGCGTGCTTATCTTCAGAGAGAAAAAACGTCCGTACCGGACGGATATACAGGTGAAAGCTTTAGGGGACAGGCAAAGGAGGAAACTTCCGGCTGTGCGAAAAATACCCGGATGCCGGAGAATGCAGAAGGAGAAAATGCGCATTCAGATCGTCTGGACTTAAGTCAGATTCCGGGAATTACTTATCGCGCAGCAAACGGCGAGATCGAGGAACATGGTCCGCAGCGTCTTCTCAGTCTCGATGAGATCCCATTTTACTATGATGATATGGCAGGATTCGAGAACAGGATCGTCTACTATGAGAGCAGCCGCGGGTGTCCGTTTTCCTGCAGTTACTGCCTTTCTTCCATCGATAAGACGGTGCGCTTCCGGAGTCTCGATCTGGTACTCCCGGAACTGCAGTTTTTCCTGGACCACAAGGTCCCACAGGTCAAATTTGTGGACCGCACCTTCAACTGCAAAAGAGAACACACACTGGGGATCTGGCGGTACCTTGTGGAGCATGATAACGGGATCACGAACTTCCACTTCGAGGTTTCCGCGGATATCTTTGACGAGGAGGAGCTGGAACTGATCGGAAAGATGCGCCCGGGTCTGATCCAGCTGGAGATCGGTGTCCAGTCTACAAATCCGGACACGATCCGGGAGATCCACAGGCACATGGATCTGGTAAAACTGAAACGGGCGGTGGACCGTGTTTACGATTACCGGAATACCCACCAGCACCTTGATCTGATCGCGGGACTTCCCTATGAGAACTATGAATCATTTATGCGTTCGTTGGATGACGTTTACCGGATGCGTCCGGATCAGCTCCAGATGGGGTTCTTAAAGGTGTTAAAAGGATCCTACATGGAGGAGCAGGTTGCGGCATATGATCTGAAATACCGGGGAATCCCGCCATATGAAGTGCTTTCCACAAAGTGGCTTCCTTACAGCGATGTGATCCGTCTGAAAGGCGTGGAGGACATGGTCGAGGTCTACTATAACAGCGGCCAGTTCCCGACGACGATGAAGCTGCTGGAGAAAAGATTCCAGAGACCATCGGAGATTTTTGTGAATCTGGCGGAATACTATGAGAAGAACGGCCTTACCGGGATCAGCCACAGCAGACTGGCCAGGTATGAGATCCTGTACCGGTTCCTGGAAGAGGATATGAGGGAAGAAGAGCGGGATCATGTTACGGCTGCAAAGGTCCCGGAAACCGGACAGCCGTCCTTAGCGGACTTCCGTGACAGTTTAATGTATGACCTCTATGTCCGCGAAAACATCAAGAGCCGTCCGTCCTTTGCCAGCGACCAGTCTCCGTACAAAAAGGAAGTCCGCGAATTCTTCATGGCGGAGGAAGAAAATCCAAAATGGCTCACGGATTACGCTGGCTTTGATTCGAGGCAGATGGCGAAAATGGCTCATCTGGAACATATGGAAGATGGGACGTTTGTACTGTTTGATTATAAAAAGCGGGATCCGCTGTCTGGGAATGCGGGAGCGGTGCGTTTTGTATACAAGGATGGAGAAGAGACATGGCAGATGAAATGATAAATTCTTATGTCGCACTGGATCTTGAGACGACAGGGATCGGTGCACGCCATGAAAAGATCACGGAGATCGGTATGGTGAAGGTGATAGATGGCGAGGCAGTGGACACCTATCATACGATGGTAAACCCGCACCGGGAGATCCCGGAGAGGATCGTGGAGCTGACGGGGATCACGGATGATATGGTGAAGGATGCACCGGGGATCGATGAGATCCTGGATGAGGTCTTAAACTTCACGGAAGATCTCCCGCTCCTTGGACATCAGATCATTTTCGACTACGGTTTCCTTGTTCAGGCTGCGGTAAACCAGAAGCGGAAATTCGAGAAATATGGGGTTGATACGCTGAAGCTCTGCCGCTATCTGATGCCGGGAGCGGAAAAGAAAAATCTGGGTGCTGCCTGCGCATATTTTGGCGTTCATCAGGACACGGCACACCGTGCGCTTTCCGACGCTTATGCCGCCCATGATCTCTACCAGGAATTAAAAAGAAGGTTCGGAAAAGAGCGCCCGGAACTCTTCACCGCAAAAATGCTGCAATATAAGGCAAAAAAGGAACGGACGGCGTCTAAAAGGCAAAAAGAACACTTGCAGGATTTACTAAAATATCATAGAATAGACATAACTGTCGAGATCGATCACATGTCCGGAAATGAAATCTCCCGGATGATCGACAAGATCATTTTCCAGTATGGAAGAATACCGGAAAATGCGAAAAAACAGGGATAGATTTCGGGAACGCTGGAAGAATGACTATTAAACGGCATGACAGCTGATGAGAGCTGTGAGATGCGGACCGGAATGGAAAGCAAGAAGAGGTGAATGGTTTGTTTAACATGAATAATAAAAAAACAAGAAAGATTTTCTCTACCATCGTGATCGTGCTGGTCGTACTTGCAATGGTAGTGCCTATGATTCTCGGTTCCCTTCTTTCTATCTTTTAATATGATGAGAGAAGACCTGGGATATATCAGGCAGCAGAAAGATATCAGCGAGGAAAAAAGAATGAAAAAAAATGTGTGGATCGCAGGTGTGACGGCGTTACTGAGCGCCGGACTTGTCTGGATCGCCCCGGTTTCCACACTGGCAGATGAGCGGATCCCGGATGGGGTCTCCGTTGGAGCCGTCAGCCTTTCCGGACTTACGGAAGCGGAAGCCGAAAAGCAGATCGAAAGCTATGTAAATGAAAAACTAAATCAGGATATCACACTTGTGGTAAATGGCGCGGAGGCGAAATCCGATGCGAAGACGCTTGGCGTTGCCTGGGATAATCAGGATGAGGTGGCGAAAGCGATCCAGGGGACAGAGCTGAAGGGAAATCTTGTAAAAAGGTATATGAAAAAGAAAGATCTTGAGGTAAATCCGCTGAAGATCGAGCTGGATCTCTCTGTGGATCAGGATAAGATCTCTTCTTTCGTATCCGCGAACTGTGATTCTGCGGTGGCGGATGCTGTCGACGCAGCGATCACGAGAAAGAACGGAAAGTTTGAGATCACACCTTCAAAAGAAGGTGTGACAGTAGATATGGACGCAACGAAAGCGGCCCTTAATGAGGCGCTGAACAGTGAGGACACAGGCGCGATCCGTGTGGAGGCGTCCGTTACTGTGGATAAGCCGAAGGTGACGGAGGAAGATCTTGCAACGATCAAGGATGTTCTCGGAACTTTTTCCACGAGCTTTGCGACCAGCGGTGCTTCCCGATCCACAAACCTTGCAGTAGGTTCGGGAAAGATCAACGGACATGTGCTGATGCCGGGAGAGGTTCTTTCCGGGTATGAGTGTATGCATCCGTTCACACTGGAAAACGGATATAAGACGGCGACTGCTTATGAGAATGGCCGGTCTGTTGACAGTATCGGCGGCGGTGTCTGCCAGATCTCTACAACTCTCTACAACGCGGCTTTATACGCGGAGCTGGAGATCATTCAGCGCCAGAATCATTCCATGTCGGTCAGCTATGTAAAACCGTCTATGGATGCGGCGATTGCCGGAACTTACAAAGACCTGAAGGTGAAGAATCCTTATGATACCCCGATCTATATCGAGGGATACACACAGGGAAAGACACTGACGTTCACGATCTACGGAAAAGAGACGAGACCGTCGAACCGCACTCTGGCATTTGAGTCAGAGACACTTCAGACTGTGCCGTCACCAACCCAGGAGATCCAGGATCCGAGCCTTCCGGCCGGAAAGCGCGTGAAAGTGGAATCCGGGCATACGGGATTAAAGTCGAAATTATATAAGTGCGTATATGTGGATGGACAGCTGCAGGAACGTACCCTGTTGAACTCTGACACATACAATGCGTCAAAAACAGTTTACCGTGTAGGAACGGGAGCTGCTGAGACAGCAGCACCGGCACCGACCGAGACGGCAGCGCCAACTGAGACGGCAGCGCCGACCGAGACAGAGGCGCCGACACCGGTTGAGACAGAGGCGCCGGAAACACAGGCACCTGCTGAAACTGCCGGACTGCAGCCGGGCGAAAATTATGGCCCTGGAATGGGTGAGAACGCGGCTTAGGCCGCATAGAAGAGAGACCGGAATCATGAGAAAAATTGAGCGCGAACCCAACGGAGCGGGGATCTTCAGACCGGGACAGGATCTGGTAGTCGCAGGGACGATCGGAAAAAACGGTGTGAAGGCGGCTCTGTCGGCAAAAGAAAAAGAGATATCGGCCCGATTCCCGGAATGGTTTGTCAAGCGGATCCGGGAGCAGGCAGATAAAAAGTTAGAACTGACTCCGGAGATGTTCGATGCCTGCGGCGCAGGAGAATGGGAAGAAATTTCGGAGGGCGGCATACTGGCCGCCCTTTGGACTATCTCAGGAGCGTATGAGCAGGGAATTTCCTTTGAACTGAGGAAAATCCCGGTCGCACAGGAAACAATCGAGATCTGTGAACTTTTTGACCTGAATCCATACCGGCTCGCATCGGGAGAATGCCTTCTGATGGCGGTGGAAAACGGTGGGGATGCCGTGAGGATCTTAAGCGAGGCGGGGATCCCGTCCGCAGTGATCGGAAAAGTGGAAAAAGGTATCGCGAGAAAGATGACCGGGATCGGAACAACAGGATTTCTGGAACGCCCGGCACAGGATGAAATCTATAAGATCACAGGAGAATGTGTATGACAGTGATCTGACTGGGAGAAAGCTTTCCTGCCTGGACAGCCGGTCGGAATATGGATTTACCTGTAATCGCTGCTATGACTTTGTAAGAAACTGCTGCCCATAAGAGAATGCCGGCGGCAGATTTCTCAGGTGAAAGTACTGAACAGATATGTAACAAGGAGGATTTATCATGCGTGAAAAAATTTTGGCGATCATTGAAAAGAACAGCCGAATTGATCTGAAAGATCTGGCCGCCCTTTTGGGCGAGAGTGAAGCAGCCGTCGCGAATGAGATCGCGGACATGGAAAAAGAAAATATTATCTGTGGATATCACACCATGATCAACTGGGATAACACCGGAAACGAGAAAGTGATCGCATTGATCGAAGTGAAAGTAACTCCGCAGAGAGGAATGGGATTTGACAAGATCGCGGAGCGTATTTACCAGTACAGCGAAGTGAATTCCGTATATCTGATGTCCGGTGCGTTTGATTTCACCGTGATCATCGAAGGAAAGACCATGCGTGAGGTCGCTCAGTTTGTATCTGAAAAACTGTCCCCGATGGATTCCGTCCTCAGCACAGCGACCCATTTTGTACTCAAGAAATATAAGGACCACGGCACGATCATGTATGAGAAGCCGGGGGATGAAAGGATGATGATTACACCGTGAGAAACCCGTTATCTGATAAAATCGTAACGATCCCGCCGTCCGGGATCCGTAAATTCTTTGATATTGTAAGTGAGATGAAAGATGCAATCTCTTTAGGCGTCGGCGAGCCGGATTTTGATACTCCGTGGCATATCCGTGAAGAGGGCATTTATTCTCTGGAAAAAGGACGTACCTTCTATACATCCAACGCAGGCTTAAAAGATCTGAAGATCGAGATCTGCAACTATTTAAAGAGACGTTTTGACGTGGAATATGACTATAACAAAGAGGTCATGGTAACCGTCGGCGGAAGTGAAGCAATCGATATCGCGCTTCGCGCGATGTTAAATCCGGGAGATGAAGTTCTGATCCCGCAGCCGAGCTATGTGTCCTACACTCCGTGTACGATCCTGGCGGACGGTGTTCCGGTTACGATCCAGCTTGAGGAGAAGGACAAGTTCCGCCTGACAAAAGAAAAACTCCTGGAAAAGATCACACCGAAGACGAAAGTCCTGGTGCTTCCGTTCCCGAACAACCCGACCGGTTCCATTATGGAGGCGGAAGATCTGGCGGAGATCGCGAAGGTCTGCGTGGAGAAAGACCTGTTTGTTATCTCCGATGAGATCTACTCCGAGCTTACCTACAAGGGACAGCACTGCACGATCGCCGCATTCCCGGGAATGAAGGAGCGTACCGTTCTGATCAACGGTTTCTCGAAATCCTTCGCGATGACCGGATGGCGTCTCGGCTATGCATGTGCGCCGGAGATCATCCTGAAACAGATGTTAAAGATCCACCAGTTTGCGATCATGTGTGCGCCGACAACAAGCCAGTATGCTGCGGTTGAGGCGCTGAGAAACGGTGACCATGATGTGATCGAGATGCGTGAGGCATATGACCAGAGAAGACGTTACCTTGTAAAGGCACTTCGCGATATGGGATTTGACTGCTATGAGCCGCAGGGCGCGTTCTATGTATTCCCGAGCATCAAGAAATTCGGTATGACTTCCGATGAGTTTGCTTTAAAGCTTCTTGAGGAGGAGAAGGTTGCCGTTGTTCCGGGTACTGCGTTCGGCGACTGCGGAGAGGGATATCTGAGAATCTCCTATGCGTACTCCTTAAATGATCTGAAACGTGCGCTTGAGAGAATGGAGCGTTTCGTGAAGAGACACCTGAACGAAGAGAAATAAAAAGAATTGTGACTGTGCGGATACCGGACAGTCATGGAAAACGGAGCTTCCCCGGCTTGATCATGAAGGTGGTCGGGCCGGGAAATTTCTTGTTTACGCGAATAACGAGCCGAAGAACATTCTTTTTATATGACAGGAGAGACCACAACATGAACATCGTATTATACGAGCCGGAAATGCCGGCCAACACAGGAAATATCGGGCGAACCTGCGTGGCAACGAACACGAAGCTGCACCTGATCGAGCCGCTGGGATTTAAGCTCAGCGAAAAACATCTGGTCCGTGCTGGACTGGACTACTGGGACAAGCTGGATGTGACGGTGTACAGTGATTATCAGGATTTCTTAAAGAAGAATCCGGGAGCAAAGATCTACATGGCGACCACCAAAGGCGAACATGTATACACGGATGTTCCGTATGATCCGGACGCCTATATCATGTTCGGACCGGAGAGCCGCGGGATCCCGGAGGAGATCCTTGTGGAGAACCGTGAAAACTGTATCCGGATCCCGATGTGGGGAGATATCAGGTCCTTAAATCTTTCAAATTCCGTGGCGATCGTGCTCTATGAGGCGCTCAGACAGAACGGGTTTGAGAAGATGACGATGGAAGGACATCTGCATCATCTGCACTGGAAAGAGTAGAAATTCTGCGGATTCCTCCGGAAGGTGAGACACCGGAAGGATCCGTACAGCCTGGAAAAGGAAAAAGGGGAAAGAGGAAAACAATCATGATGAATGAAAAATGGGAAGAACAGTTTCGCGAACAGATCCATGATTTCGTGGAGACAATTGAAAAATTTGACAAAGGCGAGATCGACCGGAAGGCATACAAGGGAATCTCCGGAGGATTCGGAAGCTATGCGCAGCGGGATCCTTCCAAACATATGCTGCGTCTCAGAATGGCAGGCGGAAACCTGACGGAAAAGCGCCTGGAATTCCTTACAGAGGCGGTAAAGGATTACGGTGTGGAGCTCATGAAGCTTACGACATGTGAGACTGTCCAGCTTCACAATTTAAAGGCGGAGCAGATTCCGGTCCTCATGGAAAAAGCAATCGATGCCGAGATCTACAGCCGGGGCGGCGGCGGAGACAATCCGAGAAATATCATGATGAGCCCGCTCTCCGGAGTACAGAAAGGGGAAGCATTCGATGTAAAGCCGTATGCGGAGGCAGCGGCAGAGTATCTGCTCTCCATCGCTGGTGAAATCCATATGCCGAGAAAGCTGAAAGTGGCGTTCTGCAACGGAGCTGACGATTCTGTACACAGTGCATTCCGTGATATGGGATTCATGGCAAATCCGGACGGAACATTCACACTCCGGATCGCCGGCGGACTCGGCGGCGGCTATAAGATGGGAGTCCTCGTAGATGAACATGTCCAGGCGACAGAGATCCTTTACTATATCCGCGCCATGATCGAGACATTCTGCCAGCACGGCAATTATGAGAACCGCGCGAAAGCCCGCACCCGTTTCATGCAGGAGACACTGGGAGTTGACGGATTAAAGACGGCGTTTCTTGAGAACGTGCAGAAAATGAAAGAAAAAGGCGGTCTGGACTTCCATGTGGAAGAAAAAACGGTTACGAAAAAAGGTTCCGGAGAAATCTCTGATAAGCGCGTCATTGCCCAGAAACAGCCGGGACTCTACGCAGTCGCTTATCATCCGATCGGAGGATGTCTCCCGGCTGGAAAACCGGCAGAGCTTCTCGCACTTTTAAAGGAGATCCCGGATGCAGAGTGCCGGATCGCACCGCATGAGACGATCTATATCATCAACCTGACTGCAGACGAGGCAAAGAAGGTTCTCGCAGCAACGGCTGACGGAGCCCAGACAGCCTTTGAGAACAGTGTTGCATGTATCGGCGCATCAATCTGCCAGCAGGGCGTCAGAGACAGCCAGGCGGCGCTCAGCGCGGCTGTAGCGGCTGTCAGAGAGGCAGGAATCCCGGACGGCGCTCTTCCGAAGATCTGTATTTCCGGATGTCCGTCCAGCTGTTCCGCGCATCAGGCGGCGGCGCTCGGTTTCCAGGGCGCAGCAAAGGCCGTAGACGGAAAGCCGGAGTCTGCGTTTAAGATGTTCGTCGGTGGAAGCGATAAACTCGGTGCGGCAAAATTCGGCGAGGCCGGAGCCGTGATCCTGGAGCGTGATCTTCCGAAGCTTCTCGTGGAGCTTGGAAAAGCAGCGGCAGCATCTAACATGAACTGGGAGACCTGGATCGCTGGTCATGGGGATGAATTCCGGGCGATTGTGGAAAAGTACGCGTAAAAGACTGCGTGCTGTGGAAAGACGGAATCCTTATAAATATAAAAATGTCGGCAGTTTTAATCTACTGCCGACATTTTTTGCAGAAAACGTGGATTTTTGTTCGCAGCCGGGAAGGCGCTGAACAATTATGGATCGGTCAGGACAGGATCTTACATCTCGATCAACTGAAACGGCACCTGTCTTGCGCGCAGCATCTGCGCTTCGCGGCGATGGCAGGTGAAGATGATGATCTGACCGCCGTAGGCGGAGGCAAGCCATTCGAGAGCTGTTTTCAGGCGATCATCATCGTACTGGGTAAAGCTGTCGTCGAAGATCAGCGGAAAACCTCCGGATTCGGAGCCGGACCCCGTGAGAAGCTTTGCGGCGGCAAGGCGCAGGGCGAGATAGACCTGGTCCATGGTTCCGCTGCTGACGTTTTCGAGCGGGACGAGCTTTGTCTTCGTGTTCAGGAAGACGTTCAGATTCTCGTCGATGCTCATGCTGTCGTAGATCCCGCCGGTGATGCCGGTGATGTACTGGGAGGCCTCTTTATTCAGATAAAGTCCGAAGGAATCACGGATCGTGGAAGAGAGATCTGCCATAGTCTCCTGGGCGAGGTCGATGGCGACGATCTCATCGTGGATCCGGTCATTCTCTGCAAGTGTCCGTTTTAATGCTTTTGCTTTATTCTTGCAGTTGCTTAAATGCTCCAGCTTCTTTTCCAGTTCCCACTGGGTCCGCTGCTGCTTTTCGATCATCTCGCTGCAGCCGGCCTGTCTTGTCTGGAGATTGCTCAGATCTTCCAGGAATTTCCGGATTTCCGCCTCGGACTGGGCGACCATATCACAGAGCTTCGAAAATTCGCCCATCCGCGCGCGGAATGCGTTCATGGCATCTTCGGACACTGCGGAATCTCCGAGATGTCTCGCAAGAAGAGCGCCAAGTTCCGCCGAGGTGCTGTCGCACATTTTGTGATATTCTTTATCTTTCTGACGGAAGATCAGGGAGATGATAAAAAAGATCACAGCCGCCGCCACAGAAGCTCCGCAGACAGGGAGATATGCGGTGAGATTGAAATATCCAAGAGCCGCCGCTGCCCCGAGTCCTGCGATCCCGAGAACGGCCGTAAGCGCGGACAGGACTTTTCTGGACTTCTTGCTGCACTCCATATTCAGCATATTGTATTCACTGTATAATTTTTCTGCATTGGAGGATATCGCATCCACGGAAGCCTGGTCTGTAAAACCATTGTCTGCCAGGACTTTCTTTCCGTTTGCGAGTTTCTCGTCCAGATCCTTTTTCTGTGTCTGGGTATTTTCGATCAGTCCATTGACCTGGGTCCGCATATTCTGGTAGGAGGCGAGCTGGTTCTCGTATTCCGGGCCGGCGATCTCAGATTCAATATTCCGGATCTCAGCGAGAAGAGAGGTGAATTCCCGGCTTGCCTCCGGGATCAGCCCGGCTTCGAGCGAACGTTTCTGGTTGCGCAGGAATGCGGTGGCTTTTGTGATATTTAAGGAAATATTGCCGGTGGTATTCATGTTGGCAATGTAATACTTAAGTTCCGTCACCATTCCGTCCTCGGTGGCGCTCTTCAGCTGGCCGATGCTGATCGTGTTATTGTACATGGTCTCAGTGAGCCCGTTTAAGAGCCTGGAGATAAACTCCGGACTTGCGTTCTCCTCAAGACCTTTTGTCTCATTGATGATCTTTAAAGACTTATTTTCTTTCCGGAACCGCCGCTCGATGCGGTAGATGGTCCCATCTTTTTCCAGTCTCAGCCAGCCTTCGTAGGTCCCGCTGTTTTCCCACGGTTCGTACTTTGTATACAGGTCATTTTTTGCCGCCCGTCCCCGCCCGCGCTCGATCCCGAAGAGCATGCCGCGGATAAAGGTGTGGAGCGTGGATTTTCCGGCTTCGTTCTTTCCGTAGATAATGTTGATCCCGTCGTTGAAGGAGAGGGTCCGGTCATGAAATTTTCCGAACCCGTCGATATGTAATTCGAGTAATCTCATGGCTGACTCCTTTCGTCTTTTGTCATAAGCAGGGCGTGGATCCCGTAATAAAGCGCTTTTTTCTCCACAGGACTCATATCTTCCTTCATGAGCGCCTGGATATAAAAGCCGATCATGTCGCTCGGATGTTCCGCGAACAATGCGTGGAAATCATACTGCGGTTCCGATTCATCCAGGATCTCGATGATATTCCACTGACCGGAGAGAAGATCCAGGTCAAAACTGATATCAGGATCCCGCATGCCGCGGATGCGGAAACGATAGATATTGCCTGCGCCGCGCTTGCGGATCTCATCGGCAATGATCTGGGAGAGCTCGGTGTTGGTCGTCTGAGGAGTTACATTGACCACTAACGGGATATACTGGGCCTGGCAGACTTCCTTAAACTGCAGGGAGGTCACATGACCGCTCGCGTTGTCGATTTCCCCGACAAAATATCCGTGCGGTCCGGTCTCCGTCATGTCGAGCGGTTCCGGGGAACCTGCGTAGGCCATGCGGTTTTCCAGGAGAACCTCCGGCTTGTGGATATGCCCAAGGGCGATATAGGAGAACGGGGATGCAGCCAGTGCATTCCGGTCAAAAGGAACATGCTTTGCATCACCGCCATGGAGCATGAGGATCCGGGTACGTCGGGATGCCGGAAGAGAGATGTTGTCGGCCTTTGCCTCGGTGATCTCGGCAGTGTGATAGCTGAATCCGTAAACTTCTGTGTTCAGCTCCTCAAAATAGACGGAAGAGAGGTCCTCGTCCATCAGAAATGTCACGTTCGGCGCCCAGGTAAAGCTGAGGAGTGCGGAACTCTTCCGGATCCGGTCATGGTTTCCGGCAATGATGACAACTCTGGTCCCGGGGATCGTGGAGAACAGATAGTTGACTTCCTTCAAGTCGCGGGCCAGCGGCTGGCGGTGGAACAGATCGCCGGAGATCAGAAGGAGATCGGCGCGGGAGTCTCTCGCGTCCTCAATGATTCCCTGGAATGTCAGTCGGATCGCCTGTTCCCGCTTTTTGCCCCAGGGCTTATCACTGTCCGGGATCATGCCCCAGTGGATATCGGCGGTGTGGATAAATTTCATACATTCCTCCATGGTGTATGGATTGCAGATACACTGCGCTCCAGTATCAAGGTAGTGGACTATGAAAGTCCGCAAAACGTGTTTTTCAAGTTACCGCGGCAGTTCGGTCATCAGGGGATCGCCGTCGCGTAAATGTGAAAAGGAGCGCAACAGATCATCTGTGCGCTCCCTGCGGCTGCCATGCATCGAAAGGACGCGGCGGGCTGCTGTTTTTCCTTATAACTCGCAGTTATTAACGGTACGCGGGAACGGGATCACGTCACGGATATTGCCCATTCCTGTGAGGTACATCACGCAGCGCTCAAAGCCGAGACCGAAACCGGAGTGGCGGACACTGCCGTATTTTCTGAGGTCGAGATAGAAGCCGTAGTCTTCCGGTTTTAATCCGAGCTCATTCATGCGGGCGAGAAGCTTGTCGTAATCGTCCTCACGCTGGCTTCCGCCGATGATCTCGCCGATACCCGGAACGAGGCAGTCCACAGCGGCAACTGTCTTTCCGTCCGGATTTAACTTCATGTAGAACGCCTTGATCTCCTTCGGGTAGTCGGTAACGAATACCGGTTTCTTGAAGATCTTCTCAGTCAGATAGCGCTCATGCTCTGTCTGGAGATCGCAGCCCCAGAATACCTTGTAATCGAACTCGTCGTTGTGCTCTTCGAGGAGCTTGACAGCCTCTGTGTAGGTAACACGGCCGAATTCGGAATTTAATACGTTGTTTAAACGGTCGAGAAGTCCCTTGTCGACGAACTGGTTGAAGAAGTTCATCTCAGACGGAGCGTTCTCAAGAACGTAGCGGATGACATATTTTAACATGCCCTCTGCGACAGTCATATTGTCGTCAAGATCAGCAAATGCCATCTCCGGCTCGATCATCCAGAACTCGGCAGCATGACGGGTCGTGTTGGAATTCTCAGCACGGAAGGTCGGTCCGAAGGTATAAACATTGCGGAATGCCATTGCGTAGGTCTCAGCGTTTAACTGTCCGCTTACGGTAAGGCTTGTATGCTTTCCAAAAAAGTCCTCGCTGTAATCAACTGCGCCGTCCTCAGTCTTCGGGACGTTATCGAGATCGAGAGTTGTTACCTGGAACATCTCGCCTGCGCCTTCACAGTCACTGGATGTGATCAGAGGTGTGTGGACATAGACGAAGCCCTGCTCCTGGAAGTACTGGTGGATCGCGTAGGCGATCAGGGAACGCACACGGAATACAGCCTGGAAGGTGTTGGTACGCGCACGAAGGTGCGGGATCGTACGAAGGTATTCGAAGGTGTGACGCTTTTTCTGGAGCGGGTAATCCGCGCTGGAAGCGCCTTCAACAGCAACCTCTGTCGCCTGGATCTCGAACGGCTGCTTTGCCTCCGGTGTTGCAACGAGAGTACCTTTTACGATGATGGAAGCGCCGACGTTTAACTTGGAAACTTCAGCGAAGTTTGCCATTGTATCATGGTAAACGATCTGTAAGGTATCGAAGCTTGTACCATCGTTTAATACGATAAAGCCGAATGCCTTGGAGTCACGGATGCTGCGGATCCAGCCACCGACGGTGATCTCCTTGTCTAAATATTTCTCACGCTCTTTAAAGAGCTCTTTGACTGTTGTCAACTGCATGATTGTTTCTCCTTCTAAATACATCTCCTGTAACAGTGTGTTACATAGTCTCTTCTTTTTAAATGCAATCTGCTACTAGTATAGCGTATTTTGTGTGTGGATTCAAGGAAAAATGGGCATAAGACGGGGCTTTTCGCACTTTTCCCGCACATTTTTCTGCGCATGGGAAACAGATAAAATCAGATAAAAAGACAAAAAGTAAGTAAAGTATCCGGATAAATAAAATATTTTTGTAGAATTTACAGTGAATATCCATTATAATAGAGAAAAACATCACACGGGAGGGCAAACGAATGAATATTTACGATCGGATCAAGACCATGAGCGATGAGATGGCGGGTGACCTTACAGCGCAGAGACGTGACTTTCATAAGTACGCGGAGCCGGGCTGGTTTGAGATGAGGACATCGTCCATTATTGCACGGAAACTGACAGAGCTCGGATATGAAGTTCTTGTCGGAGATCAGGTCTGCAAAAAGGATTCCAGAATGGGCGTTCCGTCTGAGGAAAAGTTAGAGGAACAGTATGAGCGTGCCGTTGCCCAGGGAGCGGATCCGGAGTTTGTTAAGTACACAAAGGGAGGAATGACCGGTGTGATCGGAATCCTGCGCTGCGGCGAGGGCCCGACGGTTGCCATGCGGTTTGATATCGATGCCCTCGGCGTATTCGAGGAGCATGATCCGAGCCACAGACCGGCGAAAGAGGGATTTAACTCCGTAAATGAAGGCTTCATGCATGCCTGCGGACATGATGGACATGCCACCATTGGTCTTGGTGTGGCGAAAGTCCTGATGTCTATTAAGGATCAGCTCCATGGAACCGTGAAACTGATCTTCCAGCCGGCAGAAGAGGGTGTCCGCGGTGCGAAATCCATCGTTGATAACGGGCATCTTGACGGTGTGGATTACCTGATCGGCTCTCATGTGACAAATAAGAAAGAGGACGATCCGGCAGTGGTAATTCCGGGAAGCTATGGCTCTCTCGCAACGACAAAATATGATGTGATCTTCCACGGAAAATCTGCCCATGCGGGCGGATCACCGGAGGTTGGGCGGAATGTCATGCTGGCAGTCGGGACGGCGATCTTAAACCTTTATGCGATTCCGCGTCACTCCGGCGGCGTGTCCAGAGTAAATGTGGGAACTGTTGTTGCCGGAAGCGGACGGAATGTTATCGCGGACGAGGCGAAGATGGAGATCGAGGTTCGCGGTGAGACCACCGAGATCAACGAGTACATGAAAAATTACGCAGTGAACATTATCGAGAGCGCGGCAAAAATGCACGGATGCACCTGCGAGATGAAGCTTATGGGCGCGGCAAACTCCCTGACGAGCAGTGAGGCGCTGATGGAGCGGGTGAAGAGAGTCTGCGAGGAAGATCTCCATCTGCCAGTTGCGAAGGAAATGAGCAGCAAAAACGGCGGCAGCGAGGATGTCTCCTATATGATGAACCGTGTTCAGGAACAGGGCGGACAGGCGACCTTCATGCGAGTCCTCACCCACGAAGCCGGCCCGGGTCACAGCCGTATCTTCGATATCGACGAGCAGGTTCTTCCGAATGCGGTGAAGATCTTCTGCGGTGTGGTTTATGACATTATGCACTAATGGATGAGAAGTGCATGCGATAAAAAGCCAGATAAAAAGGGGCTGTCGCATTAGCAAATATTTTTTGCTGGGCGG
>NZ_QUEP01000023.1 GCF_003478035.1 Clostridium sp. OF03-18AA
GGCAAAACCGCTAAGTCGATTTTGATTTCCTGCGGTGCGCGTCTTGCCGTATTTGATATTGCGGAGCTGCGCGAGGTTACATCCTACGATGAGTTGGAACTGGATACGCTGGGAGACAGAAAAACGGCCCTGTTCCTCATTATGAGTGATACGGATGATAGTTTTAACTTTCTCATTTCCATGTGCTACACCCAGTTATTCAACCTGCTTTGTGAAAAGGCCGATGATGTGTATGGCGGCAGGCTTCCGGTTCATGTGCGCTGTTTGATTGATGAGTGTGCTAACATCGGGCAGATTCCGAAGCTGGAAAAGCTGGTGGCCACCATCCGAAGCCGTGAAATCTCTGCCTGTCTGGTGTTGCAGGCACAGAGCCAGCTCAAGGCAATTTACAAAGATAATGCCGATACCATCATCGGCAATATGGATACTTCCATCTTCCTGGGTGGCAAAGAGCCAACAACGCTGAAAGAGCTGGCGGCTGTTCTGGGAAAGGAGACCATAGACACTTACAACACCGGAGAGAGCCGGGGACGGGAGACCTCCCACTCGCTCAACTATCAGAAATTGGGAAAAGATATGCCATACTTGTTCGTGAAGAGTTCAGTTGCCTTGAATTTATCATGAACAGGGACACGATCAACTGGATTCTGAAATAACTGAATACAGGAGGTCGAACATGGAGCATTTACCAAAGAAAATCCATCAAAACGGAATCAGCTACACGCTGGTGGGAGACTACTACATCCCCGATCTGGAGCTACCGGAGGAAAGCCGCCCCATTGGGCGGTGGGGCCGGATGCACAAAGCGTTTCTGCAAGAACACCGGCCCGGCCAGTACAATGCCCTGCTTCTGTCGGGAAAACTCTGGACATATCTTGCTGACCTGAACGAACAGGCCGCTGACCGGCTGGCGTGTATCGTCTCGCAGATGCAGGAGGCGGAGGGTGTCACCGAGGAACTGAAAGCCCGTGACCAGCTTGCGTGGGTCGGGGGCATGAACAGCATTCGCAGCCGAGCAGAGGAAATCATCCTCTCTGAGATGATTTTTGTTTAAGGAGGTGCCTGTCTATGAGATACCGTATCGAATACGCCGATGGGCGTTATTGTAACTTTGCCAACGGCAGGGCTGAGCTGCTGAAATGGCTGAAACTGCTGAAGCAAGAGGAAATCTCCGACATCCGCAAAGTATATAAAAGCGGTGTGTCAGATTCCGTCCTGGAAACATACCGGAATTATATCCGCCCAGCATAAGGAGGGGCGCTTATGGGTACAGATATAGAAAAATTGGTTGATTTGATGATTCAGGAGCGGATGCAGAGCCAGTTTGCTAAGTGGCGGGAGGCAGAAACCGGCACGGAGAAAAAAGAGGACTGCCTTCGCTTGGAAAACGAGTATGAAAAAGCAATCAGCGCATTGTCTGAGGAACAGAAGGACGCTGTAAGACACTACTGTGATTCTATTTTCGATTCTGGTGCAGAAAGCGAGTGCTTCTTTTACCGGCTGGGCCTCAAAGATGGCATCCGTCTCTGGAAGTTTATGAAAAAGCTGATGAAAACGGTCAGCTAACGGATGTATAACCACATATTTTATTCCGCCCACAAACGGGTCGAAAGCCGTCCAACGGTACAGATTGGGCGGCTTTCCTGTTATCTGCGTTTCTTCCGCTTGGGCGCATAGTACGGCTGCGGCTTGGCCTTTCCTCTCATGTTGTTGGGATTTTTGAGCATTTTGGACAGGCTCAGTATCCGCAAAAATGCAGAGAAGTCCTCTGAGGAAATCTTCTCGAAGGGTATCTGCATTCTGTCGCAAAATTCGTGGATTACCACTTCCTCTTGGCTGCCCTGTTCGAGCGCCTGTTCAAACTTTTCCTTGACGTCATCCAGCGTGGGCTGCGGGTCGGCGGTGGTCTTGTCCTTGCGGTGTGCTTCCCGGATGTCCCGGACGATGCTGTCCAGATCATCGTGCATGACATGGCTGTAAAAATCGCTTTCCTGCACCTGCCCCAGTTCCAGCGTCCGCATATAGAGGTCATCCTCTCCGGGCGCATACTTGCTCATGACGGTCTGCCGGGTGGCCTCCAACACCAGATTCATCTGCTCCACCCGCATATTGGCGATCTGGTCGATGCAGATTTCCATATCTATCATCAGCCGCCGGAAATTCGGGTGGGCAGCCAGTTCGCAGAGAAGCCGGTTGTTGATTTTGCCGCTGCTCAAAAGTTCCACCATATCATCACTCAGATGCAGAGATTGAAGTTCTGTGTTTGGGTGATTTTTATTTTCCGTCAGCCCCATCAGATAGTCGGTGGACACGCCGTAAAAGTCCGCCAGCGTTGCAATCGCAAACGGGCTGATGTCCTTGTAGTCATCGGTTTCGTATTTTCCCAGCGCGGATTTAGACAGGCCGGTCTGCTCCGCCAGTTGTTCCAGCGTCAGGTGCTTGTCCACCACCCGCAGGTCTTTGAGCCGCTCCGGGATTGTCAGCTTTGCGTACATCCAAAGCCCCCTCTCTCGTTATCTTTTTCAGTGATTACACCCATTATAGCACGATTCCATAAGCGTGGAAATATGCGGATTTCGAGCGTTTTTCCGACGTTTTGGATATACGGGAAAGGGCCTCTTTTTTCGGTAAACTGGTTCTTGCAGACAGGCACAGAACCTTGAAAATCGAATGACCGGCTGCAAGGGGTATGGCCTCCGGGGAAGTGACGCCAGGACAGAAATCGAGCACACCAAAGAGGCCGATACGCCGGGAGAAATTCCGGGCAGGAGCGGCTTGCAGGCAGACCGGCGGACAGGAAACAAGTTTATCATGCGGGGCGCATGGCTCCGCAGCAAAGAAATGGAGGAAATCATTATGACACTGAGTATGAAAGAAAAGAAGATTCTCTACGCTTACGGCTGTCTCAGCCACCACAATACGGTGACACGGCTGAAATGGCTGACGGCTCTGACGGTTGACCCGGAGGCCAAACGCCGGATGCTGGGGCTGGCCCGGAAGGTGGAGACGGAGATGAACGAAAGCTGGTACGAGGATTTTTATCACCATCTGCGCATGGAGATGGACGAGTACCGCCGTCTCAAGCGCAACCTGCGTGTGCTGAAATCTTACACCGATTATGAGGAGGATCTGTATGAAGAAGCTGTCTAAGTATGAGAAAGAAACCATCATCAACTGGAACGAGGCGGAGAACCTTGCCAGCGTCTACACCTTCAACGCCAGCTTGAAGCGCAGGCTGGCTGATTTCAGCCGGAAGTACCCACTGTTGTGCCGGTTGGAGCGCAGCACGCCGGAGGGCAGCGTGACCTATGTGCTGGACAAGTCCCGGCTGTCGATCCGGCTGGTGCCTCCGTACAGCGAAGAACGGAAAGCCGCCGCAAGGGAGTACGCAAAGGAGCATGGCTTTCAGGTGGTGGTAACGGAAGAAAAAATCGCCTAAAATCGGGGTGTTTACGGGAAAAATGACGGGTCTGCACCCGATGTTTTGACCGGCAATCCCCGCAGGCGTATTCCGTATCCACTCCCCGCCTATGGGCGCAAATGTGTGGATACGGAGCCGGTGAAACTGGCAAACACCGTTCCTGCGGTGGAAGCCAGCTTCGCCGGTGCGGAAGTACAGAGGGCGGCCAGCCCTTTGTGGCGGGGTGCAGGGGCGGCAGCGCACTGCTGGGGTCAAGGGGCAACGCCCATTGGCAGGTTAAGGGCGGCAGCCATTATCGGGTCAAGGACGAAGTGCCTTGGCAGGTTGAGGGCAGCCGCCCCATCGGGTCAAGGGTGAAACGCCTTGCCCAGGGAAAGTTGATGCCTGCGTCAACTTGTATTGGGTATTACCTGACGCAAAATTCGCAGGATTTGCGGCTTCGCCGCCCCTTCCCCGGCCCCAGAACATCTTCGCAGGAAGGAGGAAATCTGTTTGAAACTGACACGACACAATGGACGCTCCGGCAAGCATGGCACCTATAATCCCCGCCACAATGACCGCCGGTTCGATGTGGAGAACAGCGAACACATTGACGCAGAACGGGCAAGGCAAAATGTCTACTGGGACTGCTACCGGGGCTTTACCACCCATGAGTTCCGGGAGAACCCGGAGCAGCCGGATTTCAGCTTTGAGGAAATCGAGCGGATGTATTACTACGAGCATTACGGCGGCTATGTGGAAGCTCAGAACGCCCGGAATGAGAAAACCCGGCACACCGAGCGCAACCGCACTGTGGAGGACTTGCTGAAAAACAACAAGACCTGCCCGGAGGAAAGTATCTACCAGATCGGCACGATGGGAGAATCCGTCTCGCCGGATACGCTCTTTTCCATCGTCAATGAGTTTTATCAGGAATTTGAGCGCCGCTTCGGTTCCCATATCCACATCCTGGACTGGGCGCTCCATCTGGACGAGGGGACGCCCCACATCCATGAGCGGCACGTCTTTGACTGTGAGAACCGCTATGGGGAACTGTGCCCCCAGCAGGAAAAGGCGCTGGAAGAACTTGGCATCCCTCTCCCCAACCCGGAGAAGCCCAAAGGCCGGAACAACAACCGCAAGCAGACCTTTGATGCGGTCTGCCGGACGATCCTGTTTGACATCGCCAGACGGCATGGGCTGCATCTGGATCAGGAGCCGTCCTACGGCGGGCGGGACTATCTGGAAAAACAGGATTATATCCTGATGAAGCAGAAGGAGCAGCTTGCGGCGCAGGAGCAGAAGCTGGAAGAACTGACGCTCAAAATCGAGGACGTGGAGACGCTGTTAGATGATGTTTCCGATGCGGCCTATGACAAGGCGGTGGAGGTGGTGACCGATACCGTCCGGCAGGAGACACACAAAGAAGATATTCGTCTGATCGAGGAAACGAAAAAGTGGGTGCTTTCGCCGGAGCGGAAGGCCCCGAAGAAGGAGCGTGACTACGCTGCCGCCCGTCTGGATGGAGTGATTACCAAAATCAAACGGGTCATGCAGAACGCCCTGGCAAAAATCCAGAAAACTCTCATGCAGCCGGAGGTCAAGAAGGCCGGTAAGGAGCAGATTAAGGAGAAGGCCAGAGAATCCATCCGGGAGAAGCTGGCGAAAGGCAGGCTGAACGCTGACCGAGATAACCGGGAACGCTGGGAACGTGAGGGGCGGATTGCTCCGAAAAAGAAACACGATATGGAGTTATGAGGCACCTGATTTTCTGCGGAAACGGGTGCTTTTTTCTCTGCCTGGAGGTGAGAAAATCGAATATATTTGAAGCGGTGAAGGAGTCTGTCACCACAAGGCAGGCTGCGGAATATTACGGGGTGCAGGTTGGCAGGAATGGCATGGCCTACTGTCCCTTCCATGATGACAAACATCCTAGTATGAAGATTGACCATCGGTTCCACTGCTTTGGCTGTCAGGCAGATGGGGATGTGATTGATTTTACCGCCCGTCTGTTTAGTCTGAGCAGTAAGGAGGCGGCGCTGAAGCTGGCGGAGGATTTCTCTGTCCACTATGACGCCAAAGGCCATGACCCGCCCCGCAGGAGGCCGGTCAAGCGAAAAATCAGCGAGGAACTGCGTTACCGGCAGGCGGAGCAGAAATGTTTCCGGGTGCTGTGCAATTACCTGCATCTGCTGGAACGCTGGGAGAAGGAATACGCCCCGCAGACGCCGGATGAAGCGTGGAATCCGCTGTTCGTGGAGGCCCTGCAAAAGAAACCGTACACGGAATATCTGCTGGATATTCTCTTGTCCGGCAGCATGGAGGAACGTGCTTCCGTGGTCGCTGAGTATGGAAAAGAGGTGAGGAAGATTGAGCAGCGAATATCAGAGTTTACCGCTAGCCACCCGGCAGGCCGCCATGAGCGCAGCCGAAGCCTTAGCGCCGGAGCGGAGCGTTGATGAGGTGCGGGAAAGCCTGTCCGTCACCGAGAAGGGCCAGCCCGCCAACACCATCGGCAACTGCCGGACGGTGTTCTGCCATGACCCTCTCCTGCGTGGGGCGATCCGCCTGAACCTTTTGACTGACCGGGTGGACATTGTACAGGATTTAGGCTGGCGCAGGAATACCAGTGCCCTGACGGATACGGACGTGAAATATCTGCTTCTCTATTTTGAGCAGACCTATGGCCTGACCAGTGAGAAAAAGATGACGGCGGCGCTCTCCATCGTGGCGAATGAGAACTGCTACCATCCCATACAGGACGTGCTAAACGGCCTTGTCTGGGACGGGACGCCCCGCATCCGCTCCTGTCTCCATCATTTCTTAGGTGCGGACGAGAGCGACTATGTGGAGGAAATGCTGAAACACTTTTTGCTGGGGGCTATCCGGCGGGTATTCCGCCCCGGCTCCAAATATGAGGAAATGCTCTGTCTGGTGGGCGGTCAGGGGGCTGGCAAGTCCAGCTTCTTCCGCTTGCTGGCGATCCGGGACGAGTGGTTCAGTGACGACCTGAAAAAACTGGACGATGACAGGGTGTATCTGAAGCTGCAAGGACACTGGATTATCGAAATGTCGGAGATGCTGGCTACCAGCAGCGCCAAAAGCATTGAAGAAATCCGCTCCTTTATCAGCCGCCAGAAGGAAACCTACCGGACGCCCTACGAGGCCCAGCCCAAAGACCGGCTGCGGCAGTGTGTGTTCGGCGGTTCGTCCAACACACTGGACTTCCTGCCCCTTGACCGGGCCGGAAATCGGCGCTTTTTGCCGATCATGATTTACCCGGAGAATGCAGAGGTTCACATTTTGGAGGACGAGGACGCCTCCAGAGCCTATCTTTTACAGGTCTGGGCGGAGGCCATGACGATTTACCGCAGCGGCCACTACTCTATGAAGTTCAGCAAGTCCATCCAGCGCCAGCTGGTGGAGGTGCAGAAGGATTTCATGCCGGAGGACACCGAGGCCGGACAGATACAGGGCTTTCTGGAACACTACACCGGCAGCATGGTCTGCTCCAAACAGCTGTTCAAGGAGGCGCTGGGCCACACCTACGATGAGCCGAAGCGGTGGCAGCTGCACAATATCAACGAGATCATGAACACGGTGGTGACGGGCTGGAAACCATTCTCCAATCCCCGGATGTTCACCGGATATGGCAGGCAGAGGGGCTGGGAACGGGACGTTTCCGGCAACGAACTGCCCGGCAACGAAGATGGATTTGTGGAGCTGACCGAGGAAGAATGCTGCCAGCTGGAACTGCCGAAGGAGTGGATCGCATAAAATTAGCGGTCTGTTGCCGGGATGGTTGCCACTTGGTTGCCGGGTTTGTTGCCGGGGATTCTCCGGTCTGGATACGGAAAAAGCCTGTAAATAAGGTATTTTCTAATATCTATCTCTATCTCCGGCAACGAAAACAACGAGATTTTTCAAGAAAATTGATAAAGTAAGATTTGCAGGTCAGACGGTAGTTTACAGGTTTTCAGAGGTTCGTTGCCGGACTTCGTTGCCAGTGCTGCCGTCTGGCCTGCTACTCTATGGAGGTAGCCTATGGAAAAAAGCAAACAGCAGAAAAATAAAGTCCGTTTTGTGGTGGTGCGGGAGTTCTCCGGGGAGAAGTCCATGCGGGAAGCCTTTGAGCAGCTGATCGAGCGCCAGACCTGCGAACACTTCGAGGAATGGCTGGAACAGCGGGAAATGGCCGAAAACGCTGCGTAAAAACGGTTGATTCAGGGGCAGGGACATGGTACTATAATGGTATCGTGTCCCTGTTCATAGAAGGAGAACGCTATGAGCAGGAAAAAACAAGTCTATGAGAAAATCACCGCTCTCTACTGCCGCATCTCTCTGGATGACGGCGGCGACAACGAGAGTATGAGCATCAGCAACCAGAAAATCATGCTTCGGGACTTTGCTGAAAAGCATGGAATGTTCCAGTATGAATATTATGTGGATGACGGCTATACGGGCCGCAATTTCAACCGCCCTGCCTTCCAGCGCATGATCGCTGACATTGAGGCGGGGAAGATCGGCTGCGTCATCACCAAAGACCTATCCAGGCTTGGTAGGAACTATATTGAAGCTGGCAGCTATATCGAAATCTTTTTCCCCAAACACAATGTACGCTATATCGCCATCACGGACGGCGTGGACAGCCTGACCCGTCAGGAGATGGACATTACGCCCTTTAAGAATATCCTGAACGATATGTACAGCCGGGATATTTCTAAAAAGGTGCTGGCAGGCATCACCACCCGCTCCCGGCAGGGGAAGTTCTGCGGAGGGACGCCGCCCTTCGGCCTGATGCGTGACCCGGAGGACAAGGGGCATCTCATCATTGACCCTGAGACAGCGCCAATCATCCGCAAAATCTATGACTATGCCCTTGACGGGCTGGGCTGCATGAGGATTTCCAAACGTCTGATGGAAGAAAAAATCCCAATCACCCATGTCAAAGCCAACACGGAGTTTGACGCCAACTATTATTTCTGGGGCGGAGCCAGAATCAGTCACATCCTGAGAAATCCATTCTATAAGGGCGCACATTTGGTCTTTCGGACGCATCAGAAAGGCATCCGCTCCAACACCTATGACATTATTCCCCGTGACCAGTGGGAAGTGATCGAGGGCTGCCATGAGGCCATTGTGACGCCGGAGGAATGGGAACAGGTGCAGGAACTCATTGACCGCAGGCCGACCATTCAGGGGAATTCCTGCCCCTTTTATAATCTGTTCCACGGTCTGGTCTACTGCGCCACCTGCGGGAAGTCCATGCAGGTGCGGTATGAGAAAGTGGGCCGAACCGGGAAGAACCGCTTCACCGGCGAAATGCGGGAGCCGATTGACAAGGCGTACTATATCTGCCAGACCTACAACCGCATGGGCTGCAAGGTCTGTTCCAGCCACAAGATAGAGGCCAGGGATTTATACAATCTGGTGCTGAAAGACATTCAGGAACTGGCGGCGCAGGCTATGAAGGATGCCGATGCGTTCTACCAGCGGCTCAGCCGCCGGATGGAGCACCGGTATCTGGTGGACGCCTCCCAGACAGAAAAGGAACGCCTGCGGCTGGAAGCCCGAAATCAGGAAATTGACGGGATGTTCCTGAGCCTGTACACCGATAAGGCCAAAGGCATCCTGACCGAGCAGCGGTTTGTGAAGCTGACGGCGGCGCTGGAACAGGAGCAGGAATCCAACCAGAAACGCCTGCATGACCTGGCAATGATGCAAGGTCGTGCCGATGCGCAAGAAAGCGAAGTCCGCACTTTTATCAAGGAAATCCGGCGCTATGCCGCCATCGAGGAACTGGACGAGGCGGTGCTGAACCGGCTCATTAGCCGGATTCTGATTGGAGAAATCAAGAAGATTGATGGTCAGAGGACACAGGAGGTTAAGATTATTTACAATTTTGTTGGGGAAATGTCAAGGTAGAATTTAGACGCTAAATACTTTTAATTTATATCAAAAGTGATACAACAATTTTCTTTTAATGCTATCAGGCAATAAAGTTATTCCTTTGGCCAGAGTAAAAGGGATAACTTTATTTTGCTAAAGCATACTAAAAAGGGCGCGTTGCAGAAAATTATCCGCAACACGCCCTCTTCTATAAGTCCTTATGTCAAAATCAAATTATTGGTAATCTTGAATATTGGGATAAGCGGCACCGTTATTATGCGCGTAAGCTGCTTCAAAGTAGTCGAGGCTTTCAAAAGTAATGCCCTGATAGTTTCCGACATTCAACACATCAAAAGTTAGATTCAGAACATCACCAGCGGAATATTGGTCAAGAAGATTTCCTGCAAATTTCCATCCTATGTTTTCCTCATAAGTATCCTCGGTAAAATAAAATGTAGTCGCATCCTCAGTCGCATCATAACTAATGTCAATAATTATATCAGAGAAATGAACTTGATCTCCAGCATTAAAGTCTTTGAGATAATCTACAGTTTTTCCATCAGCAGGATTAATAAATTGAGCATTAAGTTGTGTCATATCAACAACCTCTGGAGGAAGAGAATTAAGTCTGTAAGATTCTGCAACAGAGAATTGATAAACTCTGTTATTATCCCCAAAGTAAAATCCATCTTCCGTCATAGGAACACTTGAACGAGCATTGGCATTGTAATAATGGGCATAATACAACTGCCATTTGTATGTCTCAGTTGAAACAAACTGTGCTTTCCATGTACCAGAACTGTCTCCTGCTTTCTTTGTATAAAACATATACTGATTTGTACCAGTAGTTGCTTGACTTACCGTATCACCAGAGGCATCTGACAAGATGAGTGCAATCTGTGTAAAAATATCGACAAAGATAATCCTATGTCCATGCATACGGATAGAACCAACGCTGTTATCTACTTCTGGACGAAAATAAACCTCAGGCCCCATATCACCCGTGTTATATTCTATGCTAGGTGAAACAAGATAGGCCCAACTACTATCCTTTTCACTCTGTCCATCGAGATCGATAAGCTTTTCCACATAATCTGAAAGGATAATCCAGCCAATCTTCCACCAATTCACTTTGCTTGCTTCAGCAGAAGAACTGATATTCTCGTTGTCGGCATAAGCAAAAGTAGTGTTAGAAAAACTTATGCACATAACCAAGGAAAGAGTAAGTGCAACAATCTTACGTGTTAGCTTTTTCATTAAAAGCCCCCCTTCTCTTATAAAACCAAAACAATAATGCAAATGATGGATGCAATAAAAAAGAATACTCCAGCAACCCGCATCAAACCAAGATATAAATCTGTAGGTTCACCGCCTTTTACAGAAAAGAAGTGTTCAATTTTCCATAAAAGTTCCGGCTTAAAAATCATAAAAAAACTTAATAGAAGCAAAAGGATAAGCCATATGTTATCTATGTATAACACTTCCTTTCTGCTAATACTGAAAATTCAAATAAAAAAGCGCATAAGTAGACAAATAATCATGCCTAACTTATGCGCAAATAGAAACAATTTTAATTCTAAGCCTCCAAAGCTGGCAGCGTCGGTAAAAATGCTCCATTATTAAGTTAGGCAACTTAACCTTAAAACAAATCATCGGTCTTACCTCCCAACAATATAAATTTCGACTTTTCACTTTTATTTTATCACCTAAAGCAGAACTTGTCAATGAATTTGTCTAAAATAAGTCGATTTTCTTTTTTGATTATGTGCATTTTTAACTAATAGAAAGAAAGTTGTATTGAGGGCGATTGGTGTTCCTTATTCCATATGTCGGAACTGTATGAAGTGAAAATAGTTTATCCGTTGAAGAGTCACTCCACAGGTTATGCTTGATTCTTTCAAAGTTATGTTTCTATAATATGCATCCGTACTGTCATATTATAATTCACATTATTGGATAATATAAATTGACAAGTATAAGATAAACAGACAAGGAGTCGCTGCCACCCGTAAAACGGGTGGCTCGGGACGCAGGCTTTAAGCCCACTCTACTTGGCCGCGCCTCAAGGCGCTAGCTTTCTCTTTTAGGCTATACTAAAGTTTTTATTTCCCTGGTACAACCGGGGATTTTTTTGCTTCAAGCCGCCAATTAGAACGGCAGCCACAAAGATTTTTCTTTGCGGCTGCCGTTTTCTTGAATTCATCACTTGACAATGTGGCAAAGAGCTGATGAGCCAGGACGAGCTGGCAGTTATGGATGGCGGCAAGTGCATCTTGCAGTTGCGCGGTGTGCGTCCGTTTCTTTCAGACAAGTATGACATTACCAGACATCTTAATTTCAAATACATAGCTGATGCAGACAAGCGAAATACCTTTGATATTGAAGCATTTTTGTCTGCCAGACTGAAACTCAAGCCTGATGAGGTCTGCGATGTATATGAAGTAGACACGGAGGGCGTGTAATACGGTTCCGCTGAGAAAGGAGTGATCGTATCTATTTGCCGCAACTGCCTCTGTTGAGGCCATTGGCGTACAAAGCGGACAATCGCAAGAAAAATAATGAAAAAGGAGGACAGCCGGAATCATGCCCCCGGAAACCGGGCGGCAGATTGTTCCGGCTTTTGTATGCCTATGAAACATGACAAACCTATTTTTTAATCAGATTCCGGCTAATAAACTATATGGCATTTTTTGAACAGGCAATCACCGTTCTTCAGACCCTCGTTATCGCGCTCGGTGCTGGTCTTGGTATCTGGGGCGTCATCAACCTGCTGGAAGGTTACGGAAACGACAACCCCGGTGCAAATGCTCATGTGCGGTAAAGTAATAAAAAGATTTAGGTAGCCGCCTTAACTATTCCTAAATAAGATAATATGCACAGTATTTTCTCGTAAATAGAAAATAAATTATTGCATTTTACCAATTATTATGTTAAAATGACAATGTAACAAAGAGCTATGTATTTTTAAGGAAAGGGAGGAACTTATGAATTTAAGAAAATCTATTTTAGCACTTTCAGTAGTAGCTGGAATTGTAGCTGCTCCAATGACTGTATTTGCCGCTCATACTCATAGTTGGGGTTCTCCCCAGTACTATGGATATGAAGATGAAATGCCTGGTATATATGATGACTGGGATAAATGTGCGACACGTCATGTATATAATTACAAATAATGTTTAATTTGTGGAGAAGTAAGCATTTATGAAGTTGAGACGATTGAAATGTCTCACAAATGGGTGAATGGTGCATGTGTATATTGCAACAAAGGTTACGCGAAAGAGATAAATTAACATAGTATCATTACCGGCAAGTTTATGATCAAAAAATAGAAAGCATTGAGAATATTTCAAAATTTCTTGAAAGTACTCTCAGTGCTTTCTTTGATAATATGAAAGGAGAAATAAATGCAAAAAAAACAACTTTCTGTATTAGTACTAATTATTTTATGCTTTTTATTAGGATGTAACAGAGAAACACCAAAAGATGAATCTCAACAAAATTATGAAGATGAATCTAATATTTCTAAAACAAATGGAGAAGAACTTGTAAATATAAACAGTGAATTGTTAGGTTCGACTCCTTTTGATATCCAAATCGATAAAACAGCATTGCAGACTAGAAAAGAAACAGAAACAGAAGTTACAATAAAGACAAATTTAACAGACTGGGGTTATACTGTTTCTTCTGAAAAAGGGAAAATATCTGATATAAATAAAAATTCATTCATATATATAGCACCTAAAGATGAGAGGGATGATACTATAAAAATACAATTATCGGACTATGAAAATGGCATATCATATGAATATACAATTCCACTTATTTTTGCGGGAAACAATGAACATTCTTTAGATAAATTCAAGGAAAATCTTTCAAGATTACCTAATAGTTAGTAAAGAGTCGATAGACTAAAGTACCACCATCCTCTTTTATTTCAACTGAATATCCATCCCGCCGCACCGCAGCGGCACATGAAGCAGTAAATCCGAAAAAGATTTGCTGCTTTTTTTGCGTCCATTTTTGGCAAATTTCCAAAAGTTCCGTATTAGACAGTGAAACCAAAAAAGGCTGCCATTTTTTTCAGACAGCGGGCAAAACGCAGCTTCCGAAACGCCTTATTGTCGGGAAAGACCGAGCCGCCGGAAAAGTTCTTGCCGGAAAGTCCGTCCATTCTGCTCTTTTGTGGTTTGTAGGGAGTAAGGGAAAAACGCCAGCCCGCAGCCTTTTATAAAAAAAGCTGGTTATAGATTTTCTGAAAAAGTGGCAGTAGCAAGTGAACGGCAGGCCGGCAGTTTCTTAGAGCAAGATTCTACCGAGGTGCCAAAATTCGCTTATCGCTCATTTTGCCCCTGCGGGAATCTTGTTGGGGAGTGCCTTCCCCAAACCCTGCTTATGCGGCTTGCGCCGCTGAAAAACCCCTCAAAATATTTTTCGGATTTTTCAAAAACAGTTCCGCTTCACACCCTGTTTTTCTCCTATTAGTGAGAGGACACCACGCACAGAAAGGAGGTCAACCACCTATGAAACGATACAACACGCCGCACCGCAGCCGGGTAGTCAAAACACGCATGACCGAGGAAGAATACGCCGAGTTTGCCCAGCGGCTTTCTGCTTACCACATGAGCCAAGCCGAGTTTATCCGGCAAGCCATAACCGGGGCAGCCATACGCCCCATCATAACCGTTTCCCCCATCAATGACGAGCTGCTTGCCGCTGTCGGGAAGCTGACCGCCGAATACGGGAGGATCGGCGGCAACTTAAACCAGATAGCCCGGACGCTGAACGAGTGGCACAGTCCCTATCCGCAGCTTGCCGGGGAGGTACGGGCGGCGGTTTCCGACCTTGCTGCCCTAAAGTTTGAAGTCTTGCAGAAAGTGGGTGACGCTGTTGGCAACATTCAAACATATCAGCTCTAAAAACGCCGACTATGGCGCAGCGGAAGCCTATCTCACATTTGAGCATGACGAGTTTACCATGAAAGCCACCCTTGATGAAAACGGGCGGCTGATACCGAGGGAGGATTACCGCATTTCTTCCCTCAACTGCGGGGGCGAGGATTTCGCTGTTGCCTGTATGCGAGCCAATCTCCGCTATGAGAAAAACCAAAAACGGGAAGATGTGAAAAGCCACCACTATATCATCAGCTTTGACCCACGGGACGGGACAGACAACGGCTTGACCGTAGACCGGGCGCAGGAGCTGGGCGAGCAGTTCTGCAAGGAGCATTTCCCCGGACACCAAGCCCTAATCTGCACCCACCCGGACGGGCATAACCACAGCGGGAATATCCATGTGCATATCGTCATCAACTCCCTGCGGATTTACGAAGTCCCGCTTCTGCCCTACATGGACAGACCAGCCGACACGCTGGAGGGCTGCAAGCACCGCTGCACCAACGCCGCTATGGAATATTTCAAGAGCGAAGTCATGGAAATGTGCCACCGGGAGGGGCTTTACCAAATCGACCTCTTGAACGGCAGCAAGGAACGGATAACCGAACGGGAATACTGGGCGGCAAAGAAAGGGCAGCTTGCCCTTGACAAAGAGAACGCCGCCAGAGAAGCCGCCGGACAGCCGACCAAGCCCACCAAGTTTGAAACGGACAAGGCGAAGCTGCGCCGGACGATACGGCAGGCACTTTCCCAAGCTGGCAGCTTTGACGAGTTTTCTTCCCTTTTGCTGCGGGAGGGTGTGACCGTCAAGGAGAGCCGGGGGCGGCTTTCCTACCTCACGCCGGACAGGACAAAGCCTATCACAGCCCGAAAGCTGGGGGACGATTTTGACAAGGCTGCTGTCCTTGCCCTGCTCACGCAGAACGCCCACAGAGCTGCCGAACAGACCAAAGCCATACCCGAATACCCTGCCGCAGTTAAAAAGCCGTTACAAGGGGAAAAAGCTGCAAAAACCACCCCGGCAGACAACACCTTGCAGCGCATGGTTGACCGGGAAGCCAAGCGAGCCGAGGGCAAGGGCGTGGGCTATGACCGCTGGGCGGCAAAGCACAACCTAAAGCAAATGGCAGCTACCGTTACCGCCTATCAGCAGTACGGCTTTTCCTCCCCGGAGGAACTGGACGAAGCCTGTTCTGCCGCCTATGCCGCCATGCAGGAAAGCCTTGCGTGGTTGAAGCAGGTGGAAAAGACGCTGAACGGGAAAAAGGAGCTGCAACGGCAGGTGCTTGCCTATTCCAAGACCCGCCCTGTCCGGGACGGGCTGAAACAGCAGAAAAACGCCAAAGCAAAAGCAGCCTACCGTCAGAAGCATGAAAGTGACTTTATCATAGCAGACGCAGCCGCCCGCTATTTCAGGGAGAACGGCATTTCCAAGCTGCCGAGCTATAAATCCCTGCAAGCAGAGATTGAAAGCCTTATCAAAGAGAAAAACAGCGGCTACAACGATTACCGGGCAAAACGGGAGGAGTACCGCCGCTTGCAGACTGTCAAGGGCAATATCGACCAGATTTTACGCCGGAGCGAGCCGCAGCGCAGAAAGGAGCAGAGCCATGAACGGTAATATCCCCCGCATGGACTACCGCCAGTACCGGGCAGCCCGCCGCCTTGTGCATGAGTGCTGCAACTATGACAGCGGGAACTGCCTGCTGTTGGAGGACGGCGAGCCTTGCGTGTGTGTACAGAGTATCAGCTATTCGCTGCTCTGCCGCTGGTTTACCGCCGCTGTCCTGCCCCTTGATGAAGCACTGGAAGCCGCCCTCTTGCGCCGGGGAAGCCGGAAACGCTGCGCTGTCTGCGGGGCGTTCTTCTTCCCAAAATCCAACCGGGGGAAATACTGCCCGGACTGCGCCGGACGCATGAAGCGGATAAACGCCGCCAAACGGAAGCGGAAACAAAGGGAGAAATGTCACGCTTTAGGGCATTTCAAACCCGCATAAATCAAGGCTTTTTTGGAGGGTGTCAAAGGGTGCGTGATACATTTATCCTTTTCCCTTAAAAACGCCCCCTAAAAGCGTAACAGAACCCACAGACAGACACCACAAGGAGGTGAACCCTATCGCTGATTATATGACCGCAGGAACGGAGCTGCCCGCTTACCTGCCTTACCCCCGTTTCCTGCTGGAAACAGACCTATCCCACACCGCAAGAGAGTTATATGCGCTGCTGTTAGACCGTTCCACCCTTTCGCAGAAGAACGGCTGGCAGGACAGCGAGGGACGGACATACATTGTCTACCCCATAGCAGAGATAGCGGAAATGCTGGATAAAGGCTGCACCACCATAAAGGGCGCACTGAACGAACTGGACGCTGCCGGGCTGCTGGAACGCAGACGGACGGGCTTTTCTGCCGCCAACCGTCTGTATGTGAAAGTGCCGCCTATCCCAGTGGTACAGTTTTCCGACCAACTGACGGACGGAAAACCGCCCCTCATAAGGGCGGGAAACCGACCAACTGACAGCCGGAAAACTGACCTTATGACGGTCGGAAAACCGTCCCCTAACCAAACTAATATAAACAACCTAATAGAGAGCCAAACAAAAGGAGCGAGTGAGGGGCAGCCCCCCGCCGCTTATGGCAGATATAAAAATGTATTTCTTTCTGACACAGAACTTTTGGAGCTGGAACAGGACTTCCCCGGCAAGTGGGAGTATTACCTTGACCGCCTTTCCTGCCACATCGCTTCCACCGGGAAGCAGTACCAGAGCCATGCAGCCACCATTTACAAGTGGGCGCAGGAGGACGCTGCCAAAGAGAAGCCAAAGAAAGGCATACCGGACTATTCATTCAAGGAGGGAGAAAGCCTATGACCGATACAATCCACAACACCATACTGCCTATGACCGACACCACAGCCGAGCCGGAGGATTACACCGGGGAGGACGGGCTTTTATACTGCGGCAAATGCCGGAAACCCAAAGAAGCCTATTTCCCGGAGGGCAAGACCTTTTTCGGGCGTGACCGCCACCCGTCAGAGTGCGACTGCCAGCGGGCAGCCCGTAAGGAACGGGAAGCCGCCGAGAAGCGGCGCAGCCACCTTGAAACGGTGGAACGGCTGAAACGGCAGGGCTTTACAGACAAGACCATGCAGGACTGGACATTTGCCAACGATAACGGCAGCTGCCCGCAGATGAAGAACGCCGCCGGATATGTGGCACGCTGGGAACAGATAAAGGACGGGAACTACGGGCTGCTCTTGTGGGGCAGGGTAGGCACTGGGAAAAGCTATTTTGCCGGGTGTATTGCAAACGCCCTCATGGAGCAGGAAGTCCCGGTGTGCATGACAAACTTTGCAGCAATATTAAACGACCTTGCCGCCAGCTTTGCGGGCAGGAACGAATATATTTCCCGCCTTTGCAGCTTCCCCCTGCTCATCATTGACGATTTTGGAATGGAGCGTGGCACAGAATACGGTCTGGAACAGGTCTACAATGTGATTGACAGCCGCTACCGGAGCAGGAAGCCGCTGATTGTGACGACCAACCTCACGCTGGAGGAATTGCAGCACCCGGAGGACACCGCCCACGCCCGGATTTATGACCGCCTGCTTGAAATGTGTTCCCCTCTCTGCTTTACCGGGGAGAATTTGAGGAAAGCCGCCGCACAGGGAAAAATGGAACAGCTGAAACGGCTGCTTGCCGGAAAGGAGATTTGCCTATGACCGACACCCAGAGAAACAAACGCCCTGCCCGCCGCCCGGACTGCGTGACCGAAACGAGGATAGGCAACACAATCCTTGTGGTGTCTGGCTTTTTCAAGGAGGGGGCGACCGACACCGCCGCTGACAAGATGATGAAAGTGCTGGAAGCAGAAGCCGCCGCCGGATATTTGACCTGTGATAAGCCTGATTGAAAAACCGTCATTTTTACCGACCGTAAAGAAGCAGATTTGACGCTTTTGCCGCTATACAGACAGCCGCCCCATGTGGTACAATCAAGGTACGGAATAGTGGGGCTGGCTGTCGGAAACGGAGGAATTTATGTTAAGACAGACCACCCAGCAACTCATTACCGCCCTTTACCCAAGACTGTCCCATGAGGACGAGCTGCAAGGCGAGAGCAATTCCATTTCCAACCAAAAGAGGATTTTGGAAACCTATGCCAAACAGAATGGATTTTCTAATCTGCGCTGGTACACCGACGACGGTTATTCCGGTGCGAACTTTCAAAGACCCGGATTTCAAGCCATGCTTGCAGACATTGAAGCAGGGAAAGTCGGGACAGTTATCGTCAAGGATATGTCGAGGTTAGGGCGAAACTACTTACAGGTGGGAATGTACACAGAAATGATTTTCCCACAGAAAGGTGTCCGCTTCATCGCTATCAATGACGGAGTGGACAGCGCACAGGGGGAAAATGATTTTGCCCCGCTGCGGAACATTTTTAACGAATGGCTGGTGAGAGATACGAGCAAGAAAATCAAGGCAGTAAAACGCTCTAAGGGCATGAGCGGAAAGCCCATCACAAGCAAGCCCGTCTATGGCTACCTCATGGACGAGGACGAAAACTTTATCATTGACGAGGAAGCCGCCCCGGTGGTACGGCAGATTTACAGCCTTTGCCTTGCCGGGAACGGTCCGACCAAGATAGCCCGTATGCTGACCGAGCAGCAAATCCCCACGCCGGGGACGCTGGAATACCGCAGGACGGGCAGCACCCGCCGCTACCACCCCGGCTATGAGTGCAAGTGGGCGACCAATACCGTGGTTCATCTGCTGGAAAACCGGGAATATACGGGCTGTCTGGTAAACTTTAAGACCGAGAAGCCGTCCTACAAGCTGAAACACAGCATAGAAAATCCCCCGGAAAAGCAGGCGGTTTTTGAGAACCACCATGAGCCTATCATTGACCGGGAAACGTGGGAACGGGTGCAGGAGTTACGCAAGCAGCGCAAACGCCCCAACCGTTATGACGAAGTGGGCTTGTTCTCCGGCATACTCTTTTGTGCCGACTGCGGCAGCGTCATGTACCAGCAGCGATACCAGACGGACAAGCGCAAGCAGGACTGTTATATCTGCGGAAGCTACAAGAAACGCACCGCCGACTGCACAGCGCACTTTATCCGCACTGACCTCTTGACCGCTGGCGTACTCTCCAATCTGCGGAAAGTTACCAGCTATGCGGCAAAGCATGAAGCCCGGTTTATGAAGCTTTTAATCGAGCAGAATGAGGACGGGGACAGACGCAGGAACGCCGCCAAGAAAAAGGAGCTGGAAGCCGCCGAGAAACGCATAGCCGAGTTATCTGCTATCTTCAAGCGGCTGTATGAGGACAGCGTAACCGGGCGCATATCGGACGAGCGTTTCACAGAGCTGTCGGCAGACTATGAAGCCGAGCAGAAAGAACTGAAAGAACGTGCCGCCAGACTGCGGGAAGAACTTTCCAAAGCGCAGGAAGCCACCGCAAACGCTGAAAAGTTTATGAATGTGGTACGCAGGCACACTACCATTGAAGAACTTACCCCTACTCTGCTGCGGGAGTTTGTGGAGAAAATCGTTGTCCATGAAAGCGTTGCCCTTGACGGGAAACGCCGGGGCAAGTTACGCAGACAGGAAATCGAAATCTATTATTCTTTTGTCGGCAAGGTAGAACTGCCCGACACCTAACCGCCCGACCTATCCGACATACCTCATGTGCCGGATAGGAACGGCAAAATTTTTTACACTTCTATTACTTCTTTATCACACATAAGCAAAGTCTCAGGGCATCAAGCAGTTTATGGCTAATTAAAGGGAACAAAAAGAAAGGAAAAGCACAATCCAGACGGTATCAGCGGCAGGATACAAGAATAAATTGTGATTACACAAGATTGGTGTTATAATAAGAGAAAAGTTCCTGCCGGGGCAGCCGCCCCGGTGGTATGGATAGAAAGGCAGGAAAACAATATGCACATCAGCTATAAACCACTCTGGCATACACTGTTAGAGCGTGATATGAGAAAAGAAGATTTAAGGCTTGCCGCCGGTATGACAACGAATATGATTGCCAACATGAGCAAAGAGGGAAAGCACATCAGCATGGATACATTAGCCCGTATCTGCGAAACGCTGAATTGTGAGATTACCGATGTGATTGAGTTAGTACCAGACGAGCCTGCTTCCACAGGAGGTAAGGAACATGAGCGAATTGAAACCAAGAATAACGGAAAACGGAATTGATTATATCCTTGTCGGAGATTACTATATCCCAGATTTGAAGCTGCCGGAGGAACACCGCCCTATCGGAAAGTACGGACGGATGCACCGGGAATATTTAAGAGAAGCCCATCCAGCCAGATTGAACACATTGACACTGACCGGGGAGTTATGGACATATCTTGCAGACCTGAACGAACAGGCACAGGAACGGTTAGACACCATCATGGAGCAGATGAAGGCTGCCGATGGTGTGACCGAGGAATTGAAGCGTACCCATCAAATGGAATGGGTGCAGCGTTGCAATAACATTCACAACCGGGCAGAAGAAATTATTTTGCAAGAGATGATTTATTCATAACGGTATGGTAGAATGATTATGATAAATCGAAAGTTGACAAGGAGTTTTGATAGCGTGAAAAAAATATTTCTTAAAATTGTGATAGGGGTTGTTCTTGCTTGTATTTTATTTGTTTGTTTTCTTTATACGAACAATGAGATCGGCGTGACTTCATCTAAGCTGGAGGCAGATATTCGTTCGTCGCAGAAGATTAAGGATGATTGGACGGTCGATGGAAGCGTTTCCAGCACGATGGCTGCATATATTTCTTACCCTCAGGATTTGAGTGACCATTCTTTTTCCGTCTATGTCAATCGTCCAGGACTTTCCTTCGGATATTTTTTCCGTGGAGGTGGAACTCTTTCGGGGATTCAAAGAGGAATTGTGGAGTTTACTGTAGAGGGATATAATGAACGAGCTTTTATTTCTATGAATCAACAGCAGGTGCAACAACTTGAAATAGATGATGGCAACACAATTCAAGTGGTTGATATTGACCGCAATAAACCTTTTGCGATTGTCTTGCCTATAAATGCGGGTAATATTACTTTTTATGATGTAAATAGAAATACTGTGGAATATTGGAATAATCCTCTTTGACAAATTCCAGTTTGTCGTGCTAAAAATTCAACTGAATAATCCCAGCAAAAACCGCTGCTACATGGAAGCCAACAAACCATGCAACAGCGGTTTTTCTTTATCGTTTTTTCCTCTGGCTGATAGGCGTTCCCATTTTCTTTGACTTTTTGAGAATACGAATGAGCCAGCGAAATTCTTCGTCTGACAGATTTTTATAGTTGATACCAAGCTGCTTGCAGTAAAGTACAACGAGCTTTTCATCCCGGCTGCCCTTGAAATTTTCGACCGCTTCCAGATTTTCTTTCAGTTCATCAGCAACGGTGGTCTGGGGTGCACTCTCGCTGTCCTTTTTGTGAGCTTCCCGAATATCCCGGATAATCAGGTTGAGGTCATCCAGAACCATGTGGCTGAAATATTCATCATCGCTGATATGGGCGGCTTGCAACACTTTCAAATGGGGGTCATCTTCGCCGGGGCGATACCGTTCAATGATTTCATGCCGGACGGTATCGACAAGGGCGTTGAGGTTCTGAATCTGCATGGTGGCAATCCCGTCCACATAAATCTCAATGTCTGCAAGAAACTTGATAAAATCTTTATGTGTGGCAAGCTCACAGAGCAGACGGTTGTTAATCCGACCGCTTTTCAGAAGTGCCACCATCTCATCACTCAAATGCAGCTCCGTCAATGGCGTGTTGATCTCCGCCCGGTTCTCTGTCCGGCACAGCAGATAATCAACGGAAACTCCATAGAAGTCTGCCAGCGTGATAAGGTTGCCATGATTGATTTCCTTATAATCCTCTTTTTCATAATTCCCAAGAGCTGATTTGGAAATGCCCGTCAGCTTTGATAATTCTTCCAGATTTAAGCCTTTGTCCTTGCGGAGTTCCCAAAGGCGTTCCTGTATGCTTGTTGCTCCTTTCATGGGCGCACGCTCCTTTCCGGCGGTTTCATTGCTTCCACTTAACTGGATTATATCACACTTTCCGCAATCGTGGAAATTTCTGATTTTTGTCCTTAATTCCTACTTTGTGGACATACGGCATAGGGCACAAAAATGTTCTATGATACAGGTAGTTCATCGATGGATTATTCCAATCGAATGACCAGCCTGTGTGGGATATGCTTCCCCGGCGATGTAGTGCCATGACTTTTGGCAGGGATATGGAGGAACCCTGACCAAAACGAGCGTACCAAAGGGAGCGATACGCCGCTGTGAGATTCAGGGGAGGAACGACACCGGGGAGAACTGGCGAACTGACACCGAAATGATACCGAAACACGACAATCTGATAGGGGGATAGCCTACCCTATCGCTGATACTTCGGGAGATTTTAGGCGGTTCTATGACTGTAATTTTGCCGAAAATCGCCCCGAAACCATACACTAAAACGGGAGGAAGCGCAATATGCCGAGAATGAACAAAAAGAGGAAGCATGAGCTTTCCTTTTACCTCAATGACCGGGGGCGTGTCACTTACAACGAATTATGCCGGAGATGCCAGCATGGGTGCAAGCAGAGCTTCCGGGCGGTTGTGATTGACTGCCCCCGTTATTTATCCAAACGAGCAAAGAAAAAGGAGGAACACACTGAATGAATTTTGAATTTATGACGATAGACACACCATTGCCGCCCTGTATGCCTTTTCCCAGAGCGTTGACAGGATTTCCAGTCAGCAGCACCGCAAAGGTCATGTACTGCCGGATGCTGGACGCTATGCTATCCAAAGGACAGGAGGACGAGAACGGAATCCTGTTTGTCTGCTTCCCTGTCATAGCCATTGCCGCAGTCCTGTCCCGTAGCCCCATGACGGTCAAGCGTTCTTTGAATGAACTGGAAACCGCCGGGCTTATCATGCGGGTGCGTCAGGGCGTTGGAGAACCAAACAGGATTTATGTGCTGATACCGGGAAAGGAGGACGCTGCCCTTGCCTGATACCTCAAAACTGGAAAAGCTCAACCGTGAGCTGGAGAAAAGCGAAAAGAAACTGCGGAAAGCCATCAATGATGAAAAGGCATTGCAGCACCAGTTAAAGCAGCTTACCCGAAAGGAACGGACGCACCGGCTCTGTACTCGTGGCGGTATGCTGGAAAGTTTTCTGCAAGAGCCGGAACGCCTGACAGACGATGATGTCATGCTGTTGTTGAAACTCATTTTTCACAGGCAGGACACGCAGGAACTATTGAAGAAACTGCTGGAACGGGAGAAGCCGGAAACCCCTTAGTTTACTAAGGGCGCAATTATACACCACCCAAAGGTTGGTGCATTGCGTTCTCCGAAGGCTCCTCGCCGGAGGGCTGTGATTTTCCGCAGTCATGGTCTGCTCCAAATCATACAGGGGACGCTACGCTTCCCCTGCGCTGGCTGTCGCCAGCTACCCTTTTGTGGACTTGCCGCCCGGAAACACCTTGCGCTGCAAGCTGTTCCCGTCCAGCAAGTTTTATCAGTCGAGCTATCCTTATCTACGGTAATTTAGTATAATAAGGTCAAAAAACAGAACGCTATCATTGTGCAACCGATATGCAACTGATAATTGCTTGATAGTTGGTGGTAGCAACACGGTAATTCAGATAGAATAAAGCCAACAAAGAAAGGAGGTCATCCAAATGTTAGTAAACATCATTATGATTGTAGTCGGAATAGTTTTCTCATGTATCTTTGTCGGCTTGCTTATCCTTGTTATTCGTGCATTGCTTAAATATATCCGTACAGAGAAATGAAGCCAACAGCAACATTAGGAGGTGGTCAAATGAAAGTAACCGTATTTATGATAATCGTTGGAATAATTTTCTTATGTATCTTTGTTGGTTTGCTTACCCTTATTGTTCGTGCATTACTCAAATATATCCATTCAAAAGATGTACGGCAGGAAAAATCCGTAGTGAGGAAATCGTTGGGTGAAGCACTCAAAGTACACAGAACACAGTGCAAAATGACGCAGGAATTTGTTGCTGAAACGATTGGTGTTAGCAGGCAGGCTGTTTCAAAATGGGAAAATGGAACATCCGACCCTTCCACATCAAATCTTTTTGCACTTGCAAAACTTTACGGTATTTCTGTTGAAGAATTACTAAAAGAAGTTGAATAATCTTCATGCAGATATTTTATTTCATCATCGGGCCACCCTGACCCGAACTTTCAAAACTGAATACCAGCCGCCCACCGGCGGCACCACCGAGCAGGAAATCTGAAAAGGTCTCCTGCTTTTTTTCTGCCCAAAATGAGGTGGTAAAACACCACCCCATCCACCAATTACCGAAAGGAGGGACACGAAATGCCCTGTCCACACAACGAAATCTCGATTGTGCAGCGAAGCCAACAGCAGTCTGCGGTTGCCGCCGCTGCCTACCAGAGCGGCGAAAAGCTGTTCTGTGGATACGATCAGGAAGTGAAGCACTACCCGGAAAAGCGTGGTATCGTCCACAATGAAATCTTGCTTCCGGCAAATGCCCCACGGTCGTATGCAGACCGCAATACTTTATGGAACGCCGCCGAAGCGGTGGAGAAGCAATGGAATTCCCAGCTTGCAAGGCGGTGGGTGCTTACCATCCCCAGAGAGATACCGCCCGACCAGTACGCTGTCCTTGTCCGGGAGTTTTGTGAACAGCAGTTTGTTTCCAAAGGCATGATTGTTGACTTTGCCATCCACGACCCCTATCCGCCGGGACACAATCCCCACGCCCATGTCCTGTTGACTATGAGAGCAATGGACGAACATGGGAAATGGCTTCCCAAGAGCAGCAAGGTTTATGACCTTGATGAAAAAGGGGAACGGATAAAGCTGCCATCCGGCAGGTGGAAAAGCCACAAGGAGGATACGGTGGATTGGAACGACCAGAAGTATTGTGAAATCTGGCGGCATGAATGGGAGGTCATCCAGAACCGCTATCTGGAAGCCAATGACCGCCCGGAGCGTGTGGACTTGCGTTCCTATGCCAGACAGGGGCTTGATATTGTCCCCACTGTCCATGAGGGGGCTGCTGTCCGGCAGATGGAAAAGCGTGGTATCCAGACGAATATCGGCAACCTGAACCGGGAAATCAGAGCCGCCAACCGCCTGATGAAGTCCATCCGGCAGCTTATCCAAAACCTCAAAGGCTGGATTACCGAGCTGGGAGAAAAACGGAAAGAGCTGCTTGCACAAAAAGCGGCGGAGGAAGCGACACTTCTTCCCAATCTGCTGATGAAGTACATGGAGATACGAAAGGAAGAACGGAAGGACTGGACGAGGGCTGGACAGAACCGGGGGACTTCACAGGACTTAAAGGCAGTCAGCGAAGCCCTGTCCTATCTCCGGCAAAAGGGGCTTTCCACTGTGGAGGACTTAGAAGCGTTTCTGGAATCTTCCGGGAAATCAGCCGCAGATTACCGCAATCAGATGAAGCCAAAGGAAGCCCGCAGCAAAGTGATTGACGGGATTCTTGCCAGCCGGACAGACTGCAAGGAATGTAAGCCTGTCTATGAGAAGTACCAGAAGATATTTTTTAAGAAAACAAAGGAGAAATTCAAACAGGAACACCCGGAGGTTGCCCGGTATGCGAAAGCCGCCGCCTACCTTGCCAAGCACCCGGACGATAAGGACAGTACCCAAAAGGAGCTGCAAGAGGAGCAGGAAACGCTTCTGGAAGAAATTGCAGAGCTGAAAGTACCACTGACCGAGGTACAGGAGAATTTGAAGAAGCTGCGGGACATCCGCTACTGGGTACGGAAAGCCACCCCCGGCACAGAAGAAAGCAAAGAGCCGCCCAAGAAACAGCCTATCAAAGAAGTCTTGCAGGATAAGGCTGACGAGAAAAAAGCACAAAGAACTGCCCCGGTGCAGACAAAACACAAACAACAGGATATGGAACTTTAACAGGCACTTGCCATTTTCAGATTGAGAATGTCAGGTGCTTTTCTTTTTTTCAAGGAGGGATAGATTTGAATTTATTTGAAGCTGTGAAGCAGTCCGTCACAACAAGACAGGCTGCGGAGCATTATGGAATCCATATAGGTCGGAACGGGATGGCTTGCTGCCCGTTCCATCACGATAAAACCCCAAGCATGAAGCTGGATCGGCGTTACCACTGCTTCGGCTGCGGTGCGGATGGGGATGTGATTGATTTTGCCGCCGCCCTGTATGGGCTGGGAAAGAAAGAAGCCGCCATACAACTGGCAAATGACTTCGGGCTTTCCTATGAGGACTGGAAGCCGCCGGGAAAGGCAAAAAAGCCCAAGCCCCGGCAGAAATCCCCGGAGGAACAGTTTCAGGAAGCAAAGAGCCGCTGCTTCCGTATTCTTGCTGATTATCTCCATCTGCTCCGGGCATGGAGAAAGGACTACGCCCCGCATTCCCCGGAGGAAGTCTTTCATCCCCGGTTTGTGGAAGCCTTACAGAAGCAAGCCCATGTGGAATATCTGCTGGATGTGCTGCTGTTCGGGGAGACAGAGGAAAAAGCGGCTTTGATTACGGACTACGGAAAGGATGTGATACAGCTTGAAAAGCGAATGGCAGAGCTTGCCGCCGCAAACGCAGCAAGAACTAAAAAACACCATGAACGCCATGCAGCCGCCCCAGAGCATTGAGGAAATCAAGGCGGGGCTGGAAACTACCGAGAAAGGCGGTGTCCGTCAGAGCATACGGAACTGCCTGACCGTATTCCAGCGTGACCCGCTGCTTTCCGGGGCTATCGCATACAACATCCTGACCGACCGCAAGGACATCATAAAGCCCATCGGCTTCCACAGGGAAAGCACCGCCCTGAACGATACGGACATGAAGTATCTGCTTCTCTATCTGGAAGAAACCTACGGGCTTACCAATGAGAAGAAGATTGATAACGCCATCGGGATTGTGGCGAATGAAAACAAGTACCATCCCATCCGGGACTATCTCAATACCCTTGTGTGGGACGGGACAGAGCGAATCCGTTTCTGCCTGCGGCACTTTCTGGGGGCTGACGCAGACGATTACACCTATGAAGCGTTGAAGCTGTTCCTGCTGGGTGCAATCTCACGAGCCTTTCAGCCGGGGTGCAAATTTGAAATCATGCTCTGTCTGGTAGGCGGTCAGGGGGCTGGCAAGTCCACCTTCTTCCGTCTGATGGCAGTCCGGGACGAGTGGTTCTCCGATGATTTGCGGAAGCTGGACGATGACAATGTGTACCGCAAGCTGCAAGGTCACTGGATTATCGAAATGTCGGAAATGATGGCAACCGCCAACGCCAAGAGCATTGAGGAAATCAAGTCATTTTTAAGCCGGCAGAAAGAGGTTTACAAGATACCCTATGAAACCCACCCGGCAGACCGCCCCCGTCAGTGCGTGTTTGGCGGCACTTCCAATGCCCTTGACTTCCTGCCCCTTGACCGTTCCGGCAACCGCCGCTTTATCCCCGTCATGGTGTACCCGGAGCAAGCCGAGGTTCACATTTTGGAGGACGAAGCTGCTTCCAGAGCCTATATCGAGCAGATGTGGGCGGAAGCGATGGAGATTTACCGAAGCGGCAGGTTCAAGCTGGCTTTCAGCCCCGACATGCAGCGGTATCTGAAAGAACACCAGCGGGATTTTATGCCGGAGGACACCAAAGCCGGAATGATACAGGCGTATCTTGATAGGTACACCGGGAGCATGGTCTGCTCCAAGCAGCTCTACAAGGAAGCTTTGAACCATGCCTTTGACGAGCCGAAGCAATGGGAAATACGGGAAATCAACGAGATTATGAACCAGTGCATTACCGGCTGGCGGTACTTCCCGAATCCAAGAATGTTTTCCGAATACGGCAGACAAAAGGGCTGGGAGCGTGAAAACCCGGCAACGGACTTATGCAACCCGTCTGAAAAAGCAATGGATGGCTTTGTGGAGGTCACAGAACAGATGGAGCTTCCATTCTGAAAATGACAGCCCGTTGCACCCCCTGTTGCTATCCCGTTGCCGAGCCGGTTGCCGGGGAAAACCCCTTATTTCCGGGCTTTTCTCCCTTATAACAACCAAAACAACAGAAAAATGAAAGAAAAGTATAAATAGTAACCATCGCCAGATTGAGATTGTTTGCAAGGTCTTTTGAAGCCCGTTGCCGGACTTCGTTGCCGACACCCTCTGTCTGGCTATTTTCATGTATGGAGGATAACTGCCTATGGCAAAAAACAAAACAGAGATTCATGTGACTACTGTGTTTGACGGGGAGCTTGACGCAACCGATGTGTTCGTCAGCCTGATTTCCCAGAAATATGGAAAGACAAATTCAAAAGAATATCTTGCTAAAAAGAAAGATATGAAGTATAATGAAGATGAGGTTCAAAAGAGCCAGATACCGTCTGGATTGTGTGGGTAAATGGCTATGATGAACGAAATGGAATACAGAACAATCGGTTCGGCACTTGCCGGGGGCTATCGTGCAGCGGTCTATTGCAGACTGTCAAAGGACGATGACCTGCAAGGCGAAAGTGCCAGTATCGCAAACCAGCGTGATATGCTGGAAAAATACTGCGAAAAGCAGGGATGGGAGGTTGTGGCAGTCTATCAGGACGATGGCTTCACAGGTCTTAATATGGAGCGTCCTGATTTACAGAGAATGTTGAGAGCCATTGAGCGCAGGCAAATCAACCTTGTCATCACGAAAGACCTCAGCCGACTGGGGCGTAACTATCTGCAAACCGGGCATTTGATTGAGGACTTTTTCCCAAGAAACGGTGTCCGCTATATCGCCATGAATGACGGTATCGACACCCTGCGGGATAACAACGATATTGCCCCGTTCAAGAATATCCTGAACGAGATGTACAGCAAGGATATTTCCAAGAAAGTCCATTCCTCTTATCTTCTGAAAGCGCAGAAAGGACAGTTTACCGGGTGTCTTGCCCCGTTTGGGTATCGGAAAGACCCGGAGGACAAAAACCATCTGCTCATTGACGAGGAAACTGCCCCGATTGTGCGACTGATTTTCGGATATGCCCTGAACGGTCATGGTCCGAACTATATCCGCAGACGGCTGGAGGAAGAAAAAATCCCCTGCCCCACATGGTGGAACCGGGAACGGGGGCTTCGCAACAACCGAACCAAATGGGAAAAGAAAGACCCGGAAAACGGGCGGTATATGTGGGACTTCTCCGTTATCAAAGAACTTTTGATGAATCCCGTCTACACCGGTGCGATTGCTTCCCAGAAAAAAGACTACCGTTTCAAAATCGGCACAATTGGGGAAAAGAAGCCGGAGGACTGGATTGTGGTGGAGGGACAGCATGAACCGCTGATTGACCACATGAGCTTTGATATTGTGCAGAACAAGCTGAAATCCCGCCAGCGTCCGGGGCAGACCAATGAAATCAGCCTGTTTGCCGGACTGATAAAATGCGGCGAGTGTGGGAAGTCGCTGACGATACGCTACACAAACGCAAAACATCCCCAGCGGATTTATTCCTGCAAGACCTACAACGCCTTTGGAAAGAACCACTGCACCCAGCACCGGATTGATTATGACACCCTTTACAGCCATGTGCTGCGGAAAATCCGGGAATGTGCCAGAGCTGCCCTGATGGACGGGGAAGCGGTTGCCGACCGCCTGACCAATACCTGTGAAGCCGAGCAGCGGGAACAGCGGGAAGCAATGGAACGCTCCCTCACAAGGGACGAGGAACGGATTGAGGTTCTGGACAAAATGGTCATGCGGCTTTATGAGGATATGATTGCAGGGCGTATCAGTGAGCAGAATTTCAACACCATGCTGGAAAAGACACAGACCGAGCAGACGGAGCTTAAAACAAAAGTGTCCGAGGGCAGAAAGCGGCTGTCCGATGAAGTCCAGCTTGCCAATGACGCAAAACAATGGGTGGAAGCCATTCAGGAATACGCCAACATCACAGAGCTGGACGCAGCCACCCTCAACCGCTTAATCAAAGAAATCGTCGTGCATGAGCGCATTGACGAAGATAAAACAAGACACATTTCTATCGAAATTCATTTTAATCTCAAACCCATCCCGGAGGTGGAACAGGTCACTGCCTGACCTGTCCCGCCGGGACGGTTCTCTTAACAACACCATATAGATTTTTTGTACGCCGCCGCCCGCCATCGAGCAGAGTTTTACACCTAATTGGGGATAAAACAGCTCATGGCTGGCGGCGGTGTGGTGCTGATCGGCACGACCCTCATCCCCCTGCTCTCCGGTTTGTTCGGCTAATCCACGGCAAGCCCAGCTTAACCGAAGGGTGGTGAAATATTGGGCAGCATTTTAGAAAAGATCGAACAAGCTCTCAAGGATATGCTGATCGGATGGATCGAGAGCAACCTGACCAATATGTTCACCGATGTCAACGAGAAGGTAGGAACGATTGCCGCCGAAGTTGGGCAAACACCGTCCGGCTGGAACGGCGGCGTGTACCAGATGATCCGGGGACTATCCGAAAACGTGATAGTCCCCATCGCTGGTATCATCATCACCTTCGTTTTGTGCTACGAGCTGATTTCCATGATCACCGAGAAAAACAACCTTCACGACATGGACACTTGGATGTTCTTCAAGTGGTTTTTCAAGGCGGCTGTGGCGATCTACCTCGTGACGCATACGTTTGACATCGTGATGGCAGTATTCGACATCGGGCAGAACGTGGTTTCCGGTGCAGCCGGAGTAATCCACGGCAACACGAGCATTGACATTGACGCGACGATTGCGCAGATGCGTACCGGCATGGAGAACATGGGCGTCGGAGAACTGCTCGGACTGTCGATAGAAACGCTCCTGATCAGCCTGTGCCTTAAAATCATGGCGATCCTCATTACGGTCATTCTCTACGGGCGCATGATTGAGATTTACTGCACCGTGAGCATTGCGCCTATTCCCATCGCAACCATGAGCAACCGCGAATGGGGCAGCATCGGCACGAACTATCTAAAAGGCTTGTTCGCTCTGGCATTTCAGGGCTTCCTCATCATGGTCTGTGTCGGCATCTATGCGGTGCTGATCAACGGCATGATTATCGCAGACAACATTCACTCGGCTCTGTTCTCTGTGGCAGCGTACACGGTCATTCTGTGCTTCTCACTGTTCAAGACCGGAAGCCTTGCAAAATCCATCTTCCATGCGCACTAAGGAGGTCGGCAGCATGAAGAAGTACAGCATCATCTACGCCGATCCCCCTTGGGCGTATCGGACTTACTCCAAGAAGGGACAGGGACGGTCGGCAGAAAGCCACTACCCGACAATGTGTATTGAAGACATCAAGGCACTTCCGGTCGGTGAGCTTGCCGCCAAGGACTGCGCTCTGTTCCTCTGGATCACGTTCCCGTGCCTCTGTGAAGCACTCGAAGTGCTGGCGGCATGGGGCTTTTCTTATAAGACCGTGGCTTTTGTATGGGTGAAGCAAAACCGCAAGAACGATGATCTCTTCACTGGCATGGGGTATTGGACAAGGGCGAACGCCGAAATCTGCATCCTTGCTACGAAGGGACATCCGAAGCGTGTTGACGCCGGTGTGCGTCAGGTCATCCTCAGCCATATCGAAGAGCATTCCAAAAAGCCGGATGAAGCGCGGGAGCGCATTGTCCGGCTCATGGGAGACCTTCCCCGCGTAGAGCTTTTTGCCCGTCAGTCTCCCGAAGGCTGGGACGTTTGGGGCAACGAGGTCGAATGCACGGCTCATCTTCCTATGGAGGAAACACCATGCTGCGGCTAAGACCCATCTCCCTTCGAGACGCCAACGAGTATGTCCGGCAGCATCACCGGCATCACAAGCCGGTTGCCGGTCACAAGTTTTCCATCGGCTGTGAAGCAGACGGTGAGCTGGTCGGCGTGATCATCGCCGGGCGTCCCGTCAGCCGGTATCTGGATGACGGCTTCACATTGGAGGTTACAAGGCTATGCACCAATGGAGAAAAGAACGCTTGCAGCTTTCTCTACGGTGCGGCGGCAAGAGCTGCTGCGGCTATGGGCTATAAGCGCATCATCACCTACACGCTGGAAAGCGAAAACGGTGCAAGCCTTCGGGCTTCCGGCTGGATTTGTCAAGGCAAAGCGGGTGGGCTTCGCTGGACGGGCAAGCGTCAGCCGAAGGAGGATCAATATCCCGCACAAATGAAGCTGCGCTACGAGAAGCAGCTTAGAAAGGAGGAAACAGTCAATGGCATTTGTTCCGGTCCCGAAGGATCTTAACCGCGTCAAAACGAAGGTCATGTTCAACCTGACCAAGCGGCAGCTCATTTGTTTTTCCGTCGCTGCGGCAGTCGGCGTCCCGATCTTCTTTCTGGCGAAGGCACATCTCGACTTGTCTACGGCGGCAATGCTGATGGTGGTGATCATGCTCCCGTTCATCTTCTTCGCGCTTTACGAGAAGGACGGACAGCCCGCCGAAAAGTATCTGTACCACATCGTACAGTCCATGTTCATCCGCGACAAGGTTCGTCCCTATCGCACAAACAATCTCTACGCTGAGATTCAGCAGAAAATCAAAGAACAGGAGGAATTGCAGTTTGAACAACAGCACAGCAAAGGCAAAGCCTAAGATGACCGTCAAAAACGGCATCGTTTACGGCGATGCCCTTTCCGCTCAGGAAAAGAAGCGGATCGTCATGCAGAAGAAAAAGGACAGGAAGGCAAAGAAAGTCCGCAAGTCCGCCCAGCAGACCATTCCCTATGTGGAGATGTGCCGCGACGGTATCTGCAAGGTGAACAGCCGCCTCTACACGAAGTCCATCGCCTTTGAGGACATCAACTACCAGCTTGCGCAGAACGATGATAAGACCGCCATCTTTGAGAACTGGTGCGATTTCCTGAACTACTTTGACAGCTCGATCTTTGTCCAGCTCTCCTTCATCAATCAGAAGGCAAGCCTCAATGAGTTCCGCAAGCGCATCAACATTCCGGCACAGGCGGACGCCTTCAACGACATCCGCTCCGAGTATTCCGGTATGCTGCAAAACCAGCTCACCAAGGGCAACAACGGGCTGATCAAGAAGAAGTACATCACCTTCGGCATTGAGGCGGACTCCCTCCGCACGGCAAAGCCGAAGCTCGAACGCATTGAAACCGACATCCTCAACAACTTCAAAACTCTCGGCGTGAAAACCGAGCCGCTGTCCGGCTACGAACGGCTGAAAGTGCTTCATGATGTGTTCAATATGGACAGCAATGAGCCGTTCCGCTTTTCCTTCGATATGGTTGCCCGGACGGGGCTTTCCAGCAAGGACTTCATCGCTCCCACTTCCTTTGATTTCCGTGAAGGCAAGTGCTTCAAGATGGGCAAAACCATCGGTGCGGTGAGCTTCCTGCAAATCCTCGCGCCGGAACTCAATGACCGTATGCTTGCCGACTTCCTTGAGATGGACAGCAACATTACGGTCAATTTTCATATCCGGACGATTGACCAGGCGAAGGCAATCAAGAGCATCAAATCGAAGATCACCGACCTCGACAAGATGAAGATCGAGGAACAGAAAAAAGCAGTCCGCTCCGGCTACGATATGGACATCATTCCGTCCGATCTCGCTACCTTCGGCGGCGAGGCAAAGCGTCTGTTGCAGGATCTCCAGACCCGCAATGAGAGACTGTTCCTCGTGACCATCCTCATCATGAACACAGCAACCAACCGCCAGAAGCTCGAAAACGCGGTGTTCCAGACCGCCGCCATTGCCCAAAAGTATAACTGTGCGCTCAAGCGTCTTGACTTCCAGCAGGAAGAGGGGCTGATGTCCTCTCTGCCTATCGGCGTCAATCAGGTGGAAATTGAACGCGGACTGACCACTTCCAGCACAGCGGTTTTCGTGCCGTTCACCACGCAGGAGCTTTTTCAGGGCGGCGAAGCTCTCTACTACGGGCTGAACGCACTGTCCAACAACATGATCATGGTTGACCGCAAGCAGCTCAAGAACCCCAACGGGCTGATCTTGGGTACGCCCGGTTCCGGTAAGTCCTTCTCTGCCAAGCGTGAAATGACGAACGCCTTCCTCATCACGGAGGATGACATCATTGTCTGCGACCCCGAAGCCGAGTATTATCCCCTCGTGCAGAAGCTCGGCGGTCAGGTCATCCGCATCTCGCCGGTCAGCACGGATTATATCAATCCGCTGGACATCAACACGAACTACTCCGAAGAGGAAAACCCGCTGACGCTGAAATCCGACTTCATCCTCTCTATGTGTGAGCTGATTGTCGGCGGCAAGGACGGCTTGCAGCCGGTTGAGAAGACCATCATTGACCGCAGTGTCCGCATGGTCTATCAGGAGTTTCTTGCAGACCCCAAGCCGGAGAAAATGCCGATCCTCGAAGACCTCTACAACATTCTGAGAAATCAGAAGGAACCGGAGGCACAGCGCATCGCAACTGCCCTTGAAATCTATGTTCATGGCTCTCTGAACGTCTTCAATCACAGAACGAATGTGGATGTCAACAACCGCTTCGTCTGCTATGACATCCGCGAACTCGGCAAGCAGCTCAAAAAGCTCGGTATGCTGATCGTGCAGGATCAGGTGTGGAACAGAGTTACCATCAACCGCGTCCAGCACAAGGCTACGCGCTATTACATGGACGAGTTCCATCTGCTCTTGAAGGAAGAACAGACCGCCGCATACAGCGTGGAAATCTGGAAGCGTTTCAGAAAATGGGGCGGCATCCCCACCGGCATCACCCAGAACGTCAAGGATCTGCTTGCGTCCCGCGAGGTGGAGAACATCTTTGAAAACTCGGATTTTGTCTACCTTCTGAATCAGGCATCCGGAGACCGGCAGATTCTCTCGAAGGCGTTGAATATCTCGCCCAGCCAGCAGAACTACATCACCAATTCCAATGCCGGTGAGGGGCTGATCTTCTATGGCTCGACCATCGTTCCCTTCAAGGACGATTTCCCGAAGGACACCCAGCTTTACCGCATCATGACCACCCGCTTAGAAGAAACCGTACAGAACTGATAGGAGGATTTTTGAATATGAACAACAAGATGATTACCATTCCCTATGCGGACGCTATCGAATACGGAGAGAACACCTCCGCGCTGTTTAAGGCTCTGTGGGAGCTGACCGATCTGATCCGACTGGAAAGCGATCTCAAGAAGCATCACCGCGCCTACCTCCATGTGAGGGAGGACATCGACGAAAAGGTCAAGGAGGCGCGTCAGATTATGACCAAGGTATCTGTGGATATGATCGGTTTCTACTTCAAGGTTGATGTTCCCAAGTGCAGGAACAGCGATGAGAATACCCCTTTCGCTGACGCGGCGGATGATGAAGCCGTATCTATCCCCAAGGACAAGTATGAGCTGATGATCGACGATCTGCTCACGATGTCCGAAATCATTCAGTGCGTTGCAGATATGCGCACGCAGGATATGAAGGCAATCCGCGAGTTCGGCAAGTTCGTCCCTGCTTTCGCCGCCTTTGAGAAGAGCCGCCTGCGCCTCTACCGCGACGCAGCGAAGGAAGCCGAGGAAATCTTCGACCGTTGGACGGACGAGATTGATGATCTCGACGAGAACTTCATGGAAGATGAGAACTACGAGCCGGACGAGTATTACTCCGACTGATATGCGCTCAAATCCGAAGAAAGGAGCTGGTTTTTATAGAGCTTGACATCATTCATACCGGCGATTGCCTTGAAATCCTGAAAACTCTGCCCGATGACAGCGTTCATTGCTGTGTGACGTCCCCTCCGTATTACGCGCTCCGTGATTACGGCATGGATGCTCAGATCGGCAGAGAGACAACGCCGAAGGAATATATCTCGCGCCTGACGGAAGTGTTTACCGAAGTCAGGCGCGTTTTGCGTCCGGATGGAACGCTCTGGCTGAACATCTCGGACACCTACGCCGGAAAAGGCAATCAGGGAGATTTCATTGACCCGAAGAACCCATACGGCAGAAACGGTCAGGCTGTGGCTCTCAACAACAAGGTTGAGGGCTGCAAGCCGAAGGACATGATCGGTATTCCGTGGATGCTTGCTTTTGCCCTCCGCGATACCGGCTGGTATCTGCGCAACGACATCATCTGGATGAAGGATAACCCCATGCCGGAGAGCGTCAAAGACCGATGCGCCCGCTGCTATGAGCATATTTTCCTGTTTTCCAAGTCCAAGAAGTATTTCTTTGACTACAAGGCGATCTCCGAGCCGATTGCCCCTGCAACGGCAGAACGCCTCAAGCGCGGCATGAAGGGCGGCAACAAATATGGCAAGCCCGTTCCCGGTCAGCCTCAGCCGCAGTCCATCAACCGCCCCCGTGAGCATGGCGAGATCAAGGACGCAGACATCAATCCGCTCCGCAACAAGCGCGATGTCTGGAAGATCAACACGGTTCCCTTCAAGGGCGGTCACTACGCCGCCTACCCTCCGAAGCTGGTTGAAACCTGTCTTCTCGCCGGTTGTCCCGAAGGCGGCATTGTGCTCGATCCCTTCATGGGGAGCGGTACAACCGGCATGGTTGCTGCGCAGATGGGGCGTCATTTCGTCGGCGTAGAGCTGAACCCTGAATACACCGAGCTTGCCTACAAGCGGATTGGAGGTGAAATCTGATGTCCAAGGAACCGGAACTCAAAGCCCGCGACAAGGTAGTCGTGCGGATGACGCGGGAGGGCGCGGTCGAAGAAAATCTATCGGCTGGCACTGAGCAGCGTGTGTCAAAACGGCTGGAAGAAGCAGAGCTGGTGAAGCCCGCTGAGACAGCCGCGCCTTCCGAAGCTCTTTCCCCAGAGGAACAGAAAAAGGTGCAGATGCGCCGTCAACAGCGTCAGTTTCAGGCGGAACACGCCGAGGATAATGACACACAGCCGCCCTCGGAAACGTCCGTTACAGAAGAGAAAAGGGCAGAAAATCCACCCCAGAATGTACCTGAACCGCTGCCTTCGTCAGAAACGCCGTTCAAACCTCCTGTTTTGGAGCAGCACGGCGTTTCTTCTCATACCGGCACGGTGATTGTCGAAACGGTTGTCACGCACAAGCTGCGCAAGACCTCTGCGGTTGAAGCAGTGGATGCAGACGTCGTTCTCACTCAAGCGGCAGAGACTTCCTCTTCAAAGCCGGTCTCGGACGATGCCGTCCCGCCCACGAAGCGAATGCAGAAGCTCGAAAGAAAGTCCGAGAAGGCGCACGAGCGTCTGGATGCAGCCCGTGAGAAGCTGCCCACGCACAAGGTTCTCAAGAAAGAGCGTGTCTTCGATGAGGAAACCGGCAAGGGCAAAACCCGCCTTCACTTTGAGGATGAGCTGAAAAAACCCAAGGGCAAAGGCAAGCTGCAATTTGAGGCGGATAAAACCGTCCGCAAGGTCGGTGACACCCTCGCTTCCGGCATTCACGGCAAAATCCATGAGGTCGAACAGGAAAACTCGGCGGTTGAGGCGGCGCATAAAACGGAGATCGCCGCCGAGACTGCCGCGAGGCATTTCAGTCATCATCGTGAAAGCAGCGTCAACAAGCCTTATGAGAAGGTCTCCAAGCTGGAACACAAGGCGGATGTCGCTGATGCGAAGCTCCTATATGAGAGAAATCAGCAGGAGCATCCTGAGATGAAGAAGCAGAACATGAACAAGCACTACCAGAAGCAGAACATTAAGAAGGAATATGCCGCCGCTCGAAATGCCGGTTCTCAGACTGCCGGGACTGCCACAAAGAATACCGGCAAGAAGCTCGGTGAGAAGGCGTCCGACAAGATCAAAGAGTTCTTTGAGAAGAACAAGAAGGTCTTCATCTGGATCGGCGTCGGAATTGCCCTTCTCGTTTTGCTCGGTGCTGGAATCAGCTCGTGTTCGATGCTCACCTCTACCGGTTCGTCGGTTATCGCTTCCTCCTATCTCAGCGAGGATGATGCGATGCTGGGCGCAGAAGCGCAGTATTGCCAAATGGAGCAGGAGCTGCAACGCTATCTCGACACCTACGAAAGCACTCACAACTATGATGAATACCACTTCGATCTGGATGATATTGAGCATGACCCCTATGTGCTGATCTCCATTCTCTCGGCTCTCCATGAGGGCGAGTTCACGCTGGATGAGGTGCAGGGTACGCTCCAAATGCTGTTTGAAAAGCAGTATATCCTCACCGAAGAGGTCATCATCGAAACCAGATACCGCACGGAAACCGACACATGGACGGACGCAGACGGCAACACGCACACGGAAACCTATCGCGTCCCGTATGACTACTACATCTGCAACGTGAGGCTCGAAAACTTCAATCTCTCCCATGTCCCGGTCTACATCATGTCTCAGGAACAGCTTTCCATGTATGCGACGTATATGTCGGTGCTGGGCAACCGCGAGGATCTGTTCGGTGACTCTCCCTATGTGGACAAGTACATCACCAATCCGCCCGCTGACTACGATGTCAACCCGGAATACCTGAACGACGAGAAGTTTGCAGCGCTGATTACCGAGGCGGAAAAGTATCTCGGTTATCCGTATGGTGCAACTTGTTCCCAACTGAAAAGGTTGGGCAC
>NZ_QUEP01000024.1:0-34694 GCF_003478035.1 Clostridium sp. OF03-18AA
TGAAACATGACAAACCTATTTTTTAATCAGATTCCGGCTAACAAACTATATGGCATTTTTTGAACAGGCAATTACCGTTCTTCAGACTCTCGTTATCGCTCTGGGCGCTGGTCTTGGTATCTGGGGTGTCATCAAAAAGAACTTAATGTAACAATAAATTTAGTAAGTATTAGAGAATTCAAAAAAATTCAAGGTTTAAATTTATTCTTGTGATGCCACAGTACTGTATTTAAATGGTTCTGTGGCATTGTCACATTCATCTAAGGGAAGCAGTTTTTATGCTTCAACATAAAAATTTCTTTAAAAAGTGTAGAAAATTTATCTGAATAGTTATTTATGACTTTTGATGTGATATACCTTGACAGAAATGCCTTATTATGGTATATATTTAGATATACTAAATATTATGGAGATAGAAATTGACAGAAAGCGATGTTAAGCAAATAAAAAAAGGGATATTAAAAATTCTCATACTTAAATTATTACAACAAGAAAAAAAGTATGGATACGAACTATTAGTGGAAATGTCCCAAAAAAGTAAAGGCTTTTTTAAAGTTAAAGAAGGAACATTGTATCCGATTCTATATAAGCTAGAAGAAGATGGTTTAGTAATAAGTGAATGGGAAATTCCACATGATAAAATGAGGGTCAAAAAATATTATTCTATAACGCAGAAAGGAAAAGATGAACTCAAAGAACTAATAGTGTTTTGGAATTTACTTTCTACAAAAGTACAAGATTTTTTGTTAGAGGATAATGAGTATGAAGAATGAATTAAAACACTACATTAAGGAAATTAATAAGGGGTTGCACCTACCTCATAAAATGAAAAAACGCATAACAACGGAATTATTGTCAGAGATTTACGGCAGGATAGATGATGGAGAGGAGCTAAATTCCGTTCTAACATCTATTGGTACTCCTCAAGAATTGGTTGAAGAATTGGAAGCAAATTATGAACATGAATATGTACAGTTTAAAAAAGGAAACATTTTAAAATTAACTATTTATTCCATAATTGCTTTTGGTATTTCTGCACTTATCATATATTCAGCAATAGTTATCATTTATCCTCAGTTTATTCTTCCCACTATAATAGGTGGAGCCAACGGAAGTACCGCTGTTTTTATCGCATACAAATGGTCTGCAAAAGAATTGATTGGTGGATTAATTATACAAATAATTATACTTATTTTTGTGTTATCACGAATTGTTCGGATATTCACGTTACTTAAAAATAAAAAGGGTGTGCCAAGGAAAAGGAGGAAGATGTTATGAAATTAAGAAGAGTAGTGAGTTTATTGATGTCCGTGTGTCTGCTGGTAGGCGCAAATTGTGTATCGAGTTACGCAAGTGACGCTGATACTTCTGAAACGGCTACAATTCGTGTTTATGACAAAAATACAGCTGATATTCGTATGGCGAACAATGATCGGATATTGCTGGATACATGGACGGTAAGTATTTCTGCAGATAGTTCTGTAAAAGAAGTCAATGCTAAATAGGCTCGAATTGATGATCCTGTCGTTGCAACTTTTAATTACTACTATGATGGGATTAATAGCAATGATGAGCCTCAATATACTGTAACAATGGAGGCAGTGGGACAAATAAAAATCAAAAAATCAAAGTTACAGACGAAAGCAGAAGGAGTATCTACATGGGCGAGTAATACAGAAAGCCATAATTCCTATGTAGCGTCAAATTCTATTACTTATAGCTATACCAGCAACCCTCCATCTGAGCCTGCCGCGTATCGGACAGCCACTACACAAAGACCATCCAGTTTCAGGACATCAACTATCAGCTTTCCCAAAACGAAGATAAGACGGCAATCTTTGAGGGTTGGTGGATTTCCTCAATTATTTTGACAGCTCGATTCATTTCCAGCTGTCTTTTTTGAACCTTGCGGCATCGGAGGAGACCTTTGCTAACTCCATTTCAATCCCGCACAAAGGTTATTCCAGCGTCTTTCCATTCCTTAAGATGGGCGCGGACTGCTGCCTCGCAGACACCATCTTTATGAAGTGCCACTGCTGCTTTATAATTGATTCCGTCCATGATTACATGGGCATGACATTCTCCGAACATTGCTTTTGCCTTCTTTTTCTATCTGTTTTTCCAGTTATGCATTTTTTTCAAAAGAAATAAAGACAAGGGAACTGATGAACAACATATACGGGTAAAACAACCTTGGCAGAATATCAAATGCACTGACTGTCTCACCCAGGCCGGAAGCCGCTGAGATGGCAACCAGCATCTGTGCTCCATAAGGAAGAATTCCCTGAAAGATACAGGAAAATGTATCCAGAATAGATGCTGCTTTCTTATTGCTGATTCCGTAGTTTCCTGACATTTCTTTTGCAATTGGATTTGCCATAACAATTGCGACTGTATTATTCGCCGTTGCAATATCCATCAGACCTACCAACAGACCCATGCCAAGGAGTCCGCCTTTTCTCCCTTTAAACACTTTTTTTATCCAATATAGCAGAGCAGCAAATCCACCATATTCTTTGATCAGTGCACAGATAGACGCTACCAGAATGGCAACCATGCTGGTTTCAAACATGCCTGCTGCCCCGTCTCCCATATTTCCAAGCAAATCCGTCGGCACGATCATCCCTGTCGCAATCATGATGATGGAGCCACTTATGATTCCTGTAATCAGTACCAGGAACACATTTAAGCCAAGAATGCCTCCCGCCAGTACCAGTATATAAGGAATGGCCTGTATCAGATGATATTCTTCCTGCACAACTCCGCCACTGTAATTTTTCACAGACAGATTGTAAATAATCACCAGACTGACAATTGCTGCCGGAAGTGCAATGAAAAAGTTTTCCTTAAATTTATCTGTCATCTTACAACCCTGTCCATTACATGCGGCAATTGTCGTATCAGAGATAAAGGACAGATTATCCCCAAACATTGCACCACCCATGACTGTCGCAATACAAAGCGGCAGGTCAAACCCCGATGCTCGCGACACGGCTATTCCAATCGGAGTAATTAAAGTAATGGTTCCTACGGAAGTCCCCATTGCAAGTGATACAAAACAACTTACTACAAAAAGCACCACAACCGCAAACTGAGGCGGTATCAGTGACAGAATAAAATATGCCACACTGTTTGCTGATGTTCTTCCAACAACACCCACAAAAATTCCAGCCAGCATAAATATAATGATCATGGTAATAATGTTCGGATCGCTGATTCCAACTCCCATTATTTTCAGTTTATCATTCAGGCTTAATTTCCGGTTTTGCAGACATGCAACAAGCAGTGCAAGCAAAAATATAATCACAACAGGAATTTTGTAAAATCCCATCTCGATATTCAGGCCATATTCAAACAGAATCCCCAGTCCCAGATATAAAACCACAAACACCGCGATAGGCAATAAGGCTTTTGCGTTTCTTTTTTCCATTTCTTAATCCCTCTCTACCCCTTTTATTTATCCCAAACTATACCATGCCATGATACCGCAAATGCCTTAAAAAATCAATGACCCTACTTCCAGTGAATCACTGCTTCCACCGAATCCGTATACTGATCATCAGTGATGGACTTGTAACGGGAGCCGTCATACCAGTCGGTGAAACCGTTGTCAATTTTGTAAATATTTCCAGTTTCAGTGTCCACGATGCGCTCGTAACCCAGGGTGGCATCACTCTGCTTCTGGCTCATGATATCCTGGCTCCGGTTCCGGTTTTCCCAGGAAGACATGATGCTGTCGGACATCTCACTGGCTGACTGGCTGAGAGACTGGGAGGTAGAGGCCGCCTGATTGCTCTGGGACATGGCAAAGCTCTGGAACTCCGGCGTATAATTAAGACTGCTGAGAACTTTATTCAAAGTAGGCTGCCAGTCCTGAAATGTTCCCTTTTCTGCACTGAGGACTGTCAGATTATAGACAGAATAATATCCCATTCCCGTGCCCATGGCAAAGGGAACCACATCCGCCGTGAACATTCCTTCTCCCGTTGTGCCATTCTGTGTAAAATCCGCCCGAAGAATGGAGGGGGAAATAGCAACGTTGCTCATTCCCTGAGTACTTTCAAAGCTCTCTGTCACAGAAAAATCTGCAATGTACGGTGTCTGAATATCCGCATAGTCAGCAGTTGCATTCATTGCGTCTGCAAACTGTGGGAATATTTCAAAGACTCCCTGTGTCGATACATTCGTAAGAATGGGACATTTTCCAAACAAATCACTGGAAAGCGCCATCATCGCCCGGGAATTTTCATCTGAAAATAATGGTTCCATTTTTAGCATAAAGAAAATCTGATTTACCGGATTCTCCGGATCAAAAACATGAATTGCATGAAACATACCGGTGTACATGGCAGAAGATTTCACGCTCCAGCCTTCCGGAATATTCATACTGAATTCTGTACAGCTATAAGGCACCAGCTCCTGAGCAGACGCCAGCGGAACGACTGTCCAGCTGTCCTCTATCGATGCTGCTGTGCTGGAGGCTGTTTGCTCACCCTCTTCTTCATCCGGTGCAGTCACAGCTGCTACGCTTCCTGGCCGTTCAAATACCATCTCTGTATCGGCATTTGCCAGCATCAGCACACCATCCTCCAGCGTATAGAAATCTGCCACATCCTCCATGGTAATACTGCTGTCATCCCAGGTCAGATCATAGACCGTCCCGTCATAATCCATGGTTCCGGTACCGTCCTCCAGGAGATCCAGAGTCATGGCAGTTCCCATCTCTTCCAGATCCTCCTTGCCGACAGTCGCCTCATTTGGAAACACCCGATGAATTCCATTCATCTGAATCACAAAGGCAATTGTGCAATGGTAGCCTTCTTTTGCCGCGGTACACATTTATAGCATTTTTCAACAGCGCAGCGAAAAAGGCGTTCGATGCTTATAAGAAAGAGAACGGCTCTGACAAAAAGCTTCCACGCATCAGCGAGCTGAACGCAGAGTTTGCGATGCTCCTGGAACGAAAGAAAAGCTCCTATGCAGAGTATCGCAAGACCAAATCGGAAATGTGCAAAATAATGTACATTGTATCTGTCATTCTACGTGTGGACAATATATAATAATATTAAAGCGAATGATGAGAAAGTTCTAAATGCAAAAAGAAAGAGGAAGACAAGATGGCAGTATGGAGATTACAGGTGAATACAGGAGGCACAAATGTTGCCGACTATTGCTTGAAAAATCATGTCGCAGCAATGGGATGGAGTCTTCGTGAATTAACCCAGGCAGAACGTTCTGGGATACATACGTTTTTGGATTACTGTAATCTGGCAAGAACTCAGTATAAATCATTCGACAGTGTATGCCGCATGGTAGAGGATGTGAAAGAAGGAGACCTCCTATGGATGCGCTCAAAAAATGAAGGGAAATACTATATTGCGAGAGTTAAGGCGAACAGTACCTGGGTGTTTCGCGAAGATGCAGTACAGATGGATGCAGCGAATCAGTTGACCAATATAGACTGGTATCCAGCTACAGATAAGGCAGATGAAGAATCCGTTCCTGGTGCTGTGGCAACATCATTTATTATGGGTTCAACCATCCAGAGAATTAAGAAAAATGGAGTGGAAGAATACAGTCAGATGTTGTATAACCGTGTCCACGATTCAGCACTGGATCTATTCAATTATCCCGATCCAGCCCTCTCGTTATGTGAGAAGCATTTTTACAGCCTGCTTCAGCCGGAAGATGTTGAGGATTTACTTGCGCTGTGGCTGTATGATACGAAAGGCTACGTTTGCATTCCATCGACAAATAAAATTGCTACGCCAAAGTATGAGTGTGTATTGGTTGACCCAAATGACCTGAACCGAAAGCATATTTACATTCAGGTAAAGAAGGGTGATGTTGATCTCAATACAGATGACTATTCCAGCCTGAATGGTGAAGTGTATTTGCTTACAACAGAAGGAAACGTTCAGAATGCACAGAAATATGTAAATGTGAAAGCAGCAGATCCAACGGTTATCTATGAATTTGCGATCAATCCGGATAAGTCTCATATCATTCCGGAGAATGTTTTATACTGGGTGAAGTTTCTGACAGAAATAGAAAATAATCGATTGAAGTTCTCTGCGTGTAAGGGAATCATGTTTGATACGAATATCTCGTATTCAGACACAAATGAATCCGAGATGATTCTTGGAAACAAAATAGCGGCATATGGAGATGCAAAACGGTATATCGACAGCTTCCGCAAAGGGGATTATGCTCTTTTTTATTCCAAAGGAAGAGGAATTATTGCGGTCGGACAGATTATCACAGACATGCCAACGGAAGTGGCTGATGAAAAATATCATAGTGTCAGAATGATTGTGCCGGAAAATTTCAATGGAGATGTTAAAGCATTGCCTGCTCTTTCTCCGAATGAGATTAAAACAATTTTGAAGCGGAATTTTTATTGGGCATCGACAATCAAAACACCATTCCTTACAGGAGTACAGGTTGAGATGTTGATTCGTGAACTGAAAAAGAAGCATATCTAACGAGGTGGCAGAAGGGGGAGAAATAAGCAATGCCCTTACAGATTATCAGGAACGATATTACAAAAATGAGCGTTGACGCAATCGTCAATGCTGCCAATACTTCTCTTTTGGGCGGCGGCGGTGTGGACGGCTGCATTCATCGTGCCGCTGGACCGGAGCTGCTTGCAGAATGCAGTACGCTGCATGGCTGCGAAACCGGCAGCGCAAGCCTCTATGTTACAGGTGCTGGCAGATATAAAGCCTTACATAACGAAAAAGTTCATGGCGGCACCGTGTATTAAGGAGCAAGACATTCAGGCTATCTGTCAAATCCTTCTGCATAGATACAAGAATGTGCAGCTCATGCAAGGACTGACCAACAACAAGCCGGATTTTAGAATTCAGGTGAAAGGTCTGTTCGGGACAGAAGAGAAACGGTTTGAAGTGGTTGGTGGTGATAAGAAAAGATCAGCAACCAAGAAGAAATCCGACCTGGGCTGGATTGATCGGCTGGAAGAGATAGATGCTGCGCTTGATGATTTCTGATATCAATGCAGTGCGGAGAGGTATCTGAGGCAAAGCTTTGTGCAACAGGTTGTTGCACAAGGTCACACATAAAACAGCGGGGAAGCGATGGAGTGATACGACAAGAATTATTTACATGGATACGCCAGCAGTACGGCACAGAGCCGGAATACCCCTGGCATGACTGGAATGCTGTGCTGCGGCACAACGACAATAATAAATGGTATGGTGTAGTTCTGGAGGTATCGGCTGATAAGTTGGGACTGCCAGAGGCAGGCATCATTGATGTTCTCAATGTGAAAAGTGATCCGCTGCTGATTGGATCTCTTCGCGGGCAGGACGGCTATTTTCCGGCCTATCACATGAACAAGGAAAAATGGCTCAGTATTCAGCTCGGCAAACCGGAGCTGGATGATGCCATCAAAGACCTGCTTTCTTTGAGCTATGAGCTGACATCACCGAAAAAGCGCAACCCAAAATTATCAGCAAAAAATCCGGGAGATTCCGCAAATGGCAAAGAAAAAGGAACTGACGAAGGCTGAGCGAAAGGAAACACGCCTCCGAAAAGGCAAGCAGTGGCTGCTCACCTATACCGGCTCACCGAAAAAGATGAACAAGCATTACAAGGAACGCTTTCATGTGGATGCTGTGACGGCTGCTAAAGATTTGCAGGAGCTGGGGGTCAACTATACACAGGAGCAGCTCGACCAGATTAAACAGGCTGAAGAACAGCGACTCCGGCAGCGGAGAATGGAGCGGGAAGCGAAAGAGAGGGAACGGCTGGTAGAACTGAATGAGGATTGTGATGGTCGTTTTGCTTTTATCGCAGGATATACAGATGGCGGCGCACCGTATGGTGTGATGTGGTAAGAAGTCGGCACTGATCTTGGACTGCCGTTTGAGGAAAAAGTGAAGCTCTATCACATGCAGATGTTAGGCTGATAATTGTGCAGACGGCATCTGCACAATTTGCAACAAAAAAGAGGAGCCGGTCAAGGCTCCTCGAAGATACGTTATTTCCAAAAGTTACTTTTATGTTCCAGTGCGTGCAGATTATAGCCAAGTGTGGCCAGGTGTGCTACCTTCAGCGCAACCAGATTGATGTCGGTGGACATCGCACTGGCAATCTGCTCGGCTGTGTATCCATATTCATAGATGTAGCGAAGGACTTCATCGCTGTCCATTAGGATCTCCGCTGCTACGATGTTGGCTTCATATTCCGGTTTGGATTTCATGTCATAGAGCATGAACTCATGAATCGGGGTGGTTCTCGCCATATTCCGGTGAAGCTGGTCATGCCCTAATTCATGTGCGCATACGATGCGCAGCATATTTTCATCCAGACTGTTATTCAGAAAAATAAAGCGATTTCGTTTAATCACCCGGTACATTCCCTTCAGGGAACCGAAATTTTCGCAAAGCATGACATTGATACCAAGCTGCCTTGCAATTTCAAAAGGGTCTCTGGAACCGCAGCGTTTTACCAGTTTCTCACCGACCCGTGAAAGCTGTTCCGCATTCATCATACCACCTCCAGTTTACAGTATAGCGAAAAGTGTGTACGATAAATATCACTGATCGGATTTTTTACGCCTCGTTTTCGGGGCGTATTTTTTATTGTTCTCTTTGGCAATCCAGTAGGCATCAGTCAGAGCTTTATAAGCTCCTTCGATGGCATCTTCGCTTAATTCGCCGCCAGCGAACATACCGGTCACTTCGCTGACCAGTTCTTCAATATCTTTCGCTGCTTTTGCGCCGCCTTTTTCATGAGCTTCTACGACATAGGTGCCGCTGCTTCTCAGCAGGTACTCGGAGCCTCTGACATGTTACGGATGGCGTTTTTATGACAAGGATCAGGTAAAAATAGACACTTTCTGTGGTGTCTTTGATGTTTCGAGATCAGCAGCTGCTATCCGATTGGAACAACTGGGCTATCTGAACCGGAAAAAGGATTATGAATATCGTGATCCATTGGAGGTGTGGCCATGAGTAGGAATATCAGAGTATCGGAACCATCTGCGGAAATGCAGATTAAAATCATCCGGGCAAAGGATGCGGTTGCTTCGCAAAAGCCCAGGACTGTCAGGTGCCCTTATCGCCGACACAATTCAATCTCGAACTATCCTGCATCCTCCATGTCAGCACGGATTATCCTCTGATGGGCAGCGAGCCAAGCAAAGAGGAAGTCAAAAATGATCTTTTGAGCATTATTTCGGAGCTGTCTACGATTGCGAAGAAAATCTAATCGTGCTCTGCGTTTGGAAATGACAAAATAGAGATACTATCCCATTGCAAAAAAGAAGTGAGCACGATATAATATGGATAAGAAGGCAAAAGTCACCGCAATGGTGTGAAAATAGATTTTGGCTGTTTCCATAAGGAAGTAGATCGAGAGGCGTTATCCTCAGTGGCTGAAAATACAGATGTGTGATGCTTGCAGCAAGCTATTTGTATAAGCCGAAAGGCCGCAGAAATGCGGCTTTTCCTAAATACATGAGTTAGCCAAACCTAACTTGTCAAAGCGCGCGTGCTGCTTAGATAAATCTAACCACAAAAAGGAGAGACAGCAATGCGAGAACACAAGAATTTCTGGGACAAAAATGCAGGTCTGTATGACTGCTTTATGCGAAAAGACAGGGCAGTATACGAGAAAATGTATGAGCTGATCTGTCCGGTCGTGAAAGACAAAACAGTGCTGGAGGTGGCTACCGGAACGGGACTGATCGCCAAGCACATCGTAAAAACAGCGGCACACATCGAGGCGACGGATGCCTCCGTGGAGATGATCGCCGAGGCAAAGCGGGATAATCAATCTACAAAGCTGCACTTTTCGGTGCAGGATATATTCCGCCTGCCCTATGCAGACAAGTCCTTCGACGTGGTGATCGTGTCCAACGCGCTGCACATCGTGCCGCAGCCGGAGAAAGCCCTTGCCGAGATTCATCGGGTGCTGAAGGACGATGGCGTGCTCATCGCGCCGACCTTCACCCACGCGGGGAACTCGTTTTCCGGCAAGGTCAAAGCCTTTTTCATGAATCTGGCAGGCTTTCCTCTCCACAGCAAGTGGACGAGTGAAGAATACCTAAAATTTCTGCAACAGAATGATTGGACAGTGCGAAAAAGTGTTGTTCTAGAGGCCTCTTTTCCGCTGACCTATACGGAATGTGTGAAATCGGAGGTGTGATATGACCTTCTTTGAAAACACCCGCAAGCCCGTAGGTTTTAGCGGGAAGATCATGGTTGCTATGATGAACTTTGGGCACAGCGCAATGGCAGTGTGGGGATTGCATTTTTTGCAGCCTGCCCCGGATGCCATGGTGCTGGACTGCGGCTGCGGCGGTGGAGCGAACATCAAAAAGCTGCTGAAGCTGTGTCCCAAGGGCAAGGTGCAGGGCATCGACTATTCGGCAGTCAGTGTAGAAAAAGCACGAAAGGTCAATGCAGGTGCTATTGCAGCAGGGCAGTGTACTGTGCAGCAGGCAAGTGTAGCAGAGTTGCCGTTTGAAGCGGAGCAGTTTGATGTAGTGACCGCATTTGAAACGGTCTACTTCTGGCCGGAACTTGCGCAGAATTTCAGAGAGGTTTATCGAGTGCTGAAGCCCGGCGGAATCTTTTTCATTTGTAACGAAGCAAACGGCGAAACAGCAAAAGACGACAAATGGACGCGAATCATTAACGGTATGACCATCTATACGGATGCTGATCTGAAAGTGTATCTGGAGCAAACAGGCTTTGGCAGGGTTCAGAGTCACAAAAATAAAAAGGGATGGCTGTGCGTCACAGCACAGAAATGAGGTGCGATCATGTCGAAAAAAGCAACGGAATTTCAAAGAAAAGCAATGAGCCGGATGTACCGGGGCAAGGAGATCTTTAAGCCTTTGAACACCGGCTGGATCGATGAAAATGTCGCTTGTGTGCGAGAGTGGGTGGCAAATATCTTCTTCTACCGCAAGGGCGATACCACCATTATGATTGATGCCGGATACAACTATGACCGTCTGGCGGAGAAAATGAGCTGGCTCGGTATCGACCCGCATTCCATCCGGCACATCCTCATCACTCATCAGGACACCGACCATGTAGGTGCGGTGGAGGCGGACAGTCCGGGACTGTTTCGGGATGCTGCGCTGTATATTGGCGAGATCGAGAACTGCTATCTGACCGGCGAGGTGCGCCGCAGGGTCATTTACCACCTTTACAAGCTGCCGCAGGTGACGATCAACAATGAAAAAGTGCTGCTGCACGACGATGAGGTAATCGACATCGACGGGATCAGAATCGAGTGCTTTCTCGTTCCCGGTCATACATGGGGACACATGGTATACCTTGTGGACGGGAGATATCTCTTTACCGGCGATACTATCTGGTTCGGCGCGGACGGCGGCTACAGCTTCATTTCCTCGTTGGCGGAGGACAATAAGCTGGCTGTGCAGTCACTGGCGGAGCTGGAGCGGAAACTGCGCGCACGTGGGCTACATCCATATTTCATCACCGGTCACACGGGATGGACGGACAATTTCGCCTTTGCGTTTGCCCACAAAGACAAGCGCTGTTCACCATTCAAAAAACGAGTACACGACCCATCGTCGCCCTATGATGCCTACGACGAATCGGACGACACCGAAGAAAATGCAAAGAGCGGTTTTCTGAAAGGCGTGGGAAGATGAAGGACAGCGAATTACAAATTGACCATAGCTGCCATGTGCTATACTCCAAAACCTGCAAGAAGGAGATACAGTCGAAAATCGCCCTGCATTACCCGGAAGCGGAGCGGGAGATGATATGGGAAAAGGTGCAGCGGCAGTATGTAGATTTCCTTTCGGACTGGCGCAAAAATCTGGGCGGGAAACGGAACTTTCACAACGGCGCAGGCGGCACCTATGACTGCATCGCTATCATGAGCTACTATGTAGTCTGCAAACCGGTTACATCCTTCCGTGAGATCGAGAAAATTGAGGAAAATCTGATCCTGCCGTCCTTCCGCAAACTGAAATTCGTGAACTGTAATAAGCCGTTCTGGAAAAAACTGATGCACATGGCGTTTCTACGGGCAAAAGCGGGCTGTGACAAGTGGCACGATTATGAAATGACGGTGGCTCCTTACGAAAAGAACAAGCCGATCTATTATGAATTTACCGCCTGTCCCGCAGCGGAATTTGCTATCAGAAACGGCCTTACAGAGATCATGCCCGCCCTGTGCAATGTGGATTTTGCAGCGATGGAGTTGCTTCACGCAAGGCTGGTGCGGACGACCACCTGCGCGAATGGCTGTAAGTGCGACTACACCATCTGCGGCGATCAGGACCCATACTTAAAGGAACATCCCGAATACCGGGACGAAAACGGATACAGGAGGAACAGGTAATGCTGTTTCAAACATACGGCGACAGGAATCATCCTGCTGTTTTGTTTTTTCATGCAATGGGCGTGACGGGGGAGAGCAGCGAACCGGTTGCGAAATATTTACAAGATCGGTATTTCTGCATTCTGCCTACCTCCACCGTGTACTGCAAAGGGCAGAAATATGTCAGCAAGGCGGACGAGGTTCGTCAAGTGGAAGCATATCTGAAATCGCAGGGAGTGGAACACCTTGAACTGGTTGTGGCTTCTTCGATCGGTGCCGATCTTGCCATGGCGTTTTTGACAAGTACGAAGCTGCCCATTGGATACGTTTTCTTCGACGGCGGGCAGTTTGCGCAAATCGGGAAAGGAACGCGCCGCGTGATGGCACCGTTTTTGTATCTGGCCATCAAGAGCCTGTATTGGTCAAAGGGCGGCACACTGAAAAAGATCCTGTGGTGTGATGATGATTCCATAAAGCCGTATTTTATAGCCGCAGGGGAAAATCTGACCTACACAAATTTGCGGCGGCAGCTTTCGGACAGCCTGGAGGATAAACCCTTTCCGTCACTTCCCGAAGAACTGCAAAAGCAGATCTATTTTGAGTTTGGCAGCATAGAAGATCATTTCAAATACCGTCAGGCAGTGATGGAAGCCTACCCCTGCGGCCATTATCCCGTGTTTGAGGGATACAATCATATGCAATATCAGATACGCGATCCGAGGGGCTTCGCTGAAATGCTGACATCTATCGCCGAGCATAACGGTATGCCGAAACTGCCATTTATCAGAAAGTGAGAGAACCCGATATGAAATACAAAATCGAGAAAAACACCGTGCAGGAGACGTTGATCCTCCCGCTATATTCACGGAAGCTGTGTACGGAGTTGTATCCGAACCTTTACCGGGACGAAACGGCGGTGCGTCTGATCGACCAGATCGACTACGACTTTTCAGAGGCAGAGAAAAATTCCCGCAGCCTGATGCAGCGTTTCGGTGCGCTGGAGGTCGCCATGCGGCAGAATGACCTTGCCTTTGAAGTGCAGGCGTACCTGAAAAACCACCCCTGCGCGGCAGTGGTCAATCTGGGCTGCGGGCTGGATAACACCGGTAGAGCCTGCGACAATGGCAGATGCAAGATCTACAATCTGGATTTCCCGGATGTGATTGCCTTGCGGCAGCAGCTTCTGCCCGCCGGGGAGCGGGAGCAAAACATCCCCTGCGACCTGAAAGACCCCGCATGGTTTGACAAGATCGATGCCTCCGGCGGGGCGGTGTTCTTTGCCTCCGGGATGTTCTATTACTTCCTGACGGAGCAGGTTCGGGAACTGGTGCAGGGGATGGCGGACGTTTTCCCCGGCGGAGTGCTGGTCTTTGATGCTGCCAACCGTACGGCGGTGAAGATGATCGCCAAAACGTGGCTCAGGACGGCGAAAATCAAGGATGTGGGAGCATATTTCGCGATTTCGGATGCGAAAAGCGAGCTTTCCCCATGGGATAGCCGTTTGCAAGTGTCCAGCCGGGGCTATATGCTGGGGTACAACGATTTGAAAGATCCTTCTGTCAGCGGCTTTTTTCGGTTTCTTGCAAGGGTCGGGGACAACGGGATGAAAATGCAGATCGTGAAGATCGGATTTGGAGGCAAGCTATGAAAATTCTGGTATATGGTGCAGGCGTTCTGGGGTGCAATCTGGCAAGAAATCTGCTGCGCGCCGGAAAGGATGTCACTCTGCTTGCGCGGGGAAACTGGGCTGCGGAGATCAGGCGGAACGGCCTGCGGATCAAGGATAAGTTTTCGCTTTGCACTTCGGTCAGCCGCATTCCGGTGGTGACTGAACTTGCACCGGATGCAATGTACGATGTGATCTTTGTGGTCCTGCGCTATACACAGCTGGATTCCGTTCTGGACACGCTGTGGGCGAACCGGACGAAGAACATCGTTTTTGTGGGGAACAATGTGCAGGCGAGGGCGCTGGCGGCGGCGCTGCCGGAAAAGAACATCCTGTTTGCCTTTGCGCTTTCTGCCGGGCATCGGGAGGCTGACCGGGTGGTCTCCATCGACCTGAAGAAGATCACCATCGGGCAGCTGACGGGTGCAACCTCCAATAAACAGTTGATCGGGCGCATCTTCCACGGCACAAAATATAAGGTCGTTTACGAGCCGAACATGGAGGATTATCTGCTCTGCCATGCTGCGTTCGTGATGCCGGCGGCCTTCGCCTGCTATAAGACGGACGGCGACCTGAAAAAGCTCAGGGGAGATACCGCGTACCTGAACCGTGTGCTGGATGCCAACATCGAGGGATACCGCGCCATCCGAGATGCCGGGCACACCATTCTGCCCAAGGAGGATGCAGACTTTGAAGGGGAGAAATACCGCAAGACCTGCCTGCGCTTTTTCAAGCTGATGTGTGCCACCTCGCTGGGCAAGCTCTGCGCCTCCGACCACGCAATGAACGCCATCGATGAAATGAGTGCGCTGAACCGGGATCTCAAGAAATTTTTCGATGCGAACAGCGCAGCCTACCCGGTGTGGCAGGCACTGGAAGCGGAAGCCGGGAGGTATCTGCAATGAAATACGCTGGAATGCCCTTTGGAATGTGGGCGCTGTTTGCCGGTTCCTTTCAAAAGCAGCTGACCGCGGTGCTGGGCTATGATGCAGACACTGCAAAAGCCATACAAGGATTCAAAACTGCGTGTGGGATGTCCGGCGATTTATCTTGCTCACTAACTTGGTCACTGACTAAGTTTTTCTGACTACCAGTTTACAGAAAACAGAATAGAATCGTCTTCGATGCCTCGTTGGGAAACCAACGGGGTATTTTTTGCTCTGAATCAGACGATACATAGCACGGGAAGGGTTAGCTATGCGCGTTTTCATATGCTTTTTGGATTCCCTCCGGCAAGTGGTCGGGAATCAGTGCCTTTAGTCTGTCCTCGCTGCCGTCTTGGATTGCCTGCTCATAATACCAGCACTTGAATTTCAGCATATCCAGCGTCCGGTTCATCTGCTCAAGCTCTGCTTCCATGTGCACCCGTTGCGCCTCAAACATCGCCTTTCGTTGCGAGTAGGTGGACGGCCCTTCTACACACCAATCCATGAATTGCCGGATGTCCTTGATCTCCATGCCGGCCTTTTTCAGACATTCAATGACCCGGAGTGCTTCAATCTCCGTGTCACCGAATTTGCGGATGCCGGATACTCGTTCCATGTTCGGAAACAGCCCCTGCCTATCATAATAGCGCAGCGTGGAGATAGGCAATCCGAACATCTCTGCCACCTGTCCAATTGAATACATAAATCTCCCTCCAAAAATCTTCAAAAATATCTTGACCTAAAGTTAGGTTTAGGTGATACCATGAGAATACCACAGAGAATATCAAAACGCAAGGAGTGTTCTACGATGAATAAAAAGGTACTAATCATTTCCTCAAGTCCCCGTAAGGGCGGCAACTCCGAAACGCTGGCGGCAGCGTTTGCCAAGGGCGCACGGGAGGCGGGCCATCAGGTAGAAACTGTGTATCTGCGAGAAAAGCAGGTTGGCTTCTGCAAGGGCTGTCTTGCTTGTCTGAAGTTGGGGCACTGCGTCATCCAGGACGATGCCGTGGAAATTGCCGCCAAAATGCACGATGCAAATGTGCTGGTGTTCGCAACGCCCGTCTACTATTACTGCGTCAGCGGTCAGCTCAAGACTATGCTGGACCGTGCCAACCCATTGTTCGATACGGACTACGCCTTTACGAAAACCTACTTGCTGGCAACAGCGGCAGAGGACGCACAGGAGACTTTTGCGGGCACAGAGAAAGCCGTGCAGGGCTGGGTAGACTGCTTCCCACGCTGTGCGCTGGTGGGCACAGTGTTTGCAGGCGGTGTGAACGGCGCGGGTGAGATCGCCGGACATCCTGCACTGGAGCAAGCTTATCAGATGGGCAAGGAGGTGTGAGCCATGGCAGTTAAACAAACGGCAGGCAGAGAGGCTCTGGGGGAATTCGCTCCCAAATTTGCGGAATTGAATGATGATGTGCTGTTCGGGCAGGTGTGGAACCGGGAAGACAAGCTTTCCCTGCGGGACCGCAGCATTGTAACAGTGGTGGCGCTGCTGGCGCAGGGGCTGACGGATTCGTCCTTTCAGTACCATCTGACAACTGCAAAGAATAACGGCGTGACGAAAACGGAAATTGCGGAGATCCTGACTCATGCGGCATTTTATGCAGGCTGGCCCAAGGCATGGGCTGCCTTCCGTATGGCAAAGGAGGTATGGGCGGAGGACGATGCTGCCGACGCAAAAGCCAAGCATCAGAATGAAATGGTCTTTCCCATCGGCGCATCCAATGATGACTTTGCGAAATATTTTATTGGACAAAGCTATCTCGCACCTCTTTCTACGCAGCAGGTCGGTATTTACAATGTGACCTTTGAACCCGGCTGCCGTAACAATTGGCACATTCATCACGCCAAAAGCGGCGGCGGACAGATTCTCGTCTGCGTAGCCGGGCATGGTTACTATCAGGAATGGGGCAAACCGGCACAGGAGCTGCACCCTGGCGATGTAGTAAATATCCCTGTGGGAGTCAAGCACTGGCACGGTGCTGCGCCGGATAGCTGGTTCTCTCATCTGGCGGTAGAGGTTCCGGGGGATGAAACCTCCAATGAATGGTTGGAAGCCGTGGACAACACAGCATATTTTAAGGCAACAGGCAAGGAGGTCTGAATATGGAAAAACTGAATCTGACACAGGAATGGGACAAGGTGTTCCCGAAAAGCGACAAGGTGGATCACAAGAAAGTAACCTTTCATAACCGCTACGGCATCACCCTGGCGGCGGATATGTACACGCCGAGAGGCGCAGAGGGCAAGCTGCCCGCCATTGCCGTCAGCGGTCCGTTCGGTGCGGTAAAGGAGCAGTCCTCCGGTCTGTATGCGCAGAAAATGGCAGAGCTTGGCTTCTTGACGATTGCCTTCGATCCGTCCTACACCGGCGAGAGCAGCGGTACACCCCGCTATGTCGCTTCGCCGGACATCAACACCGAGGATTTCTGCGCAGCGGTAGACTTCCTTTCCGTGCAGGAAAATGTTGACCCGGAGCGCATCGGTATCATCGGTATCTGCGGCTGGGGCGGCATGGCGCTCAATGCCGCAGCCATTGACACCCGCATCAAAGCTACCGCGGCTATGACCATGTACGACATGACCCGTGTAACGGCCAACGGATATTTTGATGCGGAGGATTCTGAGCAGGCACGCTTTGAGAAGAAAAAAGCCATGAATGCACAGCGCATCGAGGATTATAAAAGCGGAAGCTATGCGCTGGCAGGCGGTGTGGTCGATCCGCTGCCGGAGGACGCACCGCAGTTTGTAAAGGACTATTATGCCTACTACAAAACGCCACGTGGCTATCACTCCCGCAGCCTAAACTCCAACGGCGGTTGGAATGTGACTTCCTCGCTGTCGTTCCTGAATATGCCGATCTTGCAATACAGCAGCGAAATCCGCTCTGCCGTGCTGCTGGTACACGGGGAAAAGGCGCACTCCCGCTATTTCAGCGAAACAGCATACAGCAAGCTGACCGGCGATAACAAGGAATTGCTCATCATACCCGGTGCAAACCACACTGACTTTTACGATCAGATGGACATCATTCCGTTTGAAAAGCTCAACGCATTCTTTACGGAGTATTTGAGATAAAGCGGCATATTATGTGTTTTTGCGTAAGCATCTGGAGGAAGGTGTATATCAGGTTTCTGCTGTTTCTGCATCGGATGTACTGAAACGAAATATTTAAGCCATTGAAGTCTTGTGCCTTGGTGTGTAGGGCTTGATCAGCTTGTAACGAATATTAAGCTGCTCTAAGCTGTTTTCTAAGAGCGTTGGCTTGGAACTTTTTAGTACCAAAGTTCGGGAAATCGTCTTGACGATGTGCAGCTTGCATAGTATTATAAAGGTGTTTGAATATTGAAACCCTCTCCACCACCGGGTGGAGGCCAAAGGGCACACAGAGTTTTTCCGTAGGTACGGCATGGTTCACCATGTTATAAGGAAAAGCTCTGTGTGCCCTTTTCTTTTTTATCATGTACCATTACAAGGAGGAAAAAGCAATGAAAATCAAGCCGTTTGCCGTAGAAGAATGGATGAACGCCTGGGAGGTCGGTGCAAAGTATAACATCGCTGAAACATGTGTGGACTCCATCAGTATGAACGAGCTATTCGAGCTGACAGGGGAAGATAAGACGGAATTTTTGAATCGCTTGTGCGCACGCCGTCTGAGCTATGGCGATATTGAGGGTTTGCCAGAATTCCGTAAAGGTGTCTGCGGCCTTTACAAAACGCTGAACATTGAAAATATTGTGCCGACCCATGGGGCATCCGGAGCAAACCATCATGTATTCTATTCGCTGATCTCTCCCGGTGATCGTGTAGTGAGCATCATGCCGACATATCAGCAGCTTTATTCCATCCCGGAATCCTATGGAGCAGATGTTCAGATCCTTCATCTGAGTAAGGAAAACAATTATTTGCCGGACTTAGAAAAACTGCGCCGTTTGGTGACACCTAAAACAAAAATGATCTGCATCAATAACCCTAACAATCCTACGGGTGCGCTGATGTCTGAGCAGATGCTCCGGGAGATTGTGGAGATTGCGCGTTCCGCAGATGCCTGGATTTTGTGCGATGAAGTCTATCGTCACCTTTCACAGGAAGATGGCTGGTGTTCTTCCATTGTGGATCTGTATGAAAAGGGCATTTCGGTGAGCAGTATGTCAAAGGTTTTTTCTCTGGCTGGTCTTCGGCTTGGCTGGATTGCAACGCACGATATGAGCGTTGTAAAGAGCTGCCTTTCTCATCGGGATTATAATCTTGTGAGCTGCGGTGTATTCGATGAAATGCTGGCAGCAGCTGCGCTGAAGCACCGCGATAAGCTGCTGGAACGCAGCCGAAAGATCGTCCGGGAGAATTTGCAGATTCTGGACGATTGGGTCGGCAGCGAACCGCACGTCAGCTATGTAAAGCCGAAAGCCGGCACTACGGCATTGGTTTATTATGATCTGGACATTTCTTCCTACGAATTCTGCGAAGAAATGTACAAGAAGACCGGCGCGTTTGTGACTCCCGGTGACTGCTTTGAAGTGCCGCACAGTATGCGCATCGGTTATGCCTACGGAAAGCAGGATCTGATCGATGGCCTCAAGGCCATCAGCGAGTATATTGCAATGAAAACCCGGTAAAAGAAAGGAGAACCCCGATGAATATTCCCTATATTTCCGCAGAAGAAGTTCGAAAAAATCTTTCGATGGAAGATGCGATCCAATGCACAGAGAATGTTTATAAGCTGAAAAGTCAAGATAAAACCGTTGTATGGCCTACCATTTTCTATGAATTCGACCCTGGCCATGCAGATATGGATATTAAATCCGGTTATCTGCCGGAACAGCATATTTTCGGCCACAAGACGGTTGCGTTCATGGAAGCAAATGTGCAAAAAGGCCTGCCGGATCTTGTGGGTCTGATTGCCGTGTTCAGCTCGGAAACCGGTATGCCGCTTGGCCTTGTGGACGGTTCCTCTGTGACCGGAATGCGCACTGGTGCGGCAGGAGCTATTGGTGCAAAATATCTGGCAAGAAAGAATTCCCAGAACGCTTTGATCGTCGGCACCGGCAATCAGGCACCTTTCCAGATTGCTGCGTTGCTGAAGGTGTTTCCCACGCTGGAAACGATCCGGATCGCCAATCCGCATAACGCAGGACATGCTGCTGCATTTGCGTCGAAGATTCGCGCAATGCTGCAAACCGACTTTGCAATTGAGGCAGCCCCGGTAACCTTCGAAGGAGTTTCTGATTTGAAAGAAGCCGTATCCGACAGCGACATTATCATCACAATCACGCCTTCCCACACCCCGCTGATTCAAAAAGAATGGGTCAAACCCGGCACACATTTTTCCTGCATTGGTGCTGATATGGCGGGCAAAGAAGAAATTGATTCCCAAATTTTTGAGGATGCCATTGTTTTTGTGGACGACCTCGAACACTGCAGGAACGCCGGAGAAATTGAGATTCCCTTGAAGCAGGGCACATTGTCTGAAGATCGAATCTGTGGAGAGCTTGGTGATCTCATTCTTGGAAAGGCTGCGGGTCGTAAAAGCGATACCGACATCACGGTGTTTGATTCTACTGGCATGGCACTTTTGGATCTTGCCGTGGCAGATTTCCTGCTCAAGAAAAATATGTGAGAATGGGAAGAAGATGGAGCAACCCTAGCAAAATAATGATCTTCTGATTTTCAACAGAGAAGAAATGTTGGAAGAACGTGTTATCCGTTGCAGAAGTGCTAAACGATTCGAGGAGCGATACTTACGGAAAGGATTCGATGAGCATATGATCAATTTAAGCGATCTGGAAAAAAACCAAGCGAATTTTGTAAAACAAATCTTCGGATGCATGATGTGAAGTCGTATGATTTTGTGAAGCAGTATTTCAGTAATCCTCAGCTCTTGGTGAAAGCCATAAAAGAGTATCGCAGAACAGCAAATATCCCCAAAGGAGAATACAGCTTGTCTGATTTGCTGAGATGATCGTCTTTGATGCCTCGTTGGGAAACCAACGGGGTATTTTTTTGCCCCAATCCGGCTGCACAGAGCACTGAAAAAACCAAAGCGAACAGTAGGTAGTCCTACAAGCGGACAAACAAATGAGGGCGGGAAAAGCAGCCTATTACACACCGACAGAGAATGTGGTATAATCCTTGAGAAAACACTGTATGGAAAGGACAAACACGATGAACGCTCTGGATATTATGAAACGCCCTGCCTCCTACGTCAGCGGCTATGAAAACACCCCCACGGAGGAACAGAACCGTGCAAGGCAACTGTGCTGGGAGTACAACCGCACCGCTCCCAACGAACAGGAAAAGCGGCGCAGCATCCTGCAGACCCTGCTGGGCACCTGCTCTCCCATGACCGGCATTCAGCCGGACTTCCACTGTGACTATGGTTTCAACATCCATACTCACGGCTTGGCGGTCATCAACTATAACTGTGTCATTCTGGATACCTCTCCGGTAAACATCGGAGCAGGTGCCTTTATTGCCCCCGGCGTATGCCTTGCCTGCTCCGGTCATGCCATCGACCCGGAGCAGCGCAGCCACGGCATTGGCACCTCAGCACCTATTACGCTGGAGGAAAACGTCTGGATCGGTGCAAATTCCACCGTCTGCGGCGGCGTTACCATCGGGGCAGGCTCGGTTATCGGGGCGGGAAGCGTCGTCACCCATGACATTCCCGCCGGTGTCATCGCTGCAGGGGTGCCCTGCAAGGTGATCCGCCCCATTACCGAAAAAGATAAGTTCAAGCCGGAGGATATTCTGTTCTGAGAAATTCAGATCGGAAACGCTGAAAAAACATACGCACAAGCTCTCCGGGGACATTTTTTGTTTTTCGCCATGCTTTTCTGCGGGGAGAAGGCATGGTATACTGGGAACGACAATTCGGAATTTGAGGAGGTGTTCATATGAAGAGAGCATTGCTTTTTATTTTCATGACGGTTTGTGTATTAGGAATGTCCGCCTGCAGCAGCAAAGACGCCATGCCAGAAACATCAGATTCTGCCAGCAATCCGGTTCAGAATACAGATATCAGTAATCTGAATGGAGGAAAAATCTGGTCTGAACAAGATATTGTGTCGATGTTCTCTCTTGTGCAAGAAACAGATTGGGAATACATAGACTGTGTTTTAATTCCAGATCATGCTAGTGACCGTGTTGGTGCAGTACTCTTCCGGAACGATAAGGAGCAAACAAGCAATGTTGCGTTCTTTGATGCAGACGGATACTTTCAACAGTATGGCACATATGCAAGAATGTCTGACGAACCTGATTTTCAGTATCTCGGAGGTGGTGCGGTAACATTTAAGCTGGAAACAGAAGATGGTATAATCTATAACTACACGATCACAATCTCGATCGATGACAGTAATGTGAATTTTAAAGCGGAAGATGATTTGCCAAAATAAATTTTTATATGTAGACCTCTATTTATTTGTGCTGTCTGCATCAATTACAGACTGAAGCTGCTTCATAAGGGCATCATAGTTGTCCTTGTTATCAATTCCGCCGAGCATTGGTTCGCCTACAATATTGCCATTTCTGTCAACAAGTATAGTTGTTGGAAAGGCCATGATTTCTGAGGCATATTTACCGGCAGCACTAGAGGAGTCAATTGACAGATTACGATATTTGACACCCTGGCTTTCAAGAACAGAGGCAGCCTCTTTGATAGCTGTTTTATTGCCATCGAAGGTCTCAGTGTTGATGCCAACAACTTCTCCGCCCATTGATTTGATAGCATCATTTAATTCGTTAAGCTTGGATAATTCAGCGACACATGGTTTGCAGCCGGTAAACCAGAAATTGACGACTGTTACTGCATTACCGGAAAACAGGCTGTCATCAACCTTATTGCCATCAAAATCCTCACCGGAAAAATCACTGAATACAGATGAGGCTTTAGAGCTGTCCTTCTTGTTATCGTCTGATGATGTATTTTTGTTTTCAAGCTCTGCTATCTGTTCCTCGATTTTTCGTATGGTTTCAATATCCTCATTAAGTGTTTTAAGCTCATCGTCTGTGAATGAATTCTTGTTTGATTCTACGGTACCGACAAGATAATCAGCATAATTTCCGTTTGGATCGGCGTCACTTTTGTTCATCATGCCAAATGCCTTGTTCCACACATCAGCGTGATCTGCAAAAAGTTGATTTTCCTGCTGATATAAATCATCAAGCCTGGAATCTGATTTGCCAGATGCTTCTGAGCCGGCTTCAGTCTGAGTGTTCTTAGAATCTGTTGTGGAAGCTTGCTTTATGCCACATGCTGTAAGTGATAATGCTATGCAGAGTGTAAAAATAGAAATAAATGATAATTTGTTTTTCATGAGTAATTTCTCCTTTAAAATAATAGTAAAATGGTAACTTTTCAGTAGGTCTGCGCACATGCTGCGCTGACCGTAAGAACACATAGGCTAGAAAGCAAAAATCCCATCAGCGAAGCTGATCTGGAATGGATTTTTGCTCGTAACTATGAAGGTACTGAATAGTTACGTAAAATGTTTAATAGCTATCTGTTGTCATTTTTTTGACATGATTTTCCCATAAACCGGTAGCAGATGGCGTCCTTCGGACAGGCCTTTATGCAGGCACCGCAGCGTATGCACTCGAGGTGATCCGGTGTCTTACACACATCCACATCCATCTTACATGCCTTTGAGCATTGACCGCATCCGACACATTTGCTGCTATCAACGGTGATTTTGAGCAGGCTGACCTTATTAAATAATGAGTAGATTGCTCCAAGCGGACAAATCCATTTACAGAAGGGCCTGTAAAATAAGATACTTAGTACAATCACTGCAATTAAAATCATACACTTGAAAGAAAAAAGCTTTCCCAGCGCAGAACGGATAGCAGCATTTCCAATAGATAACGGTATAGCACCCTCTAAAACACCCTGAGGACAGATATATTTGCAGAAGAACGGGTCTCCCATTCCTATAGAGTTCGTTACAAGCATCGGAAGAAGTATAACGAAAACAATAAGAATGACATATTTTAGGTACCTAAGAGGCTTTAGTTTGGCTGTGGATAATTTCTTTCCGGGGATTTTATGAAGTAAATCCTGAAACCATCCAAATGGGCACAAAAAACCACATATAAATCTGCCGAGAGTTACACCGAGTAAAATAAAAAATCCGGTTATGTAGTATGAAAACTTAAATTTTGATGATCCAACAACTGCCTGAAATGCCCCTATTGGACAGGCTCCTGTCGCGGCAGGGCAGGAGTAGCAGTTTAATCCGGGTACGCATACTGTTTTTGCATTGCCCTGATATATTTTACCCTTAAATAAATTTGGAATATGAATATTGGTCAGCAGCGTTGCTGCGGCCTGTATCCAGCCACGTATTTTTGCCAGTTTTCTTGATAGTAATTTCTTTTCCTTATCCAATTCCGACACACTCCAGACATAGTTTTATTGCTTTACCAAGCACTGTAGCCGCCTCACCTCTGACTGCACCATAGCTTATCATGGATACACCAAGGATAAGCAGAATGATTTGACATGTTTTTTGGTATTTCAACATAATGTTGCTCCTTTTTGTTGTATTGTTGACCAGCTGACTTTGGTATTATACAATATAGGTTGTAAAATTATTGTTAAGAAGCAGGAGAACATTTTGAGATTATTAATTGTTGAGGATGAGAAACAAATATGTGATATGGTTGCAAAGAGTCTGTATGCTGCCGGTTATGAGGTGGATACCTGTTATGATGGGAAAGAGGCTCTTGAATGTATACTGTCGGAGAATTATGATCTGATAGTTTTGGATTTGAATCTGCCGGGGATGGATGGCATGGAGCTTCTTAAGGAGCTTAGAAAATACAATGATGAAACTAAGGTTTTGATATTATCTGCAAGAGGTCAAATTGCTGATAAGGTAGAGGGACTGGATGCAGGAGCAAATGATTACATGGAAAAACCATTCCATCTGCAGGAGCTTGAGGCACGTATCAGAAGCCTGACAAGAAGGAAATTTGTACAGAATGATATATGTCTTAAATGCGGAGAAATAAAGTTTGATACGATTAAACGCGAGGCATATGCAAAGGAAGAGCCGGTTCCACTGACAAGAAAAGAGAATGGTATTTTGGAATATTTACTTATCAATATAGGCAGACCGGTGAGTCAGGAGGAGCTGATAGAGCATGTGTGGGATGCCGCGGCAGACAGCTTTAGCGGAGCAATCAGGGTACATATGTCTTCACTTAGAAAAAAGCTTAAGGCGAAGCTGGGATATGATCCCATTCAGAACAAGGTAGGTGAAGGCTATAAAATACGGGAGAAGTCTGATAGATGAAAAGAATGTCGCTACAGTGGAGACTTACGTGCATTACTACATTGTGTATTGCTATTATATGTGGCTGCCTGACTATGTTTGTCTATAAAAATGGTGTGCATTACATCGATTCTCTGCAGGATGCGGTAGAGTCACAGGGGGATGAAAAAGGAAACAAATCAGATGAAATATATATCAGCATACCGGACGATAAGTGGGATGAGTTTGCGGATAAATTTTCGGTTCAGGTGTACAATAATAAGGCCGACTATAAAAGAAACAGTCTGATAATCACGGTTTTGCTGGCGCTTTTGGGAGGTGTCGTCACTTATTTTATAAGCGGGCATGCACTCAGACCAATCAGGGAGTTTTCAGATAAAATTGAAGAGGTACAGGCTCAGAATCTGTCTGATTCAAGAATAGAGGAAAACAATGTTAAGGAACTGAACCAGCTGGGTATTTCTTATAATAAGATGCTTGAGCGTCTGTCGGAAGCATTTGAGATACAGAGACAGTTTACTGCAAATGCAGCACATGAGCTGCGTACTCCATTAGCGTTAATGCAGGTACAGCTTGATTTATATAATTCTGCCTCTCACCCGGGAAATGATGCAGACACTTTGCAGACCATAAAAATGGTTACGGAACAAACTGATAAATTAAACAGGATGGTAAAGACTCTTCTTGACATGAGTGAGCTTCAGACGGTGGGGAGGGATGATAAAATTATATTGGATGCTATTGTTGAAGAGGTTTTGGCAGACCTTGAGCCTCTTGCCGTGGAAAAGAATATAAAGCTGATTGGAAAATGTGAGGATGCCACTATGATAGGCAGTGATATCCTTATTTACAGGCTTGTATACAATCTGGTTGAGAATGCCATCAAATATAATCATCCGCTCGGACAGGTTACAGTAACCGCATATCAGAGAAACAAGCATGTTTATCTGTCTGTAGAAGATACGGGAAGCGGAATACCAAAGGAGCTTAGGGAGAGAGTGTTCGAGCCATTCTTCCGTGTGGATAAATCCAGAAGCCGGGAGCTGGGTGGCGTAGGGCTAGGTCTTGCTTTTGTCCGTGAAATCGTTAGAGTACATGATGGCAGTATTTGTATCAAATCAGGCAAGACTGGGGGAACGATTTTCGAGGTGACTTTTGCACAGCATTCAATGTAGCGTTCCATTTTACACATTTGTCAACGCTATTAAAACAGATTTGCTAAATGAGAAAAATAGAATAATTTGTTATTTGAGTAGAACTTTTTCTGTAAATAGCTAATAACAGCAAGGTCTTCTATGGTAAAATATAAATCATAGGAGGCCTTCCAAAACAGTTAATCAGTTTCAATCCGATGCAGTATATTAAGCTGAAAAGGCAGGCAGAGGAAGTTGATCTCTTTTCCGATGATGAAGTCGAAGAAGGCACACAGCCGATCTCACATGAAGATTATGAACGGCTTATCAAGTACCTGGAAAAGAAAAATCCACCTGCGATCCTTCCAATCCAGATTGCATACTATGCAGGACTTCGTATCGGGGAAACCTGTGGTCTTACATGGCAGGACATCAACCTTGAAGAACAATGTCTGACCATAAAACGCAGTATCCGTTACGACGGTGCAAAGCATAAAAATGTGATTGGAACAACCAAGCGAAAAAAAGTAAGGATTGTTGATTTTGGAGATACGCTGACTGAAATATTGAAAACAGCCAGACGGGAACAACTGAAAAGCCGGATGCAGTACGGAGAACTTTACCACCGCAACTACTACAAAGAAGTTCATGTAAAAAACAGGGTGTATTATGAATACTATCACCTTGACGGAACGCAGGAAGTCCCAGCAGATTATAAAGAAATATCCTTTGTCTGCCTCAGACCGGATGGCAGTCTGGAACTGCCGAGTACACTCGGCATTGTATGTAGGTCAGTGTCAAAGAAGCTGGAAAGATTTGAAGATTTTCACTTTCACCAGTTACGGCACACCTACACCAGCAACCTGCTCTCAAACGGGGCAGCTCCCAAAGATGTACAGGAACTGTTAGGACATTCCGATGTCAGTACCACAATGAACATTTACGCTCACTCAACAAGAAAAGCAAAGCGGGATTCCGCAAGACTTCTTGATAAAGTAGCGAGCAACGCTTAATAAAAAATCCCCTTATTTCCCTTGCGGATTCCTCACAAGGGCAAAAATAAGGGAAAATACATATCATTTCACTATCTAATTGGCTGAAAAACCTGTAAAATAATGAAAGTTCAGGAAATCTCTCCACAAATTCCGATTTGTCGATGCCAAAAGGACAAAACAGTATATCGCGGAGGCAATGGCATGAATAAATTCTATGATTTATTAAAATATATTATCTATGCGAGTTTCTACGTGATTGTGATTAAAACGGGTATGGATTTCTATGAGTATAAGCGCTTTCCGAAACTATACGAATCGAATTCTGCACCGTGGTATACGGAAGCGTTACTGTATTGCGTCGCTTCTTTTGCGGTGATCATCGTATGTTTCGCGCTTAGAGTAATCATAAAGCGAAAGATGAAGAAGGGGTGAGTCATATGTTTATGCTGTTTGAGTTTATGTTTCCAATTATCTTCGTAATGGTTTTCGGCATGATCATCCTCCAGTTTGTAGCAGGAATCGGAACATGGCATAAAAACAATCAGTCACCGCGTTTGTCGGTGAGCGCAACTGTAGTTGCAAAGCGAGAAAACGTATCGCATCACAGCCACCCAAATGGAGGTGATCCATCTGGTGCGCATGGGTATCATACGACCTCGAGTACCAGTTACTATGTAACATTTCAGGTGGAGAGCGGTGATCGGATGGAATTGCAGGTTTCTGGTAGGGAATATGGAATGCTGGCAGAAGGAGACATTGGGAAACTTACTTTTCAGGGGACGAGATATCTATCATTTGAGCGTGTGTGATGGTAGTGTCAAATAATCTATGAAAAACTGAGTCAAATAAAAGGCTCAATTGAAGGATACCTTTATTATTCGGCGCGGTGGAACGGAAATCATCATACAGGAAGGTAAACTGCTGAATCGGGAGATACTGTCCAGTGGTACAGCAGAAGGAATTGAGACCATTAGGGCAGCCAACATCAAGAAAAAGGGAACATAAAAAGGCAGAGCATTGCTAATGCTGCAATGTTCTGCTTTTTATGTTTGTGTTAGGCTTTGCTGGCAGTAGTCTACCAGAATTTCTCATTACAGTGTTTTGCTAAAGGAATCAGATGGAGCCATACTCTGGATTTTCCTGTATTCTCTGGGTGACATTTTGACTATAGACTGAAAAGCGCTTGAAAACTTTCCCTGGGTTTGGTAGCCTGCCTGGGAAGCAATATCCGCAATAGTGGCATTTGTTTCCCGTAATAATTTCATAGCCTGACGCACCCGAAATTCCTTCATATAGGTGGCGATAGGCTGGCCGTAGACTGCCTTGAATATCTCCTTTAGAGTAGAGGTGTTTATCAAATACTGTTTGGAAAGTTCTGCAATCGTAAATCGTTGATCCAAGTGCTCTGTCAACTGTTGATGAATTTCTTTTATCAATTCGGTTTGCTGGGAGAAGTATTGAGTCAGTTCTTTATGCTCCGATTTCATGTTGCTCAAATAAATCAAAATTTCCAGCACCTTCAATTTCAAGAGGGGGATTCGAACGGACACAGGAGCAGACAAGAGTGGGGCAAAAATATGCTCTAAATCGGAACAGGACAGGATTGCGGATGGCTTCTTGCAGTAGCGATCCTCTTCAATCATTCGCAAAATACGGGGTATAGGCCTCTCCGGTTCTCAGTATAGTCCCGCAAGGAGGTTCCGTATTTCCCGTTCAGAAGAATTTTTGTCCCAAATGGAAGAGTTTCATGTGATATTGTTCCAGCACATCTTTCAGCGTGATTTCTTGCATTCTTTGTTCCGCTGTTTTTTGAATGTCCAAGTAAAAATCCCGCAGCACCAGTTGGATATTTACACCCACGCCACAGGCAGGATTGGTGTGGATGTCCTGATGGAGCAGGGGCTTGTTGCCCTCTACTGCCCGATAGGCATCCAGCAGAGTGATTTTCTCCGGCTCACGAGCCAGAGCAGGTCGGGGATGTCCCTTCACGCTGACCAGCAGTCCACCCTTCCGCAGGGCGGACATGAGCTGACGCACATAGGCAGGATTCGTCTGAATGCTCTCTGCCAGCTTGTTACTGGTCAGGTCACAGTCTGGGTACAGAGCGATAAAAGCCAGAATATGAACAGCATCGCTAAGGCGGGTGGGATATTTCATGGTCTGATCTCCTTTTTTACTTGATGTTATTTTTATTATAACAGCATATTGACAGTAACGCAAGAGGATGCTAAGATGGTTTGAAGTAAAAATAAAAATAACACCAACTCGAAAGGAATGGTGACAATGAACTTCTATGATGATTTGGTCATGCAGACCCAGATGAATTATTCCAGGCACTATCATATCTATGCTTCCGGCAGTACGCCTTATCAGCTGACTGACAAAAAGCCGCTGCCGTATAGCGAACAGATCGATCGGTTGGTACAGGAGGTAAAGGAAGCTGACTGTGTGGTAGTGGGCGGGGCCTCCGGCCTGTCCGCTGCCGGTGGCGGAAATTTTTACTACGAGGACAACGACTCCTACCGGAAATACTTCCGGCCTTTTGCTGAGAAGTACCACTTCAAAGGTGCTTTTGCAGGGATGATGCACCCCTGGAAGACAAGGGAAGAGTATTGGGGGTATCTCGCCACCTTCCTTCACACCACCCAGACCGCACCTGTGCGTCATCCCTATCTGGATTTAGACGCTTTGCTGAAAGGCAAGGACTTCTTCATCCTCACCACCAACCAGGATACCCAGTTTGTCAAACTCTACCCGGAGGAGAAGGTGGCAGAAATCCAGGGGGATCACCGCTTCTTCCAGTGTGCCGCCTGCTGTACCGATGACACCTGGGATGCGGTAAAGCCGGTGGCTGATATGGTAGCCGCTATGGGGGATGGCACGAAGATTCCCACGGATCTTATTCCACGGTGCCCCCACTGCGGCGGTGAGGCATTCCCCTGGGTGCGGGGATATGGGAATTTCCTGCAAGGAAAAAAATACGAAGAACAGTACGAAAAAATTTCTCGCTATGTGCTGGAACACAAAGACAGTAAGATTCTGTTTCTGGAGCTGGGCGTTGGCCGGATGACTCCCATGTTTATCCAAGAACCTTTCTGGAACATGACCCTCAGCTTTCCTCATGCCCGATATATCGGCGTCAACAATAAGTATGACTTCCTTCCCAAGCAGTTGGAGGACAAGGGCATGACCATTGTGGCCGACATTGCTCAAGTGCTACGGGATGCACGGAAACTCTAGCTGCCCTCCGGCAGGTGCGATCCATTGCAGCAACCATAAAATAGAAAAGGAGCGAACGAATATGATTGATTGGAAACCCATTGCCGAAAAATTCAGAGAAGCGGACGCTATCCTGATCGGGGCCAGTAACGGCCTGTCCATCACCGAAGGCCTGCATTTGTTTGCGGACAATGCGGCCTTTGAAAAACTGTTTGGGGATTTTAAATGGAAGTACGGCCTTGGGTGCATTTTGCAGGGCATGATGGCCGGATGGCCCAACGAGGAGGAAAAGTGGGCCTTCTGGGCACGGCTCATCCATCATTACTGCGGGCAGTACCAGCCTACGCCGATGATGAACGATTTGAAGGCCGTTGTGGGAGAAAAAGATTACTTTGTCGTCACATCAAACGGAGAAGGTCACTTTGAACGGTGTGGTTTCGATTCGACGAAAATCTATGAGATTGAGGGCAACTGGTTTACGATGCAGTGTGCCCGCCCCTGCCACGACACCCTCTATTCAAGTTTAGAGGTGGCCGAAAAATTATCGGCTGCCGAACAGGGCGGCCATGTGCCCGCAGAGTTGGTGCCGCGTTGTCCCAAGTGCGGAGGTCCCATGGACATCCACATGGGCGCGGGTCAGAGAATGATTCCGGATACCGCAGCCCAGGCACGGTTCCAAAACTTTCTGAAAACCTACCACGGGAAGAAACTGGTGGTTTTGGAGCTGGGCATTGGCTGGCGCAATCAGCTGATCAAGGCCCCGATGATGCGCCTGGTGGCCAGCGAGCCAAACGCCACTTATGTGACCATCAATCTGGGTGAGATCTACGTTGCGGACAATATCAAAGAGAAGTCCTTTGGACTGGACGGGCGGCTGGATGAGCTGCTGCCTGCTCTCCGGGAGGCGTGCGAGGCATGACGATTTCGGAGCAGGTTCAAAATGACTATACGAATGCATAAAAAGGTTAAAATCACCGTGCTGCGGACGGAATACTATCAGGAACTGGCAGAACAGTATGCAATTCCTAATCGGGGGGTGTTGCCGCGGGAACACCTTGCCGCCCATTAAGACCTGTTAAGGAAGCCGATAAGATAGATTTGAGTACGGTTTCTTAAAAAAAGCCGGAATTATTTGACAGATCATCAAACCATTCCGGCAACTCTTATATTTGGATGGAATCCTCAAGGATAATTTATTCAAGGGATATACTTCATACCCCACTGAGAGATAGCATAAAAAACAGGCAGGAGATCCCGTCCTTTCTCGGTGAGGGAGTACTCCACTCGCAGAGGCATTTCATTATATTGGATACGCTGAACCAATTCGTCCGCATCCAGCTCCTTCAGGGCGTTGGTCAGAGCTGTGTTGGTAATGGGTTTGAGAACTTTTTTTAGTTCCCCAAACCGCATGGGGCACTTGATACACAGTTCATAGAGAATCTGGAGTTTCCATTTGCCCTGCAGCATTTGAACCACCGGCGTGACCGGGCAGTTTCCATCATCGGTTAGGATGACACTGCCAACCTTTTCTTTGAATTCTTCATAAGTCATAATTGAATCTTTCCTCGTCTTTTACAGTATACTTTTTGATACCAGGTATAAATAATTTGCGTACTTGAACAAAAATTGCTATCAGATATAATAAATATATCACTGGTTGGCTATGCAGTCAACAACTGAAATTTCTTAGAAAGGTCTGAATGACATGAAAGAACTGAACATTATGGAGGCAACTGTTTATACCTCTCCCAACCCGCTGACTTTAATCTGTTCTCTGAATGAGGATGGCACCACCAATCTGGCTCCTATTTGCTTTGTTTCCTATCTCTCCTTCAATCCGCCGATGATTGGATTTGCCGCTGGGAAGCAGTCCCACACTGGCAAGCGTGTGCGTGAGACCGGCAAAGTCATCGTCACTGTTCCCGGTGCGAGTCTGGCTGGCGCGGCAATGGCTTGCGGCGGTTCTACCGGTGCACAGGTCAACAAGGTGGCAGCGAACCATATTGAAATGAAAGCAGTGGAAGGCAGCGACATCCAGATTCCGGCGGACACCCGGCTGGCGATGGTGGCTACCTTGCAGCAGTCGGTGGAGGTGGGCGACCATATCCTGCACATCTGTCAGGTGGACAAGTTCCTGGGCGATGAGGACAAGAAGGGGCTGTATGCCTGGAACGGCTTCGGGAAAGTTGCACCTGCGGCAGAAGGCTAAATCTTAAAACGGTAAGGAGGCATTAGCGGTGGCTGTTTGTATTAAAGACTGCTTCCTTGTATTCATGAAGGAAGATCTGCTTCCTATCATGGGAGAGGCACAGATGGTACAAGAATTTTCCCCGGCGTTTTACCGGGTATTGGAGGAACAGAAGACATGGCGGAAGTAAAAGAGAGCAGCATTCTGATTCAGGATGTAGAAACAAAAAATATTATGACAAAATCCACCCTGCCGGTGGGAGGCTATTCCGTCAATCCTTATGTAGGCTGTACCCATGGCTGCAAATACTGCTACGCCTCGTTTATGAAGCGATTTACCGGGCACACCGAACCGTGGGGTACATTCCTGGATGTGAAACATTGGCCGGCAATCAAAAATCCGCAAAAGTACAAAGGGCAGCGCGTAGTCATCGGTTCAGTGACCGATGGCTATCTGCCCCAGGAGGCTCAGTTTCAGAACACCCGAAAGCTTCTTGAGCAGCTCCGGGGCAGCGAGGCAGAAATTCTCATCTGTACCAAGTCAGACTTGGTAATCCGCGACATCGACCTCCTGAAAGAACTGGGAAAGGTCACAGTTTCCTGGTCGATCAATACGCTGGACGAGGATTTCAAAAACGATATGGACAATGCCGTCAGCATTAAGCGACGGCTGGATGCCATGAAGCAGGTTTATGACGCAGGTATCCGCACCGTATGCTTTATTGCTCCGGTTTTTCCCGGTATCACGGATTTTGAGGCTATCTTCCATCAGGTCAGAAATCAGTGCGACCTGGTATGGCTGGAAAATCTAAACCTGCGAGGCGGATTCAAAAAAGACATCCTTGACTATATACGTAAAAAATTTCCTGACTTGGTTCCGCTGTACGACGCTATCTACAACAAGGGAGACAGAAGCTACTTCCGTGGTTTGGAGGATCAAGCGGAACGGCTGGCGAAAGAAAACAGCTGTCCCTTCGTGGACAACGAGCTGCCCTACGACCGGGCAGAGTCTGGACACCCGGTCATTGTGGATTACTTTTACCATGAGGAAGTGCGTGGCTCGGAAAACACCGGGCGACGCAACCCCAAAAAATAATTTGTGAAATAAAAGGGTTCTGACATGGAGCTGTGCTTCAATGTCAGAACCTTTTTAGCACTGTTTACCCATTCAGAAGTTTTCTTATCCTGACTTCTTACACCATGGAGGAAACAGTCTCCCGGCAGTTCATTCTCAGTGACAAAAGAAAATCGCGGAAAGTGTTCCGGTTGCTCTTATCAAGGCACTGGAATGTGCCGATAAAGGCTATATTTCCCAAGCAGCAGGACATTTTATCCAAATGGCAGTGTGCTTCCAAAGCGTTGACGAAGTCAGTTTAACTAAGTATGATGAAGATATAATTAAACAATGATTTGTCGATCTGCAACGATCACATGCTTTGTTGGAAAATTAACGGGGGTGTTTTTTGAACGAATCAGATAATGCAGAACATTGAAAAGGTTGGAACGAACAGTATGGAAAATGAGGACAGTTCAGAAAGCATTGCCGCTTTCTTGCATTTATGAGAATACCGTTGCAGGCAGCTTCGTCCGCAGGATCAATCGTTTCACAGCGGAGGTTTTGATCGATGGGGAGACAAAGCTGGTTCATGTGAAAAATACGGGGCGTTTGCGGGAGCTTCTGGTGCCGAAAGCGAAGGTGACGCTGCAGAAGACGTTGAATATGAATCGAAAAACGGCATACGATCTGATCTCTGTATACAAGCCAAAGCTAAAATGGGTGAATATTGACAGTCTGGCACCGAATGCTCTGATGAAGCAGCTGTACATGAGCCTGAATTATGATCTTGTGAAGGCAGAATATACTTACGGAGACTCCAGAATTGATTTTTACATGGAAAAAAATGGAGAAAAATTTCTGACGGAAGTGAAGGGCTGTACGCTGGCGGATG
>NZ_QUEP01000024.1:34704-37296 GCF_003478035.1 Clostridium sp. OF03-18AA
GGCTGTACGCTGGCGGATGATCTGCATCCGGGCATCGGATTGTTTCCGGACGCACCAACGGAGCGGGGGGTAAAACATTTACACGAGCTGACAAAGGCTGCAAAGGAAGGCTGCCATACAGCAATCGCCTTCGTAATTCAGATGAATGGAATTCATCGGGTGCTGCCGAATGAGGCGGCACAGCCGGAGTTTAAGAAGGCGCTTGTGGAGGCTGCAAAGGCAGGTGTTCAGATCGTCTGTTACAGTTGCCATGTGGAAGCTGACAGTATAAAGATCACGGGTGTAACCGAAGATACCTCAAGATTTTTGAATATGTAGGAAATGAAGGATTACTATGATTAGAAAGTTACGGAAGACAGATATAAATAGAGTCGCTGACATATGGTTAAAGACCAATCTGAAAGCACATTCTTTTATTTCTGAACAATACTGGATAAGTAATTACGAACGAGTGAAAGAAATGCTGCCACAGGCGGAAGTTTACGTGTATGAAGATGATAAAATGATTCATGGATTTTTAGGCGTAAGGGATGAATACATTGAAGGTATTTTTGTTTCGGATAAAATGCAGTCACATGGTATAGGCAAAAGTTTGCTGGATTATATCAAGGATAAAAAAGTCAGATTGCAGTTAAAGGTATATCAGAAGAATGTCAGGGCAATGTCTTTCTACCAAAGAGAAGGATTTACGATCCAGTCGGAAAGGATGGATGAATTCACCGGTGAAACGGAATATGTAATGAATTGGGAATCAGATTGTGAGGGGGAATAATGTAAATGCGCTTTTTATTGATACATGGAATAGGATTTTTGGGAACTATTTTGTTTTTTGTATCTTATCAGTGTAAAAATAATAAAACACTGTTTCGGGTTCAATTTGTTTCCAGTTTTCTTTTGCCCAACCGTGATCGAAAAGTACAATGTCTACATTGGCTCTTGATAAGTAATCGATCGATAACTATGTTGGAGTAACCGAACGGTTACTTTGCTGAGGAGAACATTATGACTGAAGGAACGGATTTTGAGGATTGCTCTGGAGGTTTTTGCACAGAACGGTTACTTAGGGACATCTATGAATGATATTGCGGGGCAGTTGGGATTTACAAAAGCGGCCCTGTATAAGTACTATTCCAGTAAACAGGAAATTCTTGAGAAGATTGTGGAACAGATGAACAGGATGGACTATGAGCGTGCCGCGGAATATGAAATGCCGGAAACGGAACCGGACGGCTTTGCGGAAGCACTAAAATTATGCAATAAACATGGAGAAAGTCAGGTGATGATCGATGAAATATATCCATATAACAAAAGAAAACATCGACAGGGAGCATATCTGCTGCGCCATGTCCGGCAAGCAGGCTCTTGCAAAAAAGGAGTGGCTGAAGCAGCGCTTTGATGAGGGACTTGTCTTTTATCGCAGTGAGGAGCGTGGAAAGTGCTTTATCGAATATATTCCAGCGGAAAACGCATGGGTGCCCATTGAAGCAGGAGGCTGGCTTTATATCAACTGCCTTTGGGTTTCCGGCTCCCTGAAGGGACACGGCTATTCGTCAGAACTGCTTTCCGAGTGTATCCGGGACGCGAAAGAACAGGGAAAGAAAGGTATTTGCATTCTGTGCGCCGAGGGACGGAAACGGGAATTTTTAGCTGATCCGAAATTTCTGAAGTATAAAGGCTTCAAAGTCGCGGATATATCTGACTGTGGGATCAACCTCATGTACCTGCCCCTTGCAGAGAATGCGGATCAGCCGAGATTCAAAGATTGTGCCAGACATCCAAAAGTCAGTGAAACGGGTTTTGTCCTCTACTACACCGACCAGTGTCCTTTCACCTATTATTGGGTGCAGAAGGTACTGGAAGCGGCAAAGGAACACAGCATTCCATTTCAGGCATTTCACATTATTAACAAAGAAGCCGCGCAGAATGTACCTGCACCGGTCACCACCTATGCCCTGTTCCGGGATGGAAAGTTTTTGACCCAGGGCATTCAGTCAGATAAAAAGTTTCTGGCACTGGCGGGCATAAAGTGATGGCAGATGCGTTTCGCTACGATTGCAAAGAGCATGTATAAGGGGTGGAAAGTGGGGAAAAGAACATCTATGAAAAAAAATCATCATTGCGGTGGCAGTCATCGCAGGTATTTTGGCAGCAGTTGCGATTATTTCAATTTTGGCACAGACGCCGATGCCGATCTGACGAGTGGAAGATAGTCCCGAATTTGGATGTGCAAGCATGGGCGAGGATGCCCCCCCAAAAAAAATAGGGGCAGCGGTGCAGGACGTTATAATGACAAGGATTACTTTATGAGGCAGACAGATCAGGAAGGTTACGTTGATATGATGCCGGAATGATCCAAAATTAAAAAAATGAAAAAAACGGTTGACTTTTGTCCGGGGATTTGATATTATAATACTCGCCTTGAGAAACAGGGCAAAACTTATTAAGAGTCATTAAGAAAACTTCTTAATCACTCAAAAAAAGTTTTAAAAAGTTCTTGACAAACTGGAAACAGTATGATAGAATAAATAAGTTGTCGCTGAGAATAAGAAACGGCAACGAAACAGTTCCTTGAAAACTGAACAGTATGTAAAA
>NZ_QUEP01000025.1 GCF_003478035.1 Clostridium sp. OF03-18AA
GATTATAAGCAACTTTTAAAAGAGCGGTGGAATTTACTTTTGCACTGGAATTTACTTTTTCAAGTCAGCCTCATACTAGCTCCATCATTTATGCTTTCTCCAAGATTAAACCTACGAACATTAATGTATGTTCTCTATTCCTCAGATTCCCCTCTTCGCTAAGCTTTTTCATCCTGATTGCCTGCGACAATGAGGGCGTACACTGGGTGAAATCAATTGCATCCACCTTCTGTTGCTGTTCTTTCTTTTTGAGATAGGCCAGTTGAACTGCCGGAGTAAACCCCATCGTTCCATCATCCACCTTTTCCGGCAGCGGAGGAATCAATTCCGTTATCTTGATGTACCTCTGTACCTGCTTCGCACTGTCACCGCACAGCTCGCCAATAATATCAATACTTCTTTTTCCGTTATTGAAGTCAACTTGCCCACATTTCTTCCTTCCTGCTTTTCGCTTGATGGCATCATACTTCATTTTATAAGCGAATGCCTTCTCACTGGGTGTGATCTGCTCGCGCTGCAAATTTGAATCAACCATCGTTACCACGGCTTCATCATCCTTCATACACCGGATGATCACAGGAAGACTTCTGTAACCCAAGCGCTCTGCAGCAAACTTTCTTCTATGTCCTGATATAATTTCATAAAACCCTTCTGATCGAGGTCTGACAATCAACGGGGTCAGAACTCCATATTTTTTTATGCTTTCCTGCAGCTCAATCATCTGACTGTCTGCAATTACTTTAAACGGATGATTCTCGAAAGCTCTCAGTCGTTCCATTTCAATCTCTACTACCTTCTCATCCGAAGCACGTTCATCTGTTTTGCCTGCCATAGGCCTTTCCTCCTTTTCCCCGAACGAAAAAATCCGCCCAGATTAGAACGGTTAATCTAATCTGAGCGGATCCTTTCCGTCAGGCCTGAATGATTCCAGGCAAGAAAACATTTATTCATTTTTACTCTGCTTTACACCCTAAAACTCATCCTACACGATAGTTATCGCCTTTTGATGGTTATCATGAAAAATCACCAGGTGCGCGATTACCTGTTTTGGGTGCTCGTTTTCCAATTTTTGATGATGTCTGGGTGCTCGCGCGCACCCAAAAATCTTCATGAAAATGAAAAATGCAGCAATGACTTGTTATCATCATTGCTGCAAAAATGGATGTTCCCTGCGGGAATTGAACCCACAACTACAGCTTAGGAGTAGACCCGATACGACATCGGGAAGTGGCATCTAATGCTTAAAAATGCTTGGAAATACAAGGTTTTTCAGCATTTCAAATCCCATCTGATACTACGCTGTGATAGCTAATTCAGAGGGATTTTACACCGTCCGATTGGCTCGAAATTAGCAAGTCTTTCGATTTTTGGTGGACGTTGCAAGTGCAAGTAAATGTCACTATGTAACTTCTCGTGATGCGAAATGATAGGAAATCCTATTCATTCTCGTGTGAGGGTGCGGGTGTCCTTAGACACAGATTTCAGTCTGTTTTATATATCATTTCAAAATGAATTTTTCAACCAGAATTATTAAGAATTTCAAAGGTTTTTCAGACTCAATGATTCTATGTAATTTAGACCCGCCGAAGCAGGTCTTTTTTTATTTCAGCATAATCTCTCTATCCTCAGCGCCGAGCATATAAGCACCCTTGGCAAAAGCATCCCTTGCAAGAAGCTCTGCTACATCAACCCTATCGAACAGCATCCATATTTCTTTCTCTTTCGGAGTCAGTTCATGGCTATGGTCAAACAAATGCTCAAGTCCCAATCCTTCAAGCAATGCCGACTTTGCTGCTTTGTATTCCTCAGCTCTGCCAACATATTCGTCGTTCCTTTCCTTGGAAAATGCCTCGATATTGTCAGCTCTCAGATGCTCGTAATACTCGTCCATAAAGATTCTATCCATACTCGTTGACCTCCATAACAAAAAAATAAGGGCAGACCCTTTTACAGCTATTGTAGCTATGTAAAAGGATCTGCCCTTGCAGTTACTATAATGTTTTTGCCAGCGACTTCAGGAGTGCTGCCATTTCCGGATTTTGCAGAAGCTTCAGAAGAAGTTCTTTATCATCAGCGGAGCTTTCCGTTGCGGCTGGTTGAACCGGCTCAGGCGTTGCCTGTCTGCCTGAGTAGAACGCAGCTTCCATTCTTTCAGCGTTCAGTCTGCGGTCATCGTCGATGATATGGGAGTAAACATCCGCTACCATCTTGACCTGTGCATGACCGGAATCGCCTTGAACGGATTTCATATCGCCGCCGTTCAGCTTCAGCTTGTAAGTGATACTGGAATGTCGGAGACTATGGAAAACCACTTTCGGCAGTCCCTTCTCCTCAATCAGCTTATTGAAAGCACGGTTGATAACCTGCCCCTCAATCGGCTTGCCATTGGAAGAACAGAAAACCAGATTGAAGTCTACGAACTCGTCACCGAAAAGGTCTTTCAGTTCTTCGATGTCAGCCTTTCGCTGTACCAACATTTCCGCTACGGTTTTCGGTAAGAACACCTTGCGGACACTTGTTTTGGTCTTAGGAGTTTTGAGAACCAATGCGGTATGCGTACTGGCGAAGGTCGGTGGGAACTTGAACATGATGTCCTTACCGTCCAGATCTGCCATCGCTTCACGATTTACTCTCTGCAACTCCTTTTCAACGAAGATGCTTGCCTGACCAAGTTCAATACTGGTGGGGGAAATGTCAATACAGTCCCAGGTAAGCCCCAGAAGCTCGCCCATTCGCAGGGAACAGGAGAAGGCAAGGTTAATAGCCAGACGAAGAATATCATCGTCACAGGCTTCCAGAGCCTTCTGGAGCACTTCTGCTGTCCAGATATCCCTGGTCTTGTGTTCTTCTTTCGGCAGCGTAGCGTGCTCCACAGGGTTTCTGGTCATCAATTCCCACTTGACCGCTTGATTGAAAGCATTTCGCAATGTCTTGTGAACCTCTCGGACAGTATGCGGAGTCAGATATTCTGTACGGGCTTTTACATACTTAGAAGAAACCGCTTTGACAGAAAGCAAATCTCGGTAATACTTGTCCATGATTCTCGGCGTGACATCCTCCAGCTTCATATCACCGATGAGGGGACGAATATAGTTTGCAATCAGGCTCTTTCTGCTTTCATAGGTAGACATCGCCCAGGTGTTCACACCATAGATTGACATATACTCATCCAAAAGATCATTGACGGTTTTAGCAGAAGGGGGAATAAAGGTTCCGGACTCCTGCTCATATTCAACCTGCAACTTCCTTTTCTTTGCTTCGGCATTCGTTTCAAAGGTTTCCCACTTCTGACGCTTGTTGCCGTTCTCATCGGTGTATGTATAAACCACAGAATACTTCTTTTTTCTCTTAACGATAGATGCCATGTAATCAGCTCCTTTCCTGTCTATCTTCCGCTAACTGGTAGCGGGTCTGATTGTGATACCATTTTTCAAAGCTCTCTTTGGTAGCTCGCTTATACCTGCCAACCTTGATAAGCTCAAAATCTTCATTGGCAACGATATAGTAAATGGTCTGACGATGTACCCCAAGCATTCTTGCCATTTCCGGCAGACCGTAGGTGGATGCCATAATATCTGCATCCAGTTCCTGATCCTCTACCGTGCGGTAATCGGTTTGAGAAGCATACCATCTTTCAAAGCTCTCCTTTGTCACTCTGCGCTTGCCCAGGACATCGACCACATCAAAATGCCCTTTGGCAACCAGTTCGTAAGCAGTCGCTTCTTTCAGCCCAAGGCGCTGTCCAAGCTCCTCCATTGAATATGTAGTTTTCTTCAATTCCTCGCCGGGAGGGGTTCCATCGACCTTCTGGTATTTGAACTGATTGGCATACCATTCTTCAAAGCTGTCGATCATCACCCTCATGGTGTTGCCGACAAGAATGGTTTTGAAGTAATTCTTCTTAATGAGCCAGTATGACTCCGTTTTACCAAGACCGAGCATCCTGCCCATTTCCAGAACAGACATACTCGTGCGTTTTCTCATTTCCGCCATCGTACAACCTCCTATGTAAAAAATGTAGCCATGTGTTTCTTGTCATGGCTACATTTTATCGAACTCTCAATATGTTTTGAAGTTTGTCGCCGGGTTGTACGACGCCCTTGACAAATCTTACATTTGATGATCCAACCACTCATCAAAACTCTTTTTGGAGATTCTGATACTGCCACCGATGCGGACGCTATGGAAAACTTTCTTTTTCACAAGGTTGTATGCGCTGGTTCTGCTGATGCCCAGAATATCCTGAATCTCATCAACCGTATAGGTTCTCTTATCAAACTGAACTGCGTTAGCAGCCATCGCTTCTTCGGTGCGCTGATTCATGGCAGCGATTCTTTCTTCAAACATTTATGTTCACTCCTTCGCTCTCTTTGCTTTATGTTTTGGGGAACGCTTTTTCAGCTGTTCCATTGCCAGGCTGACAGATAAGGCTTTCTCAATCGCTACCATTTCACGGGGCGTTACCTTACCTAAGTAATTATCAATCCTGCTTTTATCAATGGTACGAATCTGTTCCAGCTGAACAACGGACGCTTCTTTGAATGCAGGATTGTCGTAAATAACAAAGTGCGTCGGCATATTCGCTTTCTTATGGATTCTGGTGGTGACCGTTGCCACAATCAATGTGGGAGCGTGTTTATTACCGGTATCGTTCTGAATGACGATAACCGGACGGATGCCGCCTTGTTCCGACCCAACTACCGGGTCCAGCTTGGCGCAATAAATATCACCACGGCAATATACCCAATTTTCTTTCATCATGTGCCATGACCTCCTTTCGTTGGCTATGTAATAACTGACTGCCAGAAAGGAATCAGGCAGTCAGTCCAAAAGTCTATGTGTCCCATATTTGCCACGCACCCCTGGGAAAGAGGGCTTACGCCCTCAGGGAATCACCGAACGACTGATTGCGAATCAGTTCCATAGGAATCTAACCTCTGCCGGGTTCTCCGCCAGCTCCGTAGAGAAGTATCTTTAATCCTGTTGCTTTCATGGCCGTATTGGGAGCAACCCAATATTTACAAGCCAGTATTGATCGCTGGCATCGGGAGAGAGACAAGCGCTTAATTTATAGAAGAAAGTCGTTCTGTTTCTCTATCCGATACGTCTCGGCGTACCGCTGATGTGGCTGATGCTCTCGCACCGGCAACAGGAACGTATTCGATGACTGTGTATTCAGTTTTCAAGGATCAAGCAGCCGATTTTCTTTGGCTGTATCTAAATTGTACCTGTTCCTCATGCAAGTTTTTATTGCCTCGTAGGTATAGTTTTGAGGTTATTCACGACCTAAAAATATGTAATCAAGGGTTGTCTCAAAGCGCACAACCAGTTCGATTGCCAAATCAATAGAGATACCTCTGTTGCCGGTTTCAATTCGTGCAATGGTGTTTGCGGCAACACCTAACTGCTCCGCAAGCTGTTCCTGTGTAAGCCCATGTTCCTTTCTCAAGGCTTTAATTCTTTTTCCGCTTTCAACCAAGTCGTAATACATTTTCGTTCCTCCGTGTTTTTGAATTTGTGAAGTTGCAAAATCAAAAACAGCGGGAGGAGATCGTGCCCGATTCTCAATACCCTTTGCCATCTGCCTGTCCTCCTTGCAGGCATAAAAAAAGAGCCGGAGTAAATTACTCCAAGCTCTCGTTCATGCCTTTGTGTTAATTATGGGGGAAAATAGGCAGGTATAAAAAAAGCCCCGTACCCATTACAGGCACGAGGCGTAACTCTCTCTATTCAATTTTATGCCGCTATCTCCCAGCATAGCCATTTTAACACTGGACAAGTCGGACTTTCAGTAGGGGAACCGTCGTATTTTCATCGGATTTTAGTCGGACTAAAATCCTGTCTTAGCATTCACAATAACACAATGCTTCTTCCTCCCGGGCACTTTCCAGGAAATCTTTCAATTTAGGAATGGCTGTTCCCCAAAGTGACAGACCAAATAACAGTATCGCTTCTTTCTTTCGGTCATAGTAGGTGCTGCGTTCCATATTCAAAACCTCCAGCATTTCTGATTCCCTGTACTTGAAGCGGTTGAGATATGCCTTTGAGATAATCTCACAGTACAGAGCGCCTTTATCTGGATATTCTCTGATTTTCAACATAGCCATATCTACCAGTTCAATGATCCACTTTGTCTCAAATAAGCTGCGAATGCGTTCTTCAAATCGTTCTCTCGCTTCATCCGGAGCAAAGTTCTCCAGATAAATCAATGCACCATCTAAGCTGTCACCGTAAGTACAAATAAGGGTATCACATACATCATTCGCACGATCAATGGTAGACCAGCACACCTCTCGATATATGGATAAAATCAGCTTTGCTCTTTCATACAGAACCTTCTCGTCAATGTTCTGCATCCGGCAAAGCATTCGAATACTGCTTAATACCTGTGTATTATATCTGCTCATTCAGAATCTCCTTTCAGCCTAATCCATAAAATAAGAATTCCTTTCTAACTCCTGTCACTTGGCTAAAGGGAAACAAATACCATGGGACAAGAATGACTATAACTTCCGATATTTGATTAAAATAACAGAAGTGAAATCGGAAGTTCTTGACTTTATAAAAGTTCCGATATATAATTAAGTGGAATTAAAACTTCTGTTATGATTCTTATTATAGCATTTTCCAGAAGTTTGTCAACAAATAATCGGAAGTTACGAATAAATATTTTTTGAAAGGAAGGATACTACCATGACATTTGGAGAAAAAATTAAAGAAGCTCGTTTGGCTATGAACCTATCTCAAACGGAGCTTGCCCAGATGACCGGCATTTCCGAAAGATCCCTTTACACCTATGAGCAGCTCGGAACACTCCCCAGAAAAAGCAACATCAGAAAACTTGCTGAAGCACTGCATATCTCTGTGTCCTATCTTTTGGACGAATCTGAAACGGATAGCCAGAGCCATATAGATCAGGATATGTTTATTTTAGAGGCAAAGGAAAACTTCGGTTCAAAAGGAGCAAAAGAAGCTCAGGAAGTGTTGGGTCGTGTAAATTCTCTGTTTGCCGGTGGAGAATTGGACGAGGACGCAAAAGATGTATTCTTCCAGGCGATTATGTCAGTTTATATGGACTCTAAGAAAACAGCACGGGAAAAGTACACTCCGAAGAAATACAGAAAGCATAAAGATAAAGAGTAAAATCCTCAAGCACAGAATATGTTTTCTGTGTGCGATTCGGAGGTGAAGCAAATGAAAACGGCAGAGCATATCATTGAAACTGTCGATAAGCTTGTGCGAAAATATCACACCAGAGACCCTTACGAGCTATGTCAGCTGTTAGGTATCAAAATCCACTATTACGATTTACAGAAGAAATTGAAGGGCTTCTTCTATTACCAGTCCAGACAAAAGAATATCGTGATAGATCACAATGTGAACGGTATCCTGGAGCGTATATTAGTCGCACATGAATTAGGACACGCTGTCCTGCATACAAAAATCGCTATGATGCACGGCTTTCAAGAAATGGAAGTTTTTGATGATAGATCAATCGAAGAAAATGAAGCAAACTTCTTTGCGGCGGAGCTTCTGTTAGAAGATGGGAAAGTCCTGGAATGCCTTTCGGAACACACATTTTTTGAAACGGCTAAAATGCTCTATGTACCGGCAGCATTATTAGACTACAAATTCAGCCTGCTCCACGAAAAAGGAGAGCTGGTAAATTCGATGTATATTCGTAAAGCAGATTTCCTGAAAGAAGATCTTCATGCCTACGATAACGACATTGGTTATGGCGATATATGAATATCTATTTTTATATCTTTACAGAAAAAGTCCACCAGTACGATGCGTAGTGCATCATGACTGGTGGACTTTTTGCTTCTTAAAGAATCAGTATATTGTGCTGCAAAAAAGAACCCCATAGCAGTTCACTCTGTACCGTCAATGGGCTTCTTTTTCATTATATCAATCAAGCTCCGCTTTTTTTATCATCTCTTGCTGGTCAATCAAGACATCAATCAACTTTCCTACGGTTATCAATGTTGTTACATTACACTTTTTCAGTTTTGCAGCAATCTCATTATCAATGATGCTGTCGCATTTTGCATATGGGGTATCCAGTAAAAAATAGTCAAAGTTCTTTTCCAAGACGAATGCCAGTTTTAGAAGCATTGCCAAAGAAACTTTCGTCTGTCCAACTTCAACATGGCTCATATGATTGTTCGAGCAACCAACCAACGCACCCAAATCAGCCTGACTATAACCCTTTTCCAGTCGGGCAGCTCTAATGCGCTGACCAATCTTAACGTAATCAATTTCCGGTTGCGTTTCAATCACCTCCATGCTGTGTATGATTCTGCTATACATTATAAAATGTACCAAAAATCTCAACAACCAACATCGGGTGCAAGTTGCATTTATAAATGCAATATGATAAAATTTTATAGGCAGATTGCATTAAATGATAGAATGAAAAGAACCCCAAGACGACAATATGAGCTATCTTGAGGTTCTTTAAAATAAAAAATTCGTAGAGTACATTACTCCACGAATCGCATTCTTCTCTGTTTTTTTTAGTTTATATCTTTATTTTACAAATTGTCGCACTGTTTGTCAATATGTTAGGGACATAAAACACGAGGTTTTGCACAAAAATCCATCTTAGAAAGTTCCAAAGTCACAATTTGCCGTCAGAATTATAGTCATATTGAAGGAGGTGTACCTTATGGCACGAAAAGGAGAAAATATTTACAAAAGGAAAGACGGCAGATGGGAAGGAAGATACATTAAGTCCCGATCTTCTACAGGCAAAGCCAATTACGGTTATGTTTATGCAAAGTCATATCGAGAAGTCAAGGCAAAACTTATCAGTCAAAGTTCGTGCACGAGTAATTCTGTCACTGTCGATCCAGAAATTAGCTCAGATCAATTTGAACAGGTTGCTATGGAATGGTTTCAAGCTATATGTCCTAAAGTGAAGGAATCTACAAGCAACAAATATAGGAATCTTCTCAGCTCGTATATACTTCCTGTGTTCGGAAGCAAACAATTGCGTGATATAACACACGAGTTTATTGAAACGCAGTGTAATTTTTTCCTTGTTTCTGGTGGATTAAAGGAGAATGGACTTTCCTCTAAAACTGTTTCAGATATTTTATCTCTAATTCGAAATGTCTTACAATTTGCCACCCGAAACGGGAAAGCCATTTCTTGTGACGCACGATCTATACAGATAAAACGTCAAACGAAGGAAATGAGAGTTTTGAGTCGTGCTGAACAGGAAAAATTATGCCAATACTTGTATTCTAATCTTGATTCCTGCAATATTGGTATATTAGTATGTTTATTCACTGGTCTCAGAGTAGGTGAAATTTGTGCGTTACGATGGGAAGATGTTTCATTCTCAGATTACACAATCCACGTGCATCAAACGCTCCAGAGAATCCAAGATAGAACCAACAGTGAATACAAGACAAGGATTGTTGTTACCACACCAAAAAGTGCTTGCTCCATCCGTACTATTCCAGTACCCCATGGCTTAATGACTATTCTTACAGCACACAAAGCTTCTTCTACTGGCTACATCCTAACCAATAGCGATCAGAATCCATTAGAACCAAGAACCATGCAAAATCATTTTAAGAAGGTATTGAAAAACAGCGGAATCACCTCCGCAAATTATCACTCGTTACGTCATACATTTGCTACAAGGTGCATAGAGCTTGGATTCGATGTAAAAAGTCTCAGCGAAATATTGGGTCATGCCAGCGTGAATATTACAATGAATCGCTATGTACACCCATCCATGGATTTAAAAAGAGAAAATATGCAACGGCTTTCTGATTTATTAGCCGTCAAATAAATTGTCAACACCGTCAAATAATGCTGAGTTTTCAGTGTTTGGCGGTGTTTTTTCGTGGAGTAATGTACTCTACGAAAGAGTATACCCAGGAGGAGATTTATTGATTCAATTTGTAGGGCGAGATGCTTATAAGCAGTTTTGGAATTTTAGTAAAGATGAGAAAGAGAACTTGGCCACTCAATTGGCGATTGAGTTACCCGCACTCAGAGGAAAAGTTGGTGCATCACAAGAAGAAATTGCTTCGGCTGTTGGTATTTCACGACAAACTTATAGTGCCTACGAAAATCGGACACGCCCAATTCCATGGAGTTTATATCTAGCACTATTGTTTTATTTTGATTACATTCCAAGTACACATTATATGATTCGCCAGCTTGAATTATTCCCAAATGAAAGAAGTTATGGAAATAAGACTTAGAAGCAAACTTAAGAGTGTGTTGATAGTGCAGTATCTTAAAATTTTGTATAATAGGAATTGAAGTTAAATTAGATGCTAAAAATTTGTAATTAAGAAGGAGTGATTACATGAACAAAAATATAAAATATTCTCAAAACTTTTTAACGAGTGAAAAAGTACTCAACCAAATAATAAAACAATTGAATTTAAAAGAAACCGATACCGTTTACGAAATTGGAACAGGTAAAGGGCATTTAACGACGAAACTGGCTAAAATAAGTAAACAGGTAACGTCTATTGAATTAGACAGTCATCTATTCAACTTATCGTCAGAAAAATTAAAACTGAATACTCGTGTCACTTTAATTCACCAAGATATTCTACAGTTTCAATTCCCTAACAAACAGAGGTATAAAATTGTTGGGAGTATTCCTTACCATTTAAGCACACAAATTATTAAAAAAGTGGTTTTTGAAAGCCATGCGTCTGACATCTATCTGATTGTTGAAGAAGGATTCTACAAGCGTACCTTGGATATTCACCGAACACTAGGGTTGCTCTTGCACACTCAAGTCTCGATTCAGCAATTGCTTAAGCTGCCAGCGGAATGCTTTCATCCTAAACCAAAAGTAAACAGTGTCTTAATAAAACTTACCCGCCATACCACAGATGTTCCAGATAAATATTGGAAGCTATATACGTACTTTGTTTCAAAATGGGTCAATCGAGAATATCGTCAACTGTTTACTAAAAATCAGTTTCATCAAGCAATGAAACACGCCAAAGTAAACAATTTAAGTACCGTTACTTATGAGCAAGTATTGTCTATTTTTAATAGTTATCTATTATTTAACGGGAGGAAATAATTCTATGAGTCGCTTTTGTAAATTTGGAAAGTTACACGTTACTAAAGGGAATGTAGATAAATTATTAGGTATACTACTGACAGCTTCCAAGGAGCTAAAGAGGTCCCTAGCGCCTACGGGGAATTTGTATCGATAAGGGGTACAAATTCCCACTAAGCGCTCGGGACCCCTTGTAGGAAAATGTCCTAAGTGTGGCAACAATATTGTATTAAAAAAATCGTTTTATGGTTGTTCAAATTATCCTGAATGTACCTTCACTTTAGCTGAACATTTTAGAAAGAAAAAACTCACCAAAACAAATGTAAAAGAATTACTAGAGGGAAAAGAAACCCTGGTAAAAGGAATCAAAACGAAAGATAGAAAGTCCTACAATGCCGTTGTAAAAATCGGAGAAAAGGGATATATTGATTTTATCTCTTTTTCAAAATAAGCATAAAAGCCCTTTAAAGAGGGCTTTTATATATTAATCACAAATCACTTATCACAAATCACAAGTGATTAATCACAAATCACTTGTGATTTGTGATTCCTAATGATACAATATTACTATACAAAAAAAGAATGGGGCGTAGTTATGGAGAAGGAAGAACTCAAAATACTTGAAGAATTAAGACGTATTTTAAACAGTAAAAATGAAGCGATTGTTATCTTAAACAATTATTTTAAAGGTGGTGTTGGAAAGTCAAAATTATCGACTATGTTTGCTTACTTGACAGACAAATTTAATTTAAAAGTTTAAAGAAATTGACGATGAAACAGAAGAATATGTTGGTGTTGAAAACGAATTTGTGTTAGAGACTGTCTTTGCTCTGTTCAAAGAGCGAAACAAAGATTTCTTTACATTTGAGTAATTAAACAATGCAAGCTCAAACCAACAACACGATAAAAGGGGGGTGCATTATGGATATTTGGCATCGTGTAGGCAGAATTGTTCGCTTCTCAAACTTAGGAACTCTTCTGTTCTTTACTCTTAATATTCTGCTGATTGTTGCTGTGTTCGGTTCGTCAGGAAGCATTGTTGAACTGATTTGTATTTACTTTTTCACAGTAGCTATCAGCTTATCCCCATTAGGCGAAATGTGCCTGGCTGCCTTCGCAGGAGCAAGCGATATAAAAAGAGTAGATATAAAACTTCGAGTTGTCCCGCTGGTTCAATATGTTTTAGATAAAGCAAAAGAGAACACATCATACTGTCCTAAAAAAGTGAAAGTGAAGATTATCCATGATCCTGCTCCAAATGCATTTGCTCTAGGTAGGCAAACACTATGCATAACTGACGGATTGCTTTTACTCTCCGATGATATGATACTTGGAATTCTCGCCCATGAGATCGGACATCTCTCATACGGACATACTGTTATCCAATTATTGATTGGCGGGGGCAATATATTTATATCCGGGTGCCTCCTGTTAATCAAAATATCCTACTGGATTTTTTCTGCAATCATGGGGCTGTTCGCAATATGCTCTCGTAGTGGTGTAATGGGTATAATTACCGCAGTTTTCGCAGGAATATCAACAGCACTTTCTTGGTTATGGGTAAAGTTCTGTATGCTTTTTCTGATGTGGTCTATGAGACAAAATGAGTATCTGGCTGATGAATTTGCTTATAAAATTGGTTTTGGTCTTGAATTAGCGACGGTATTAGACCAACATATCTCAGATGTTCCGCATGATGGTTTTCTCAGTGCAATATACTCAACTCATCCATGCAACGATGATAGGGTTGCAGCATTGCAAAATTTAGGTGTACCCTATTCTCGATACTAAATTCATAATCTCACAAATTGGCAAGCAGTGTAAACCTGTACAGGTTCACTCATTTTCTCGATTTTCCCTTCGGTGCAATCTTCGCAAATTTGCTTGTTGGGGAAGCATCCCCAATCCCCTTTGAACATCATCTGCCGATGATGGCTACACGATTTTCAATCGTTTCTCAAAGAACAGTAGAATAAAAATTTGCCCATGGTTGAAAGCACCGAAATCGAAAAGCAAAAAAGCAGCCACGATCCGCACCCTTTGGGGAGTGCAGACCGTGGCTTTTTGCTTTAACGGAAGTTCTTCTTTTCCTCTTTCTCTTTCTCTTTTTCCTGCTCTTTCTGCCTGTCGATATTCAAAATCGTTTCAACCGTCCGTTTGGCAATCAGCAGTTCTTCTTTCTCTTTTCTGATCTGACGGTACTCAGCGTAGTCCTGCTTTTTCTGGACTGCCAGCTGATGAAACTCCTCATACAATGATTGCATGGACGGGAGCTTTGTAATCTGCAATTCATCAAAGGCTTGCTTCGCCGCTTTATGAATTGTGATTTCCTGACGGTGTTCTTCAAAGAATTTTTTGCTATATCCAGACTTGCGGTACTCGATATAAATTTGCCTTGTGTTGCGATAATTTTTGATGTGCTGCTGCAACGCCTGAACCTCAACCATACGTTTCTCTGCGACCTTGATAGAATCAGAAAGCGCATCGAACCGGGCAGACAGATTTTCAATATGAGCAGTCAGATCGTCGTAGTTGCCCAAGCCTTTTTCTTTCAGTAGGATTACCGTTCGGGCAGCTTCTTTTCGGTTGAACTTCTTCGCCCACTTTTCATAACCGACCGTCTTGCCCTCGGCCATCTTTGCCTGAATATCAATCAGCATCTGGAACTGCTTCGGGGCAGGAGCCTTGGCAGAGCCGCCTTTTGATTTGTGCAGGTTCTTGCCGGAGATAACCGCTTGAATTTCCTCTTTGCTATATCCTTCGCCCAGGGAACGCAGCCGAATGAAACGCTTCTGATTCTCGCCCTTGAACGCAGGCTGCTTTCCATCCTTGAACTCAAATCCCATGTCAGCCAGAGCCTGAACAAAGCCATCAAAGCTCTTTGGTTTCTGCTTCAGCACCGCATCAATCGCATCACATAATTCGTCACGCTGGGTACGCTTCTTGGGATAAACAGTTCTTTTCTGGCGCTCCCGATACGGCTTCGGTGTAATAATGGACAGCCCGTGTTCCAGGCAAACCATATCACTGAGTCTTTGCACCGCCAGACCGGAAAGAAAGAAGTTTTTGAATTTCCGTGTGGCATCCAGCGAGGTCGAATTATAAATGATATGATTGTGAATGTGGGATTTGTCGATGTGGGTCGCAACGATGAAAGCGTGTTTTCCCTTTGTCCATCGCATCGCTGTTTCATAGCCGACTTGGTTCGCTTCTTCCGGGGTGATTTCTCCCGGCTTAAAGGACTGGCGTATCTGGTATGCGATGATATTGTTCTTCTGCTGTCTGCCGGTAATATGCTGATACTGCCGTTTGGAAAGCAGAAATTCCTCATCTGCTGTCTTTGGATCACACTCATAGGAACTGATAAATTCGCCATCATTGGTTTTTGCGGCATTTTGTGAGTAGTCGGTTCTGTCTGCCAAACATTGAGCGACCGTCTTTCCCTTATTCACATGGAGTGCAATCAATCTTGTCGCTGCCATTCCCATCACTTCCTTCCCAAAAAGAAAAAGCCACCGGTCGGTGACTTTTCTCTGATATTATCTTATGACCTGATAAATGCTCCCAGACTTTCTCCAATATTCTCGACTTTCATAACAGCCCAGACGAGCAAGAACACCGCTGCTATTGTCGCAATTCCAAGAACCACAAGAATAAGCAGGGACTGCCACAAAGCCTTTACAATGCAGTAAATCGCAGATCCGCCAATGACCAAGAGCAATAAACCAATTACATAGGACACAACATTTGTAAGCAGATTTCCAAGAATGCAAATCACTTTTACAACGAACAGCACCGGCAGTGCCAATATCTTCAATACCAGCTTCATAGGCTCAACCCCTTTCTTTTAATTATATTGTACAAGGGTATCTGCCATAACGCAATGATGTCAACCCTTATGTAAAAGCCGCAGCCGAAACTGCGACTTCCCAACAAGTTGTCGGATTACTGGATTGAGGACAGGCGAACAAGAACTTCTCTCATGTCCGTCCAGATCTCCTCCAGCCGTTTTTGCAAATCCTCAATGTCAGCACGATAGATGCTGCCTGTTTCGTTCGCTCGCTTTGCGTACTGGTTCAGGTTGTTGGAGCAGATTCGCAGGAGCGAAACCAGGGCTTTCACATCCTGCAAATCCAGTCTGATACAGTAACCATCCAGAGCCATTTTCCGCAGATAGGCTCCCATGCTGCGGATGCCAAGCTCGTCCATCTTCTCATGGATTCGCTCGACCTCCTCCTTGGATGCAAGGAAATGAACATCCTGATCTCGCTTTGCCATTACAACACCTCCTCACGGGTTTCAGAGTATTTTGCAGGCGGGATATGCTCCGCTTTGGATTTCAGATCAGCCAACACAGAAGGACGCTCTGACTCGCTTCTTTCGTCACGATTTTCCACAGAGTCCTCCATATTCAGGGCTGCATCCAGTTCTGCCAGTCGCTGACTTTTGGCTGTCAGCTCTGCTTCCTGCGGGAACGGTTTTCCAACCTCCGCCTTGGCTGCTTCCTGCTGATTGTAGAGATTATTCAACTGCTCATTGGCTCGTTCTAAGCGCTCAAGGATGCCTGCAAGGGCATTGTCCAGTCGGGTGATATTTCCTCGTGCGTCCGTTCCAAGGGCTACTCTGTGGCTCACAGCGCCCTTCAGGGTCACATCGAACTCGTTCCGGAAACTGTCAAACGAAAGCTCCATCTGAAAGCCACGGTAACTGCCAAGAGGAACCGGATCGGCACTTTTCGTGTCCTTACAAGCCGCAAGGAGGATTTCACCGGCATCTGCCTTTTCGGTGTAGGCTTTGCCCATGATTTCCATGCCGCAAAAGCCATCGGCAATCTGCGGGTGTGCTTCCACGGTTTTAATATCAGCTTCAAAGCCATGAATATAGCCTGTCTGCTTTTCAATCTCAGCCGGGAAGTATTTCAGAAGCTTATCTTCCATACGGTACTGCTGGCTCTGGTGGTCAGCTTTCAGCACCTTCAGCCTTGCCACATCAATGTCCAAGTCCATCTTTTCCTTGATAAGCGGATTGCCGGCACACAGCGCCTTGATCTCCGCATAGGACAGCGCCTGCTCATCCACATCGTCACAGGAGCGAACCGGTGATTTGGAGGTCATAATCTGAGAAATAAACTTCTGCTTGTTTTCCAAGGTCTGATACAGGTAGGCATCGAAGGTTCCCTCGGTCACATACTGATACACCTGAACCTCTTTGTTCCGGTTGCCCTGACGGATGATACGACCGTTTCTCTGGGTCATATCAGACGGACGCCAACCCACATCCAAGTGGTGAACTGCCACCAATTTGTCCTGGACGTTGGTTCCTGCACCCATCTTTTGCGTACTGCCAAGAAGCACTCGCACCTGCCCGGTACGAACCTTGGCAAAGAGGTCTTTTTTCTTTGCCTCGGTATCTGCATCATGGATAAAGGCAACTTCTTCCGCAGGCACACCGTTTGCAATCAGCTTGGTTTTGACATCATCATAGACATTGAAGGTTCCATCATTTTTCGGTGTGCTAAGGTCGCAGAACACCAACTGGGTCAATTTGTCAGCCTGACCGTCCTGCCAGATACGCAGGATATTTCCCACGCAGGCATTGAGCTTGCTGTCAGGGTCATCGGGTAACAGGGTGTTCATTAGCCGCTGATCCAGTCCCAATTTTCGTCCGTCGCTGGTAATCTTGAGCATATTATCGACGGACGGGTCTACAATACCGGCATGAACATCTGCTGCTCTCTCTGAAAGGGAAGCCACCATATCCTTCTGGTACTCAGAGGGCTGAACCACAACCGTTTCAAACTTTGCTTCGGGAACAGGGAGATGCAACTGGTCAGAGGTCTTGATGTCGGCAACCTCCTTGAACATATTCATCAGTTCAGGCAGGTTGAAGAACTTCGCAAATCGGGTTCTGGCACGATAGCCGGTTCCCTCCGGTGCAAGCTCAATCGCAGTTGTTGTTTCTCCGAAGGTCGATGCCCAGGAATCAAAATGGGTCAGGTTCTTTTGCTGGAGCGTACTGTACTGGAGATAGCGCATGACCGTATAAAGCTCGGTCATCGAGTTACTTACTGGAGTACCGGTTGCAAAGATCACACCACGCCCGCCGGTCAGCTCATCCATATAGCGGCACTTCATAAACATATCCGAAGATTTCTGGGCTTCGGAGGTGGACAGACCTGCCACATTTCGCATTTTTGTGTAGAGGAACAAATTCTTGAACGCATGGCTTTCGTCCACAAACAGCCGGTCTACACCCAACTGCTCAAAGGTAATGACATCATCTTTCTTGTCAGCGGCAAGGAGCTTGTCCAGTCTGGCTTCCAATGATTTTCGTGTTTTCTCCATCTGCTTGATCGTGAAGTTTTCGCCACGCTGCCATTTCAGCTCCGCAATCGCACCCTCGATCTCATCAATCTGCTCCCGCAGCTGCCGTTCCTGTCGTTCGGCAGAAAGCGGGATTTTTTCAAACTGGCTGTGACCGATGATGACTGCATCATAGTCACCCGTTGCGATACGAGCGCAGAACTTCTTACGGTTTGCTGTTTCAAAATCCTTCTTGGTGGCAACAAGGAGCTTGGCACTCGGATAGAGGTGCAGGAACTCGTTTGCCCACTGTAAGGTCAAGTGATTCGGCACAACGAACAGGGATTTCTGGCTCAATCCAAGCCGTTTACTCTCCATAGCCGATGCAGCCATCTCGAAGGTCTTGCCCGCACCAACTTCGTGTGCAAGCAGCGTATTTCCACCATATAGCACATGAGCGATAGCATTTCTCTGGTGTTCACGGAGGGTAATATCCGGGTTCATGCCGCCGAAACGGATATGAGAGCCATCATACTCACGAGGTCTGGTGGAGTTAAAAAGTTCGTTGTACTTGGTGGAAAGGGTTTCTCGTCTGTGCGGATCTCTCCAAATCCAATCTCGGAACGCATCCTTGATTGCCTGCTGTTTCTGCTGTGCCAGGGTAGTTTCTTTTTTATTGAGGACACGCTTCTGCTTACCATCTGCATCTTCAATCGTATCATAGATACGAATATCCTTCAGATTCAGCGTTTCCTCCAGAATCCGATATGCGTTGGCTCGCTCTGTACCGTAGGTGACATACGCCGCCACATCGTTGTAGTTGGGAGAACTCTTACCGTTGATGCGCCACTCTGCGGTCAGCTCGGAGAACTTGACCTCAATGGAACGGCGCAAGTAATACGGCGTTTCAAAGGTTTCCTCCATGAACTGCTGAATATAATCGGCATCAATCCATGTTGCACCCAAACGCACATCAATCTCGGACGCATCCAAGTCCTTCGGCTGTGCTTTCTGCAAGGCTTCCACATTGATGTGGAAGGAAGAATCCCTGTCTGCCGCCATCTGTGCGACACGCAGCTTGCTTCTTACATCACCGGAAAGGTAATCATCGGCAGTCTGCCATCCAACTTCCACAGCATCGGGAGCCATCGGGTCTTTGAAGATCACCCCTCGAAGCTCTGCCTGAATCGCATCGTATTCTCCAGGTGTTCCAAGCAGCTGTGCCATAAACGGCAAATCCACCTTGCCACGCTCACCGATAGAGATTGCCAGAGCTTCGGACGGCGTATCCACGCTCGTCACTCTGCGTTCCGGCTTGATGGTTCGCTTGGTGAACATATCCGCCTTGCTTTTCAGATTGCCGTCCTCATCCACATTTTCCAGAGAACACAGGAGATAGTAGGAGGAATCGTCAGCAAATGCCTGACCATTGGCTCGATTATTGATAAGCCCGTTCTTTGCGGCAAACGCATCGTAGGCATCATTCAGTTCTGCCTGTTTCTGAGTAATCATTTCATCCGGGTAATCCTCAAGCTGATATTCGATCAGCTCGTTGACGATACCACGAAGTTCCACCATGCCCATCACACGGTCTTTTGCTTTCTCATTCAGGTCTACACGGCGCATCAGGGAGTTTTCACGGAAGTACACATTGCCATCCACCACGGTATAAGAGAAATTCTTTACATCCGGGGTTGCAGGAATGGTTTCGATTTCCTTACCCTTGTCAGCTTCGGGAAGCTCCACAGCCTGATAGGTTCCTTGGATGTGGGAAACTGCTTCTTTCAGAAGTTCGGACAGTTCCATGCCCTCAATGGGACGCACTGTAATGTCCATGCCGTAGGCGGTACTTTCTTCCACCGTATCGCCCAGAACCATTTCAGGATGAGCGACAAAGTAGCTGTTCATGGTGTGTCCTTCTTCGGTGCGGTCAAGGTTTACCCATTCCGGTACAATGTCAATCGGATGGTCACGCTTTTGCAGGAACAGGATGTCGGACACGACTTCCGTGCCTGCGTTTTTCTTAAAGGCATCGTTTGGCAGACGGATTGCACCAAGCAGTTCCGCCCTCTGCGCCATATATCGCCTTGCGTCAGAGTTCTTGGAATCCATGGTGTAACGGCTTGTCACAAAAGCGACCACACCACCGGGACGAACCTGATCCAAAGCCTTGGCAAAGAAATAGTTGTGAATGGAGAATCCCAGCTTGTCATACGGCTTGTCGGACACTTTGTAGTTGCCGAAAGGGACATTACCCACAGCCAGATCGTAAAAGTCTCGGCGGTCTGTCGTTTCAAAACCGGCTACTTTGATTTCTGCGTTGGGATAGAGCTTCTGAGCAATTCTGCCGGTGATGGAATCCAGTTCCACACCATACAAACGGCTGCTCTGCATTTCAGGAGGGAGCATACCAAAGAAGTTGCCGATACCCATAGCAGGCTCCAGAATATTTCCTGTTTCAAAGCCCATCTGTCCGACCGCATCGTAGATGGAGCGAATGACCGTAGGGCTGGTGTAATGTGCGTTCAGGGTGGAAGCTCTTGCCGCAGCATATTCATCTTCGGAAAGCAGGTTTTTCAGTGTCTGATACTCCTTCGCCCAATTTCCCTTGTCCGGGTCAAAGGCATCTGCCAGACCGCCCCAACCGACATAATTCGACAAAATCTCCTGTTCTTCGGTAGTGGCGTTCCTGTTCTCGCTTTCCAGTTTGAACAGAGTTTCAATGGCTGCGATGTTTCTTGCGAATTTCTGCTTCGGTCCACCTTCACCGATGTTGTCATCCGTGATGTGGAAGTTCACCGCAGGAACAGGTGGGATTTCTCTGGTGGTGATGGACTGCTCAAGCTGAGCGATAATGTCCATGACTTCGGCATTCTGCCATCCGTCCACCTGGGCATAATCCTGAATGATGGTGTCCTTTCCATCTACGCACTGTACGAAGTCCAGACTACCCGGCAGATCTCTGGTATTCATTGCACCCAGGGCTTTTCTCTGCGTGTCAGGAAGTGCATAGTAGGCTCGCAGGGCATCATCAAAGGAACTGTATTCCTTGATGTCCAGCGCACCCCGCTTCTGAATGTCCTCGGCAACATAAAAATGATCGATGAAGTGTTCCGGTTCCTGCTGTTCGGGTTCCGCACTGGCTCTGACCTGTGCGTGTGCCTTTTCGTCAGGGTAGTCCCCATAGATACGGATGCACTTATGCTCCTGCTGATCGTAAACGGCAGCACCATCGTACTTGAATCCGTCATCCTCCATGGTTCCGTCCACATAGCCCTGGGCAGCTTTTTCCGCTTCTTCCAGAGTGTAGTAGTCCAGTTTATCATCGAAGCCGTTTTCAAAGTGATGGTAGGCGGCAACCAGATAGCGGGGAGCCATGCGCTCCTCGTAGCTGTTAATCATCTCAGGTGTCAGCCATTCTGGTTTGTCGGGAATCATTTCATACAGCTCACGCATCTTGGCAATCTGTGCATGGCGGTTGCCTGCCCACAGATGCTTTTCGCTGTGCTGTCCTGCACCAAGGAAGTATTCGCAGTCCATACGCAGACGGTCTAACAGCTGATACTCAGGGGTGTAGTCCCTCGGTTCGGTTTTGCCCAGAAAATCCTCTGTAACGGGCTTTTCTTCGGTTTGGGCATCAACCCTTACCGCATGGTTTCTTTCGTCCTGAGAGAGCATACGCTCGAAATTCTCACGATTCTCGGCACGGAAGATGGGATAAGCAAGCGTAGGGTCACGCAGCTGAACTTCTCTGTCCGTGATCTGCTCCACACGGAAAGCTGTATCGTCCAGATATACCGTGTCACCGACCTGATAATTCCATTTCGGTTCCTCGGAAGCAGATGCTTCCACAACTTCGGCAGGCTCTGCCACAGGCGCTTCTGGCTGAACCGACTCCATCGCAGCTACGGACTGACGAACTTCCTCCAAATAGTCATTGGCAAGCCATTCGTCCGTGAAGTATTCCGTAACGCCTTCCGGGTCTACATAGTAGTCATCGGTCTGATTATCCCAGATCGCATACTCGCCATCCTCGGTATCAATCACTGCGAAACGGTCATAAACATCTTCCAACGGATCAGTTTTAGCTTCTTCGATAGCCTGTCGTTCCGCTTCTTCCTCCGGGCTGAGGTAGCGTCCCTTTCGTATCAGACCGTCGATTCTCTGCACCACCTGCGCCCAGGACATCTGCAATTTATCGCAACCGCTCTTGGTGTAAGCAACACCCTTGGCATCGTGATCCTGACCGCTGTGCGTTGCACCAGAGCAGGCATGGGAATGACCACCGGTTCCGTATTCATGCTTCAGGAAGTCCATCTTTTCCTTGGCAGAATGATTCTCCTGCCAGTAGTTATAAATACGGGCTTTACCACCGGAAAAGCCGCTTCCACGGGTCAAGTCTGCATTGACTTCATCATCCGTAATGAACTGGCGGACAAGGGGCATCTGCATCATATCGGTCTGATACTCACGCAAAGGCATATTCAACTCATACAGCTGTTTCTGAATGAGATTCAGCTTGTGATAGTGAAAACGAAGCAGATCGGGATTTTCCGCAAGGGTTTTTCTAAATTCCGAATACTGCTGTACCAAGGTTGCGTGGAAACGAGGGTCATCCAACTTTTCAGCCAAGTCTGCGGTTTCGTCAGGGAAACCACGAAACGGTTCCTGATGAAGAATTGCCAGATAGTTGCTGGAACGGGCTTCTTCACTCAAATCGTGATAAAGATGCCACAGGGATTCTGCCAACTTCTGACGCTCATATCCGGATGCTTCTACCAGTTCCACATTAGTTGCGAACCGACCATTTTCAAGCAGTTCTCCAATGCGCTCGGCAACCGTTTCCCAAGAAACGATCTGCGCTCTGGGGCTGTCAATGGCAGAGGAACCTTTGGCAAGGTGGATACCGTCCTCGGCATACCACGCACAGATATTCCCGCTATCTTCTTTCAGACCATAGCCGCCGTGATAGACCTGCTTTAAGGTCTGAACGATTTCTTCCAACGGCTTCTGCTTCATATATTCCAGCGCTACGACTTTTCGGGCTTCATCGGTATTGCTACCAAGCAGAAGGAAGTGGTCGATTTCTTCCTGGGCAAAAGAAAAAGCAGAGGGCGTAAAGCTCTCTGCTCGGTCGATAAAACTGATTTGTTCATTTTCGGAGAGGAAAAGGTTCAGACTCAGCTGTTGATAAGCTCCGTCATCACGACTTCCTCCGCCTGTGCTTTCAGGCTGTTCATGTGCTGCACCCACGCCATCTGCTGCGTTTCCTTGTCCGGTGCGGGGCTGTCCTTCAGGTACTGCTCCATCAGAAACTCCACTCTGGCTTTCGCTGTTTCCTCGATCTCCCACAGGTGCGGGAACAGGCTCTCCGTCAGAATCATGTCGTTCAGGAGCATCGGATTGTTCTGTTCCAAAAATGCTCGACGCATCCTGCCGTACTTGCCCAGAGGTTTCTCTCCCTCGTTCTCCAACTGAAGGTTCGGAATCTGATAATCTCCGGCCTGTCTGTAAGTCATCTCGCTCATAATCTGTACTCCTTTCGGTAGCTTTAATCTGCTCATGTTCTCCAATCGCTTTTTCGATTTCCTGAAACATCCTTGTGCTGATGGCATTCACCGCAGTACCAAGGGCATTTACCGTCTGTCTGGTGTTAAAATCAAACACCTTCTGGAAATCCTCATGCTCGAAGTAGTTGTCGGGACTTTCCACGAACCGGCAATACATCGTATAGGATACGCTGTTTGCCACCGCATTTTTGAAAGCTACTTCGATGTTGAGTTCATCATACTCCTCAAGGAAGCTGTTGGCAACGATGTCGAGGAACTGCTTTTTGTAATCGTCCCAATACTCAGCCGCCAGTGCGGATGCAATATCTTCAAGCTGTGCTTCCAGTACCCCGTCAGCGGCAACACCGAAGGTACGCTCCATCGCTTCCATGACATAGGAGCGGTTTTCAGGCGTCACCTCCCACGGTTTCAGTTCCGGGGAAGAACGGCGAACGCCGGTATCCGCCACATCAAACACATAGCGCAGATACGGTTTATCCCTGTTCATCACAAACAGAGCAATGCCGGTAGAGCCACGCTTTACATATCTGCGGTAATTTTCAGCGTTCCAGTCCTCATAGGGCTTGCAAAAGGTCGCATTGGGGCGCTGAGCATAAATCATCACCTGTTCCGGATAGGTGAACTCATAGTTGCGGGACATCGTTCTCAAAAACGAAGTCCAGTTATCTGTGTTCGAGGTGATTTTCCCAATCGTTTCTTTTGCTAATCCGGAATAAAATCGCTCTTTTGCGTTCATTGTATCCCTCCAATCCTATCAATCCGGATAAAGGTTCAGCTTCTCAAAGGCGGCATCGTCCATGGCTGAAACTTTACGGAGAACCGAGTCTGCCAAAGCAAAAAGCTCTGACTCGTCCTCCGAAAGCTGTTCCTTCATCAGTGTCAGTGCTTCACACAGCCCTGACCTTGTGCCAGGGCTGTAAAGCATCATCATGTTCCGCTCATCCTGTGTGAAATCCATCATTCAATCTCCCTTTCCGGGTGGCTCTTGGGCGGCTTATGGGAAACATCCGGCACGGGCTTTTCCTTTAACTGCTCCAACACCGAAGGACGTTCCTCTAATCCGGACGCTTTTCCGTTATTGATGATACCGTCAATCATCCCATAATCATCTTCCATTGCCATCTCTGCGTTTTTCAGGTAGTTTTCGGACTTCATAAAGTTTTCCAGCTTCTGAAACCCAACAGAATCTACATAGTGAAAGGATACCTCACCGACTACCTTTAAGGCTACGATGTCGCTGACCGACATACTGTGACCACGGAAATCATCCGGGTGGTCAATATTGAACTTTACATACAAATCTTCCAGCTGCCGATTCACATCCTCGGACATAGAAATGGAGCCATGATAGACCACCTCGTAACGGTCAATCTCAGGCTCCATTTCTTTCTTCTGAAGGTAGCTGTAATTTGCAAACATGAGCGGGATATTATCGTCTACATCTTCCCGCAGCTGAAGAATCGCATAGGAATCCGTGGGGCTTTCCAGAAAAGCAACCATTCTGTCATCCGGGGTGGTATTTCCGTGAACATCATCCCATTTTTCGTTTTTCATATCCGTGTCCTCCTTATCGTTCAGGCTCTTTGCGTTTGGGAGAGGGACTGGCAGGCGCAGCTTTTTCTGCGGCCTGTGCCAGTTTTTCCATGACCGACTCACGCTTCGGAGAGTCGAGCTTATCCAGCTGACTTTTCAGCACTTTGGCAACCTCAACCGCAGTTTCCTCACGGGCTTCTTCAATGGCTGTATTCAGGAACTCACGATACGGAGCCGTATTACCAGCGGCAAGATCTGCCTTGATTTCTTGGATATGCGCCTGCACATCATCGACCTGATCCATATATTCATAGGGGTCGAAGTTCTCTGCAAAACGGTCGAGCTTAAAAGCAAGCTCAGCGATAGGGTCATTGACCACCACCGCCTGTCTGCCGACTTCAAAAGCCTGCTCCATGACATCCTCATAGAACATTGCCCGCAGTTCCCGGCGCTCCAGCCCGAAGGATTCCAGAATATCCCGGCGGACTTCGAGCATGGACAGTTCAGGGTTATCAACCTGACCGCCATCAATCTCGTTGTAGTTTTCATCCAACAGGGTGTAGTCGTAACCATCTTCGCAGGTCTGCACCGCAAGGATTCTATCCTTTCCGACCTTCCATGCGGCTTCATCGCCCATAATCTCAGGCTCCGGCATATAGCTTGCGCCGTTGCGCTCCATAATTTCTGCAAACTGGCAGATATGAAACACATTGTATCCGATCTGCGTATGATACTCGTCAATGAAGGTGCAGGGCTTCACAACCATTTCATCCGGGTAGTGAATCTGCACACAGCTGCCATCGGGGATATGAAACAAATCCTTATAATGGCTGTCGATAAATCGGATTTCCTTACCATCCGGGTTGTACTCATTTGTCATTTGCGCTTTCCTCCATTTTCAAATTCCATACTGAACTTCGTTTTGCCATCATCTGATACCTCCATAAAGACGGTGGCATCAAAGGTGTTGCCCGTTCTTTCGGACTTGCAATTCTTGAGCTTTACCTTGCCGGAACCAAGCAATTTCTGCGCCGTGGCAGAAGTCATGCTCTTGCCGATGCTCGCAAAGTAGCGATTGTTTTTCCAGAGGGCAAATTTGCAAGCTCTGTTGGAACAGAAAAATGCCTTGGCTTTGTCCTCTACAGCACTGCCGCAGAGCGGGCATTTGCCGATAGAATTGGCTTCTTTCGACATCATAACCTCGGAATCACGGATTACTTCATAGTTCTGAATCAGACCGGCAATCACATCTTTGATCTCGTCCATAAAGTCCTCGCTGGCATATTCGCCTTTCTCAATGAGCAACAATTTTTCTTCCCAATCCGCCGTCATGGATGGGGACTGAATCTGTTCCGGCATGACTGTTACCAGAGCCGTACCCTTGTGGGTCGGAATCAGGTGTTTGGTTTTCTTATCACCCTTACGCTCCAGAAAACCGATGCGAACCAGCTTCTCAATGATACCGGCACGGGTCGCAGGCGTTCCCAAACCTTTGCGCTCCACCTCATCAGGCATTTCGTCCGCACCGGCAGTTTCCATAGCAGAAAGCAGAGTATCCTCGGTAAAGTGTTTAGGGGGAGATGTTTTCCCTTCCTTGATTTCCGTGCCGCTGACGGTCATTTCGTCACCAACGGAAACAGAAGGGAGTGTCTGCACGTTTTCGTCGGATTTTGTCGAATCATTTTTCTGAACCAGAGCTTTCCATCCATCCTGCACAACAGTTTTGCCTTTGGTGGAAAACACGGTACCGCCACAGTCCAGCTCAATAACTGTCTCTGCGTATCGGTGCGGATCGCCAACAGCTACGCACAACCGATTCGAGATCAGTTGCAAAATTGCAAGTTCACCCTTGGGAAGTTCGCTCAGATTGCATTTCTGCAATTCTCTGGTCGGAATGATGGCATGGTGATCTGTGACCTTTTTGTTATTCACAACCTGCTCTGCATGAACTGGTATGTTATCCACATCCTCCACGGGGAATGTGTGGAAAGCCAGCTTTACGAGGTCGGTCAGGCTATGTGCCATATCTTCCGTCAGAAACCTGCTGTCGGTACGGGGATAAGTGACCAGTTTCTTTTCATAGAGGTTCTGCGTGTAGTCCAAGGTCTGCTGTGCCGTGTAGCCAAGCACACGGTTGGCTTCTCTCTGTAAACTGGTCAGGTCATAGAGCGCAGGCGGCTTTTCTGTTTTCTCCTTACATTCAGCTTTCTGAACGATTGCCACCGAACAGCTTTGTTTGACAGCTTCGGCTGCTGCCTTGGTTTTGAAGCGTTCGCTTGCAGCCGTAAAACCATCCAATCCAATCTGAACTGTGTAGAACAGTTCAGGCTTGAATGCGGAAATGGCAGCTTCTCGCATAACAGCCATAGCAAGGGTAGGGGTCATAACACGACCAACATTCAGGGTCTGCCCGTAAAGGGTCGAAAAAAGTCGAGTAGCGTTAATACCAACAATCCAGTCGGCTCGTTCTCGACACAGTGCTGCTTCATACAAAGCATCATATTCCGTTCCAGACCTGAGATTTTCAAAGCCCTCCTTGATTGCTACATCTTCCATCGAGGAAATCCAAAGCCGCTCAAACGGCTTTCTGCACCCGGCTTTGTGGTACACCAACCGAAAGATCAGCTCGCCCTCACGACCGGCATCTGTTGCACACACAAGACTCGCAACATCTTCTCTGGCCATGAGCTTTTTCAGAATCCCAAACTGTTTTTTCGTACCGGCAGAAACCTCATACTGCCAGTCCATCGGGAAGATAGGAAGGTCTGCATAAGCCCATTTGCTGTACTTCGCATCATAGACTTCCGGCTGTGCCAGCTCCACCAAATGCCCTACACACCAGCTGACCACATATCCGTTTCCCTCTAAGTAGCCATCCTCACGCTTGGCAGCACCTAACACTTTGGCAATACTCTGTGCAACCGAAGGCTTTTCAGCCAAAACTAATTTCATTTGCATCTGCTCCTTTCACAAAAAAATAAGCAGCCACACACCGTAGTGCATGACTGCTATGTAAAAAGTTCGGAAAGGATTTTTGCAACCTGATACAATTTTCTGTTCTACAATCTCCGTCATAATAAAAATATCTCCATCATTTCAAAAGAGAATGACGGAGATATTTCACCTTGCTTATTCTTGTAGCAACCAATCGGCTATATCGTGAATTTCGATTCCTTCATAGCTATATTGGGGATGTTTGGTTCTGGCAATAATCATTTTCGGATAAGCGTCTCGAATCTGAAGCAGAGGAGAGCATTCTCTCTCAAATGTTTCCTGCCCGGAAATGTTGTCGCTGACCTGAATATAAATCTTTTCGCTACCTCTCTGAGCAACAAAGTCGATTTCCTTTTGATAGAGCTTGCCGACATAGACATCATATCCACGGCGAAGAAGCTCGATACAAACAACGTTTTCATATACTCTGCCATAGTCTATATTTCTGCTTCCCAGTATTGCATATCGAATACCGCTGTCACACAAATAGAACTTTTCAGAGCTTTCAAGGTATTTCTTACCTCGGATGTCATATCTCTTAATATCATAAAATACAAAAGCATTGCACAAATACTTAATGTACTTGCCGACGGTTACATGATTGGTTGGAGTCTCATTTGCTGTCAGTAGCTGACTGACCTTATTCGGAGAAGTCAGGTTGCTGATATTATCCATAAGGAACTCGCTCAGACGTTGTAAAACCAAAGTGTCCGGGAGAGTATATTTCTGTACCAAATCCCTTGTAACAATCGTTTCGTAGACCTCTTTGATATAGTTTGTTCTGTCTTTTTCGGTTCTATAAGCATAGGAACCTGCTAAACCGCCCTTGATAGCGTACTCATCAAAGAGCTTATCTTTGTCACTAATATCATCATAATACTGGCAATATTCCTGGAAGCTGAAAGGAAACACATGAATTTCAATATAGCGTCCGGTAAACAGAGTTGCCAGATCTGCACTCAACAGGAAAGCATTAGAGCCTGTTACATAGATGTCGTATTTTCCCTTAGAGTACAGGCTATTGATTGCCAACTCAAACTTGGGACACATCTGAACCTCGTCTACAAACAGGTAGTTCGTTTTTCCTTCCTGATAATGTTCTTCCACATAGGCGTGTAAGGCATGGTATTCCTTGATTTCTTCATACGCCAAATCCATGAAGTCGATGAAGATAATATTGATGTTTTCAAAATTGCTTTTCAGATACGCAATATACGCCTGCATCAATTTGGACTTACCAGATCGACGAATGCCCGTGATGATCTTGATGTCAGGAGTACCATTCAGTTCAATGATTCTATCGAGATATTTTGCTCTCGTGATTGTTTTCATATAGTCACCCGCTTTCAAAAATTGAAGTTTTTTCATTTCTCGAAACCGCTTCGCTGTACTTATTATACTGTCTGCTAATAGTATATGCAAGATGTCACTTTCAAAAACGCAAATTTTTTTATTTTTTGAAAGCGGAAACTATGTAAAGGCAACCCGAAGGCTGCCCCAGGCATCAAGCCTATCCTGTTTACACAGGTTCATTATCATCTTCATCGACGGAGCTATCTTCATCGTCGTCCTCAAACTCCGGATCGTACCCATAGTCCTCGTCATCGTCCACATAATCAGCATCTGGGTCAGGCTTTGCCGCTTCCTGTGCCTTCTTCTTTTCCTGGACTTTCTTAAATACGAAGAATCCACCACCACAGGCAAGCACAATCAGAGTAAGAATCGCCGGGAGCATATTTGTGGATTTCGGCTTTTCCTCCGGTGTCGGTTCTGTAATTTCAGGAACTGTTTCAACTACTTCCGGCTTTGTTTCCTCAACCGGCTTGGTGAACTCTGCAACTTCTTCCTCGTCCATCAGCTTGAGCAGGTCGGCTTCATCCACCTGATTCAGAAAATGCACGGTTTCCTCGCCCTTATCATCACGGTCAATGATGATATAGAAGTAGTTTCCGTTTTTGGTTACAGCGGTAATGAACTGCTTTCCGCTTTTCGTAGGCGAGCCAGCGTCATCAACCAAAGTCAGATTGCCGTCGGGAGTAAGCGGTAGCATCGGCTCCTCCGGCTCTGTTTCGGGAACTTTTTCTTCGACCGCAGGTTCTTCAGTCGCTACGCTTTCATCTACATAGGCAAATGCCGTTGTAGAAAACACGCCAAAACACATTGCACACGCCAGCAATGCGGCTCCAATTTTCTTAAATCTCATTCTGCGTTTCCTCCTCATTCATAGTATTGATCGTATCAGGCTTCGGAGCCATATCCGCAGCAAACATACGGAGCAGCTCGGAAAGCTGTTCGGGATTCAGGTTCGCAGCATGAACCATCTCATGGATTTCGGAATTTTCCTCCTCACGGTATCTGCGTTCCAGGTCTTTCACCTTAGCATCCCATTCTGCCCGTTTCTTACGGGCTTTTTCAAGGTCTGCACCTATTCTGTCTAACTTGGCACTCAATCGCCATCCCTCCTTTAGTTTCTGATTCTGCCGAAGCAGTAAAAATGCTGTTGCCAGTAATTCGATTCGATAGAAGCGTAGGAAATGGGGTTTCCGCAGTGGATCATCATACCATTGCCAACATAGATACCAACGTGTGATGCACCGGAGGTATCATAAGTGCCTTGGAAGAAAATCAAATCTCCCGGTTTGGCAGAGCTTTTCGGGATAATGTCGCATACGCCCATCAAACCGTTTGCGGTCAAACGACCAACACTCCAACCGTTTCCGCAGTGATTGATTACATAGGAAACAAATCCGGAGCAGTCAAAGGAGGTAGACGGGCTGCTGCCGCCCCACAATAGTGATAGGTAATCCTTTGATGTTATCTCCGGATTTTC
>NZ_QUEP01000026.1 GCF_003478035.1 Clostridium sp. OF03-18AA
CTGACTGTTACTAATCGGTCGAGGGCTTATCCAGGAAGGTCTGTTTGGTTGATGAAACGGTAAAGATGATTTTCAATATGTGGTTTTGAAGGTATGTTTGCACGAGTGGCTCAGTGGTGGAGTATCGCCTTGCCAAGGCGAGGGTCGCGGGTTCGAATCCCGTCTCGTGCTCTCAAAGAGATAGAAAAAAGAGTCATCCGATGGATGGCTCTTTTTTCTATGTTCAAGCCCTGCCGGGCTCGAACGGTTCGAATGTCTCCGCGCTGCTCCGGTCGTCGCAGTCGAACGTCTCATTCTCGCCTTGATGAAGTGACTTTGGATACTTCCAGGGCTCCGATGCCCTTATAGTAGATGTCAATTTCCTGGGTGCGGTTCTTGCCCTTCGGATCGCTGGCAGTATGGACAAAGATCTTCTCGACAAACTCATGCAAGATACATGGAGTCAATTCAGGAATTTTGGCAGCTCAATCCGCTATGCCAGAGAAAAGGATGAAAATGGATACTTCCCCTGTTTTGCCAGTTTTAACAGGCTGAAGAAGGACTTAAAAGCTCCGCCCACTTCCTTAAGGATCTGCTGGGCCATGTTGGAATTCAGCAGCCGATAGTTTTCGGAAGTCTTTAAGATGGCGTAGTTTTTCTCATATGGGAGATACTGGCTATGTTCAAAGTAATGCTGCCGTATCTGGTAGATGGCCTGGTTGGTCAGTTTTTTTGCTGTGCGGCATAATTCCCGTAGAATGAGAAATTCATCTTTGGACAGATGCTTTAGCTGATGGCATACGGTCAAATACAAATACAAAACAGGTCCTCCTTTCCCAATCAGGACAGAACATACGTTCTACATCAATTATAGCACATGATTTCACAAAAGGGAAGGGAAAGAATTGTAATTGCTTACCATTTTACATCTGTCTATGTATCATTATAGCGGCATTCATCCCGCCACCTAAGAGGGATGGGGGGTATTCTGCCGATTTTATGATAAAATGCTGGACACCAGAGAAAAACAAGAGAAAAAATAAACGCGGCGGGGTTTCTTGATACCCGACCGCGTTTATCTTTGTCCGCTGATATACCGGCAAATCGTTTTTTATTGTAGGTTACTTTCTTGCACCATCCGAGCCGATGGTATATCCGTCAATGGTGGTATTCACCGCCATCGTTCCATCTGTGTAGAAGTAGTACCACTTTCCGTCAATCTGCTTCCAGCCGCCGGCAAACATCATTCCGGTAGCCTTGACCAGCCAGTACCACTTCTGGTCGTCGGAGAGACAGCCTTTCACCGGCTTCCCATTTCTGTAATAGCTCCACTGGCCGCTGTCATTCTGCTGCCAGCCGTTTGCGGTCTGCGAGTCAATGACGATCTCCACAAACCGCCGCAGTACGGTGGCGACTTCGGCGCGGGTAGCGGTTCCCTTGGGGTCAAACTTATTTCCATTCTTCCCGGCCAGGATGCCCGCCTGCTGCATGGCTCTGACCGCATCCTTCGCCCAGCTGCTGATGTTTGCGTTGTCCGCAAAGGTCACAGCCTTTAAGGTCTGGGGCAGATCATAGCCCAGCTTTGCAGCGTAATTTTTCATAATCACCGCCATCTGTTCCCGGTTGATGTTGGTATCCGGCGCAAAGGTGGTGGCGGTAACACCCGTCACAATTCCGGTCTGTGCTGCCCAGTTCACATAGGGCGCATAGTAAGCGTCGGCTTTCACATCAGTGAATTTCCCGGTTTTGTAGCTGTCCGGGTTGATGCCCGCCAGCCGCCCCAGAGCTGTCACAAACATTCCTCTGGTCATGCCGGTGCCCGGGCTAAAGGTGGTGTCACTTGTGCCGGAGAGCAGTCCCCGGCTGGCTGCAAAGAGGATGTTATCTGCTGCCCAGTGGCCGGTAATGTCGGTAAAGGCCGGGGCAGGGTTCTTGTAGCCGATGCCGTAGATGCTGAAATGACCGGTTTCAAAGACAACCGTTTTCTGGCTGGCATCGTAGCTGGATTTGGTGATCCATTCCACCTTTCCCGCGTCGTCCACATAGACTGCATAGAGATTACCCGTCTGCTCACCCTTTGCCGGTGTGTAGGGCAAACGCACCGAGATGGTATGTCCATTCAGGCTGGTAATCGGCGTCTCCTTGCCGCTGGAGAGGTGCACCAGCGACAGATCGTAGGCCGGTCTTGTGCCAATAGCGGCTTTGGCATCGGTGGAGCGCAGGGCATCTACCTTATCTACCCGGAGAATGATGTCCCCACCAGCGGAGACGCTATCCAGCTGCTTCAGAGTATCCAGGCCGATATTGACTGAAACCAGATGATCTGTTGCAACGGTAAACTGCCGGACATTTTCTTTGACCAGCAGATCCAGTGTCTGCGCCTTGATGGTCACGTTAAAAGAGGTCTGGCCTGCCGCCGAGGTGATGGGAACGGTAACGGCAATCCCGTTCTCTGTGGTGCCGTTCTTTTTCGCATCCTGTTTGGCCTTGTCGATGGCGGACTGGACAGAGCTGTTGTCCACTGCCGCATTGCCGTTTTTATCCGGCTGTATGGGTTTGGTTTCACCGGTTACAGGGGCTTGAGGCTTGTACTCCGGCTGGTTGGTGTTATCATTGTTGTCGGAATCGTCAGAATCGCCGGAGGAGGAACCTCCACCGCTGCCCGAACCACCAGAGGAGGAACCGTCGTTGCTGGAAGATTGCTTGGAAACGGTCAACGTTCCAGAAACATAGGTGATCTCATAGTTGTCATTTGACAGCGTACCAGTGATGTTGATCGCGGTTTTTCCGGTTTTGCTCATATCCGGCGTCTGTGCGTAGTCCAGTGTTACCGTGCCGCTCAGGGTATCTGCACCAACCAGCCCCTCCACCTTGTAGTCCTTATCTGCTTCCGGGCTGCCAAGGTCGGGCGCGGTGCTGCCGGTGTAGGCGCTCTGATCAAGCGCCGTAACGGTAACTGACTTTTTCGCTACGGTCACAGTCACGTTCTGTTCTGCCACATCTGCGTACTCTGCATTTCCCTGAACCTTATACCAAACAGTGTATTCCCCGGCGTTTTTCGCTGTGGGGAGCTGCTCGCTCCACTCAGAATTGTCAAGCCGGTAGAGCATCGTGCCGCCAGTGGTCTTGCCTGCTGTAACCAGCGCCTGTTCTGCACCGTTGTAGGTCAGGGCGTTTGCCGTAGGTGCCGTAACAGTGGGGACAAGCTTGTTGGTCGCATTGACATTGACGGTCAGCGTGATGTCCTCATAGTTTGTGCTCTTGATTACTACGGTCACTGTACCCACAGAGCCGGTGGTTTTCACGTCATTTTTCTGAATCGGCAGGATCAGCTTGCCGTTTTCCACCTTCGCGCCGCCGGTGTAGTAGCTGCCATCCAGTGTGATTCCGCCGAGCTCATAGGTGGGTGCACCGTACTCTTTGGGCGTTTCCAGCGTGGGCAGGGCGGGGAGCGTCACGGTGTAGGTCTTTTCGTGGCCGTTTACAATGACGAGCCCAGTTCCCTTGGTGAAGTCAGGCGCAGCGGCCTTGGTGATGCTGGCAGTGGTGGGGAAGCTGCTCTGCTCCAGGGCGTAATTCTTCGCTGCCGGTCCGATCAGGGTCACTGTGGCAGTGACGTTCTTGCCGTTGCCCACACTGGCATCGTCAAAGCTGGCGGTCACGTTGTAGTCTGTGTCTCGGTTCAAGATCACGTTGTCGAAGGTCACGCTGGTGATGCCCGCGTTTTTCGTGCCATCATAAAGCTTGGACGCAGCCGTTACCCCGGTGATCGTCAGCGGCTTCTGCCCAATGCGGACCGCCACGCTGGCGGGTGCGGTATCGTTGTGGTTTTCATCGCCAATCACCTGATACCACACGGTATATGCTCCGGCATCGGTGCCGGTAGGGATGTCCTGGCTGTATGTGCCGTTCTCGGTCAGGCTGTACTGCATGGTGCCACCGCTGGTCACACTGCCCGCAGTAATCAGCGCCTGCTCCTGTCCGGTATAGGTCAGATTTTCCTGCGCCGTGGGAGCGTTGAAGGTGGGGGTAGCCTTGTTCACCTTGATGGTCACAGTTCCGGTCGCGGTCGCGTATTCCTCATAGCCCTCCGCCGGGGTGAATGTCCACTCAGCCTGATAGTTGCCGGCTTTGTCGGGCTTGGTACTAGGATCCGTCCACTCGAAGGTGCCTTCGACCGGCTTGCCGTCGTCTTTCATCGTGCCAGTAATGGTGCTGACGCGCAGGATCTGGCCAAAGGTGATTGGCGTTGCGGTGATCTCGCCGTCCAGCACGGGAACGATCTTGTTCTTCGCGATGACTTTAACGGTCAGGAGCATGTCCTGATAGTTGTCCGTGGTGATCTTGACGCCTACGGTTCCGACGGAACCTTCGGTCTGAGATTCGACAGCCGGGACAGTCAACTGGAACTCATCGTTTGATGTGATCATTGCCGTCGAATTTGCGTAGCCGCCCTCTCCAATCAGATCGAAGTTGCAGGCCTCATATTTGATGGAGCCGTACTTACAATTATCGCCCAGCGTCGGCAGCGCGGGAAGATTGACCAAGTAAGTCTTTGCCAGCCCGTTGATAACGGTCAGCTCTATGGGCTGCATCGTGGGTGCGACAGCCTTGGTGATGCTAAACTTCCAGCCATCCGCCGTCAGGCCGTTGGCCGCAGCATAGTTCGTGCTCTCGACTACATCGATCTTGACGGTGTATTCGCCCGCGTTCTTAGGTGTGGCTTCCTTACCGTCTTTATCGTAGTATTTTACGATGACATCGCCCGTACCGGCCTTTGCGGGAGAAACCGTCGCGCTCTTGACATTGCCGTCATAGGTCAGGCTTGTCGGGGCGGTGAAGGTGAAGTCCTCCGCCTTGGGGGTAGCTTTGCCAATGGTATAGGTCACGCTGGCGGTCGCCTCGCCCAGGGTGATGCTGGCGGTGTAGGTACCGGCATACGTGGGGAGCGCGCCGTTTTCCAATTTCTCTGAATCATACATGCCCGTCTTTATGTAGCTGATGGTGATCCCACTCGCCGCCAGACCCTGCCAATCGCTGCTTGCAGTCACCGTGGCGGGTTTGCCTTCCCCGCTGTAGGTCAGCTCGGCGGGGGCCTTGATGGTCACGCTGCCGCCGTTCGGGCTGGTGCAAGTCGTGTCTGTGCAGCTTGCGGTGATGGTCGCGCCGCTTGCCGTGTACGTCCAGCTATGCTGATGCCGGGTCACGGTGAACGGCTCGCTGTAGCAATTGTAGCCATTGCTGCACTGGACGAAAATGTGGTACTAATAGCTCTTGTCTACGGGCAGCCCGGAGATCGTGAGCGTCTTGCTCTGCCCGCCGGTATGCGTCGCAGAATTAACATTGCGGAATGTCGTGGTCCAGTCGTTCTTTGATTCGTCAAACAGCTCCCACCAGTAGTAGTAGGTGACGCCCTCCGTTTCTGGCGCGATTACCGCAGTCAGCGTGATGCTGCCGTCCGTCGCAAACGCCGAGTTTCCGGTGTAGTTCGTATCGCTATTCGGATAGATCTTTTCGACCGCGAAGGGCGCTTTTTCAACGGTGACTTCTGACGGGATTGAATTGGCGTTGGGGAGCCATTGGTTATCCTTTGTTTTTTTGTAAGCGTACCCCTTCGCCAGCAGCGCGTAGGGCTTGACATAGCCGGTATCGCTCGTAATCCCGCCGTAGCTGCCGCCGCTGAGGCTGGCGCTGCTGCCGTCGTTCATGACAGCCACACGGCTGAAGGTGCCGTTGCTCAGCAAAAGCTTTCCGCCGTTCTTCGCCGTAACAATGGCGAGCTTCGTATCCTTGTCGTTGACGGTCAATTCCGCGTCTTTGCCGTCCACCGTCACATAGAAGCTTCCGTTGCTGCCCGTGACCGTCAGAGAAATGCCCTTGGCGATGAGGTCCACACCATCGACCCTTTTCCCGCCGGTCGCCAGCGTCACCGGCCCGCGGGTCAGCTCATAGGCGGTCCGCTTCCCGTAGACAGTGTCATCCACATTCTGATACAGCGTGATGGTCTTTGCACCGTCCGCCGCGTTCGCCGCCTCGATGGCAGTGGCAAAGGCCGCGTACCAGCTCGTCTTGCCGCCGACGGTCAGCGACGCCGTCATCTGCTTGTTGCAGATGCTGCAAATGCCCTTGCCGTCCGTGCCGCCGTTGTGCGTATGCGACACGACCTTGACATTTTCCAGCGTATTCACTCTATCATTGGTCACAGCCTGATCATCGACTGTTCTGTAATACGCCGCGCCCTCCGCCAGTAGGTCGGCAAGTTTGTGGTCGCTGTAGCTTCTGATCTCCTTAAATGTGCCGCCGGAGAGCTTGACTTTGGTGGTGTAAAAATCCGCGAAGACAAACGTGCCGCCGGAGATCGTGCCCGTGACAGAAGAATTGAAGAACTCAACGCCGCCATGCAACTTATCATTGGTAAAGTTGCCGCCGCTGATGTTCGCGATGCTGCTGCCGTTGAATTTGACATTACCAGTGAAGGTACCGCCCTTGGCGTTCAGCGTACCGTTCACCGTGACGGTGGCGTCGTCGGCAAATGTGACGCCCTCCTTCACCGTCGCCGTGCCGTCGATGGTCGCACCTCGATAGCTGCCGCTGGCAAAGGTCACATTCGCGTTTTCAGCGACCGTCACATTCTTGGCGGTGTGCGTTCCGCCCTCCAGCGTCAGCGTGCCGGTCAGCGGCATGGAGGTGCCGAAAGCATACATATCCCGCAGCAGGGTCAGCGTCGGCTCGGTGCAGCCCTCATTGCTCCAGCCGTTCAAGGTCTGGATGGCCTCTGCATAGCCGTGTTCCAGCGCACTGTCTTCCGTGAAATAGGCAGTCTTGGTCGTGCCGTCGGTGCTCTTGGCGGTAATTTTCGTGTACAGGTTCTTGTGGCACACAGAGCATACGGGGTTGCTGTCATCGGCGCACTGATGGACGCACTCCGGGAACTGCACCTTGTACGCTGTATAGCCGGTCAACTCTGCAATTTTGGTGCTCTTATCAACGCTGCTCCATGTACCGCCCTTTTCGCCGTGCAGCTCGCACTTTGCGTAGTCGGTTCCCAGCAGGTCTTTAACGGTGAGGCTCTTGCTCGTCATGTTATCCGTGAACTTGCCGATGGTGCAGGCGTTTGTATTGCCATTCCACAGCTTCAGGCCGTAGCCCGTACTTGTGGAGCCAATCGCAGCATCTCTTAAAACCAACTCGCCGATTTCGCCGCCAAAGCGCTCCAATGCGCCGCCGGCCTGCAGCTCCACGCGCGAAATCTTGCCGGTGTAGGAGTCGCCGACTGCAAGCGTTCCGTTGGAGGAAACGTAAAACGTGACATCGAGCGCCTGCGTTCCGCCGCCTGTTCCGGAATCCTTGACCGTCAGAGTCCTGGGTTTGTTCCCACCTCCGACGCTAATGTAATAACGCTCGCTGCTGACAGTTTTGCCATTCAGATCCAGCGTCGCTGAGTAGGTGTAAGAAGAAGAGCAATTTCCTGCGAGTGTCACATCCCGCAGCAGCGTCACGGTGTTGCCTCTGGCTGCATCAAACGCCTTCGTCAGCGTCTGATAATAGGCGCTATCGCCCACGCGCGCGTCGAATTGCGTATGGCACTTCTTGCAGGTGTAGCCGGTATCGTCCATCTCGTGCGTGCAGGGCACAAGATAGACCTTGCCGTCATCGCCCAGGCTGGTCACGCAGCCGGCGGCGTCCGCCTTGAAGTTCTCGGCGCTGAGCGTCACGCCGCTTGCCGGTTCGGCGATGGCCCCAAGATTTATGCCTTCACGCACGCCCACACGGATGACCGAATCCTCTCTCAATGCGCCTGATACAAGAATGGGCAGCTTCCAAGCTTCATTGGCGTAATAACCGGCCTTCACCGAGCCGGAAATAGTGAGCTCAGGAGTGTTGCTTTCCCTTCCGTCGTAGTAAACGTCATATTGAGAGTTGTCGGTAACGGTAGCATCGGTGAGGGTAATAGCGCCCTTTCCATAGATGCCGCCGCCCTCAAAGGTACTGTTGTTTCCGGTGATCGTCACATTCTCGACGGTTACCCCTCTCTCCGAATAAATGCCGCCCCCGTGGCCATAACTTGTATTCCCCGTGGCGGACGCCTTGTTGCCGGTGATCGTGGCGTTGGAGATCGAAACTGTGCCGGCGTTAAAGTGGATATAGATCCCGCCGCCGTTGCCGGCGGTCGCCTTGTTGCCGGTGATGGCTCCGCCGTCCATGGTGAAGCTGCACTTCTCACCCACATATACGCCGCCGCCACCGCCGTCAGACGCACCCGCAGTGTTATCGGAAATGGTTCCGCCATGCATGGTGAATCTTGGCGGGTCGGTCTGATTCGTCGTGCCGACAAGGAACACACCGCCGCCGGAGCCGCTGCCTGCTTTATTACCGGTAATCTCTCCACCATACATGGTAAAGGACGAGCCGGTCTGATAGGCGCTGCCCTTTATACCGACCTGCACGCCGCCGGTGATCGTGCCGCTGTACAGTTCAAATTTGCCGCCGTTGACGGTCACTTCGCCTTGAACCCTGCCGCTGCCGATGCAGTCGGTCAGCGTCAGCGTCGCGCCGCTGCCGATGGTGATTTTGCCGTTGATCGTCTGCCCGTTCAGGCAGAGGTTGACCTTGCCTTTTGGCACAGTCCAGCTCCCCGACACAGACTGCGTCAGATAATAGTTGCCAGCAGAAACAGGCAGGGCATCGGTTTTTGTCCATTCTGTGCCAGCAGTGTCATGTTCGTGCCCGTTGACATCTCCATTCCCGCCGCAGACGCAGTGGGTATGATCGGCCTGCGGCAGCGCAAACGCAGCCAGCGCCGCCGCCTCTTTTCCAAGACAGGCAGAGAAGTCTGCATTCTCCGCAGAGCAGATGGGACAGTCCAGATTCACCATCTCCTCACTGCATCGGTCGGTGCAGATACAGACGGTTTCCTCTGTGCCTTTGCAGGCAGAGAGATCTGCATCTTCCGCAGAACAGACCGGACAGTCGGGATTGATCGCCCCCTGCTTACAGTGGGTTTCGCAGCTGCACTCCGCCGGAGTATTCCCGGACACACCGGGAACAAGCCCACTGTCCTGGGAATTGCACTGCTCGCAGGTATACCCGCAGGGCGTCCCCTCTGTGGCCGGAATGTAGCCGCAGCTTTCGTCATGCTCGCCGCGTTCATGAGGACAGCTTAATTCTTTTGTGATACAGCCGCTTTCCTCACTGCATTCATGGGTACACTCGGTCGGCTGGGCCTCCTCTACTTCAGATGAGGTCGCCGTATTTTCTGATACGCTGCCTTCCAAAACAGGGTAACAGCTTTCGTCATGTTCATGGATACACTTCTTCACAGGGGTGTAGCAATCCTCAGTATCCCCCAGGGGATCTTCTCTGTCGGCTTCGCCGCCATTCACCTTATGCTCATGTTCACAGGCTGACCCTTCGGTTCCTTTCGTATATCCGCAGTCCTCTGTATGTTCCGGGTGATGCTCGCACAACCCCGTATGGACGGCGGACGCACCCGCTTCCACCGCAGATGCCGGAACTCCCGGCATCGTAAAAATCATTGCCGCCGCCAGTAAAAATGCGGCCGGCCGTTTCCATTTCCACATCATTTTATTCATCCTCCTCACGCGGTTCGTTCCTTCTCGTTGTTTTCTGAAGCAGCTGGGATACCGCCTCCCGCAGCTGATATTCTGTCACAGGCTTTACCAAAAAGGTGTCCGCCTGCAGCCTGCGGCTTTGGGGTTCAAATTCTGCCTGATCGCTGATCCAAAGGAGCGGGACATCCTTGCTGTACCCTCGTATGCTCATGCAGAAATTCATCCCCCTGGCTCCGTCCTCCATGACCACCACAGCATCATAAGGTCCATCCCGCTGCATGGCATAGGTACAAAACACACCATTATCAAAGCGGTCTACTTTGCCCAGCTTCATCAGCAAAGCGGTTTCTTTTTCTTTCTGGCTATAACTGCACAGCGCAATTCGCATTTTCGCACCTCCATTTTGTGATGGGTTTTATCGCCTCATATAGCTCCTGATCGGAGCAGTCTGCCGAAAGAAACACAGGGATACGCAGGTGATATGCGATCAGGGCGAAGTTTTTATCATCGCTCCACCAGACAAGCGGTGTTTCCGGTGCCAGCCGCTTCGCCTGTATGGCCGCCTCCAGTCCCTTTGCTCCGGTCATGGCGATGACAACCGCATGGTAGCGGCTCCGCCGCAGCGCCTGGGCAAGCTGGTTCTCATTCCACAATTCGTCAATCGCAAGCTGCCCATCCCCATCAAAAAGGGAGCGCAGCCTGCTTTCAAACCATTCCACATTTCTCTGCTCCGTACAAAGTGCGATTTTCATGCTGAGCCTCCTTTCCTAAAAATAAAAAAACCAGACCTTCTCATCGGAAAGTCTGGTAGTATAATTAGGATAGCATCTTGTCAAGGGAAATGCAACCGACTTTGTTTAAGACGCAGGTTTCCTGTTTAAGACGCAAGTTTTTTCCTGCGGTTTTATGTTATACTAATATTGGATTATTGTGCAAAGGAGATGGCACGATGCAGATTGCGATTGTGGATGACAGAGCAGAGGACAGAGAAGAACTGTCTGTCTGCCTGGAAAATTATATGAAAAAGCATCAGCTGGACTATACGCTGACAGAATTTGAGGACGGAGAGAATTTTTTGAAAGCTGCCGCCCAGGTCAATTTTCAACTTGTCTTTATGGACATCTATATGGAGAACATGGATGGAATGGAGGCCGCCAGAAGGCTGCGCCAAAAAAACAGGCTTTGTAAGATCGTTTTTCTGACCATTACAGAAGATTATGCCCGGATGGGGTACAGCCTGTCCGCCAGCTATTATCTGCTGAAGCCGCTTTCGCTCCATCAGGCAGATTTTGAAGAAGCGATGGAGCTGTGCCAGCTAAAACCACCCTATGAAGTGATGACACTTTCGGTTATGGCTGATCGTCAAAAGCTGGAACTTCCCACTGAGAAGATTCTATACATAGATTATCAAAACCGTATGACACGGATTCATACGGCGGAACGCGTGATACCGGTAAGCGGAGGTTTTCAGGAAGTCACTGCCGCATTGCAGAAGGACAAGCGTTTTTTGCCCTGCTACCGGGGCGTTCTAATCAACATGGATTATATCAGCCATGTTGACAGCCAGGCCTTCCGTTTGATAAACGGGGAGGAACTTCCGATTGCCCTCCGCAATGGAAAACAGCTGCGGGAAACCTACCGTCAATATGTTTTCTCTGGAATGGGGGGTATCGTATGAGAATAAAGGAAATACACAGGCGTATTCTGGGGGGCTGTCTGGTCTGCCTCCTCTGCTTCACCGGCAGTATCCCCGCATTTGCCGCTGAAACTGCAACCCCAGCCAATGCCGATGAAAGAAGGGAGAATCCGCCGGGGTTAGAAAGCAAGGCTCCGGGGACACTGGATAGTAAAACCCCGGAAGCATCAGAAGAAGCATCCCTCGTCCTTGTCACAGAAATACAAAATGAAGGTAAACTGCTCTCCCTGCCGGCTTTCACCTTGCCCCTTAGAACCACACCGTCTGATGATGACCTGGAGGAAATTTATCAGCTGGCCCTTCAGTATCAAACCGTCTGCGCCACTGTAACAGTAGGTGAAGAAATCCGGCAGGAAACATTTCCTGTCGTATGGGATTTTTCGGCCATTGACCAGACCACTCCAGGCGAATATACCGCAGCAGGCCGGATTGAACTGCCGGAGGGGTATGCCTTTGGTGAAGCTGTCTTGCAGGAGCTTCAGATTTCCGTCCGGGTGGAAGAAATGCCGCCTGCTGTCATCACTTCCATAGAGCAATGGTATCCTTATACGGACGCGTTTGCGGTTCAACAGGGCAGCGAAACCGAAACACTGGAAAATTTGTTTGCCTTTTCCCCTTACTATCTGGAATGCTATGCGGAAAATGGAACCAGCTACACCGCTGTGGTGGAATGGGACTTTTCCGGTATTGATCTGAATACTGTGGGACTGTACTATGCAACAGGAAGGCTGACCGCACCAGCAAATACTGCGTTTGCAGAGGGAATTGCTTTCCCTGAAATCTCAATTCCTGTTTCTGTTCAGGCCCCGGGCAGCCCGGACATTAACTGCTTTCTGGCCGCCAGAGGAAGCCTTTATTTTCCCTGGGTCACACCGCCAGGGGAACTGGATGAGATCAGCGTATGGCTGTCCGAAAATAACGGTTCATGGAACCGTCTGGAAAGTGGCGTTTATGTGGGTCAGGAAATGCTCTCGATTGCCACTCGTCTGCTGGCACCGGGCAGCAGTTACCGCCTTCAGGTTGATTATGACGGCGGACAGACCGGCATCCTGTCCTTTACCTACGCAGATGAAATTGTCCTTGAAGGGTATCACGATGGCGACCGGGATGGAGGGGATGCAGGCGGAAATCCACCCGATACCATCATTCAGCCGCCTCCTGAAGATACCGACGATCAGGATGACGGTTTCTCAGACAGGCCCTCCACAAAGCCTCCAAAACCGCCTGTAACAAATGACGGTGGAATGGATTCCGATGATTCCATAGATATAGATAAAGACGATTTCCCATCGAAACAGGCAAACGGTGATACAGAGGAAGATACCGCTTTGCAGCCGCCCCCTGAAGTGCAGACGATTGCCGGCACTTCAGAGCTTACCGTACCCGATCCTGCCTGGAAGCTTTCGGAAAACAGGAAAGAGCCGGTGCAAAGCGCTATGACCGTTCCCCAGGAAGTCGCAGATTCCCAAAACTCTGCTTTTTCAGAGTTCTTCGATGAAACCACTGACCGGATTTCCGGCACGCGCTTTTTGATGATGCTGCAAACAGGGGCGCAAAGAGCCGTCTTTTCCAAACAGGGAATCACCATCAGCATACCCAAAGACGCCTTGCCAGAGGGCATCCAAAACGAAGATCAGATTGAAGTCATCATCCAAAAGGATACGGACGGCGGTTTTTCTTTTTCGTTTTCCATCAATGGAACTGCGCTAAACTCCCTGCCAGATGTTTCTGTCATGCTGCCCTATCCAAATGACCCGGCAGCCGGCACATTGTTCCTTTGTGATGAAAACGGCGTGGAAGTTCCCATGACCGGCTATGACGATACGGCGAAAGCCGCTTCCTTTCAGATCAGCCATACAGGGGCATACACCATTGTGGGAAAGGAAGATACCGCTTCCCTGGCACAGACTGCCGACACAGAGCACAGCTGGTCGTCCATATTCTTTTTCATTCCGGCCTGTCTGGTTCTTCTGTCTGCCGGTGTGTTTTTCCTAAGGAGGAGGCGAAAATAAGATGGTATCTTCTGTGGTAAAAAAATATGCTGCCTTATGTATGGTCTGCCTGTGCTCATCCCTGTTTTTTCTTGGCCTGTATCAGTTCAATAATAAATATAGCCAGAACACAACCCAAGCGGCAAATGGGATTCTGGCGCTTTCTGAGGAAGAACTTCAAAAGTCACCGGTGCGCTTTCTGGTATCCGGCTGGGCATTTTATCCTGACGCGCTTTTGACCCCGGAAGAAATACAAGATGAAAGCCATTATATGCGCTACCTTTCCATTGGAGAGCAGACCAATTTCTCCAGCCCTGCAAACCCTTCTCCCTATGGCTGCGGGACTTACAAGATGACATTCTTCCTGCCGGAACGGAAGGAAACATATGCGCTGGAAATCCCGGAAGTGTTTTCTGCTTACAGCCTTTATCTGGATCATGACCTGATCCTGCAAATGGGGGAACCTGCACAGGGGACACCATTGGTTCAAAACCGCATGGTCACTTTTCATGGCGGAAAACCGGTCACACTCACCATAGCGGTCAGCAACTATGACCACTTTTACGGAGGGATTGTTTATCCGCCTGCTTTCGGAACGATGCTGGCGGTCAATACAACCAGAGGAATCCGGTTTGCATTCTGCCTGTTTGGCTGTACAGTTACCTTTGTCTGTGCGCTGCTTTCCTTTTATTTCAGCCACCGGATGAAACAGAAAAATACATTCCTGTTCGGACTGATCTGCCTTGCCATGTGCGGCCTGTCATCCTATCCTGTGCTTCATATGCTGGCTGCGGTTCCCGTATTCCCCTGGTACACGATGGAACTGTTCTGTATCTATCTGGTTACCTGGCTGATCGTAGTTCTGCAAAACCGGATATGCAGGCCGGGCTTCCTGCCTGCGGCTATCAGTAATGGGGTGGGCGCTGCCTTCCTGGTATATGCGTTTTTGTATGGCATGATGGCTTCCCATCTCTCCCTTGGAGCTATTCGTTTCTTCTCTGCATCGGTCTTTTGTTATAAGGCGGCATCTGCGCTCTATCTGCTTATCATCGCTGTGCTTGCCATTCACAGAGGAGAAAAACGGAGCAGGCCGATCTTCTATGCTGCGGCAGCCGCAACCTGCGCCTTTATATGGGATCGCCTTCTGCCGGTTTATGAGCCGGTTATCGGCGGTTGGTTTTTGGAATGGGGCAGCTTTTTTATAGCAGCCGCCATCGGTTATTCCCTCTGGCGCGATGTGATAGAAGGATATGGAAACAGCCTGATTTTTCAGGAAGAACGCAAGCAGGTCATCCGTCAGCTTTCTATGCAGACCGAATACAGCCGTCAGGTTTCAGAGGCAGCGGCAGAAAACAGAAGGCTGATCCACGACATCAAACACCATCTGCGTACCATAGACCGCATGGCCTCTGAACATGGGCAGACAGAGATCTGCTCCTTCCTGTTACAGGTTGAGGAACAGGTTGCGGCAACATCGGGTCACTCCCATGTTGCGTTCTGCAAAAATCCCGTCGTAAATGCGCTGATTGAATACTACTACGGCATGGCGCAGACACAAGGGACAGAATTTCAGGTGCGGCTCGATCTTCCCGATCAGATGCCGCTTACCGATGTGGAACTGTGTACGGTGCTGGGCAATCTTTTGGACAATGCCGTTGAGGCGTGCAGCCGCCAAAAGCAAGGGGTGCGCCGTGTTTTCATTGCAGGCGAAACCAGAGGCAATATGTACTTTTTGAAGATTGAAAACACTTACGACGGTCTGGCCCTGCAGGAGGGAAAAACATTCCTCTCCCGAAAGGGTACATCTGCTGATCATGGAATCGGGCTTTCCTCTGTCCGAAAAATCATTGAAAGCCATGGCGGTGATCTCGATCTTGTTCCCGGTGAGGAATCCTTTCTTGCTGGAATTACAATACAGATGTAAAAACTGTTTTTTGAGGCGCATTCAGATAACATAGGAAAGCCCGCTTGTGGCGCTTTCTTGAATTGAAAAAAGCCCGCTTTTCGCGAAACTTGGACATTGCATTTTCGTACATTTTTTCGAGGGAAACGCGCTGGTGATTGTAATGAGTTGAATAGGCGAAGCCTATTTTTAATGTAACAGGAAATTCCGAAGAATTCCCTGTTACATTAAAAGGCATTGACGTGCCAAAGATGCGCATTCGCGCGAAGAGGTCGTAAGGCGAATCCACAATAACAGCGGCATAGGTGAAAGTATCTATTCCGACATAATTAAATCAATGAGTGAATCAATGTGAACTTGCATCACATTAAGGCATGGAACTGATAAATCAATTCCTTTGAAAATCAATGGGAGTTCTGTGCATCCAAGTATGATTGTGTCAACGTTCTCATCTTGAATGATTCGTTCTGCAATTGTTCGAAAGTTGTTTTGAGTATCAGATACAACTTTTCCAAGTTCCAGTTCTGTTTCAATTTTTCTACCAATATACTCTTTCTCTGCCGCATCCGGTGTAATGACTTCGATACCTTTAGATTCGAAAGATTGCTGAAAAAAGGTTCCGTTCATGGTTGGAAGAGTTCCTAACAGGCAAACTTTTCTGTATCTGTGTGCTTTGGCAAATTCACTTGCGGTATCTACCATACTAACAAGCGGTACAGGAGATACTTTCGATAATGCATCAAAAACAATATGTGTTGTGATTCCGGTTAGAGCAGCATATTGTACTCCTGCTGCAGAAAGTTGATTGATACCGTTGAGAAGATAATCTGTCAACCCATCATAATCCTGCTTTTTGCATAAATTGAGTACGTCAAATACATTAAGACTTTCTATGGTGATATTGGGAAAGAAATTTTGACCACTTTTTTTCTGTACGCCATATTCTATGCTACGATAATATTCAATGGTGGATTCTGGCCCTATTCCACCAATTAATCCTAACTTTTTCATTAATTTTACCTCTGAGTTTAGGAAAGTCTGCAAATATGTTCGTCTTCATGAATGCCTTGTGAAAAGCTTCTAATGACTTTCCTGACGGAATGGCATGTAGATATTCCACGGTACATTTATAAGAGCATAGTCTGTTTTTTAAATTCCTGTCCGATCTTATTCTGTTCTTTCATGCATGCAATAAATTTCTCACGGGTCACATCTTGCGGGCGGTACTGCCATTCGGTGGAAGTGAGAATTCTATCTGCCATGAGATCAAATTCATCTTCAGTGATATCGATATCATCGAAGCATACCGGAAGACCGATATTGGCATTGAATTTCATGATCGTATCACGGAGAGCGTTCGCGCCTTCATAGGTGAGCAGGCAGAGAACACCGAGGGATACGACTTCGCCGTGCAGGTGTTCGTGACCATGACGCGTGATTGTGGAGCCGTTATAGACACAGTGCGCGAGGGAGGAATTGTAGTAATAATCCGGAATATGAGTCGTCATATTGGAAACGATACCGGTGGAGACGATGATATCCAAAGTGACCTGCATGAGGGCATCGCTGACTTTGTGCGCTTTTAAGGATGCGAGTGCCTCTTTTCCATAATCCAGGAGCGGTTGTGTGCAGACTTTACTGAGCTGGACACCCATTAACGGAGTATGGCTTAAGTGCTTACCTTTGCTGGAAAAAACAGCCTCACATTCTTTGGAGAGTGCGTCGCCGATTCCGGCCCAGAGGAGGTCGTAAGGAGAATCCGCAATAACAGCGGTATTGATGAAGGTATGATCAGCAAGCTTCGGATAATAATATTCCCGGAAGGTGCCGTTGGCATTGTAGATGACACAGATGGCAGTCACGGCCGCGCAGTTGCTGGCAACGGTCGGGAAGGTAAATAGTGGTTTGTCAAGTTCGTTTGCTACATATTTTGCGGTGTCGCAGGCTCTTCCTCCACCGACACCAAAGATGATATCTGCGTTGCGGACAGCCGGATTCGCGATCAATGCATTGCCGTTCTCGTAGCTGGAATCACCGCCGTACCAGATGAAATCCGTGATCTCAAGATCGGAGCCCTTGATGCCTTCCAGGAGCGCATCTTTTGTTTTTTCCATGGCTGTTTTACCGCCGATCACGACTGCCTTTTTTCCATAGTTTCTTGCGACGTATGGAAGTTCCTTGTAACAATTTTCACCGATGGAGTAATTAGGAAGATATACACTGTAACTCATTTGCTTCTGCCTTTCTTGTTGTGAGCTGACAAATATCCGGAAAAGGCGATACCTGTCAGGTTGTGGGGTAACCGTTAGAGGATAGAATAAACTGTCCAGAAGCGTTACGGTTGATAGTAGAGTTTTGTCATCAAAAAGGATAACTTATCAATATTATAGGCGTTTGGAAAAATAATTCAAGATGTTCTTAATTTATGTCCTTTAAATTTTCCTGCCATTGCACATCACATTGTTCTACTGCAGAAAACCAATGCATGTATGATCATGATTATGCACGAGGAATAAGTTCACAATTAATTCACAAAAAATTAGCACTCATCTCTTGACAGTGCTAATAATATGTGTTATAGTACATACAGAACAAAGGAAGAGAGAAAGAAATCAAAGGGATGCAAAAAGTCCTGGAGATTTTCAGAATCTCCCAGACAATAGATTTCAGATATTCTGATTGGAGGAATGATTTATGTATATGCCGAGTATTTTTGGAGAGAGTTTATTTGATGATATGTTCCCGTTTGATGACAGCTTCTTTACTTCTAAGAAGAATCCGCTGTATGGAAAGAATGCTTCGAGAGTTATGAAAACTGATATCAAGGAGAATGAAGGTTCCTATGAACTGGACATCGATCTTCCGGGATTCAAGAAAGATGAGATCACTGCAGAATTGAAGGATGGTTATCTGACCGTCAGCGCTGCTAAGGGTCTTGATAAGGATGAGGAAGATAAGAAAGGTCATTATATCCGTCAGGAGCGTTATTCCGGAGCAATGAGCAGAACCTTCTATGTTGGCGAAGATGTAAAGCAGGAAGATATCAAGGCTAAATTTGAAAATGGTATCTTAAGCCTGTCCGTTCCGAAACCGGTTGAGCAGAAGAAGGTTGAAACTTCTAAGCGTATTGCGATCGAAGGTTAAGGAAGCGCGGCAGACAGTGAAAGCTGTCTGCGGTGTATGGTATCAATGAAAATAACCTGTAGCTGAAAAGGACCGTTGCCTTTGCAGAGAGATCTGTGGGGCAGCGGTTCTTTTTTATGTAACAGGAAATTCATAGGAAGTTCCTGTTACATAAAAAGGAACTGACGTGCCCAAAATGCGCACTCGCGCGAAGATGCAGATTGTCGCAAGCGCCTGCGCGTGGCGCGAGAATGTGCCAAGGCAAATTCTTTTATATAAAAGGTACAGCTGCACGTTATTGGTTTATCATAAAATCGGCAGAATACCCCCATTCCTCGTAGGT
>NZ_QUEP01000027.1:0-302 GCF_003478035.1 Clostridium sp. OF03-18AA
GTATGAACCGTGTGCTCTAGCCAACTGAGCTATTCCGCCATGATCAATATGAAATTTTTCATATAAATGGGACCTATAGGGCTCGAACCTATGACCCTCTGCTTGTAAGGCAGATGCTCTCCCAGCTGAGCTAAGATCCCATTAAGTAGCGGAAGGGAGATTTGAACTCTCGACACCACGGGTATGAACCGTGTGCTCTAGCCAACTGAGCTATTCCGCCATAACATATGTATTTTCATATGAATGGGGCCTATAGGGCTCGAACCTATGACCCTCTGCTTGTAAGGCAGATGCTCTCCCAG
>NZ_QUEP01000027.1:312-17238 GCF_003478035.1 Clostridium sp. OF03-18AA
CCTCTGCTTGTAAGGCAGATGCTCTCCCAGCTGAGCTAAGACCCCATTACTTCCGGCTGACGTTTCCGTCAAGCGCGATTGCTTGTACAGTTTAACCTATTTTTTCGGAATTGTCAACAGTTTTTTTAAATTTTTTGTGATGATATTTTTCCTTTTCTATACTACACGATTTTTAAAAAAGACTGACATCTTCTTTTTTTCTCTTGCATTCCCGATACATCTTGTTATATAGTATAACGTATAGGGAACCAGTTTATGGATTCCAATATTATGAAACCTGCACAGGAGGGATTATCATTATGCCAAGAGGAAGAAAGAAAGTCGAAGTTGCTCCGCAGGATCTTTTAAACGAGGTCCTCACTTCCATTGAAGAGACAGAGCAGAAATTAAAAACATTAAAAATGCAGAAAAAGGACATCGAAAAACAGATCGAAGCTAAAGAGATGGCTGAATTATACGCGATCGTGAAAGAGAAAAACATGTCGATCGAAGATGTAAAAACGAAACTCGGCGCAGAATAAGTTTTGCACTTCTGCCTGAACATAAAAGGAAGATCCACATTTCCCAGATATCAGAGATGCGGATCTTCCTTTTTTATTCTATTTTACCTGTTTCGCGAAACCAGCAGTCCCACGCAGATCTCAGTCAGGTCCCGATCATTCTAATTCTTTTAAGATCGACTCCCCGATCATATTCTCCGCTTTCTTCAGTCCGAAGTTATCGAGCACTGTCGCGCCGATGACACCGAAGGTCTTCTGTTCCTCAAACATTCCCTTCTCTTTCATAGATGGGGAATAGGCAATAAATGGAACTTTTTCTCTCGTATGGTCTGTTCCCGTGTAAGTCGGATCATTTCCGTGATCCGCCGTTATCATCAAAAGATCACCTTCCCGGAGGTTTTCAAGGAGTTCGCCAAGCTTCACATCAAAGCGCTCCAGTTCTTCCCCATAACCCACCGGATTTCTCCTGTGGCCCCAGAGGGCATCAAAATCCACGAGATTCACAAAGCAGAGTCCCTTGAAATCCTTATCTTTGCAGACTTCAATCGTCTGTTCCATTCCATGGACGGAGCTCTTGGATCGGAATGCCTCCGTGATGCCCTGGCCGTCGAAGATATCCCGGATCTTTCCGACAGAGATCACATCGTATCCGTTGTCCTTTAAGATATCGAGCGCCGTTGTCCCGGTCGGCTTTAACGCATAATCGTGGCGGTTGCTGGTGCGGACAAATTCGCCTTTCTTCTTTCCGACATAAGGTCTCGCGATGACGCGGCCCACGCGCCACTCTTCCTTCATCGTGATCTCTCTGGCGATCTCGCAGCAGCGGTACAGCTCGTCAAGCCCGAATGTCTCCTCATTTCCGCAGATCTGAAGGACGGAATCGGCAGATGTATACACGATCATGTGACCGGTAGCGATCTCCTCCTCTCCCAGCTCATCCAGGATCGCGGTTCCGCTGGCGCTCTTGTTTCCGATCACCTTGTGTCCGGTGCGTTTTTCCAGCTCCTCGATCAGCTCTTTCGGGAATCCATGATCCGTGAACGTCTTAAAAGGCTTCGTCGTGTAGATCCCCATCATCTCCCAGTGGCCGGTCATCGTATCTTTGCCGTTGCTCGCCTCCGAGAATTTTGTGAACCGTCCCATCGGCGCATCCACCGGGTCCACGCCCTTTAACGGTCTTAAGTTTGCGATCCCGAGTTTCTGAAGATTCGGGATATTGAAATGTTCCATATGTTCCGCGATGTGTCCGAGAGTGTCCACTCCCACATCTCCAAATTTTTCAGAATCCGGCATTGCACCGGTTCCGAGTGAATCAATTACGATCGTAAAGATCCGATTATATTTCGGCATCTAAATCTACCCCTTTCTTTGCCTGTTCTACAAGTCTGCTTGTTCCGAGGCGGTCAGCCCCCAGACGGACAAACTCCGCCGCATCGCAAAAGTCTGCGATACCGCCGGCCGCCTTGATCTTCTTTTCTGCGGCCATGTGGGCCTTCATGAGCGCCACATCCGGCTTTGTCGCCCCTGCGGCGGAAAATCCTGTGGATGTCTTGATAAAGTCCGCGTCTGAGGCTGATACAGTCTCACACATCTTTATCTTCTCCTCCTCTGTGAGGAGACATGTCTCGATGATGACTTTCAGGATATGATCGCCGCAGACCTCTTTCAGGGAGTTGATCTCTTCCAGGATCTTATCGTACTGTCCCATTTTGACCCAGCCGATATTGATCACCATATCGATCTCCTCCGCCCCGTCCTTCAACGCCTCTTTCGTCTCAAACACTTTGACCGCCGTCGTGTTGTACCCGTTCGGAAATCCGATCACGGTACAGACCGGCATCTTCTCTCCGAGGTACTCCGAAGCCTGCTTTACGAAAGACGGCGGGATGCAGACCGACGCGGTCCCGAATTTCACCGCATCATCGCAAATCTCCCGGATCTGTTCCCAGGTGGACGGCTGCTTTAATAATGTATGGTCCACTCTCTTTAAAACATCTCTGTATGTCATTTTTCTTATCGTTCCTTTCCGCTTCTTTTCCGGCGGCTCAAATTTCCAGCGCTTTCCCTGTAAATCCGAGCGGAAGAAGCTCCTTCAAAAGGTATTCCCGGATCTCGCCCGCGCCATTCATGAGGATGATCCGGAACGTCTCCGGATCGCAGAATTCCGCCATCACCTGGCGGCAGACGCCGCAGGGCGTGCAGAAATTTTCCGGTTCTTTTCCTTTTGGACCTCCGACGATGGCGATCGCCCGGAATTCTGTTTTTCCTTCACTGACTGCCTTAAAAATCGCCGTGCGCTCCGCACAGTTTGTCGCCGGGTACGCCGCATTTTCAATATTGCAGCCGGTAAATACCCTGCCATCCGCGCAGAGGAGCGCCGCTCCGACGGCAAAACCGGAGTACGGGCAATACGCCTGTTTTCTGGCCTTCAATGCTTCCATGACCAGCTCTCTATTTTCCATGAATTTCCTCCCTTCCGGTCCGAAAATCCGAATATTCTATGTTCTCTTACCATACCATAAACACGGAGCAATGTCAAAGCAGCTTCCGGCACCCCCGGACATTCCCCGCCCAGGAAATTCCTGCCCGCGGAACACTTTCTGACACCTTTGTTACAGTACACGGGCACTCCATGCCTGCATACTGTAACAGGATTTTGCCGATGCTTCGCATTCCGAATCGGCAAAATCTGCGACCACAACGGTATTGTACGGAATTTTCAGTTCAGAAAATTCCTACCCGTAAAAAGTAACACCTTTCTTACGTTTCGATAAAAATTTATTCATGGGGGTTGAAACCGCAAAACCAAAGTGCTATAATGTGGCAACATAAAGGAAATATGACAAAATTGTTACAGAACATAAATTCAGAAAATAAAGGAGGTCATCCTTTGAAAAAGCTGATAAAAAAATACGGACATATATGGATGTTATCCTACGCATTCATCTATCTTCCCTGGTTCTCAAGACTCCAGGAAAATGTGAACAAGCCTTACCACGTCATGCACACGGCGCTCGACGATCTGATCCCGTTCAACGAATATTTTATCGTCCCTTACCTGATGTGGTTTTTGTACGTTGCCGCGACCATCGCGTTTTTCTTCTTTAAAAACCGCGATGACTATTACAGGCTCTGCACTTTCCTCTTCACAGGAATGACGATCAGTCTTCTCGTCTGCACCCTGTTCCCGAACGGAACAGATTTCCGTCCGGCGATCGATCCGGATAAGAACATCTTCTGTTATCTGGTATCGAGACTCTGGAGCATCGATCCATGTATCAACGTTTTCCCGAGCATCCACGTTTACAACTCCGTGGGTGTTCACATCGCGATCTGCCACAGCGAGGAATTAAAGAAACACCCGATGATCGTCCGGGCATCCGGCGTTCTGATGGTTTTGATCTGCCTCGCAACGATGTTCTTAAAACAGCACTCCGTCATCGATGTCGTCGGTTCACTCTTAATGGCATCCGTCATCTATCCGATCGCTTATGCACCGGAGGCGGAGAAGAAGAAAAAATACGAGACGAGCTTCTAATAAGGATTCAGAAATATTTGCAGGGCAGCTTTTCAGCTGTCCTGTTTTTTCGCGCGAAGATGAAGATCGTCGCAGGCGACCGCGCTCAGCGCGAGAATGTTCCAAGACACATTCGGTCCTCTCCCCACTGTCTCCCGGGTCTAACTTCATCTTCACGCAAGTGTCCGGTTCCGGTCTGCCAGTGTTTTTTATCCAGAATTTTTACTGCTATAGAAAAACAGCCGCCCTCCTGCACGCTTCACGCGCGCAAAAAGGCGGCTGTCTTACTATTCCGGATCTACTTCCGGTACCCGGTCGCAAAATCCACCACATTCCGGTACGGTGTCCCGTTCGCCCACGCCGCGAGATTCTCTCCCGCGATCCTTACGATCCGCTCAAATGTCTCCGGAAGGAAGAAGTTTCCGGCCACATGAGGCGTGATCACGAGGTTTCCGAGGTCCCAGAGCGGACTGTCCGCCGGAAGCGGTTCCGGCTCCGTCACATCGAGTCCGCAGCCGCCGAGATGTCCCTCTTTTAAGACCTTGTAAAGTCCCTCCGGGTCAACGGCATTTCCGCGTCCGACGTTGATCAGGTACGCGCCCTTTTTCATCAGGCGCAGTCTTCTCTCGTCCATGATGTGGTTTGTAGCGTCTCCGCCCGGAAGCACCATCGCAACGATATCTGCTCTTCCGAGAAGCTCGTCCAGATCGTCCATCGTATGCTGCTCATCCAGATAATCCGGTTTATTACGGTTCGTGCGGCGGACACCGATCACATGAGCGCCGAGTGCATGGCACTTTCTCGCGTAATCCCCGCCGATATCTCCGAGTCCGAGCACCAGGATCGTCGAACCTTCCACAGAGGTGATATTTCCCATGGACTGCCATATGTGCTTTGCCTGGTTCGCATGATACTGGTTAAAACGGCGGATCAGATCAAAAGTCAGCGCCAGCATATGTTCCGATACGGCAAGCCCGTAAGCACCCGTCGCATTTGCGAGCACCGCCTGTTCCGGAAGGATCCCCGGTTTGATGTACTGGTCTGCACCGGCAGAGTTTAACTGGAACAGTTCCAGATTTTTCGCCTCTTTTACAAGTGCCGGATCGACATTTCCGATGATCACGTTTGCCTCTTTTACATCCTCCACCGTGACATCACTGCCGTTCACATAGCGGACGCAGCAGTTTTTGTTGCCAGATGCAGCTTTCTCTTCCAGGAACTTTTTATGATCCTCATTTACCGGGATCACCACAAGGATATTTTTCTCTAGATCCGCCATGTATAATCCTCCCCGATCGGTCTTGTCGCCTCTTTTAACCACTCATTCTCCTCCTCCGTCATAAACGGTGAAAGTTTCTCGTAGACCGCTTTATGGTACTCATTTAAGTTTCTCACATCGGATGGCTCCATCACGGAAATGTCCACCGCGTCGAGATCGATCGGCGCGAAAGTCATGTTCTCAAAGCACATGAACTGGCCGTACTCGTTCTTTTCCGCTTTTCTGCACATCGTCAGGTTCTCGGTACGGATGCCGTGGCTTCCCTCAATATAAAGTCCCGGCTCGTCCGAAGTCAGCATTCCCTCTTCCAGGACGCAGGAGTCCTGGCGCTCCGGAACGATGCGCCAGCGGATGCCGTTCGGGCGCTCATGAACCGCAGACAGGAAGCCGACGCCGTGACCGGTGCCATGGTTGAAGTCGAGTCCGCGCTCCCAGAGCGGGCCTCTTGCCAGATAGTCCACATTGAGTCCGCGGCAGCCATATAAGAATTTCGCATGCATCAGACGCAGCATTCCCATCATGACAAGCGTGAAATGAACCTTCATCTCGTCCGTGACATGGCCGATCGCGATCGTTCTCGTCACGTCCGTGGTTCCCTCATAATACTGTCCGCCGGAGTCAACAAGATAGAATCCGTCTGTTCCGACCGGGCTCTCCTGCTCCTTTGTCGCGTGGTAATGGCACATCGCGGCGTTGGATCCGAATGCGGAGATCGTCGTGAAGCTCGGTCCGAGATAACCTTCCTGGGCTTTCCGGTAATCCTCAAGACGCTCTGCAGCTTCTGTCTCCGTGAGAGCGACCTTTCCGGCGTTTTTCTTCATCCAGTACAGGAATTTTGTCAGGGCAACGCCGTCCTTTAAATGGGCCTTGCGGAGGTTTTCCATCTCCACCGGGTTCTTCACCGCCTTCATGAGGGAAGTCGGGTTCATGGCCTCCACAACGCGGTTGGATGCGTCGATCTTCTTATAGAGGGCAAAGTTTACCTTCTCCGGTTCCAGGAGAACCGTCTCATTCTTTAACTCCGCCACCGCATCATAGATCGCGTCGTATTTTTCGATCGTCACATGATTCTTTTCAAAATAATCGCGCAGCTCCGGAGAGAATTTACGGCTGACGATAAAGAGTCTCGCCTCGTCTTCCGTAATCAGGGCAAACGCCGGTGCGAGCACATTTCCGTCATCCGAATTCTTGCGGATATTGAAGAGCCATGCGATATCGTCAAGGCTTGATAAGATGTGGACGGACGCATTCTTCTCATCCATCTCGGATCTGAGGCGGATCAGTTTTTCCGTCACAGTCTCACCTGCATATTTCACATCGAGAGTCCAGACTTCCGGTGCCGGAAGGATCGGGCGTTCTTCCCATACTTCCCCGGCAAGGTCATCCCCCACGGAGAGAGTCGCGTGTTTCTTCGCCATCATCGCCTCAAATTTTCTTCCCTGGGCTGCATTGACCACGCGGCCGTCAAAGCCTAAAACTCCACCTTCCGGCATATGATCCGTCAGGTATTCCTCGATCGTCGGAACGCCTTCCTCTCCCATCGCCATCAGACGTGTGTCCTGACCTTCCAGCTCTCTCTTTGCCTGAACGAAATATCTTCCGTCCGTCCACATGCCGGAAAAAGCCTGGGTGATCACCATGGTCCCCGCGGAACCTGTGAAGCCGGACAGGAATGCGCGGCATTTGAAATAGTCCTCCACATACTCAGAATCGTGGAAATCGGAAGACGGAACATAGTACGCGTCCACATTTCTCACTTTCATCAGGGTCCTGAGTTCCCTCAAACGTTCATTTGCCATTTTTTTACCTCCATAAGCAGGAAAAGTTACCGCACACATCTTTGTGGACCGTAACTGTTTTCCTGAATATTTAATACCGGTCAGGCTTGCGCCGCCGGGTCGTTCTCATAATAAGTCTGTGCAGATCCGCATCCGCCTGCTGCTTACAGCAGCGGAATTCCCGCCTTCTTCGCCTCCTCACGGACCTCATCCGGCCACAAGGAAGACTGGATCTCACCGATATGGGCTTTTCTTAAGAAGAACATACAGATACGGGACTGTCCGATACCTCCGCCGATGGTGTATGGAAGCTCTCCGTTTAACAATGCCTTCTGGAATGCAAGCTTCTCGCGCTCCTCACAGCCTGCCGCCTTTAACTGCTCGTGCAGGGAGATCTCGTCCACGCGGATACCCATGGAGCTTAACTCAAGGGCAATGTCGAGAACCGGATAGTAGACGATAATATCGCCGTTTAATTTCCAGTCATCATAGTCCGGAGCACGTCCATCGTGGGGCTCTCCGGATTTTAACTTTCCGCCGATCTGCTCGATAAACACAGCGCCGTGAAGCTTCACGATCTCATACTCTCTCTGCTTCGGGGTGAGATCCGGGTAGAGGTCCTCAAGCTCCTGGGATGTGATAAACTCGATGTGCTCCGGGAGAACACGGCCGATATAGTCGTACTCGTATGCCATATAGTCCTCTGTGATCTTTAATGCCTTATATACGGCACGGACAGTCTCTTCCAGTGTCTCGCGTGTTCTCTCCTCCTTCGTGATCACCTTTTCCCAGTCCCACTGGTCCACATAGATGGAGTGGATGTTGTCGGTGTCCTCATCGCGGCGGATGGCGTTCATATCGGTGTATAAACCTTCACCCGGCTGGAAGCCGTACTGTTTCAACGCGTAACGTTTCCATTTTGCCAGGGAGTGGACAATCTCTGCCTTTCTTCCGCCTTCCTTGATATCGAAGGCAACCGGGCGCTCCACACCGTTCAAGTTATCATTTAATCCGGATTCCGGCGTTACAAATAACGGAGCGGAAACTCGGGTCAGATTTAACTGTTTTGTAAGTTCCTTCTGGAAGAAATCCTTCACGACCTTGATGGCGATCTGGGTCTCTTTTAAGTCAATATCCGGAGTATAACCGGCTGGTACAATAAAATTCATTGTCGTGCTCACCTTTCTATGCAGCATTCAATTTCCTGTCTTTTCGCCGCTGTAAAATGCCTAAACAGCGGCATCTTTCCTTCGCGCTTTATGCTGCCGGTATCCATCATATCATTATTTGGCGGAAAATGGAAGAAAAAAGTGCCCCTGGGACATCTCCCTGGGACACTTTTCTTATTTCATCTGTTGAAAAAGCTCACGAAATGTTTAATTTTCCTTCCAGACTCCATTCTCATCCACGAAATATCCATCTGGTGTCTTTTCGTTCATATACAGCGAGCCGTAAGGTCTTCTGGTGTTTTCTGTGTCATAGATCCACATTCCGGAAGCTTCATCGTAAAACCAGGTCTGCGCCTCAGCGAATGGATTTAAGTACATATAGCCCCATCCAGGGATCAGCTGCCATCCAGTCAGCATCTCTCCTGTCGCAAGATCAAGATAATACCATCTTCCGTCCTGCGGGTCCAGGTACCAGCCCGTGAGCATTCCGCGTTTTTCGTCCACGTAATACCATTTTCCGATTGCCGCATCCCAGATCCATCCGGTCTTCAGGTAACCATCCCCACCGAATGCCCACCATGCGCCGTCGATCCGTCTCCATGCCACCTGTTCGCTCCGCACGCCGGATATCGGATCCGTCACATAGGAACCGGATACATATCTGCCACCCGGCAGCTCATACCACCAACCATTCTGATCCTTTTTCCAGGTTCCGTCAGAATGGCTTCTGGTCGTTGATGCCGGTTCTCCGGAATCGCCGGAATCATCGGAAGATCCGGAACTGGTTCCCGGTTTTGATGGAGTTGGGTTGTCCGGGTTCGGCTCGTCCGGATTCGGCTTATCTGGGTTCGGATCATCCGGATTTGGCTTATCCGGATCAGCTGACTCAGATGCCGTCTTCGTCCGCGCATCCAGTACTCCGCTCATTTCTGATGCCTCTGTATTCCGTCCTTCCTTCACTCTCACATAGAAATGATAGTCCGTGTCCGGAAGCAGTCCTGCAAACACTGCAGAATCCTGCCATTCCCCGTCTCCAAGGCGATATTCAAAGCCGCATAACTCTGGAATCTGAGTTCCATCCGTAAATGTTGTTGGCGGATTTAAAGTGATCGTATTGGCTCCAATCCCTGCAGCTGTCGGAGTATCCGGTGTTTTCATTGCTGTTTTTTTGATCGTAAGTGTCAGCGTGATCGGGTCACACTCATAATCCGTATTATCGTCGCTGATCTTTACCGTGCATTTGTAGGTTCCTGCGTCTGTCGGTGCCACTTTGCTGTTATAATCGGTTCCGTTAACACCGCTGTAAATCACTTCATACTGATTCCGCAGATCCTCAGAAATATCGTACTCGCCCCATGATGCCCGAACGTCCTCATCAATTCGGTGCAGATTTCCATCATAGGTAAATTCTTTGTCTGTCCCCTCGATTTTAGCTTTTTTCTTCGCCCCGAAGATCACATTCGTCACAATGTCACATGCCGGCATCGTGAGAGATGCAGTCCAGCTTCCATCCTCCTGCTGTTTAAATCTCGGTGGGAACAGAATAACATGTAAACCGCCTTCGTAGGTAAATACCGCATTTTCCGTCGGATTGTCTTTCAGCCACTGAACGCCAGCTGGTGTCAACGTCGCTGTGATCGTTTCACCAGCTTTGGCTGTTGTTTTATCCAAAGTATAGTAGCTGCTGTTTCCTGATTTCCGTACAATGTTATATGATGCGTTCTTATCATCCTTCACCTCAATATTTACGGAGATCATTCCAGGTCCGTCAAGATATACGTACAGGGTTGGATATCCTGTTGAATGATCCACATAGTACGTTCCATTTTGTGTGAGCAAAGCTTTATCAGATACTTCCTGCGGAACGATCGGGTCTCCCTTATATCTGGATATTCCCTTGATAACAAAATTATCAAACAGTTTACCATTGATGATATTTGTAATTTTAAGAGATCCGACATTATGACTGTTTCCCCAGCTTGTAGTTGTGTAGGTCGCTGTCGTTCCCCATGTACTCCAGTCCTGTCCGACAAACCAGGTGTACTGATAATATGTAATATCTGTGGCGTATTTTACTTCAATTTTGGCATCACCACACGGCATCGTGAAATGTCCGATAAACGGATCTATGCTGCACAACTTTGCTTCAAATGTTTTTCCATCTTTATCTGTTACCGTTATTTTGTTTACTACATCTTTCTCAGCAAGGTCCTTAAATTTCAGATATATCTCAGAACCAGCCTTGGCCTTGAATGTGATCAGGGAATTTGTTGTTCCTTTGCCTTCTGCCACCGGAGACGCATTCGATGCACCTTCTGCGTCCTCTCTGCTCCAATATACTCCGATCTCGGCATTTGGAGAGTTTTTAGTATCCTCACGGGCAATGCTAACCGTGTACTCACGATTATCTACAGTGATCTCGCAGTCCGCCTGTTTGCTTTCGTCAAACTGGCTGACTGCAGTAACTTTGTAGGTACCAGCCGCTGCATCTTTGTGGACGGCCACCATTCCATCATCTGTCACATGAACGGCTGCCGGATCACTGCTGACCCATTTTACATCTCTTGATGCTCCATTCTTACTTTCAACCCTCGCTCTAAGCTTCAGACTTCCCCTCGGATAGAGAGTCGCCTGCTGCTGATCCAGACTGATACTGATAACTGATGGATCCATGTCCAGGGAGAGGGTTGGAATCATGGATTCTTTCTGTTCTTTTAATACAGGGAACATGTAACCACTCTCTGCAGACGGCATGGTCCACACGTCTCCAAAGTCCCATCCAAGAGTATTCTGATAGAACTCCTCTGATTTCAGCCAGGCCTCCGACGCATCTGCTCCGTATGGCTGATCCTTACCAACATTTTCTGTCTTTGGTGTCAGAATGTTTCCGGATTTATCACTCGCTGTCGTTCCCACAAATCCATAGTTTCCAGAAAGTGTTCCGCCCTTGCTAATTCTGTTTACGGATGTCATTTCAGGGAAAATGCTGACGCTGTTTTGGATCGTTCCCATTTCAGCAAGACCACTTGTGTCACCTGCAACGATCCCCGCCGGAAGGCTTTCCCCTGCCGCATAGCTGTTCCTGATGACTGTGCCATTTCCTGCTCCAGAAAATCCTCCTATATGTTCTCCTGTTCGAATATCAGGAATCGCATAGCAGTTCTCGATCTTTACAATTCCTCCCGCCAGTCCAACAAATCCACCCACGAATGAATCACTTCCGGCGTTCTGTATTCTGGCATTCGCATAGGAAGAACGGATCGTTACATTTGATCCATCTGTGACATACCCGATAAGACCGCCTGCATCCGTTTTATATTTTTCTCCTGCTTCAATTACACCACTCACAAAGCAATTCTCAATCGAGAGCTTTCCGGAATGTACTTTTCCCACCAGAATTCCGATATCCGGGGAAGCCGTGTCACGAGTATATGTGATTTTTGCATTTTCAATATTCAGGTTCCTGATGCTTATATTATTGTTCGTCAATATTTGGAATAAACCTGTATAAATTAAACTTCCACTGACAATATTAAGTCCCTTAATGGAATGACCGCAACCGTCAAATTCTGACACTTTTTCTATTGCCTTGAAAGGATGACCGTTAAGGTTTATATCGCACATCAATTTTGCTTTTCCAAGGTCTTTATCTTGGAAATAGGCAAACTCAGCACCTGTACTGATCAGATAATAGCCCTCTGTATCTTGATCCGGTTTTTTCGTTTTAGTTCCATCCCATACATCATCTTCCCACATTGCTGTGAACGTGACATTCCCTCTCGGCATTGTATATTCTGAGTCTTTTTGATACAGTGTTCCATCCCCGGCACTCCATACGATAAAGTTCTTTCCGTATACGGTAAATGAATTCTCGGGAAGCTTGATGACAGTTCCTTCCGTCACATTTTCCTGTGTCGGAGCTGTTCCTGTGAATGTCTCACTACCGGCTTCAAATGTCACCTTAAATTTAGGCAGAATTTTGAGATCTACTTCTAATTCCAGCGTTTCAGAAGCCCCGTCAGTTTTGTTTAAAGTCAGAATGATCGTTCCCTGAATCCTGCCATCAGTTCCTGGATCAGCGCCATCTGTAGCGCTCTCAAGTATAAAACCATGCTCAGATGACCATGCAGCTTTAATTCTCTCGTTCGTACATACATTTGTAACTGTGTTAAGAACTACATCTTCAGTTGTCTCGTTCGTCACAGCCAGCTCTTTCAGCGCATTTTCTGCTGCCAGCTTCACATCCTGAAGGCTCTGCTCTGTAAAAGTATATGTTTCGCTTTCTGTCTCCAGACTTTCTTCATAAGTCTCATTTCCAAGCGCTTTTACCTTAAATGTATAGTCTCCCGTTTCCTTGATTTCAGATGTAAAGTCATAGCTCGTCTGAGACTGCTCGGAAATAGGCTGTGAAATTATCAGGACTTCACCTTTATACAGCTGTACCTGATATCCCGATGCGTTTTCAACTGCATCCCATACTGCTTTTCCTTTTACCGTATCATCCCACTTTGCATTTGCCGGCTTTAGAAGCTGAACTTTCCCGATTGTTTTCTTCAGTGTGATTTCACTGACCAGACTATTTTTGTAAAAAAGGTATGCCGTTTTCTTATTTGTAAATCCCAGATCCAGAGATTTTGCAAAGCTGATTTTCACATTTCTTGTATTCGACGTGTCAGATATCTCTGGTGTTTCAATTTCTGTAATGATCACGCCAGAATAATCCTTTAATTCCTTCTCTTCCGAAGACACTGCAAGATCCGATACCTCTAACGCATCTGTTCCAGCATAGGAAATTTCAATCGTATCCGATGCCATTGTTGATTCTAAATCGGTTGTTTTAAACTCTGCATTGACGATCGTGTCGGCTCCAAGTGTAACGGGATTTGCCTGCATCACAATTGTCACGTCCTCTGATGACGGAATCCCAATCTCCTCGTTGGTCACTGTCAGATATCCCGCTTTTTTCACGATAATCGTATAAGTGCCATCCGGAACTTCAATCGTAAATGTTCCATCTGGCGCGCTATTCGTAGTGATCTCTGTTCCATTTTCATTTTTAACTATAATCGTCGCTTCCGAAATTACAGTTTCATCTGCAGATTTCACAGTTCCACGGACTGTATTTGTTTTTGCCAGATAGATTGGCGGCTCTCCGCTTGTGAGCTCTTTTGCCGGGTCGATCCCAGATGTCTTTAACACCGGAAGAGATCCATCCTCAACTGTCCAGCTTTCACCACTCAAGCCAATCGTATCTTTCCAGAATTCCTTTGTCAGACAGGTCTCCTTCGAAACACCTCCTGTAAGTCCTACTGTGTTGAATTTACCAGTCCCTTTTGCTCCTCCAGACATGTTATTATATGCATAATTGCCTGTCCCATTAACACTGCCATATGAATTACCAAATATCTTTCCTACATAGCTAAGATATTCTAAATTTGTTATAACTTTTTCCTGCAATGCAACGCATTGAGAAATGTTAACGCTTCTACTATGTCCTCCTACCAGGCCTCCGCAGCCTTCCCCACAGATCGTACTTACTGTTCCGAGTGCTATGCAGTTCTTAATATTCAACTGGTTGTAAGAGCTGACACTTCCAACCAGTCCGCCCGCTAAGGGGACATTATTCTTCCTTGCATCTTCATATGTATTCGCTACATTTAAATCAACAAAACAATTCTCTATATATGTTATTCCCTGGCACTGTCCAACAATACCTCCCACCGGTTTGCAGGCACTTATTTCAACATTTCCACTTACTGCGCAATTCGTTATCCTTGCGTTATCCTGCGTATATCTTGCAATTGCACCGGTCTCTTTTGCCCCATTCTCTATTTCGACCTGCACTTTAAGATTTTTTACCGTTCCGGTCACAACATAGAATAACGGCTGTTTTAGTCCACTGATTTCATATCCCCGTCCATCAAACGTTTTGCTTAAGTTTGATGCACTCCACTCACCAGCTTCACTTAAATCAATATTTTCTCCTAATGCAAAATATCCCTGTAGATTACCGTATTTATTATATTTCGTTCCCTGTGTCATCACCTTGACCCAGTCCCCAGAACTATAAATTACATAGGGATCATTTTCTTCTCCAGATCCTGTAATAGTAGTTTCCGCATCAAAAGAGCGCAATCTGTTCCTCTTTTTTGCTGCTTCCATCTCTGTCTTCGCATCCGCATCGGAATCCGAAATTTTCTTATATTCACCATTCGAATCCGACGCCGTAAGCGTCTCTTTATCTTCAGTGTTTACTATACCCCCCCTGGGTATTTCATTTCCATATGCTGCTCCGCCAAACGGCACTGCGGTCACCATCATTACCGCTGCCATAATTGACGCTGCGATCCGCCTTATCTCCTGACGTTTTCTCATATGCCTGTCCTCCCTTTATCGATATTTTCTTACCATTGCACAGATTGATCCAGCTTTTCTCAAATTTTATCCCCTTCTCGTTTTATCGTCAATATTTCCTGCACAAGATGTCATTTTTCGACACAAGATGTAAAAGATTGATATTTTTTTTAACCACAAAAGGCTTACCATGATTTTTTACATTCTTCCACACTTTTCCCCAAAAACATGGTAAAATAACTTTAGCTTATTGCATCGGAGGTGCGGCAGAATATGAACATTGCGATCATTGATGATTTAAAAACCGATTCCGACCGGCTTGTCGGATTGATTGATACATATATGGAACAGCATCGGCTCCAGTGCCGGACCATGGATCTTTTTTCCAGTGGGGAGGACTTTTTAGACACCTTTACAGCCGGAAAATATCACCTTATTTTTCTCGACATCTACATGGACGGGATCACCGGAATGGAGACTGCAAAACGGATCCGGCAGACAGATCATGACTGCAGGATCATCTTTATCACCACCTCTCCGGAGTTTGCCGTGGAGAGCTACAATGTAAACGCGTCCTTTTATCTCCTGAAGCCGATCGGGAAGGACGGTGTTTTTTCCGCCCTCGACCGGTGCGGACTTCAGGCTGCGGAACAGTCCAGATCCGTGGAGGTTGCAACTGCCTGCGGAAAGACACAGCTTCTGATCCATGAGATCTCCTACACCGAATATGTAAGGCGGCAGGTCCTTGTGCATTTTAAAGATGGGCAGGAGCTGGCAGTCTCCATGAGTCAGAAGGACTTCTCCGCACTCCTGCTCCCGTACCCATGGTTTTCTGACTGCATCAAGGGGATCCTCGTAAACTTTGAAGATGTGGAAAAGCTCCTGGAAGATCGTTTTCTTTTAAAGAGTGGAGTCCAGGTCCCGATCAGCCGTTTAAAATATAAGGAAGTCCGGGAACAGTTTCTCGAATATTCCTATTCCATGGTCCGGGGAGGTCAATATGACAGAACTTCTTTTTAATGAATTTTGCAGCACCTACCCGTTCCATATGTTCGCGTACCTGCCCCTTCATGCATACCTTCGCTGCTCCGGAAAAAGAGCGATCCTGATCTCCGTTTTTGCGGAAACTATTTATCTGGCAATCTTCGCGATACTGGTATATTTGGGGTTTCCCGCCGTATATGTGCAGTATCTGGCGATCCCCATTTTTGGAGCCTTCCTCTACTATCTGGTTCAGACGAATATCGGCATCATCACGTTCCAGTACACCTTTGTTCTGGACTACCTGATGGTGATCCGCGCCTGCTCCTTTTTTATCTGCAAAAAGTTTTTTAACTGCGGATTCTACACCTGGCAGTCCGGCATTATCACACTGATCCTCGTACTCCTCACTGCCTGTTTTATGATGAAGCGGCTGATCGAGATCATGGACAGTCTCTCTGCCATACAGGCTCCTGCGATCTGGAAAACCGCCTGGCTCCTGCCATTTTCCACAACCATGATCATTTTTCTCCTGACCGGCAATATCCGGGACGGAAGCTTCAATCAGGCGCATCTTATCGCGAGGATTCTTCTTCTGGTCTGCATGTTCCTCACCAGCCACACACAGATCCTGCTGCTCCAGTTCTTTAAGGATCAGGCAGAGGCCGCCGCAAAATCCGAAACGATGGAAAAGCTTCTAAAGATCCAGTCGGACCAGTACAATCTTCTCACCGCCAGAATTCAGGATAACCGCCGGGCAAGGCACGATTTCCGGCAGCACCTGACTGTCATCAGGGATTGTGCCGACCGTGGGGATCTCGCTTCCCTGAAGGATTATCTGAGCGACTATGAGAAGATGTTCAAGCCTCAGGATATCCGCTCCTACTGTAAAAATTATGCCATCAACGCGATCCTCTCCTTCTACGCGGAACAGGCAGAAAAAAACGGGATCACCATGCAGGTCTCTATCCAGATGGATGACCCGCCGGTGATCCCGGAAACGGAATTTTGTGTTCTGATCGGAAATCTGCTGGAGAATGCGGTGGATGCGTGTGCAGGCATCGATGCGGAAATCCAGCCTTTCATCCGGCTCCATGTGGTCCAGACCGGCTCCTCCATGCTTTCCATCACCGCCGACAATACAAGCTCCGGAAGCCCGAACTGGTCCGGGGATAAGCTTCTCTCCACCAAGCACTCCGGTTATGGAATCGGAACGGAATCTATCCGCATGATCGCGGAGCGGTATCACGGGGATGCGCGTTTTGCGTGGAAAGACGGTATTTTCTATGCGTCGATCATGTTAAATCCGTGAATTACCCACCACTTAATTTTGAAGAAATTTGAAGTG
>NZ_QUEP01000028.1 GCF_003478035.1 Clostridium sp. OF03-18AA
ACCGCCCTTTGGAGAAGTGGAATTTAAATTTTCATTTTAGGTTGCAGTCATAAAATTAAAAAAAGATTGCTATTTTCGGAGATGCTGAGTATAATATAAGTACCAAGAGAGAAATCTCTTCCTGATTTCAGGACACGAAGCATAAGGTGTTTGCTTCCGTTGCGCTGGCAACGTTAAAACTTTGCGCTTACTCTTCAGCCAGAGGATAATCAAGCCGGATAGGTGAAATGCCTGTGATTTGGTGGCAAAGCACCATAATGAAACCAGTTTTATGAGAACTATGGAGAAACCTTTGATACAAAGGTTTCTCTTTTACGTTAAGGGGAAATATGAAATGTACGGCGCGGAATATAAGAATATTGACGTCTGAGGAAATGTTAACTATATTGCGTAAAAGCGCAACTTTATATTCGGAATACGTTGATACTACCTTATTGTTCATATTTAGAAAGAGCAAGTCAGATTCCTATGACTATTATGAAGTTCGATTTGGTAAGAATAATTTCATGCATTTGGCAGGGATAAAGAGTGAGTCGCTAAATGCTAATGAATTTTATGAAGCTTGTATATCGGGAGAAATTACCAGGGAGCAGTGTAAGCCACGGAGAGATGCAAGCACCATGTATTCCAAAATAGGAGTAATGGAGAAAATATTGGATCTGAGAAATAGTAAGTGTTATAAAATTGGAGAAAAAGATTTAGTAACACGAGACAATGACTTTGAAATGGCTACTGGAAATTCAACAGGGGTAATAGGATACGATTCACGAATAAAGAAAAAAGGAACTAATCAGGTTGACCGGACAAAGGCGCCTGTTCCAACGACATTACTGAACAGTGCTATTACGAATTATTGCTCAGATCCACAGAAGATTATGTTTATTTTACAAAAGACAGATGTTGATGATACATATAATAAATTGTTTTACGAAATAAAGAAAGATCTGTTTCAAATAGAAAAAGAGGGCTTCACAGATGCGTTGAAATCATTGATTTCATTGTAATGATCAATTTGTATTTATTTGGGGAAATAATTCTTAATTGAGAAAAGTCAACTGGGCACCGAGAAAAGTCAATTGAACATGCAGGAAACTCAACTCATGGAAAGAAAAGTCAATTCATATTGAGGCGATGGGAATGGTGCTATATATATTTAATTCACTTTTAACTTGAAATAAGATGAAATGAAAAAATCCTAATTCAACAAACGAGTTAGAAATGAATTAGAATCGAGTTAAACACAAAAATAAGAGGATGTAGTCAAAAAAGCATCGACATCCGGCTCCGTCCACAGTATAATATAAGTAATCTAATAAGAAAACAGAGTTATCATTGTTACGGTAGCAGATGGAAATGGTAGCCAGAGTTGTGAACTCGATGGAACTCAATAGTTATCGCCTCAGGGTGCTCCGAGCACCCGACGAGCACCCAAAATGGGCTTGGCAGGGGTTAACACAGGTTTTCTTATTTTGACTGGGATTGACAAAATGGTTAGTAAAATCAAGGCTTTCCTTGACTTATATGAACACAGCTTGACAGCGGTTTATATCGCCAACCTGTGCTCCTAAGCGTGGGGTCGGAGGTTCAAATCCTCTTATGGACGCCAGTGAACAACGCCGAAAGCCTTTGTTTTCAAGGGTTTTCGGCTTTTCTTATATAAAAAGCTACGAAAAAGCTCTTTCACTGTATGAGATAAAATTCTACTCCAAAATTTGATTTTTGACAAGCACTCCAGAATCGAACGGTTGTTATAAGACAAAATCGCCAGCTAATTTTTAGCAGAAAACGGGCTGTTCTTGCTAATGAAAATGCCCTTCCTGCTAATCAGCCCCAAAATCGTGCCAAAAATCCAGCTAATCAAAAAAGGCGGATGTTTTGAGTACCATGCTGTTATAGCAGATAAAATTGAATATCGTTATATACATAGAGCGTCTATTTGCCCCGTATTGGGGATGGATGATCTCTACATCAGAATTATCTCAGGAACTAAGTGTTCCATCCAGTTATATTCCAAAAATAACAAAAAAATTAAAACAAGCAGGAATCATAAAAGCCTGTGAAGGGATAAAGGGTGGATATCAGATTGCAAAACAGCCAGAGAATATATCTTTAAGGGATGTGATATCGTGTACAGAATCCACCATGGCAATTAGCAGGTGCCTGGAAAAAGAGGGAGGTTGCTCCAAAAATTATATAGCCTGGGAAACCCGGAGATGGCGGCGTTGCTGACGAGTCTGGCGAAGAGCTTGAAAGCTGAATAAAAATATAATAATGGAAATAGAACAGAGTCTACTGGAATTAGGAGAAATCCAGATGTGGGTGGACTTTTTTTGATGGAAAATAATGTACATAAGATATATTTAAAGTTATAATTAAGGTAAATACCTTTTGTATGTAGTGTTAGGTCAATTTTATATTAAAAATGCTGGAATATACCCAGAAAATAATGTAGTCCTTGAAAGTATGATTATATGTGAATTTGAAACAAAACAATAGAAGGGGAACGAATCAATTATCAAAATAAATAGTATTTTGAATATAGAGCTGACGTAGAAAGAAGAGGTGGAATACATATGAAGCAAGATACCTTAGAAGGAAAAGCAAAAACAAAAAATGGAATAAAACGATTGTGCTTTTCCATAATCTGCATTCTTTTGGAAGTGATTTTTATTATTACTATCGTAACACGCTTGAATGAATATGCAGAAATCATAAATTTATTTACCAGAATTTTAAGTGGAATCTTAGTTTTGAGATTGTATGCGTCAGATAAGACATCTTCTATGAAAATGCCTTGGGTCATTTTAATTCTGATTTTCCCAATTATGGGTGTAGGCCTGTATTTATTGATTGGCTTGAATGGTGGCACGCATAAAATGCGTGAGCGATATGCAGAAATTGATAGCAAATTGTTACCAATGCTTCCAGATAATCAGGAGTGTTTAAGCAGAATAAAAGAAAAGATTCCGAAAGCAGGAAATATTGCAAGTTACATACAAAGAAATTCGCGGTATCCAATCTATCAGAATACGGATATCAAGTATTTTGATGAAGCAGTGAAGGGATTAGAGGCACAGCTTGAAGAACTTGCGAAAGCACAAAAGTTTATCTTCATGGAATATCATGCGATAGAAGATGCTGAAGCTTGGCATAAGATTCAAGATGTTCTGGAAGAGAGAGTAAAAGCCGGTGTGGAAGTCAGGGTATTCTATGATGATATGGGGTCTATAGGTTTTATTAACACAGATTTTGTAAAAAAGATGGAGAGTATAGGAATTCATTGTCGTGTATTCAATCCATTTGTGCCAGGCTTAAATCTATTTTTGAACAATCGTGATCACAGAAAAATAACAGTAATTGATGGAAAAGTTGGATTTACAGGTGGATATAATCTTGCAAATGAATACTTTAATTATACGCATCCGTATGGGCAGTGGAAAGATACCGGTATCCGTTTAGAAGGAGATGCTGTTCAGTCACTTACAGTGACATTTTTAGAAATGTGGAATGCTGTTAGTGAAAAAGCTACGAATGATACTGATTTTAGTAAATACATTATTCATTACGATTATAAAGCACAGCAAACAGGTTTTGTTCAGCCTTATGCAGACAGTCCTATGGATAATGAGCAGGTCGGAGAAGAAGTTTATATCAGTATGATAAATAAGGCCGAAAATTACTGTTGGTTTATGACACCATATCTAATTATAACAGACGAAATGACACATGCGTTATGTCTGGCTGCTAAGCGAGGGGTAGACGTAAGAATTATCACACCAGGAATTCCTGATAAAAAATTCATTTATAATATAACTCGCTCTTTTTATCATGGATTGGTTAAACATGGAGTGCGAGTTTATGAATGGACACCAGGATTTTGCCATGCGAAAATGAGTATAGTGGATGACTGTATGGCAACCTGTGGAACAATCAATCTGGATTATAGAAGCTTATATCATCATTTTGAAAACGGCTGTTTTATGGCAGATTGTCAGGCAGTTGTGGAAATTAAAAATGATCTGATAAGAACGATGGGAGAATGTCGTGATGTAACAGATCAATATTGTACTGGGCGCAGTGCATATTTGCGACTGGGACAATTATTTATGAGATTATTTGCTGGATTGTTATAAGAATTTAGTGAAACGACCTTTCAAAAAATAGTTGATTTTGAGAGGTCGTTTTTGTTATGTCTGATTGCCGGTACAGGAAATTTACATGGATAAAATTAATTCTGTTGAGGTAAAATTGAGGTTGACTTTGTATTGTATAGACATAGGATGAAAAAAAGTCAGGTGATGTGCGATGGGAAAACGTAAGATATGTAAAATTGTTTTTGTTATACTGTCAATTTTTTTATGTGTGGCTTTTTATGAATTATTTGGAATCTGTATTGCATATAAAAAACAGCCGGAAGTGTCTAATACCATCAAAAAAGAAACACAAAATGATTCGTGGAACGAACGCAGCGAGAATATGGAACGAGCAGTGATCATAGAAAAAAATCCAGAAGCACTTTTACAAAGAGTGCGTTTGATCCGAAATGCAAAAGAAGACATTATTCTTTCTACTTTTGCATTTCAATCAGATGAAAGTGGAAAATTGATCTTAGGAGCACTGCATGATGCGGCAGACAGAGGTGTGCATGTTCGTCTGTTAGTAGATGGAATGGAGAGCTGGGTTGATATGGAAGGCAATCCGTATTTCTATGGATTGTCTTCCCATGAGAATGTTGAAATTAAACTGTATAATAAGGCCAATCCGTTGAAACCATGGAAGATGATGGGGAGAATGCATGATAAATATTTGATTGCAGATGGTAAGACATATATTCTTGGTGGAAGAAATACATACAATTATTTCCTGGGTGATTTTCTGGGACATAAGAACTATGACAGAGATGTGTTAGTGGTTTGCGATGAACCTGAGAAAGAAAATTCAGTTAACCAGTTGTTAGAGTATTTTGAAACCATATGGAATCAGGAAGACAGTGGTTATTTTCATAACAATAAAAAACTGGCAAATAGAAAATCTGTAAAGAACGCAGTTTTAGAGCTGCAGAACGGCTATCAGAAATATTTTGAAGAGAATAAGGAAAGAATCTGCGATACCGATTACACGGACGAAACTTTTGAGACAGAAAAGATTGCATTAGTGTCAAATCCTATCCACACAGGTCCCAAGGAACCAGTAGTCTGGTATCAACTGGGAGAACTAATGAAAAATGCAAAAGAGCGCGTGAAAATTCATACACCATATATTATCTGCAATGATATGATGTATAATACATGGAAAGAGATTGCGGAGAGAGTTCCGGATTTTTCTATCATGACCAATTCGGTTGCCAACAATGGAAATCCGTTTGGTTCTGCTGATTATGCGAGAAACAGAAACAGAATTTTAAATACAGGAATTGATATCTGGGAGTATGAAGGCGGCTATTCTTACCACGGAAAAAGCATCCTGATTGATGATGATCTATCCGTAATCGGTTCCTTTAACATGGATATGAGAAGCACGTATCTGGATACGGAACTGATGCTTGTAATACGTAGCAAAGAGATTAATAAACAGTTGGAAGAAGGCATGATGGAATATGAAAGAGTGTCCCGACAGGTATTGGAAGATGGAACCTATCGTGATCCGTATCATGTAGAGCCAATTGAATTGACAAAGAAGCGTCAGAGAAACGTACTTTTGGTACAGCATCTGCTTGGATGGGCAAGATATCTGTTCTGATAAAGGAGGAAGAAGATTGTGTTTCAAATATTAATTGTAGAAGATGATAAAGAATTAAGCCAGCTATTCCAAAAAGTGCTTGAGAAGAATGGATATCAGGTCAAAAGTGCATCGGATGGAGCACTGGCATTAGAAATATTGGATAAAGAGTATATTGATCTGATTATTTCTGATATTATGATGCCGGTTATGGATGGTTATGAACTGGTGTCGGAACTCCGTTCAGCAGGATATCAGATACCGGTACTTATGATCACTGCGAAAGGTTCCTTTGATGATATGCGCCAGGGATTTCTTTCGGGAAGTGACGATTATATGGTAAAACCGGTAAATGTGAATGAAATGGTTTTAAGAGTCGGAGCACTGCTTCGCCGTGCACAGATACTGAATGAACACAAAATTGTGATCGGTTCAACAGAGTTTGATTATGATACAATGACGGTTACAACTGATAAGGAAAGTCTTGTTTTGCCTAAAAAAGAATTCCTGCTTTTATATAAGCTTGCAGCTTCGCCAGGCAGAACATTTACAAAACAACAGTTGATGGATGAAGTATGGGGATACGAGACGGAGGCAGACCCACATACGATAGAGGTACATATAGGAAGAATCAGGGAGCGTTTGAAAGATAACCCTGATTTTGAAATCGTAACAATGCGTGGAATTGGATACAAGGTGGTGAAAAAATAATGGAACAAAAGAAAGAAAAAGGATTGCGGATCCGATCCTGTCTGACTGGTGCAATCTGGCTGGCACTTGTATTTTCAACAGTCATATCTGCGTTATTATTTGCTTTTTTGAATCATTTTTTTAATCTGCCTGGTAGCATACCTGTGCTTGGCTGGCTTTTGATTTTTAATACATTGATTGCAGGGCTGATTACTTCCTTTATCAATGCAAGGTTGCTGGAACCAATTACCAGACTCAGTAAAGCAATGAAGGAAGTTTCGCAGGGAGATTTTGAACAGCACTTGGAAACGAACAGCCGTATCGCAGAAGTTGGAGAATCTTACCAGAGTTTTAATGTGATGACAAAAGAGCTTCGTGCAACAGAAGTACTGCAGATGGATTTTGTCTCCAATGTTTCTCATGAGTTTAAGACCCCGATCAATGCCATTGAAGGGTATACAATGCTTCTTCAGGGAGAAGAACTGTCTCAGGAGCAAGAGGAATATGTAGAAAAAATCCTGTTTAATACCCAAAGGCTTTCCGGATTGGTTGGAAATATTTTGCTGTTATCCAAGTTAGAGAATCAGAACATACCAATGAAAAAAACAGAATATCGTTTGGATGAACAGATCCGTCAGGCATTTCTTTCCCTGGAGACAAAATGGACAGAAAAAGAAATTGGTTTCCAGGTAGAGCTGGAGGAAGTTAAATATACTGGGAATGAAGGACTTTTTATGCATATATGGATGAATCTTTTAGATAATGCGATTAAGTTCAGTCCTGCAAAGGGGACAATTATGATGTTTCTGAAGCAGGAAAAGGATTCTGTAATGTTTATTCTGGAAGATGAAGGACCGGGAATAGAGGATGATGTGAAAACCAGAATATTTGATAAATTTTATCAGGCAGACGGTTCTCATAAAGCAGAAGGAAATGGTCTCGGCCTTGCACTTGTGAAAAGGATCGTAGATAGTGCTGGCGGGACAATCAAGGCAGAAAACCGGGAATATGGTGGATGCAGATTTGTTGTAGAGCTTCCAATACAGAAAGATGAGGCCATATAAGTTTAAGAAAAACAGATAGAGGAGGAATTACATGACATTTTATCAGGAATTGCAGTTAAATCAGGCAGGTTCTAAAAATCTATTGAAAAAGAGTGAAACAGTGAAAGAAAAATCATATCATATACTGGTATATTTGGTAAAGATAGCTGTTACAATGGCATTTTGTTTTTTATTTGTTACTATTTTCAGTATCTTATTTGGAAATGAGAATAGTATTGTGGGTGTAGTAGTTTTATTATGCCTTATGGTATTTCGGAATGCGGATCTGGGGATCCACACCGGACAATCTACGATGCTTTTGGCTTTGTTCTTTGTAATTATGACTGTATGTCCGCATTTAGCAAACCAGCTTTCACCGGTACTTGGAATGCTGTTAAACATTGCTGCACTGGCAGTGCTGATTCTGTTCGGATGTCATAACCCATTCATGTTTAACCAATCTACATTGGTTCTTGGTTATCTGTTATTGTATGGATATGATGTAACAGGAAAAAGTTATCAGATGCGATTAACCGGAATGGCATTAGGTGCAGCACTTACCTGCTTCGTATTTTATCGAAATCATAAAAACAGAACGTATAAAAGAAATTTGAATGATTTGGTACAGGAATTTGATATATCTTCTTCCAGAACAAGGTGGCAGTTATGTCAGATCATATGCGTACCGGCAGTACTCTGCATTGCGGAACTCTGCAATATGCCACGGGCAATGTGGGCTGGAATTGCGGCAATGTCAGCAATCTTACCATTTATGGAGGACATGCAATACAGAGTCCGCAAAAGGATTGTCGGAAATATTGCAGGTGTAATATGCTTTACAGTACTATATTTTCTGCTTCCGTCATCCATCTATACATACATAGGAATCCTTGGCGGAATTGGTGTAGGACTTTCTGCAAAATATGGCTGGCAGGCAGTATTTAACACATTTGGTGCTTTGGCCATTGCTACAGAGAGTTATGGACTAAAAGGAGCAGTTGGTCTTAGAGTGATTCAGAATGTTTTTGGCGTTGTATTTGCATTAATATTTTGTTCTATGTTTTATTGGCTTATGTCGAAAAAAAAGGAAACAGTGGTAACCGTGGCTGCAAAATAACGTGGGTTAGAAAGAAAAAAGGTTAATCCGGAGATGGCAGCTTTGCTGACGAGTCTGGCAAAGAGTATAAAGATGTAAGGGAAAATGTAAGATCTGTTGGCTTTGGGAAGAATCCTAAGGGTGACAGATCTTTTTTTTTGTTTTATTCTGCTTTGGATATACTAACCATAGTGCTAAAATTACATTGCTAGATCGTGAAAACAGGATATAGAATATAATTAACAAAAATAACCATATAGGTTATAAGTATTTAGGAGAAAGGAATGAGGTTTATGTTATATGAATTTTTGAAAGACAATTATAAGGAAGCAGAGCCTATATTCTTTTCTGATATAGTGATTGAATATTAAGTAAAAACATAATCTAAGACAGGCGGCCAGCCGCCTGCTCTTGACATGCCTAGCAGTAACTGTTATATATAAAACAAGGGTGAAAAGCCTGATTTGTAAGCTTCTCACCCTTCATTATCATAGAAGAATCTAATTTACAGAGATTTTTTCATAGTCTCGCATTTTCTGCTTAGTCTTCTACAGGAACAAAAACATCTTTTCCTAATCCACAGATCGGGCATACCCAGTCATCTGGAATATCCTCAAATGCAGTTCCTGGAGCGATACCTCCGTCTGGATCGCCTACTGCCGGATCATAAATATAGCCACATGGTTCACATTCATATTTTTTCATAGTTATTTTCTCCGTTTCATTGTTGATTCATTTTGTTAATAGATTTCTACTGAATTTTTCAGTAATTTGTTGCTTTTTTATGTATGTCTGTATTATACATGATACTTTCTATTTTGTCAATAACAGTAATTATTATTATTTTTATTTTGCGTATTTTAAATTCAGTAATATCTGACTAAAATGTTACGAAAAAGACTGGTTCTACACTATTTCTGAAAATCTGGCAGTGCATTGCTCTTTCTCATTCGCAAAGAAATATGGAGTGGATTTTGCAGTTGTCAGAGACAGAGAGAAAAGTCCTCCGGTCTATACGGTTTTCTTTAAGGCAAAAGATACAGACGCGGTTACAAGAATTTTACAGGATTATTCAGTAAAGTAGATCAAGAAGCCATCGTTAGAAGCAAAACGTCGTATGATGGATTTGGATAATCTGATAAAAGGTCTGTATGAGAATTTCACACTGGGGCGATTGCCGGAGAGACAGTTTAACCGCCTTATGACGGAATATGACACCGAACAAAGCAACCTAGAGCAGAGAATCTCAGAACTTGAAACTGCTACAGAACGTATATCCACTAAGGCAGTGCAGATTGATAAATTTGTGCGACTGGTTAAGAAATACCGAGATTTTGAGGAACTGACAACACCTATGCTTAATGATTTTATTGAAAAGGTTGTAATTCATGAAGCTGAGGGTGGCAGAACAAAAGACCGTACTCAGCAAGTGGATATTTATTTCAATTTCATTGGAAATTTTGTTCTTCCACTCAGTGAGGATGAAGTGGAAGCCTTGCAGTCAGAGGAAGCACGCAGAGCGGAAGAGATTGCTGAAAGAAAGAGAAAATCTTCTAAGAAATCTACGCAGAAAAGAAATCAGAAGCGTGCAGAGATCAAGGCAAAAGCAGAAGCTGGAGATTCTGAAGCTATGGCAGAATATAAAGCAATCCTTGAAAAAGGCAGACAGAACAACCGTAAGAGAGCTGAAAAAATGCGAGAATTGAGAATGTCTGACCCTGAATATCGGGCGAAGATGGAAGAGAAAGAACGCTTGGCATTGGAAAGGGAAAAGAAACGTCAGGAGCGTGCTACAAAGAAGAAAAAGATTGCTTTGGCAGAATGAAAGGAGCAGGCAGAAAAAGGTAATCAGGAAGCCATCAGAGAGCTTGAGGAGCGTAGAGCCATTGCAAGGGAGCGTTCAAGGAAATTAGCAGAAAAGCGTAAACAGAGAGCAGAAAATGACCCTGAATATGCGAAATATTTGGAAGAAAGAAATACAGAATATAACAGACGGCATACCGCAAGGAGAAAGGAGCAGATGGAAGCCTTGAAAGCCAGGGCAGAAGCCGGAGATCAGAAAGCACAGAGTCAGCTTGCAGAGCGTAAACAGTATCAGGTTAGAGCCACAGTGAAGAGCTACAGAAAAATGCGTGAAGATGCATTGAATGGAGACCCTATTGCAAAAGAGAGATATGAAAAAACACTGGCTATGAGACGTGAAGCGTATCATGCAAAGAAAAGAGAACAGACAGCCTGACAATATGCATATGATCAAGATACATTAGTTGCAGAATTGATGAGAATAAGCGGGAGCGATGCAATTATTGTATTAGCTAAAGAGCTATGGTATTGTATAGATAGTTTAACAAATCGGGATTTGTGGAGAGATTTCCTGAACTTTCCTTATTTTACAGGCTTTTCAGCCCATTAAATAGTGAAATGATATGTATTTTCCCTTATTTTTGCCCTTATGCGGAATCCGCAAGGGAAATAAGGGAAATTTTTAGTTAAGCATTGCTCGCTACTTTATCAAGAAGTCTTGCGGAATCCCGTTTTGCTTTTCTTGTTGAGTGAGCGTAAATATTCATTGTGGTACTGACATCAGAGTGTCCTAACAGTTCCTGTACATCTTTCGGTGCAGCTCCATTGGAAAGCAGATTGCTGGTATAAGTGTGACGCAACTGGTGAAAATGGAAATCTTCAAATCCTTCCAGCTTCTTTGCCACTGATCTGCATACAATGCTGAGTGTACTCGGCAGTTCCAAAGAGCCATCTGGTCGCAGGCAGACAAAGGAGATTTCTTTGTAATCTGTCGGGACTTCCTGTGTTCCGTCAAGATGATAGTATTCATAATATACCCTGTTTTTCACATGCACTTCTTTGTAGTAATTGCGGTGATATAATTCGCCATACTGCATCCGGTTTTTGAGCTGTTCTTTTCTGGCAGCTTTCAGTATTTCAGTCAGCGTATCTCCAAAATCAACAATCCTTACTTTTTTCCGTTTCGTTGGTCCGATAATATTTTTGTGTTTCATGCCGTCGTAGCGGATACTGCGTTTTATGGTCAGGCATTGTTCCTCAAGGTTAATGTCCTGCCATGTAAGACCACAGGTTTCCCCGATACGGAGCCCGGCATAATACGCAATTTGAATCGGAAGAATAGCAGGTGGATTTTTCTTTTCCAGATATTGGATAAGCCGTTCATAATCCTCATGTGAAATCGGCTGTGTACCTTCTTCCACTTCATCATCGGAAAAGAGGTCAACTTCCTCTGCCTGCTTTTTCAGCTTAATATACTGCATCGGATTGAAACTGATTAACTGTTTTGGAAATACTGCAAAACGGAATGACTGCTGTAACACTGCGGAAAAAGAATGGATATAATCTTTGCTGTATCCCTTTTTTACTTTCCCGTCTGGAAACTCACCACCGAATGTAAGCAGATCAAGAAATGCCTGTAAATGTTCGGCAGTAACTGTTTTCAGTTTGCGGTCTGCAATCGGGTGTTTTTTGGTACATCGGATTGCACCAAGATAATTTTCCACTGTACCGTTGCTGAGTGTCCCAGTTTTCAGTTCTTCTTCTGCCCACATATCCAGAAGTTCCCCTACGGTAAGATTATCTGCCTTTGCAACAAACTTCTTATCTTCGTAGTCTTCCAGTGCCTTGCGGAGAAGCTTTTCCGTCTCACTTTTACTTTCGGTTCCGGCGTATTCTTTCTGAACCATTTTACCGCTTGCATCTTCTACATAGAAACGATAGTACCATTTTTTTCCTTTTTTTCTAACAGATCCTTTTGCCATAATCGTATGTCTCCTTTCGATATCAGACAATCGGAACTGCTGAAATGCTTCTTGCGTGTAGGCATCTTATGGACAAGTCCATAAGCCAATTCGCCGCTCGTCAAATCTGTAAACAGCTTGACTCGCTTGCGCTCATTGTATCATAACTCCGATTATCTTACTATACCGATTCAGAATCGTCATACATAACTTCGGATAAAAGATTTGCAAGCCTTTGTTCTGCCGCTTCCGGTTTCTTTGAATAGAGCCTTACAACATCTGCCATATCATTAAATGCGTTGACAGTATGTGTGATCTCCCTGAGAAACATAATCTCATTATATTCATCTTTCGATTCAAATCCCATTACTTTGGCAATGTCCGCATCTTTGGTACTGCCTTTGTAATTTTTACAGGCGAACTGAAACGAATCCAGAAACAGTTCATATTGCTTTAACATTAACAGCAGTAAGTCTTTAGAAAAAGCGTCTTCTGTTTTATTGAGGTCAAGAGGAAACTGTTTGAGAATGTCGCCCATCGCATCACGAATCTGCAATTCTTTCTTATCCGTAATATCAGTTTCATATTCATCGGTTTCCCCTTTGAGCCATTCAATCGATACATGAAGTGCTTCCGAAAGACCTTCCAGTACCATCTTTTTGGTATTGTCAATCGAACCATTCTCATAACGCAGGATTGTGGAAGCGGTAACTCCCATCTTCTCTGCGACATAAGGCTGTGTCAGATTTAATTCCAGACGGCGCTGTTTTGCCCTGCTGCCGATCAGCTTGCGTAGTTCTTTATCTTTCATGCTGATGTGCCTCCTTTTTCGGTATGTCATTACTATACCACGCAACAAAATATATTGCAATATGCAATTTTAAGAAAAGCAGCAAAATTTCATAATGCTTGACAAAGCAATATAAACACGCTATACTGACAGCACAAATGAAATTGCATAATGCAATTCGAAAGGAGGTGGTCATATGACGCAAAGAAAGATTGCCTTATCTATTGAGGAAGCTGCTGATTATACGGGAATTGGCAGGAACACCCTGCGAAAGTTGGTAGAGTGGAAGAAACTTCCGGTATTGAAGGTTGGGAGAAAAGTCCTGATCAAAACGGATATGCTGGAACTTTTTATGGAAGCCAACGAGGGCAGGGACTTGAGGGATAAGGGAAATGTGAAAGCAGTCACAAGAAACGGTTCAACTTAAAAAAGCGGTTCCCGAAGAAACCGCCAAAGGTTCTATCAGACCGGAGTCATGATATACCTACACGCAAGCAGATTATACCATGTACTTCGTCTGACAGACAACAGGAAACTTATGTTTGGAAAAAAAGAAAGGACGATGATATTTATGGCAAGATCAACAAAGAGTTATGAGGAGCGTATGCTCCAGTTGGAAAAGAAAGAACAGGAAAGCCTTGAGAAAGCAAAACAGTATGCAGCACAGAAACGGGAACTGAAGAAACGTCAGAAAGATGTGGAAACCAAAAAACGGACACACAGGCTCTGCCAGATTGGCGGTGCAGTGGAATCGGTACTGGGTTCTGCGATTGAGGAAGATGATATCCCAAAGCTGATCGGCTTCTTAAAAAGGCAGGAAGCAAATGGGAAATTCTTCTCAAAGGCAATGCAGAAAGAGCCAGTTGCAAATACGGAGGAAGTGTAATGCCGGAGGGAGTGGAGTTTCCATTCCCTTCATTGCTTTTTTATGAAGGGCGCACTTATGGACAACCAGAGGTCGTCCGTATAAGTTTGCCACAGGTGGCAACCGGTCTGCGCTTACGCTTGCCGGGCTCGTTCCGTCGGCGGGGCTTTCAGCCAGACCTGCTCATGCCGCAGGAGGCACTCTTCGCCAGAGGGGCACATTCCATGCAGGCTGTTATGCACAGGGCACTCTTACGCAGAGGGTGCTCCGGCAGATACCATTTTCTTTTAGGAAAAACGTTACCTGCCGGAAATCAAAGCCGGATACGGCAGAATGGAGGAAACGGAGCATGGCGATTTTTCATTATACAGTAAAGATTGTTGGACGCAGCAAAGGAAAATCCATCATATCGGCGTCTGCTTATCTCAATGGCGATGTGATGAAAAATGAAGAAACAGGCAGGATCAGCTACTATACTTCAAAAAAAGAAGTCGTTTATACCAGCCTGCTGATGTGTGAAAATGCACCACAGGAATGGCAGAATGTACCTGCTGAAAATATCAGACGGTTCCAGAAATCTGTCCGATATAAAAGGGCAGATAACCAAAATGCTGCACTGGAAAAATTCAAACTTACTTTTCAGAAGCAGCGTTTATGGAATGAAGTCTTGAGGATAGAAAAAAGTTCAGATGCACAACTCGGCAGGTCATTTGAGTTCTCACTTCCGAAAGAATGGAGCCGACAGGAACAGATTGATTATACAACTGAATATATTCAAAAGACCTTTGTAGATAAGGGAATGTGTGCGGATTGGAGTATCCACGATAAAGGAGATGGTAATCCCCATGTGCATTTACTGGTGACGATGCGACCATTCAATTCAGACCACTCATGGGGTAACAAAGAAATCAAGGATTGGGAGTTTGTCAGAGATGAAAA
>NZ_QUEP01000029.1 GCF_003478035.1 Clostridium sp. OF03-18AA
TGTTTTGACATCAGCAATTTCTTTCTATACTTGCATACGAATATGATACTGTAACAAATATTTGTGTCTGTTTTTTGATTTCCACGTTTCCATAACGCAAGTATAGCACAAACCTCCGCTTCCGGCTACCTTAACCCACCGTCTAAAGCCAGTGGGATTGCGGTAGCCCAATTTCAAGTCGGACGTCCGTGGGACTTGGCGCGTGATTCTTGTCATCGAAGCATTTCTCTCAATCGGAGACCTAACTCCCTCTGAGACAAATTTGCTGTTACATAAGAAAAACAGGACATTGGGGGTAGTTCCATTGTCCTGCTTTCTTTTATTTGTCTGCTTTTATCATTGTTTATAATTCATCAGCACCAAGAAGCAAGCTACATTTATTATAGTGTGTCTCCCAGTCTGATATTGGGGGCCGCTTTAGATATTCATTGCAGTTATATAGAATCTGTTATCCATATACATATCCATTTGATCTCCTGGTTCCCTGATCACAATCTGTCCCGCTTTCAGTTTGACCGTTTGTCCATCAAGGAACGTAATTTCTGTATGCCATTCATCAATCGGCACCTTTGGATTAGCCTTCCCGGTCGCGATATAATCTGTCTGAATCTCTGAATAGTATGCTCTCAGATTTGTCCAATCGGCAGCCACACGCGCCTTGTGAAGCTGCACGCTGAAAATTGGAATTCAGGATTGTCTTCCGCTCGTCAGATCGGTGCCGGCGTCTGTGCCAAAATTGAAATAATCGCAACTGCTGCCAAAATACCTGCGATGACTGCCACCGCAATGATGATTTTTCTTTTCATAAATGTTCTTTTCCTCACTTTCCAACCCTTATACTTGCTCTTTGTAATCGTAGCGAAACGTATCTATCATCCTTTTATGCCCGCCAGTGCCAGAAACTTTTTATCCGACTGAATGCCCTGAGTCAAAAACTCTCCATCTCGGAACAGAGCATAGGTGGTGACCGGCGCAGGTACATTCTGAGCGGCTTCTTTGTCGGTGATGTGGATCGCTTGAAATGGGATCCCGTGTTCCTTTGCCGCCTCCTGTACCTTCGGCACCCAATAATAGGTGAAAGGGCACTGGTCGGTGTAATAGAGGACAAAGCCCGTTTCGCTGACTTTCGGGTGTCTGGCACAATCTTTGAATCTCGGCTGCTCTGCATCCTCTGCAAGGGGCAGGTACATGAGGTTGATCCCGCTGTCGGATAAGTCCGCGACCTTAAAGCCTTTATACTTCAGGAATTTCGGATCAGCTAAAAATTCCCGCTTCCGCCCCTCGGCGCACAGAATGCAAACGCCTTTCTTTCCCTGTTCTTTCGCGTCCCGGATGCACTCGGAAAGCAGTTCTGAGGAATAGCCGTGTCCCTTCATGGAGCCGGAAACCCACAGGCAGTTGATGTAAAGCCAGCCGCCTGCTTCAATGGGCACCCATGCGTTTTCCGCCGGAATATATTCGATAAAGCACTTTCCGCGCTCCTCGCTGCGATAAAAGACAAGTCCCTCATCAAATCGCTGCTTCAGCCACTCCTTTTTCGCAAGAGCCTGCTTGCCGGACATGGCGCAGCAGATGTGCTCCTTGTCGATGTTCTCTTTCGTGATATGGATATATTTCATCGATCATCACCTGACTTTCTCCATATTTATTGCATAATATCGAGGTCAAAAGCCCACTATTTTGATTCCTGCGGATTGTTCCGTGCTACGCCCCCGGAAGCTTCCGCTTTTTTTGGGGGAAGGTCACTTCAAACCGGAAGTTAGCAAACCATTTAATTATCCCTAATTTCATTATTTTTATTGCCGTTTTTTTAATATTAACTCATTTTTTAACCTTTTTCAATAAACGTTCTAAACGCCCATACATCCCGAATTTTGTACCATCGTCAATATATCCGCACTCTATTCCTTTTTTACAAACTCTTATTGCATCAGAAATTCTATTTTGCTTTTGATAATATATGGATAATTCTCTAAATATACCATATCCCATTGTTTGACCCCAAGGGTCTTTGTATGAAGCGTGTTTTTTTATTTCATTTACATAAGTTAATATATTTGGAATAATAGCAATTTCCTCCTCACAGGCATTTATATAGTCATCATTCTTGACTTCAAATTTAGAATTATACACTTGAATAATTGTAAGGCACTCTCTGAATTTTGAAATAGTCTCTTTATACTTTTTCTTTATTGAAGCCACTTTTTTCCTGCTTCCCTTTATAATTAAATCATCATAACATATTACTTTGGTATAAGCTTCATAAAAATAATATCCCTTACGTAAAAAAGGAAGTCTTTGCTTGTTTGACTCAATGAAACTCAATTCTAAATTAAAAATAATATCTTCAGAAGGAGTTGTATTTAACACATTTTGCTCCCAAATATTAAGAAATTTTTCTGCTTTATAAAACGCCTTTTGGGTTATCAAAATATCAAATATAATTTCTCCCCAAAAGCCTATATTGTCAGTATATTTGTTTTCTAATATAGGCAAGAAAATTTTTGCCCAATAAATGATTCCATCTTTTGCTTTTTTGTTATTATAGAACCACATCATTCGGCTTTTATGATATTCATCTCCATTAAGTTCATATGCTTTTCTAAAATTTTGGAACACTTCAAATGAATCAAAAGGCTCTCCGCATTTTACCATCTCGTATTGTAGTTCGGTAATTTTTTCTAGGATATTTGAAGCATCTGTTTTATTAATTTCTGCATATTTTTTACAAATATCAATTTTCTGTTGATATAAAAGAGATGATACACTTTCAAAGGTACGATACCTTATTTTTCTTGTTAACTCACTATCTATATCACCACACATTTTATATGCCTTTACATATCCGGTAGTAGCATCATTATTTATCAATTGAGCAATTTTTCTTTTTAATTCATCACGTTCTTTTTCTTTTCTTTCCAATTCTTCTGCATTAGATATTTCAAATTCATGTTCATCAATGACAATCTTTATTTTAATTGGTGGAATTTTGAATTCCATTCTATCACAATATCGTTGATCACATTCCTCTGCAACGTCTAACACAATATCAGCTAATTCTGGACTTATTATTTCTAAATTTAACTCTCCCATGTATGTATTCCTTGTCATTACCATGCTTGTACATTAACGAATAATTATTATTTTTTATGCATGATCAGATTTACCAAATCAACAAATTTCGATTTATCTGCGTGTTCCGTCATCATTAAAATTTTTTCTCAAAGCTTGCTCTGTCGGATAAATTGATACAATCAAAATAATACATTGAATTGTTACAAGGATTCCCCCTGCAACCCCAATCGTATTTTCATCACTATGGTATAACGGAATATGTACCAAAGCAGATGGTATAATCATTAACCATCCTATTTTCCACCAAAGTTTTCCACAATAGTCGTGGGCAAATTTCCATGTATCCATATTTTTCCTCGAACGAGTTGTTCTGTAGCCTAACATACCGTTTATATGCTTTGGACAATGTTTCCACATCATTCTTCCTACAATAACCATAACAATGGGAATTATCATATCACATATTAACATAAACCACCAAAAGCACATAAAATTCACCACCATAACTCCCGATTATACTCTTTCTCCTGCCCATCTTCTTAATCCTTCATTTCCTACATATTCACATAGCTTGAAGTATCTTCGGTTACACTCGTGATCTTTACACGATCCGCTTCCACATGACAACTGTAACAGACGATCTGAACACCTGCCTTCGCAGCCTCCACAAGCGCCTTCTTAAACTCCGGCTGTGCCGCCTCATTCGGCAGCACCCGATGAATTCCATTCATCTGAATCACAAAGGCGATTGCTGTGTGGCAGCCTTCCTTTGCCGCCTTTGTCAGCTCATGTAAATGTTTTACCCCTCGCTCCGTTGGTGCGTCCGGAAACAATCCGATGCCCGGATGCAGATCATCCGCCAGCGTGCAGCCCTTCACTTCCGTCAGGAATTTTTCACCGTTTTTTTCCATGTAAAAATCAATTCTGGAGTCTCCGTAAGTATATTCTGCCTTCACAAGATCATAATTCAGGCTCATGAACTGCTGCTTCATCAGAGCATTCGGCGCCAGACTGTCAATATTCACCCATTTTAACTTTGGCTTGTATACAGAGATCAGATCGTATGCCGTTTTTCGGTTCATATTCAATGACTTCTGCAGCGTCACCTTCGCTTTCGGCACCAAAAGCTCCTGCAAACGACCCGTATTTTTCACATGAACCAGCTCCGTCTCCCCATCGATCAAAACCTCCGCTGTGAAACGATTGATCCTGCGGACAAAGCTTCCTGGGACGGCATTCTCATAAATAATTATCGGTTTCTGTTTCATCATATATCATCCTCATGCCTGCAAAAGCACCCATCCTCATGCGACCAGATCACGCCGACGGCCTGCAGATAGGCATAAACCACCGTGGTTCCCACAAATTTCATACCATGCTTCTTTAAGTCTTTGGAAATTGCATCCGATAATTCCGAACTTGTTTTTCCGGTTTCCCGGATCACTCTGCCCTCCGTCCAATGCCAGAGATACTCTGAAAAGCTGCCATATTCCTTCTGAATTTCACGGAATGCCTGTGCATTGGTAACGGCAGCCTGTATTTTCAGGCGGTTGCGTATGATGCCGGGATCCTTCCGTAGGGCTTCCAGCTTTTCCTCCTTGTAGACACAAACCTTTTCAACATCAAAGCCGTCAAAAGCTTCGCGAAACGCTTCGCGCTTATTCAGGACACATTCCCAGGACAGTCCTGCCTGAAAGCACTCCAGGATCAGCATTTCAAATAGCTTCCAATCATCATGCACCGGGACGCCCCATTCCTCATCATGATAACGGATGTACCGTTCATTTTTCGGATTTGCCCAGCAGCAACGTATTTTTCCATCTGCCCAATTCATTTGTATCTCACCTACCTATTTATCCTGTCACGATTTCCCTTACACTCTCAACAAACTTCTTCACCATCGGATTCTCTGAGTTCTTCTTGTAATAAAGATATGTCTTCCTTAAATTATATGGCGGGTCCGATCTCCGGAATAGCAGATTGTCGTATCCCGAGCTGGATTCCAGTGCATATGATGGGAGCCATGTAAACCCAAATCCGGCATTGGCCATCACCAGTTTTGAATTACAGGAATTCACATAGACAGCATCTTTAAAGGTAAAGAATCCCTTAAATTCAATCTTTAACTCCGATTCAGGAACAGACTTCATCGTAATCATGTTCTGCGTTTTTAATTTATCCAGCGGCACCGGATCATATGCTGCCAGAGGACTATCCTTATGTAGCACCAGAACATACGGGCTTTCATCTATGATCATGGAGCCCATATTCCTGAGTTCCGACGTTAAAAACTTGTGAGAAAACGAATCATTACACAGGATAACGTCAAATAATCCGTCCTGAAAATCTTGGATCAGTGTGAGGGTATGTTCCTCCATACAGGTAATTTTAACTTTCCCTTTATTTTTCTCCATAAAGGAGTTCATAAATTTACTAAGCAGGGCATGTTCATAAATCCCGATTTCAATTTTTAACTCAGACTGTGAGTCCTTCTGAACATTCTGTATTTCTTCCACCGTCTGATGGTACATTTTTATTATCTCTTTTGCCTGACTGTAAAATCTTGTTCCCGCATTTGTAAGAAAAACCTGTTTCGTATCCCGATACAGCAGCTTAACTCCTAATTCTTTTTCCAGAACACTGATCTTATGACTCATAGTTGTTTGCGTGATGTGTTCCCGCTCTGCCGCTCTTGTAAAATTAAGACACTCTGCCAGACTAATAAAGCACTGGATATTCTCAATATTCATTCTCAATCTTCCCTCATATAATCCAAATTTGCTTCCTGATATCTCAATATAGACCTTCCACATTCATTGTCTTCCAAAAACATCTTTCACTTTCATATCATTGTTGAAATTATACCTTTATTACGCTTCATTATCAATATTTTTAATAAACTAACCAATTTTTTTCGTTTCAAATCTTCTCGTAAGATTGTTATAATAAAGACAATCAATCCGGTCGCGCGAACGAAACAATGCAAACACAAATACAAACCTTTTACAGGAGGGACTTTTATGGAATTCACAGAAGAAATCAGACAACGTTTTATGAAAGTATCGCCGGCAAACATCGGACATCAGATTACTGGCGGATTCATGAAAATGGAAATCAAACCGGTTGCTGATGAGATGAAAGTATGCGGACCGGCTTATACAATTCAGGGATTTGAGCGTGACAGCACTTCTCTATACTACGCAATGCAGAAAGCACCAAAAGGATCTGTTCTCGTGATCGACCGAGGAACAGAGACCACATATGCCTGGGTCGGCGAATTCGTTGCAATCATGGCTCAGCAGTGTGGCATGGCAGGTATCATTATCGATGGACCGGCAACCGACAAGCTTGCTCTTAAAAAAGGAAGCTTTCCGGTATTTTGCACCGGTTTCTCCCCGATTACCAGCATGGTAACTGGTACCAGTAAGGGTGCAGTACAGATTCCGATCTCCTGCGGCGGCACAGTAGTAAAACCTGGCGATATCATTCTCGGCGACGCAGACGGCGTAATTGTTGTTCCGGAAGACTTCCTGCCATATCTTGAAACAGCAGAAAAGAAAGAGGCAGTAGAGATTGCCCGCAGGGAATTTCTCGCAAATGGTGGCATCTACAACAAGCGCCCGGACTTCGATGTTGTAAAACTCTTTGAGTATGATATGGATAAAAACATCCAGAATATCAAGAACAATGAGTGTAAATACGATTAATCGCTTTACTTTTACCGAGGAGGAATCAATATGTCAGCACAGGCCATTATGACACTGGTATTGTTCTTAGCAGTGATCGTTCTTTTAATCTGGCAGCCGGTCAGCCCAATCGTCATTGGTGCAGGCATTCCAGTTATTCTGGCTGTCTTTAACGTTGTAGAACCTTCGAAAGCGTTCTCACAGTTTTCCAACACAACTGTCATCTTCTTCATGAGTCTCCTTGTTGTTGGCGGCGCAATCTTTAAGACAGGTCTCGCCGATTTCATTGGAGAGAAAGTCATCAATCTTTTAGGTACAAATGAAAAAGGCGTAATTGCCGGAACTGCCCTTATCGTTACTGCTCTTTCTGCATTCTTAAACGATACCGGTACTACTGGCTGCCTTATCCCGATCGCCAGCGCGGTTGGTAAAAAATCCAAAGTGTCTTTATCAAAAATCTACATTGTACTTGCCTTTTTCGCAAGCCTCGGCGGTATGATCACTCTGATCGGCGGCGGCGGACATCTCGTAGTCCAGGGATTCCTCGAGGAATCCGCTTATGAAGGATTCACATTCTTTGAATTCGTCCGTATCGGTCTTCCGATCGCATTGATCTCCTTCATCTGGTTAATGTTCTTCGGCATCAAGGATCTCGCTGTCCGTGAAGTTGATGAGAGCAATATCCCGGATACTGCAGAGCGTAAACCTGCTAAAATGGTATTCGTTGCATTGATCTTCTTATTCATCGTTTACTGCATGGCAACAAAGCTTTTGGCAATGCATGTAGCTGCCGCACTCGGTGCTTTCCTTGTAGTTATTACCGGATGCATCAGTGCTAAGGATGCTGTAAAGTCCTTCAGTGTCAACACCTTCTTTCTGGTAGCCGGAATCTTCACATTAAGCAGCGCAATGTCCTCCACAGGTGCAGCCCAGTACCTTGTAGACTCCATGTCCGGATATATGTCTAACATGCACCCGATCGTAGTTGTTGCTTTAGTAACCTTGATCTCAGTTGTAGGAACAAACTTCATGATGGGAACTTCCCTCTGTGCGATCTTAACACCTATGTCGATCATGATCGGTGAAGCCTGCGGAATCAGCCCGCATGCACTTGCAATGTGCGTAGCGATCGGAACATCTGCTGCTTTCTGCACACCATTTGGTACCGGTCCAAACCTTCTTGTATATGAAATTGGCGGATTAAAATTTAAAGATTATACAAAAGCCGGCCTTCCTTATGCAATCTTTACATTCGTGATCTGCACAGCTGCAGTTTACTTCTTCTACCTTGTATAATCCATAAACCTTGAAATCCGCCTGTTATGCCGACAGGCGGATTTTTTAACAGCATCCATTGTCAAGCGGATATTCGCAATCCGCTTCGCTACTTGCTCATAACCGAATAACTGCTCCGCAGTTTATCAGAAGGAGCTTGCACTCCTCCTGATACAAGCAATTCCCCACCCACTGCTTATTGCTTTTCGCAATTGAAGCAGGGGACTTGCTTGATTCGGTTAAATTTTATCATTTGGAGGTAAATCCATGACACTTCTTGAAAAAATCGAACAGAATAAAGAAGATCTTTTAAACATTCGTCACCAGATTCACCGTCACCCTGAAACAGCCTTTGAGGAAATTGAGACAACAAAACTCATCAAAAAAGTTCTCGATGATGCCGGTATAGAAAACCATCCGAACGGAGATTCCACAGGAGTCATCGGCCTTATCCACGGTGCAAAAGAGGGGCCTGTCCTTGCGATCCGTGCAGATATTGATGCACTTCCGATCAAGGAAAACACGGGACTTCCCTTTTCTTCTGAAGTTTCCGGCAAATGCCACGCCTGCGGCCACGATCTCCACACAACCGTCCTCATCGGTGCAGCAAGATTATTAAAAGAATACCAGAATGACCTCTGTGGAACCATCAAACTCATCTTCCAACCAGCTGAAGAAGTCATGACAGGAGCCGCAAAAACCATCGCAAATGGTGCTCTTGAAAACCCGAAACCCGATTTCATCCTCGCCTGCCACACATGGCCGGATATGCCGGCAGGTTCCATCGGGGTGAGAAAAGGCACCATGTTAGGCGCATCTGATTCCTTCAAGGTAAAGGTGATCGGTAAAGGCGGTCATGCTGCACATCCGCAGAAAGGGATTGATCCGGTCGTGATCGCTGCGCATATTATCACACAGCTCCAGACCATCGTTTCCAGACGTGTAGCAGCAATCGATCCGGTTGTTGTCACTGTCGGACATCTCGAGGCTGGAACCGCAGCAAATATTATCCCAAATGAGGCATACTTTGAAGGAACGGTTCGCACCCAGAGCAATGAGACAAGAAATCATGTTGCTGAAATTCTGAAACAGCTCGCTATTGGAACTGCCCGGGCGATGGGTGGAGACGCAGAAGTCTCCTACACTTTCGGCGTTGGACCGACGATCAGTGAAGACCACCTTGTGGACGAGATCAGCGAGGCTGTGACAGAGCTTCTCGGAAACGACAAGCTTCTTCAGGTTCCGTCCCCGTCCATGGGATCCGAAGATTTCGCAAGATATCTGGAGCACATCCCGGGTGCTATCTTCCGCCTTGGTACCCACAACGATACCCCAGAATCAAAATTGGCCCTTCACAACGCTTCCCTCTTATTTGATGAGAAGGCAATTCCTGCCGGTGTTGCCACAATGGTTGGCGCCGCATTTAAGATCACCGGCTCCGACATGAGCGTTTTACTGAAATAGCTTTCTCTCACAGGCGGGTCGCCTGCGACATCATTCCATTCCGCCGCAGTGCGATCCCCCGGAGGGGCTTTTTGCTCTATAGGAATCATAGCTTTCGCACTTTAACGTAACATTATCTTTCCTATTAGAGCAAAAAAGACCACTGAACAGGATTATCCCCTTCAGTGGTCTTCTGATTTATCTCAGCCCTTCATTCGATCATCTGTAAAACTTAAAATCCATTTTCATCCAGTTTTAACACTGTCTGATACAGAACATCCGCTCCCATATCTATATGTTCCGGTTTTGTATATTTGTCGCCCTGATGACTGATGCCCTTGACACTCGGAACAAAGATCATACCGATCAGGACTCCTTCGTGGGCCATCGAATTTGCGTCATGGCCTGCACCGCCTCATGCCTTTTACCGTTGCCTTATAGTCGATGATGCTGACGATTCTGCTGACGACTCCCACATCTATTCCCGTATGATCGAGTTTATCGCCCTGTTCGATATGATATTCCAGATAGCACTCATACTTGCTGATATCTCGCTTCGCTGCCTTTTTGCTATTACTCACTACCTAAAGAGGTGAGAGTCTTCTCGACTGAGATAAAAAACGCGGAAACCCTTGTAAAGCAAGACTTCCGCACTATTTAAAAAAGCACAAGACGTCGCAGGCGAACGTCCGGAGCGAAGACAAGACTTCAAACCGTTCGAGCCCGGCAGGGCTCGGACATGCGAAAAAAGAGGAGGTATCCATCGGACATCTCCTCTTTTTCACATCTTATTGAGAGCACGAGACACCGCAGAACATCCGGGGGACGTTCGCCTGCGACGACCGGAGCGGAGCGTAAACATTCGAACCCGCGACCCTCGCCTTGGCAAGGCGATACTCCACCACTGAGCCACTCGTGCACACATACCTTCAAAACCACATATTGAACATCATCAACCTTTGAATCTCCACTTGACCTTCCTGGATAAGCCCTCGACCGATTAGTAACAGTCAGCTCCATGCATTACTGCACTTCCACCTCTGCCCTATCTACCTCGTCGTCTTCAAGGGGTCTTACTTCTTTCGAATGGGATATCTCATCTTGAGGGGGGCTTCACGCTTAGATGCCTTCAGCGTTTATCCCTGCCAGACTTGGCTACCCGGCCATGAGCTTAGCAGCTCAACCGGTACACCAGCGGTCCGTCCATCCCGGTCCTCTCGTACTAAGGACAGCTCCTCTCAAATATCCTCCGCCTGCGCCGGATAGGGACCGAACTGTCTCACGACGTTCTGAACCCAGCTCGCGTACCGCTTTAATGGGCGAACAGCCCAACCCTTGGGACCTACTTCAGCCCCAGGATGCGATGAGCCGACATCGAGGTGCCAAACCACTCCGTCGATGTGAACTCTTGGGAGTGATAAGCCTGTTATCCCCAGGGTAGCTTTTATCCGTTGAGCGATGGCAATCCCACTTTCATACCACCGGATCACTAAGTCCTAGTTTCCTACCTGCTCGACCCGTCGGTCTCGCAGTCAAGCTCCCTTCTGCCTTTGCACTCTTCGAATGGTTTCCAACCATTCTGAGGGAACCTTTGAGCGCCTCCGATACCCTTTCGGAGGCGACCGCCCCAGTCAAACTCCCCACCTGACATTGTCCCCGATCCAGATCATGGACCATGGTTAGAAACCCAGTAACGCAAGGGTGGTATCCCAACAGCGGCTCATACGAAACCGGAGTTCCATACTCGTAGCCTCCCACCTATCCTGTGCATGCATTACCGAATCCCAGTATCAAGCTGGAGTAAAGCTCCATGGGGTCTTTCCGTCCTGGCGCAGGTAACCAGCATCTTCACTGGTATTTCAATTTCACCGGGTGCATTGTCGAGACAGCGCTCAAATCATTACGCCTTTCGTGCGGGTCGGAACTTACCCGACAAGGAATTTCGCTACCTTAGGACCGTTATAGTTACGGCCGCCGTTTACTGGGGCTTCAATTCAAAGCTTCGATTGCTCTAACCTCTCCTCTTAACCTTCCAGCACCGGGCAGGCGTCAGCCCATATACATCACCTTACGGTTTCGCATAGACCTGTGTTTTTGCTAAACAGTTGCTTGAGCCTATTCTCTGCGGCCAGATCTCTCTGGCACCCCTTATCCCGAAGTTACGGGGTCATTTTGCCGAGTTCCTTAACAATGCTTCTCCCGCCGGCCTTAGGATTCTCTCCTCATCCACCTGTGTCGGTTTACGGTACGGGCACATGATACACAATAGCGGCTTTTCTCGGCAGCTGGAATCAGATGCTTCCCTACTTTAGTTCGGTCCGCGTCACGTCTTTGGCTTATCAGGCGGATTTGCCTGCCTGACACCTCCTACGCTTGCCCGGGAATCTGTTCCCCGGTCATCTTATCCCTCTGCGTCCCCACAGTTCTGATACCATGTGGTACAGGAATCTAAACCTGTTGTCCATCAGCTACGCTTCTCAGCCTTGCCTTAGGCCCCGACTTACCCAGGGCAGATCAGCTTTACCCTGGAAACCTTAGATATTCGGCCTGGAGGATTCCCACCTCCATCTCGCTACTCATTCCGGCATTCTCTCTTCTTAAAAGTCCACAGCTCCTTATCGGTACTGCTTCGCCCCTTTAAGAATGCTCCTCTACCAATGTATAAATACATTCCTGAGCTTCGGTGTTGTGTTTCAGCCCCGGACATTTTCGGCGCAGGACCTCTCGACTAGTGAGCTATTACGCACTCTTTGAATGTGTGGCTGCTTCTGAGCCAACATCCTAGTTGTCTTTGAAATCCCACATCCTTTTCCACTTAACACACACTTTGGGACCTTAGCTGCAGGTCTGGGCTCTTTCCCTTTTGACGACCCAACTTATCTCGTGCCGTCTGACTCCCGTACATCATCTGTATGGCATTCGGAGTTTGATATTCTTCGGTAGGCTTTGACGCCCCCTAGGAAATTCAGTGCTCTACCTCCACCAGACTAATACGAGGCTAGCCCTAAAGCTATTTCGAGGAGAACCAGCTATCTCCGGGTTCGATTGGAATTTCTCCCCTATCCACACCTCATCGCCACCCTTTTCAACGGATGTGCGTTCGGTCCTCCACGAAATTTTACTTTCGCTTCAACCTGGACATGGATAGATCACCCGGTTTCGGGTCTGCACATGCTGACTTGACGCCCTATTCAGACTTGCTCTCGCTTCGGCTCCGCACCTTCAGTGCTTAACCTTGCCAGCATCCGCAACTCGCCGGACCGTTCTACAAAAAGTACGCGGTTGCACCTTAACGTGCTTCCACAGCTTGTAAACACAGGGTTTCAGGTTCTCTTTCACTCCCCTCCCGGGGTCCTTTTCACCTTTCCTTCACAGTACTATGCGCTATCGGTCACTAAGGAGTATTTAGCCTTGGGGGGTGGTCCCCCCGACTTCCTGCAAGGTTCCACGTGTCTCGCAGTACTCTGGATCCCACTAGCTCCCTTCTGGTTTCATGTACGAGACTTTCACTCTCTTTGGTCTGACTTCCCAGAC
>NZ_QUEP01000003.1 GCF_003478035.1 Clostridium sp. OF03-18AA
CGCGCACCGCAGGAAATCAAAATCGACTTAGCGGTTTTGCCGGCTGCCAGCTTATATTTCTTATACTGCCGCACTGCGAAGTGGTTTGGCTTTTCCGATTCCAGTGCATCAAACATCAGGTCTACAGGATTTTTGAACTCCTCGTCATCCTCCCGGACTTCCATGGCGTTGATGAACTCAATGAGGGTGGAGAAGTTTTGCTCCTCCACCGGAGCCTCATAATGGATATATCCGATAAGGGCACAGTACAGAAGCGTTTCTGCCTTGACCCAGAAATCGTCCCCGGCTTTTCCTTCGCCTTTGGTATTGGCAATCAGCGTTGTTACCAGCTTCAAGATGTCCTTTTCGCTATGGATATAGGCGAAAGGGTTATAGTGCATGGACTTCTTGAAGTTGATGGTATTTAGGACCTTGATTCGGTACGGCTCATAAATGACCTTGCCGTGCTTATCCTTCATGGACTTTCCGTCCTTCCCCAGCTTGGGCGCACCCCTTTGGAGCATTTTTCCGCACTCCACCAGAATTGTTCCCTTCGGGTCCGTCACAACATAGGAGCTGTGCATCTGCATCAAGTTGGGTTTCAGCCAGAATCGGGTCTTACCGGAACCGGAGCCGCCAATCACCAGTACATTTTTGTTTCTGGCAGTCTTGGGGTCCTTGGGGCGGCTGTTCATGGTCAGGCTCTCCGTTTTCGTCAGAATCACATTGTTCTGAAATACAGGATCAACGTAAGGTGCAATATCCTCATGGGTTCCCCAGCGGGCCGAACCATATTCCAAACCATGTCGATATTTCTTGGCGTTCTTGCTTTTAAGATACACCGCCAGCCTCAGACCAGCACCGCAGCACAGCCCTACCAACAAGTCCAATGGATGCAGGCTTGGCCAGAAACTTTGCAACGCCCCAGGCAGAACCGCAACCAGCGAAAGAAACTTTTCTGAAGCATCCGCCCCTTGTGTCATTCGCCATGCCTCTCCAAAATTGGTAGCAAACAGCCCCAGCAGAATATACGGCATATTCAGCAAAACGAGCTTTTTGATGTCCAATGTCTTTTTCATCGTTCCAGCTCCTTTCGCTTGGTGCGATCCACCACAGCATTTTTAACCATCTCTTTGAACTGGTTAAGTTTTGCCAGTACGGACGGGCGCTCTGTTTTCGTTGCCTTTTTGACCTTTTTGTTGGTGTACTCTGTAAAAGCTGCTGTCAGAGCATCTGCATCACGGCCTTTGAAAAAAATCAGGTACTTTGGCGGAGAACTGCTGCGGTCCTTTTTCACCGCATAATCCACACCATATTTCCGGGCGATTTTCTCAAACTCCTTGATAGAGGGGTCTGTGATCTCAATGTTGGATATTCCCTGATTCTGCCCGACAAGCTGCTTCACAGTCTGTTTTCCATGCGGAACAACCGGCGCATCACGGCTTCTCTGTTTTTCCAGCTTCTTTTCCTTTCGATGTGCCATGTACTTGCTTATGGCAGCCTTAAACATTCTGCCGGTAAACTTTGTTCCACCGACAACCAGCGTCAAAGTTCTGTTTTCCACTTCTTCCTGCATTTTCTCGCCTCCTTTCCACGAAGTTTGCAGGGAATCTCTTTTTTTGCTAAGGCGGAACCACCAGCCGCCGCAGAAGATAACGCTTCATACCGCCCTCCTTAGCGTAACTGGTCAGAATGGTCATAGTGCAGATTGCCCTGGCGTACCTTTGCGTGGCTCAAAATCTTAATCTGCCCCTTTTCCTGACTATCCAGTGCTTTTTCATAACCGGTATCCGACAGGAACAGGCGGGTTCGTTCGCCTTTCCAGCCAACAGGGGAATCGTTCGTCAGCACATCAAAAATAATCATGTGCCGGGTGTCCTCCGCAAAACGCTGGAGATCCATATATCCATGACCGTGATAATTCTGCGCTCCTGCCTTTGCCCGCATTTCTTCCATCAGCTGCCCTATGGTCTTTCCCTCAGACATCATGTTTGCTCCTTTCTCCCGGCAGTTCCGGGCAATAAAAAAGCGGCCATTTACCAGCCGCCATACAGATCGTGATTTACTTGTGAGGTGTAATGATTGCTTATCGTGGTCGGTGCATTAAACAGAACGGTCAGAAGATACTGCTTCATGTTACGAATTTCCGTGGTGTTCTTCTGTAAACAGTCCATGACAAACTCAATGTGCGAGTTATCCAGCTTCAAGAACCTGGAACGAACGATTTCATGCGGAAAATCGCTTCCTGCAATACGGGTGGTCTTTCGCTTTGCACAGACCGTTTCCACGATCAACTCCACAATTTCGTCCAAATCCTCCCGATAAGTTTCATATTGCTGACACAGGTATTCATACCCGATATTCTCCTGAATCAATTCCCGATAACTCTCTATCTCTGTGAGTGACATCGCATCCCTTCCTTTCCGTTCCGGCAGACAATCTGCCGCGCAATCCCGGAAGGGAATGGAATCGGTACTTGATCCATAAATATTTTGTTTTTGAGTATTTGATTTCTCTATATTTAATTCTGCGGGCTTTTCCGTATCCGGTTTATCCATATACGGGTTTTCCGTATCTGGTGAATCCGTATCCGGTTTTCTAAGCTGTGGCTGCTCGTATATGACATACTCTGTATCGCTGATGCGTCCCTGCCGGTCACGCAGCTTGTGCCGTACAATATAACCGGCGGTCTCCAATTCCCGCAACGCAGTGCCTATGGCATCCACGCCCTCCTTACAGATCTTTGCAAGACCACGGGTGGTGTAATTCCAGTCCTCTGGCAAAGACAGCATCATGGAAAGCAGCCCCTTGGCTTTTAACGACAGGTTTGCATTTCGTAAATGATGATTGCTCATCACAGTATAATCACGGGTCCGTTCAATGCGAAAAACGGCCATCGACCTCACTCCTTCCGAATTTTGGGTACAAAAAAACCGCAATCCTCATTCCAAAGAATTGCGGTGTTCAACACTTTTCAAATTTTCTTGCATAAAACCAAAACAGCGGCTTTCGAGGACGCGCCTCTGTAAATGGCTCCTCCTGAGCGAAAGGAAGTGTTTGCATCACTCGGTCAATATCCGTTGATTCCATGTCATGCTGAGATTTGCAATCTTCCCGGATTGCTTCTTGAATTTCCTTTACCGTACACATAGTCATTCCTTTCCTTTCGTTGTATGGGTTTATGAGCGGCGGCGTTTTCCCGGTTTGAAATCGAGGATATGTCCCTCAATCACACGAGCGTAACGCTTGATCTTGATTTCCCGGCGCTGCTGGCTTTGCAGGGCAGCCTGATACCCGTCCTCGGTCAAAAACAGCCGCATTTCCTCTCCGGGGCTTCCGTAAGCTGTGCTGGGACGCAGGACGGAAAACTCAATCATCCAGCGGGTGTTATCCCAAAACCTCTCTACGGCGAGAATTTTGTGTCCTTTCAGCTCACGGGCTGAAATATCCCTCATAGGCGGCTCCTTTCATCGTTCCTGGTCTCTCTGACGTTTTTTCTGCCATGCCTCCAGCAGCTTGATGATGGTTTCCTGCATCCGCTGGGGCGTATAGCTTTTAGGGAAATACTTCCGCAAGGTGTCAGAGGTAAATGTCACTCGGTCCAGATCGCTTTTCTTTTCCTCACCCATGATGACACGCATCATATCGAGGGTCAGATGCCCCTCCTGACTGTATTTTTTGAGCCGCTGGGCTTGAGAAAGAGAAGGGGTAGCCTGTTCGCTGTCCATCGCGTCCAACAGGTCTACCTGTTCCTCCTTTTTGAGAAAGGACAGCTCATAAGCAGGATTTAAGGCAATTTTCTTTTCATCCACCATGTCCAGCAATTCGGGAATCAGCTCTGTCAGGCGAATAAATCTCTGAACCTGATTTCTACTTGAACCCGCCTGTTGTGCCAAAATTTCATCCGCACGCAACCTCGTCCCAACTTGGGACGAAGTTAAATCTACTCGTTCGCCCTGATGTTTCATGGCATCCAGCTTCATTTTATAAGCAAACGCCCTTTCACTGGGGAGGAGACTTTCTCGTTGCAGGTTGCTGTCAACCATAATAATTGTGGCTGCATCATCATCCAGATCACGGACAATTACCGGCATGGTCTCTTTTTCTGCCAGTTCACTTGCTCTGTGCCGTCTATGTCCGGCCACCAGTTCATAACCACCCTCCGGGTCAGGACGGGCAATCGCAGGAACCAGCACACCATACTGCTTGATACTGTCTGCGGTTTCCATCATGGCTTCGTCATCCTTGACTTTGAATGGATGCCCTTTGAACGGGTGCAGTTCCGACAGCGGGATTTCTACTACTTTTTCTCTCTGAGCATCGGCACGGCTCTCCTCCGTAGAAAACAGATCATCTACCGATGCCAGCTCTACTTTTTTCGCGCTGCTTTTCAAGTTTCAACACCTCCTTCGTCAGATTTCGATACCCCTCTGCCACCTTACCGCCAGGGTCATGGGCGAAAATACTTTTTCCCTCTGCGCTAATTTCCTTTGCCCGGACAGAATGGGGGATTTCCGTTCCAAAGACTTTGATTTTACTTCCATAGGTGTCCCGCAGCAAAGCAGCAATCTCTTTGGCAAAGTTGGTGCGGTTATCCACCATCGTCAGCAGGATACCGTCAATCTGGAGCTTTGGATTGATCTGCCGTTTCACCTTACTGACCGTAGATAGAAGCTGTTCCAGTCCTTTGGCGGGCAGATACTCTGCCTGAACGGGAATAATGATCCTATTCGCAGCGGCCAGCGCATTAACTGTGAGCATACCAAGGGAGGGCTGGCAGTCGATGAGGATATGGGAATATTGTCCCTTCAGTGTGTCCAGATATTGCCGTAAAATCGTTTCACGGCTCATGGCGTTTACCAAAGAAACCTCCATACCGGAAAGCTGAATATCCGCAGGCATCAGGTCAACGCCTTCTGCATGATGCAGAATACCTTCTCCGGGGCGTATAGGCTGATCCATCAGAATTTTGCCCATTGCATCCGACAGTGTAAATGGCAGCTTGTCTGGTTGCGGATTTCCCAAGCTGATTGTCAGGCTTCCTTGCGGGTCCCCGTCGATCAGAAGCACTTTCTTTCCGGCCTGTGCCAGACCTATTCCCAAGTTCGCACAGGTTGTTGTTTTGCCAACGCCGCCTTTCTGGTTGGCGATGGCGATGATTTGTGTGTTCATGACTTCACCTCATTTCTGATTGTTGCTGTTGTTTCTGGAAATAGAAAAAGCCGCCACTTCAAAATTAACAGTGAAGTGACGGCTCTTTCTATCGCCGGAATACGAGTTCCTGAAATGAAAAAAGCACCCAGCATTTATACTGTGTGCTACATCAAATTCATATTTAATTATTCAAATTAGCTCAAACTATGCCAATCTGCCACAGCCAAAAAACGAGGGGAAGGAGGGCTGAAAAGCACCCCAAAAATCGGCTCTCGGTTAACCACTTTGGGAACCACTTCCCCCTCTTTTTGCCCTCTTTTTAGCCAGTTAACCACTTGCGGACCACTAAAAATTGGATGAAATCGGCTCTCGTTTTGCCAAATTTGGTCAAACCATATCAGCTCGTTTAGATATAGCAAAAGCCCGGAAAACCTTGATTTTCCGGGCTTTTTGAACCATTTTGATATAGTCTGAGCAGTCGATTATCGCTTGCTGAACTGCGGAGCTCTACGAGCTGCTTTGAGACCGTACTTCTTTCTTTCTTTCATACGCGGATCTCTTGTTAAGAAACCAGCTTTCTTTAATACCGGACGGTACTCGATGTCTGCGTGAAGCAGAGCTCTGGAGATACCATGACGGATAGCGCCTGCCTGTCCGGAAACTCCGCCGCCGCGAACGTTAACGATAACGTCGAACTTATCAGCTGTCTCTGTTGCTGCTAACGGCTGACGAACGATGAGCTTTAATGTCTCAAGACCAAGATACTCATCGATATCTCTCTTGTTGATTGTGATCTTACCTGTTCCCGGTACAAGATATACTCTTGCGATAGATTTTTTTCTTCTGCCTGTTCCGTAATATTTTGTGCTAGCCATTATGAATTTCCTCCTTTCAGACCTCTAATTAAAATTTGATTTCTAAAACTTCCGGCTTCTGTGCTGCCTGCTCGTGATCCGGGCCAGCGTAAACGTGAAGTTTTGTGATCATGCTTCTTCCTAAAGGTCCCTTCGGGAGCATTCCCTTAACTGCTAACTCGATAACCTTCTCCGGCTTCTTCTCGAGCATTTCTCTTAAAGTTGTCTCTTTCATTCCGCCTACATAGTCGGAGTGGCTGTAGTAGATCTTCTGGTCTAACTTCTTACCTGTAACTTTGATCTTGGAAGCGTTTGTTACGATCACGTAATCGCCGCAGTCGATGTGCGGAGTGTAGATCGGTTTGTTCTTTCCTCTTAAGATCTTTGCTACTTCTGATGTCAGACGACCTAATGTATATCCTGTAGCGTCAACTACGTACCATTTTCTCTCAATTGTTGCTGGACTAGCCATAAAGCTCTTCATGGGTTGACCTCCTGTTTGTACTAAATCAATCAATGTTCCTTTATCGTAAAATACTGTCTCCGGGGCTTTGGCTACAGCATTTTCAACCGATGTCACAGTTATACATTATATTATACATGGTCGGGTGTGTCAACCATTTTTCTTCAAAATTTCGATTAAATTTTGCCGAAAAACCTATATTTTATCGTGGTTTTGGCATGGTCCGCTTAATCGTTCCCCGATACACGATCTCAGCCACAACTGCTGCCGCAAACTCCGTGATCCAGAACGCGTTCCAGACTGCGCCGCCGCCGAACAGATGGCAGAGAATAAAGGCAGACGGAAGGATGACTACGATATAGCGGAGCAGGGAGATCACAAGGGACTGGACACCCATGCCGATTCCCTCCAGGGCACCAGACGCTGTTACTGAGACCGTTGAGACGATGAATCCGGCGCTGATGATCCGGAGGGCCGCGCCGCCTGCTGCGATGGTCTCCGCGTTGTCGGTAAAGGCACCAATCAGCGTGTTGGAGATCGTAAGGCAGAGCACCGTTCCTGCTGCCATAATTACGCCGGCCATAGCTAACGTTATCTTATAGATCTTCCCGACTCTCTCACGCTCTCCGGCGCCGAAATTGTAACCGATCACCGGGCGCATGCCCTGGATGATGCCGCTGGCCGGGAAATAGAGGAAGGTCTGCAGTTTATAGTAAATTCCAAGAATAACCACATAGCTTCTGGAATACTGCGCCAGCAGACCATTTAACACAAAGATCATGACGGAGGGCAGCGCCAGATTGAGGATCGCCGGGATCCCAATCCCGTAGAGCTTCTTCATCGTATTTCCACCGGGAATCTTATACCTTGCTTCCAGCTTTACCGGAACCGGACCTCGGAAATAGAAGGCAAGGTAGACTGCGAGCGAGATAAGCTGCCCCACACCTGTGGCAATTGCCGCGCCGGAGATTCCCATTTTCGGAAAGAATGCCAGTCCAAAGATTAAAATCGGATCCAGGATAATGTTTGTGATGCAGCCGCCAAGCAGGGCAATCATGGACACCTTCATCCGCCCCACTGCCTGAAAGATCTTTTCGAAAGCCAGTCCTGCCATGATGATCGGTGAAAACAGGAATGCGACGGATGCGTAGCGCACACCGTACCTGATGACCTCCTGATCGCCTGTGAATCTCCTAAGGAATCCTGGCATGATGACGATGCAGATCACAGAGAGGATGATCCCGTGGATCACAGACAGGACAACACCCTGAGTCGCTGCCCGGCGCGCTTCATTCTCTTTTCCGGCACCTCTCGCTGTGGCGATCAAAGCGTTGATCCCCACCCCGAAACCGATGGCCATGGCATTGATGAAATTCTGGATCGGAAATACCAGAGACAGCGCTTCCATGGCATTCTCGCTGATCCGGGCAACAAAATAACTGTCTACTATATTATAGAGGGAATTCACCAGCATGGACAGGACCATGGGCATTCCCATTCCGAGGAGAAGAGGAAAGATCGGCTTCTCCTTCATGAAAGTTTCATTCATGATTCTAACCTCCCATATAATTTTTAAAGTAACAGTTCCATATGTAAAACTTCGTTGATATAAGCAATAAAAAGAATGTACCTCGACACATCATTGGCACGTAGTTCCTTTTTGTTTAGCGGGAAGTTCTATCGGAATTTTCTGTTAAACAAAAAACGCCACACAACCACCCATAAAGCTTTTAGGTGATTGTGTGGCGAAAAAAGTTCTTCTCTAAAAATCCACACGAGTTTTAACGTCTGGTAGAATAACATAGATTTCGGATTCTGTCAACTATCCGGAGCCCGAAGACTCGGTGATCCGAACCTCTCACTCTCTAAGGCCCGAACATCTCACTTCCGCATCTGTCCGGCAAAATCTGCCATGTCCGATGCTGGCAGCTGATCACGCATCTGCGATGCTGCGATTCCTTCTGTTTCACAGCGATTTCGTACCTTGCTTCTTTTTCTCCAGATAATCATTTAACTCCGCGTTCTTCACATTTGTGATAAACATATGACCCGGGGCGTGGGTGATGACGATCGGCGGCTTCGCCCGCTCGACGGCTGCCTGTGGGGTCACGCCGCAGGCCCAGAATACCGGGATCTCGCCCTCGCGGATCTCCACTGGATCTCCATAGTCCGGATGGTCGATATCCTTGATGCCGATCTTTTCCGGATCGCCCATGTGGACAGGACCACCGTGAACATTCGGGAACTTTTCTGTAATCTCTGCTGCCTTCTTTGCGTTCTCCGGCGTCATCGGGCGCATGCTGCATACAAGCGGACCTTCAAACACACCGGCTTTCTCGCATTCGATGTTCGTCTTGTACATCGGAACATTTCTGCCCATTGAGATGTGGCGCACGTCGATTCCGGCCTGTAAAAGCGCCTCCTCGAAGGAAAAGCTGCAGCCGATAAGAAAACCAACGAAATCATCCTGCCAATATTCAGAAGCATCTGTCACCTCATCGACCTTCACGCCGTTTTTATAGATAAAGTACCGCGGAATATCGGTAACGATATTCGCTCCCTCGCCCATATCATGAACCAGCGGGGAGCCGTCCATGATCTCGAGGATCGGACACGGTTTCGGATTGCGCTCCGCGAACTTTTTAAAATCCTCCGCGTATTTTTTCGGCAGGATCACAAGGTTTGCCTGTGCGTATCCCCCGCACATTCCGGCTGTCGGTTCTGTGATCTCACCGTCACGGATCTTTTTCCAGATCTCTTCCGGTCTTGCCGTTCTGTAATCTCCCATTTTTCACTACCCCTTTCTCCTATGCCGTTCTTTTCCTTTCCGGCATCTTAAGGTCCCTGTTCCCCATGACCCATTCTGCTGAAATGCTTCGCCGATCAGGTCATTTTCCGGTCTGCATCTTCATATTTCTTCTTACCGGAATCTCACAACCTCTTTTTCAAGCTCCACAAGAAACTCTTTTCCATTTACCGAGATCTTATAAGTTCCCGCCTTTACCCATGCGGTCTTGTTCGCCTCGGATGCCGCTGCGATCGCCACCGCCTGCTCATCATCCGCCGGTTCCACCGGGGTATTCAGTCTCTTCGCAAGCGCGTCAAACTCTTCTTTTTCCTTACAATAGAGAGCCTGCGCCTCATCCACCGTGACTTTCTCAAAGTGGATCTTCATTCCCGGCATACACTGGGCAAGCACCGGAAGATCCACAGAGATCACATTGGCGATCTTTGTGTAGCCGCCTGTGGTCTGATGGTCCGCCATCATGACGATAGGATTTCCGTGGGACGGAACCTGGACAGCGCCGAAGCTGATGCCGTCAGTGATGATGTCACCGCCGTTTTTATGCTCGATCACATCGCCTTCCATGCGACAGCCCATGCGGTCGTACTCGTTGGAGATCGTGTAGGTGCTGTTTAAGAAGGTGTTGATTCCCTTATCTGTAAAACAGTCGTCCTGCGGGCCCATAACGACTCTGAGGGTCCATTCCTTTGCCCCGTAGGACGGAAGTCCGTATACACGCTCGGCCATATGCGGGAGCCAGGATGCAGGAGCGCGGAAAGCGATCTCATCGCCGGTTCCTAATTTTCTTCCCTCGTATCCGCCGACTTTTGATTTCAGGTTCGTGGATCTGCTTCCCATAACGACCGGGATATCAAGTCCGCCCGCAAAAGCGATATACGCACGGCTTCCGCCGTACATGCCCATGAAGCTCAACGTCTGGCCCGCTTTTACCAGAACCGCACGGTATCTCTCCACCGGTTTTCCGTCGATCTTTGCCCCGAGGTCGCCGCCTGTCACCGCGATGATCTCATCTTCTGTAAATTTCATCGTCGGGCCCATCATCGTGATCTCGATGACCGCCTCGTTCGTATCATTTCCAACAAGGATATTGGCGAGTGACGCTGCCCTGGTATCCATGACACCAGATACGGACATTCCAGTCTCCTGAAATCCGTAACGTCCCATATCCTGAATCGTTGTCAGGAATCCGCCGTTTATGATCTGAATGCCCATCACTCCGCCTCCTTATCATATACTACATACTGATATGTATCGTTCTCCACCTGTTTTTCGATGGCTTTGTACTCTTCTTCCGTCACCGGGCGGAATTTGATATACTGTCCGGACTCCAGGAGTACCGGTTTTTCCCGCTCGGAATCATACAGCTTTAACGGAGTTCTTCCGATGAGCTGCCAGCCGCCCGGGGATGCCACCGGATAGATTCCAGTCTGCTCTCCGGCGATTCCCACGGAGCCGCCCTCGATCTTTACGCGCGGACTCTTCAAACGCGGAGTCGCGATACGCTTGTCCATGCCGCCGAGGTACGGGAATCCCGCGATAAATCCCAGCATGTAGATCAGGTACTCTTCGGAGGAGTGGATCTTTACGACTTCCTCTTCCGTAAGTCCGTTATGCTCTGCCACATTCGCAAGGTCCGGTCCCATCTCCCCGCCGTAAAGCACCGGGATCTCGATCACCGTTGGCGGCGGGATCTGGATGCTGCCCATGGAGGACAGAACCTGCTCAAATTTTTCTGTCAGTGCTGAGAACCGGATCACTTCCGGCTTGTATACAACAAGAAGGGAACGGTAGGTCGGTACGGTCTCGACGATTCCCTCAATCTGTTCTTTCTCTAACGCGATCTTGAATGCGCGGATCTTCCGGTTGATCTCCGGACTGATCTCATTTCCAAATTCCACGGTGACTGCACAGTCACCGGAAACCAGATATCTTACATTTCCCACAGCGAGTCTCCTCTCTATACATTTGCGGCTGTTTGACATTTGTAAAATGTCAAACAGCTGCACTCTTTTTCCTATAAACTTAAATTTTTGATCTCGACGCCTTCCGCGATCAGTGTCTCACGGATATTCTTTACGAACTCCAATGCCTTTGGGTTATCTCCGTGAACGCAGATAGAGTCTGCCTTGATCGCGATATCGTTTCCGTTGATGGACTCGACTTTTCCTTCTTTTACCATACGGATCACACGTTTGATCGCAAGGTCTTTGTCCTTGATCACTGCGCCCGGAAGCTTTCTTGATACGAGAGTTCCGTCATCGTTGTAAGCGCGGTCAGCGAAGACCTCACTTGCAGCGCGGAGACCGACTTTTTCTGCTGCCGTGATCATCTTAGAACCTGCAAGTCCCATGAAGATGATGTCCTTATCTACCTCATAAACTGCCTCACACATTGCGATGGCTAACTTCTCGTCAACAGCTGCCATGTTGTAAAGAGCGCCGTGCGGTTTTACATGCTGGATCTTTACGCCGTGGGCGGTACAGAACGCCATGAGAGCGCCCAGCTGGTAGCGGACATAAGCTTTCGCTTCATCCGGCGTCACTGCCATATTGCGGCGTCCGAATCCCACAAGGTCCGGGAATCCCGGGTGTGCGCCGACGGCTGTTCCGAACTCTTTCGCCAGAGCAACGGTCTTTTCCATCACCATCGCGTCACCTGCGTGCCAGCCACATGCCACGTTTGCGGAGGAGACGTACTTTAAGATCTCCTCATCCATTCCGATCGTATAATTTCCAAAGCTTTCTCCAAGGTCACTGTTTAAATCTACACGGTACATAATATTTCCTCCTTGCTTTCCCTGCCCGTATTTTCTAAATTTCCTATCTACTATTTTAAACGACTTGCATCACAATCTCAATACATAATTAACCGAACATCTTTAATATTCCCGGAAGAGCTTTGATTCCGGAGAATCCTGTGAGCAGTACCACGCACACGCCTAAAACGATGAGGATCGTCGGATGCTTGTAATCCTCGCCGACGATCTTCTTGTTTCTGCTCGCGAGAAGGATCGTTAAGAGGGTCAGCGGAAGGATCAGTCCGTTTAAAGCGCCCGCAAGTACGAGAAGTGCTGCCGGCTTTCCGAGGATCGCCATGATCAGTGTGGAGGCTGTGATAAATCCGATCACGAACCACTTTTCATTCTTCATGATAAACGGATGAAGAGTCTTTAAAAATGAAACCGATGTATAAGCCGCGCCGATGACGGATGTTGTAGCGGCGAAGAAAAGAACAAGACCAAAGATCTTATATCCGATCACGCCAGCTCCGAGACGGAACGCGTCTGCTGCCGGATTTGAAGCGTCGAGTGTCACATCCGGGTTTGCTGTCACGACACCGAGAACCGCAAGGAACAGCAGGATCCTCATGATTCCGGAAACGCTGACACCCATTAAAACGGACTGGCGTACATGCGGAAGATCTTTCTTTCCGGAATATCCGGCGTCAAGAAGACGGTGCGCACCGGAGAATGTGATATATCCGCCGCAGCTTCCTCCGAGAAGCGTGATGAGCGGAAGGACAAGGGCACCCACATCGCCCGGGTGGAAAATACTGCTCACAGCGTCCCCTACCGGAGGTTTGGATTTGATCGCCACATAGAGAACTACGATGATCATGATACTTCCAAGGTATTTTGTCAGCTTATCCATGCTGGCCTTCGCGTCCTTGGAGAGGAAGATCAGGATTCCGATGATTCCCGCGATAAAGGTTCCAACCGTCGTCGGTATTCCGAACAATACGTTGAGTCCCAGGGCTCCGCCTCCGACATTTCCGATGTTGAATGCCAGACCGCCGAGGGCAACCATGAACGCGATAAAGTATCCGAGCCCCGGAAGGACTTTATTTGCAATATCCTGTCCGCGCATGCCGGACACACCGATCACCGACCAGATATTTAACTGTGTCGTCACATCCAGCAGGATCGTACAGATGATCACCAGCGCGAAAATGCTTTTATACTGAGCCGTAAATGTGGAAGTCTGTGTCAGGAAGCCCGGTCCGATCGCGGATGTCGCCATCAGGAACGCAGCTCCCATCAAGGTCGTCATGTTGCTGTGTTTTTTCTTTTCCCCCATAAATGAGTACCCCTTTCGTATCTTTTCTACAACTGATGCCTTTATTTTATCTGACTTTTTAGTGATATTCAACTATATTTTTCGGTTTCGGAAAATATTTTTGAAATTTTCAAAAAAATCGTGCGAATCCGCTCATTTTCAGCGAGCGATTTCGCACGATGTGAATTTTTGCACGTTTTCAATTGTTCAGCAGATCTGCGCCCTTCCGCGAGGGCCGTAAGATTTCAGTCTTCCTTATCAAGTCTTCTCTTCATGGAGAATCTTGTGATCCCCAAAAGGGCCGCCGCTTTTGTCACGTTGTTTCCGCAGAGCTTCAGCGCCTGGTCCATGTAGATCTGTTCCAGCATGGAAACCTCCTGATCGAGACTGATCGGTCCTTTCCGAAGATCCTTTAGCGCAAACGGCTCTCCTGTCCGGGTATCATCTTTCCAGTCCACCCGTTTTAATTCCACATGTTTTTCAAGCACGTCCCCCTGACAGAATAAGAAGCAGCGCTCAAAAATATTTTTCAGTTCCCGAACATTCCCTTTCCAGTCATACAAAAGCAGCTCCCGCATAAAATCAGGATCCACATGGGTGATATTCTTTCCAAACATGCCGTTATAATATTTCAGGTAATAATCGCAGAGCGCCGGAATATCCTCTTTCCGCTCCCGTAACGGCGGGATCACAAGCTCCATGACATTGATCCGGTAGAAAAGATCTTCCCGGAATTCCCCCTGCTTTACGGCGTGTTCCAGATTCCGGTTTGTCGCCGCGATCACCCGGGCATCCACTTCGATGTCCTCCAGGCCACCCACACGCTTGAACTTCTTATGGTCCAGGAACGTGAGGATCTTTGTCTGCATGGACAGTGGAAGTTCCCCGATCTCATCCAAGAACACGGTTCCGCCTGCTGCCAGCTCGATCAGGCCCTTCTTCGTCTTCATCGCACCCGCAAAGGCCCCCCGCTCATAGCCAAAGAGCTCGCTCTCCATCAGATGTTCCGGAATTGCGCTGCAGTTGATGCGGACCATCAGGTGGTCCCTCCGGTCGCTGCAGGCATGGATCAGGGACGCCGCAACCTCTTTTCCCGTTCCGGTCTCGCCCCGGATCAGAACATTCACCGTGGAATTCTTTCCAAGAAGTCCGATGTGGCGCCGGATCCGCATCGCGGCATCGCTGACTCCGATAAATTCCTGCGTTTTTCCCTTTAGGAACTCCAGGGATTCCCGATCCTGCATCTGACCAATGCAGCGGCTGGCGATCCGGTCGATCTCGTCAATATCAAAGGGCTTTAAAATATAGTCGTAAGCGCCGCGCTTCGTCGCCTCCACCGCCTGGGCGACAGAGCCGTACGCCGTCATCAGGATCACCTGGACCTCCTCATCGGCGGAACGGAACGTGGAGATCTCGTCGATCCCGAGGCTGTCCTGCAGGCGGTTATCCAGGAGGATCACCTGCGGATGGAACGTTTTCATCTTCTCGAGAGCGTCCTTCACCGTTTCCGCCGACTGGGTCTCGTATCCCCGGTCCTTCAGTCCTTCCTCCAGCGTAAACCGGATCAGAAATTCGTCATCAACGATCAGTACCTTTTTCATGTTCATCCCTGCTTTCAAAAATCAGGCGCACCGTTGTTCCGCAGCCCGGAGCGCTTTCCATTTCCATTTTGCCGTGGTTCTGCTCGATCAGCCGGTTTACGATCGCCAGACCGAGCCCGACGCCGTTAATGCTCTTCGTGTAGAACGGCTCTCTTGCACGTTTCAGTTCCTCTTCATTCATTCCTTTTCCGTTGTCGGAGACGCAGAATGTAGTCATACCTCCGTCGGAAGACACTGAGAGACGGATCTTCCCCGTGCCGTCCCGGCTGACCGCCCGCATGCTGTTCGTCAGAAGATTGTACAGCATCTGGCGCATTTCATTCTCATCGGCAAACACCTCACATGCCGCGCAGTCTGTCTCGAACGTGACATTCTGCTGTTCGCACTCCTTCGCGTAGATAGATGCCACCTCCCGCAGCACCGCATCCGCCGGAAAGACATGTCTGTGGTTTTCCTTCTTTACCGACAGCGTAAACAGGTCATTGATCAGCCCGGTCACCCGGTCGATCTCATGGAGCATGCTGTCGCAGAGAAGCTTTTCATTCTCCTTCACCGCCCGTCCGCCCAGGACCTGGATCCCGGAACGGATCCCGGCCAGCGGATTCTTGATCTCGTGGGCCAGCGCCGATGACATCCGGCTCGTATACTCCATTTTTGTGTAGTTATCAAGGTTTTTCAGAAGATCCTCAAAAGTTCTCGCCAGCTGGCCGATCTCGTCCTTTCTCGCTGTCTCCGGGAAACTGTACTCCCGGAACCCGTCCTTGTTCTCATCGAGCTTTTTACACGCTGCGCCCATGCTGCGGATCGGTTTTGTGAGACTCCAGGCGAGGAACACGCTGACCTGGACGATAACCAGGAGACTGGCCACAGCGCCCACAATGACGTAATTCTGTTCTTCTAGGATCGCGTTCTCGAATGACTTTTTATCCATCCAGTATTCCAGACGCCACCCCAGGGAATTTCCACTGTCCGCGTACAGGAGTTCCATGTTCCCGTCCGGGATCTCCTCGTCACCCGTGATGACCGTACCGTCGGCAGCCATGATCCGCACCGCCGGATCATAATAGAAATTATACTTCTGCTGGATCTCATCCTCACTCAGTTTTCCCTGCAGATAGTAAATATCCGCCTCCATGCCGCGGATCGTGGTCCTCGCGTACTCTTTTCTGTCCTTAAGCTTTTCTGTATATCCATTATACACCGAAATAGCACAGAATGCACAGACCACCAGAATTCCCACCGTGACGAACGGCAGCATGATCTCATGCTCGATCCTGCAGAACCATGATCGAAACAGTTGTTTTTTCTTTCCGCTCATTCTTCTGCCCCTCTCTTCTTCTCAAACATCGGGATCACAACATAGACCGCCGCTGCGCACAGTGTTGCCGGAAATGCCCAGTATATCTGGAGATCCATTTTCCAGAACAAGACAGAGCAGATAAGTCCCGTAAAGAACGCTCCCACCGCCCCGGCTTTCGTTCTCCGTTTCCAGTACAGTCCACCGTAGATCAGAGGGGCAAGCGCCGCCGAGAATAATCCCCAGATGTCCGCTCCGAAGGACAGCATGTCCTCCGGCGGATTTACGGATAAGATCAAAGCAGCCGTGCCACCTATGAAGATAAATACCCGCGCCAGGATGAGGATCTGTTCCTCCGACATCTTCTTTTTTGTGATCTGGGCAGCCACATCGTAGGACAGCATGCAGCCGATCAGGTGAAGCTGGGAGTTCGCCGTTGAGACACAGGCGCCGATCACGCTGATCAGAAAGAAACCGCTGAACGGTGTGTTCATGAGATTGACCACTGCATAGATAAATACGTCATCCGCGGAGCAGTAATTTTTCAGCTGCGGAAAGAGGATCCGCAGTCCGAGACCGATCTGGGTCAGTGCAAAGTACAGCACGCACAGGAATATCAGTGCATGCAGGATCATATGCTTTGCGGTCTTTTTATCCTTCGCCGCCAGGATCCTGACCATATACTGGGGATTCGACGCCAGTCCCATTCCCCAGCCGAAGAACATGGAGATATATACGAAGATTCCAATCTCCGCTGCCTGATTTTCAAAAACGCCCTTGCTCTTTATGAGTTCGTGCACAGTCTGATCCGTCAAAAACCAGTGTCCCGGAACATTTTTTACGATAACCAGATACAGAACCCCGATGCTCACAGAAAGCATAATCAGATTGAGGCAGTCCGACTTCGTGACGGAGTTAAAGCCGCCGAAGCTCGAATAGAGGATAAAAAGATAGACAAGAAAGACAGCTACCTTGTAATTGATATTCAGCAGGCTGGATACCGCGATGCCAAATCCCTTGATCTGGATCATCAGATAGAAAATATAGCCGCAGATCATAAAAATGGCCGATGCTGTCTGCAGAAATTTTGAATCATGCTTTTTTCCAATCAGCTGTGGGATCGACAGGACATCATTCTCGTATAGCCGGTCCGTCATCAGATACAGGAGACCCGCGCCGATAAACCACGGGATGACCGACGACGCGATGACAGAGAGTCCGCTGTGGTATACGTTTCCCGTAAATCCCAGAATCGTCGCCGCGGAGACCCAGGTTCCGACAAATGTGAAAAACAGGCGTTTTTCGTCATTTTTTCTCTCACCGACGAAAAACTTGGAGAGAGAATCGCTTTCCGAAAAGGAGAGCTTTCCGATGACCAGGAACACAACGGAATAGATCACAAAATAGATCAGCTGGATCAGTACCTGGTTCATAGCGCCCTCCCCGTATATTCCGTTCCGTAGCTGCCGTCATCCAGCCTGCGGAGTCGGTAATATCCATAACTTTCCGTCTCCGACACCTCATATCCATCCGGAATCGTCACAAACACTTCCTTCGCCCCATTCCGGTATGCCTGATGCACCATGCGGCGGATCAGGCGGGGGAGTTCTTCGGGTTCGGAGAACCTGATCCGCACGCGGGAAACTCCGTCGGATTCCAAGCTGGTCTGGTCCAGAACAGCGTCCCAATGTTCATTTCTCCCAATGATCTCCTTTGGGATCTCCCTCTCATACTCGATTCCCACAAGTGTCAGCCCCTTCGCCGGAGCAGTCTGTCCCGCCTCTTTGCGGTTTCTTGCCTCCAGTACCTCTTTCACATGTTCCGGCTCCCACTCACCGGTTCCGACTTTTAACAGGGTTCCCGCGATGATCCGCACCATGTTGTAGAGGAATCCGCTGCCGCAAAGGCGAATCGTTACGATGTCCTCATCATTCTTTTTCACCTCGGCCCCGTAGATCGTCCGGACCGTCTCCTCCGCCTGGTGGTTTGCGGCGCAGAAGCTGATGAAATCATGTTCCCCGATGAGATATTTTGCCGCCTCATTCATCTTTTCCACGTTTAACGGGTAATAGCAGAAATGGGCGTAAAGGCGTCTTGTCGGGATCTCGATCTTACAGTTTAAGATCTGATACTCGTAGGTCTTTACGCAGTTCTGCTTTCTCGGATGCCAGTCCAGGGGAACTTCCTCGGATTCCACCACACGGATGTCCTCCGGGAGTCCGCGGTTTACCGCGTAACAGAATTTATCTCCCGGGATCCGGCTCTCCGTGTCAAAAACCGCCACATTTCCGCGCGCATGGACACCGGAGTCCGTCCGGCTTGCCCCAATGACGCAGACAGGCTCTTTCAGAAGATCCGAAAGAGCCTTATTTAACATCTCCTCTATGGTAACGCCGTTGGGCTGGAGCTGCCAGCCCTTGTATGCGGTGCCGTCATAGGCTACCGTCAGTTTGATTCGTCTCATAGCTTTATTGTTTTCCCTCTGCTACCCGGGGATTACCGGGCAAATTTACTTTTATACAGATCCAGCAGCTATTTTGCAGCTTCACAGCTGCAAATTATCTTCTGCCATTTCCAGCCCAATCCAGTTCTGCCCGGTTTTCCGGATAGAATCAGATATCAAATTACTTTTTCCCGGCTGAAATCGTTCATTTCTTGTAACTATTCAGTACCTTCATAGTTACGTGCAAAAATCCATTCCAGATCAGCTTCGCTGATGGGATTTTTGCCTTCCAGCCTATATTTCCTTACGGTCAGCGCAGCAAGTGCGCAGACCTACTGAACAGTTACCATTTCTTTACAAAACGACCTTAAGCAAAATTGCAACCACAAAATACACCAGATACGCCCCATAAACCATGTGGTCCCTCTTCGCGTACTTAAGCGGTTTCATCTTCGTTCTTCCCTCGCCGCCGCGGTAGCATCTCGCCTCCATGGCCATCGCGAGATCCGTGGCACGGCGGAATGCGGATACGAAAAGCGGTACAAGAAGCGGTACCATGGATTTCGCCTTCTGGATCAGATTCCCGCTCTCGAAGTCAGCACCTCTCGCCATCTGCGCTTTCATGATCTTATCCGTTTCCTCAATTAAGATCGGGATAAACCGGAGTGCGATAGACATCATCATGGACACCTCGTGAACCGGAACGCCGACCTTCTTTAAGAAGCCCAAGCTCTTTTCCAGACCGTCTGTCAGCTGGTTCGGCGTCGTTGTGAGTGTCAGGATCGTGGATCCCATAACGAGATAAACAAGACGGATCGCCATAAATGCCGCAAACCGGAGACCTTCCCAGGTCATCTGCAGGAAACCGATCTTAAAGATCGGGGTACCCGGCGTCAGGAACAGGTTAAAGCTGACGCTGAGGAGAAGCAGGAACACGATGGATTTTAAGCCGCGCACCATGAATTTTACCGGGACATTGGAGAGCTTGATGGCAGTGATCAGAAAGATCGTCGCCGCAAGGTATGCCCAAATGTTGTCCGCGATAAATAAGGTTACAATGTATACAAGAGTTCCAAATAATTTTGTTCTTGGATCCAGCCTGTGAAGCAGGGAATCAACCGGGTAGTACTGTCCAAGTGTGATATCTCTTAACATGTCTTTTCCTCCCCGGCTGTCTTTTCTGTGATGTCCGCATTCCCAGAGGCTGTTCCGGCGGCGTTCCCATGACCTGCATTCTCGGAATCTGCTCCAGCTGTGCTTACCTGAGCTGCATTTCCGGAACTTTTTCCATTCTTTTCGCGCCAGATCTTAAGGATCGCATTCTTCGCCTCTTCCACCGTCGTGATATCCGGATCCAGCGGGATCCCCTTGTCGATCAGCTTGTGCACCACATAGGTGATCTGCGGTGCCGCAAGGCCAATGGCTTCCAGCTCTTTATAGTGGCGGAATACTTCCTTCGGGGTTCCGTCGAAGACCTTCTCGCCGTGGTTCATGACTACAAGACGTGACACATATCGCGCCACATCCTCCATGCTGTGGGAGACGAGAATGATCGTCAGCCCCTGCTCGTTATGGAGCTTTTGTACGAGTCCTAAAATGTCGTCGCGGCCTTTCGGGTCGAGGCCGGCTGTCGGCTCATCTAAGATCAGGACCTCCGGCTTCATTGCGAGAACACCCGCGATAGCCACTCGACGCTTCTGTCCGCCGGAGAGGTCGAAGGGGGACTGCTTATAAAAGCTCTCATCGAGTCCCACCATGTCAAGCGCCTCTTTCGCGCGCTTCTCGATCTCCTCCTTCGGGAGTCCCAAATTCTTCGGTCCAAAGCAGACATCTGAGAATACATCCACCTCAAACAGCTGATGCTCCGGATACTGGAAAACAAGCCCCACATGGCTGCGGAGCTCTTTCATGGAATATCCCTCTTTATAAATACTCTCTCCGTTATAAAGGATATCTCCACTCGTTGCCTTTAAAAGTCCGTTTAAATGCTGGGTCAGGGTTGATTTTCCGGATCCGGTATGACCGATGAGGCCGATAAACTCGCCATCATGGATCGTAAGATTTACATCCTTTAAGGCATACTGCTCAAATATCGTTCCCTGCCCGTATATATGATTCAAGTGTTTAATTTCGATTGCCATATTTCCACCATTTCTCCACTATTTTAAGAGCGGAACAAGTTCGTCCACAAGCTCGTCGATGGAAAGAATTCCATAAGGAAGATCCATTCCGGCTTCCTTTAATTCATCTGCCAGTTCCGTTACCTGCGGCACATCGAGGCTGTATTTTTTCAGTTCCTTGACTCTGGAAAAGACCTCTTTCGGGGTTCCGTCCATCACGACATGTCCACCGTCGATAACGACTACGCGGTCCGCGTCGATGACCTCTTCCATATAGTGGGTGATCAGAACTACCGTGATCCCTTCCTGACGGTTCAGTTCATGAACCGTTTTAATGACCTCACGGCGTCCGTTCGGGTCTAACATCGCTGTCGGCTCATCCAGAACGATACACCGGGGCTTCATCGCCATAACGCCAGCGATAGCCACGCGCTGTTTCTGTCCACCGGAAAGCTTATTCGGAGACTGAAGTCTGTAGGCCGTCATGCCGACCGCCTCAAGGCTCTTGTCGACCCGCGCCCAGATCTCCTCCGTCGGAACTCCCATATTCTCCGGGCCGAATCCGACGTCCTCTTCCACCACGTTTCCGATGATCTGGTTGTCCGGGTTCTGGAATACCATTCCCGCCGTCTTTCGTACATCCCAGAGATGCTCCTCGTCGTCCGTCCTCATTTTAGAAATATAGACTGTTCCATCCGTTGGAAGCAGGATTCCGTTCATCAGCTTCGCGAAGGTGGATTTTCCGGATCCGTTATGTCCCAGAATCGCTACAAAATCGCCTTCCTTGATATCCAGAGAGACGCCTTTTAACGCATGGCTGACCTCATCCTTGTCTTCCTCTTCATCGTGCCTGATATAGTCAAAGATCAGGTTCACTGCTTTAATGATTCCCATAGAAATCCTTTCTCGTTTTTCATAAACTTCAAGTGACTGCGGCGCCGCATACACCTTCAGGCTGCCGCGACAAATGTTTACACGTTTCTAAATTTTAGTTGATATCTCATAGTAAGTCAAGTGTTTTCGCATGGTTCCAGGAGCTTACCTCTTCAGATATGTGAAAACGGCATGCCACAGGATTTCTCCCATGACATGCCGTCCATCATTCCTTTCTAACTTACCCAGAGCCCCGATGCATCCAACGTATATCCGTCGATCACAGTGGACGCTGCCATCGCTCCGTTCGCGTTCAGGTAATACCACTGTCCCGGTGCTGTCTGGCGCCAGCCGATAGCCATCGCGCCGTCGGCATCCATGTAGTACCAGACACCGCCGATCTGCTTCCAGCCGGTCACCATCTTTCCGTCACTTCCGAGGTAATACCACTTATTATTGACCAGTCTCCATCCCGTCGCCATGTATCCGTTCTCGTCGAAATAATACCAAGTTCCGAGGATCCGGTACCACTGGGAGGTCACGATCTGGCCATTCTCGTCCACATACTTCTTTCCGTCCGCGTAATTCTTCCAGCTGCCCTCCGTGTCACCCAGGTCATCCAGGTAGCGGTCGGAGGAGACGATATACTCGCTGCTCTTGCGGTACTTCGCATCGTTCGTTGTCTTTCCCACCGCGCGGATCTCGTAATAGTAGTTTCCCTCTCTTCCCATATACTCGGAGAGGTCCTTGCTGGTTCCCGTCGCATCGATGGTCCGGAGATAATAGTCATCCCGGTACAGGCGGATCTGATATCCCGTCGCATAATCGACTTTCTTCCATACCGCTTTCATATGGTTCGAAGCGCTCCAGCCGGCTTCATCCGGGGACTCCAGCCATACCACCGGGTAGTAAGTGACTGTGACCTTCAAGTCATCATCCACTTTCACTGCCTTACTCAACGTCGCACCGGAGATCTGGCAGGACTTTGAACCGTAGCTGGAGGAGAACTCTCTTCCGCTGGAGGAAAGAATCAGCGTTGCCGTCACTTTCGTTCCAGGATTCCATTTTTCTACATCCTTGCTCCACTCCACGGATGTGATCTCGATCCCGTAGCTGCTGCAGCTGATCTCCGGCTCCTCGATCACGCCGGGATCTTCATACTTGTCTTTAAAGGTGATCCTTATAGAATTCACCGTCGGCGCAGCCAGTGCAGGAAGAACCATCCATATCGTCATCACGATCAGAATTCCTGCTGCCGCAAGCCATTTTCCAAAAGTTTTCTGTCTCATAAGGTGCTCCTTTCCTGTATTTTCAGTCTGCTGGAAAATATTCCGACGATTTTCACCGCATAACCGCATGCCCTGCAGGTTCAGATCTTTACTGCGGTTTTCTCCAGATACCGTCCTGATCTAAATAGAAGGTATCGATCACTTCATTGACCGCCTTATGTCCATCCGGATACAGGTAGTAGATCTGTCCGTCGATGTTCTGCCATCCTGTGAGCATTCCGCCGTCGCCGCCGAGGTAATAAGCCTTATCACCCAGCGTGATCCAGCCGGTCACCATAACTCCGCTCTCGGAGAGATAATACCAGGTATTGTTGTAGAGAAGCCAGCCCGTCTGCATCTTTCCGTCACCGTTCATGTAGTAATAAACGCCGTTCTTCATCTGCCAGCCGGTGAGCATCATTCCGTTTGCGTCAAATAAATACCAGATATTTCCGATAAATCCCCAGCCGTTCTTTAAATAAGTTCCGTCCGGGTAACGATAATACCAGCGGTTTCCGTCGAGGATCCAACCGACCGCATTCCCATTTGACGGGGCCTGCTGGGAATTTCCGGAATTATTTGTGCTGCTGTTGTTGCCGCTTGACGGCTTTTTCTTTGCCGCTCTCGCCGCGTCATTCTCATCGATATAGACCTCATCGGATATGGTCCAGTCGCTCTTTGACGCGTACTTGGATACCTCATCGTTTGACGGGAGCGCGCGCACCTTAAAGGTGTAGGTTCCCTTGGAGCTCATATACGGAAAGAGATCACAGCTGCTGGTGTGGATCTCGCCGCTCTTGTAGACGTTCTTGCTGCCGCGGTAGAGGTACACCTCGTAGGACGCGTCCTCAACGGCCTCCCACTTCGCGAGTCCGAGATCGGAGCTTCCGGACTTTGTGGTCTGCCAGTATGCCTCGCCCGGCGCGTCAAGATCGCCCTTTGCCGGTTTTGTCTTTACGGTAACCACCAGACGGTCGGAAGATGTTCTCGAAGCGCTGACAAAAGTTCCGTTCTTTACCTTTACCTTTGAGGAAGTGTAGGAGCTGCTGCTGAACCTATAGTCATTTAAAGTCTTTAAAGTAACTTTCATGGTGTAGGTTCCGCCGATCTTCACGTCGTTCTTTGTGGAAGACCACTTTGCGGATACGATATCATATTTATCGTTGTTCGGGATCGATACCTCGCAGTTATCAGAATTGTATCCCACATCGAGATCCGGCAGGGATTCCCCCACCGTCGGTGTCACATCCAGCGTGATGCTGACACTGTTCACATAACTGGTCGCCGCAAACGCTGTCTGCGCCCCAGATACCGCAAACACGACCGCCATGACCCATGCGGCCATCCATGTACTTATTTTTTTCCATTTTCTTTCTGCCATAGGATTGCCTCCCCTCAAGTATCTTTCTTTAACTATATTATAAGGTTGGACAATATCTCCCGTCAACTTACGATATTCTGTCTTTTATCGGCAAATCCGTGGCAAATCAAGACTTTAATCCGTTCTCAGAGCATCAATCGGGTTCAGCTTCGCCGCACGGCTCGCCGGCATGTATCCGAAGATGAGTCCGATGGCAACCGAAACAGTAAATGAGATCACAACTGCCGTCATGGTCGGCGGCGCGTCGATTCCCATGAGGGCGCCGATTCCCGTACTTGCTAAGGCTCCGATCATGATTCCGATGATTCCGCCGATGGAGCTTGTGACCAGCGCCTCGATGACGAACTGCAACATGATCACGCTCTTCTTTGCGCCGAGGGCCTTCCTGATGCCGATCTCCCTGGTTCTCTCTGTCACGGACATCAGCATGATGTTCATGACACCGACGCCTGCAACTAACAAGGAGATACCCGCGATACCGCCCAGCATCATGCTCATCATGGCAATCTGCTCATTTAAGGAATCGAGAAGGGAGCTCATTGCTGTCACCGTGTAGAGGTTTTCGCTCTTCATCTTTTCATAGAGAAAATTTTTAAGTTCTGTCGTGCATGTTTCCGTGTCGTTGATGTCCCGCGATGTGAAGGTATAGTTGTTGATCACAGCATTTCTCGCCATCTTCACAGCTCTGGAATACGGGATCCACACAAAGTCATCCATACATCCGTCATCGAACTCAGAGCTGCTCTCCGTCTGCCGTTCCACAACGCCTACGATGGTGTAGCTGTCACCGTTTAACTTGACCGTCTCGCCCACGGCGTTCTGGGAGCCACCGTAGAGTTCCTCCGCCACATAAGCGCCGATGACCGCGACTTTTCGTCTCGCCTCCATGTCGGAGTACTGGAGATTTCTGCCATACTCGATCTCGTAGTCCTTGATTGCGAGATAATCCTCACTGTAGCCGCCGACACTGGTGGAATCCATGGTGTCAGAGTCATGTTTTACCGTGACGCTGACGGACACGTTCGGGGACATGTTCTCGTAGAGGTCTGAATGTTCCTCGTAGAACTCATAAAATTCGTCCACATCGATGGTTCTTGAGGCCACCGCCTTGTACTGGACCGTGATCTGGTTTACGCCCATGGAAGAAAAGCTCTCCACCATGTAGGACATATAGCCGTTGACGATGCTGACCAGGATGATCACCGACGCGACTCCAATGATGATGCCGAGCATCGTCAGAAAGGACCTCAATTTGTTGCCCCAGATACTTTTTAACGCCATTTTAAATGATTGCAGCATACTCTTTCACATCCCCGTCGAAATTGATCTTTCCGTCATGGATCCGCACCACCCGCTTCGCCTCCAGGGCGATGGAGCTGTCGTGGGTGATCATGACGATCGTGTTTCCTTCTTCATTGAGTTTCTTTAAAAAATCAAGCACTTCCCGGCCCGTCCTGGAGTCCAGGGCACCCGTGGGCTCATCCGCCAGGATTAAGGACGGATCTCCTGCGAGAGCCCGCGCAATGGAGACTCGCTGCTGCTGGCCGCCGGAGAGCTGGTTCGGAAGATTCTTCCATTTTTCTTCAAGTCCGACCCTTTTCAGGGAATTCATAGCCCGCTCCCGACGTTCCTTTTTGTCATAACCGGCGTAGAGAAGCGGAAGTTCCACGTTTTCTAAGAGATTTAACTTTGGAAGCAGGTTGTACTGTTGGAATATAAAGCCGATCATGCGGTTTCTGATCTCCGCCAGCTCGTTGTCGGACATATCCGCCACGTCCTCGCCGCCGAGGAAATATTCGCCCTCCGTCGGGACATCCAGGGCGCCGATGATGTTCATCAGAGTTGATTTTCCGCTTCCAGATTTGCCGACGATGGCGACGAACTCGCCTTTGTTGATGGAAAGGCTAATGCCGTCGTTGGCGTGGACTTCCTCGTCGCCCATGTAGTAGATCTTGTAGATATTGCGCAGCTCTATCAGGGGTTCCTGCTTTTCCAACTCCTCATGAACTTTTGAAACTGCCTCTTCCTGTTTCATCGGCTCTTCAGACATTTTTTTCTGCTCTGCGGTATCTATTTGTATTGAGAATTCAGTCTTTTCCATACAATTTATCTCCTATGCACTACTGAGATCTTCGTCCGCTGCCGTTGCCGCCGCCATTTCCGCCGTTTCCTCCAGGACCGCCCGGTACGCCTCCGCCCATATCACCGCCAGGACCGCCCATGCCGCCCATCTGCATCTGATCGGTCTGCGTCGAGCTTCCGGAATCGGAGGAAATGTAGACCTCGTCCCCCTCAGAGAGGCCGGAAAGGATCTCCACATAATCGTCGTTGATGATTCCAGTTGTCACCTGGACCGCCTCGAAGCCGTCCGGGACGTTGCTGCTGCCGGATTTTCCGGAGCCGGTGCTCTTCTTCACATACACTCTGTTTCCACGCATCAGCGCACTCGCCGGGATCACCAGAGCATTCTCAGAGCTGTCGAGAATGATCTTAGCATCCACGTTCATGCCAGGAAGAAGACTTCCCGTATCGTCCAGTGTCACTGTCACCGGATAGTTTGTGACACCGTTGGAGTAGCTGCTCTGCAGACTCACATTTGTGACGGTTCCTGTGAATGTCTCACCTTCCACCGCGTCTGCCGTGATCTCCACAGATTGTCCGACCTTGATGCTTGAGACATCGAGTTCATCCACGGACATCTCCAGTGTCATGGTGGACAAGTCATAGATCACCGCCATGGTGGTCGTTCCGCTGGAGCTCTTGGAGATCTTATCCCCAACCTTCGCGTTTTTCGTGATCACTGTCCCCGAGATCGGCGCTGTGATCGTATAGTCATCCACACTGTCCTGAGTGTTGCTCAGCTTGTTCTCCGCGTTTTCCAGGTTGTCATCTGCGCTCTCCACTGCATCCTTGAATTCCTTTAAATACTCTTCCGCCGTCTTCGCGGTCACCTGGAACAGCTCGGAGTTTTTCTCCACATAAGAACCTTCATGAATCAGAAGGTTCTCGATCTCAAGGCTCTTGTTTCCGGAGATTTCCACGCTCAGGGTCGTCTCCGTCTTCGCGGCGAATGTTCCCTCGGCGCTGCAGACAAATCCATCGACTTTTACGGATGCCGCCGTATCTGTCGTAAGTCCGCCAGGATTGGATACCTCAACGGTCACGTTCTTCACGAGGCGTCCGCCGGAAAGTGTTTCCTCCATGCTGCTGACAACCGTGACGGTTCCGGAGATCTGCTCGCCGGTGTCCTCCAATATCACTGCCGCCTCATCACCCACGTTGATCTCCGCCGCCTCGCCTGAGAGGAACGGGACTGTGATCTTCATAACAGAGTCATCATAGAGATCCGCGATCTTCGTTCCATTATTTACCTTATCGCCCTCTTTGATATAGAGAGTCTTGATATATCCGGACGCTGTGGAGCGGTATGTATTTCCGGCGATCCGCGCTGTCTCCTCGGCGTAATTGGACTGTGCCGTCTGGGCACTTTCCTTCGCGCGCTGGAGACTTGTCTCTGCAGAGCTCAGATCAGAGTCCATGGAAGTCGCGTCGATCCGGTATAGGATCTGGCCTTTTTCCACAACATCGCCCTCCTCAAAGTTTGCCTCGATGACCTCGCCTTCCACCAGTGATGTCACCTCGTAGGTGTCCTTCGGAGACAGGGCGCTGGACGCCGTGAGCTCTGAACTGATGTCCGTCCGCTTCACTGTCGCCGTTGACACAGACTGGTCACCCTGACGTTTCTGGCTCGTGGTCTTTTTCTTATAGAGGAAAAATCCGCCAAGCAGCACTGCCAGAACCACTATAAGCACGATCACGATCCTCCCGCTTTTTCCTTTCCGTTTTTTCCGTTTCTTATCTACGGCCACCTTTTCGTTCTCCATACTCATTCCTTTCCTGTCTATTGAAATCTTCCGCTTCTCTTAACTATGTTCCAGATCTGAATTTCCTTGCCTTAATTTTCTCTACCCGCATTCCTTCTGCGGTATTTCTATTTCATGTATTATATGTATATTCGTAACTAATCAATAATCTCCGACAACATCTACAACCGTATAAGTCGCATTTTCGTCGCTTCCGCTCTTCTCCCACACGATGGCAACCTTGTCATTCACCTCAAACTCTCCGTAGACGGAGAACAGATACTGGAGCTCCGACCCGCTGATCTGGAACTCATCGCCCTCGCCGCCGTTGTCCTGGTAATCGGTGTTTAAGACCACCTTCACCGGTGTGAACGGGTCGCTGGAATCGTAGTAGATCGCCTTGATCCGGCCCTCCGTGGCGCCTTTGTTCTCACCGCCGTTGGAATAGGCGAAGATCATCTTTGTCTCCTCGTGGTAATAGATCACGGTGGCGTAATCGTTGATCTCGCTCTCATCGGACACCTCGCCGTTTAAAAACATGGTAGCGTCTTTCAGGGAAAACGGAACAAGACTCTTTAAGTTCCGGCTGTCATTGTCTAAGATCTTCGGTCCCTTTAAACTGTTATCCAGGATCGAGGATGTATTGATCTCGCCGTCGGAATTGTAGGTCAGGTCAAATATCTTACTGCCGTACTGGTTTCCTTCTTTTGTCTTCGCCTTCATCAGGTTATAGAACAGGTTGATGCAGTCTTCCCTCGTGAGGACCTCGTCAAGATCACGATAGATCCCAGAATCCAGGGACAGGGACTTGAACTTCGCAAGGCGGCTCTCCTGAAGACTTCCGGAGAAATCCTCGTTTGTGTATCCTAAGACTCCCAAAACTGCCTTGATGGCATCCCGCATCGTGATCCCCTCGTCCGGCTTAAAGTTTCCTCCGAGATAACCGGACATCCAGGAATTTGTCGCCGCGGTGCGAATCGCTGAGGAGTATTGGGATTTCGCGGAAACATCTGCGAACACGGACACGGTTCCCGTGGAGTTCGCTGTCTCACGGTAATTGGACGCCTTTACGAGAAGCTCCGCAAACTCACCTCTCGATACGTTTGTCTGATAGTTGCTCGTACTCAAAATTCCAAGCAGTCTCACTGTCTTCTTTCTCATCTCAAATGTGGTGCTGGCCGCATAGGCGTTTACCGTCATCCCCGCGCCCACCGCGCAGACCGTCAGTACCGCCGCTATCATCTTTCCTCTTCTCATTCCCATTCTCCTTTCATCCACCTTGATCGCCAGATCAACATCTCCATGTATTTTTTTCTAATAGTCTCACAGACCCGGTTTCTGTACTTTTAAAGTACATACAGTCAGAACTCCTTGCATTTTTCTTACTGTTTATTTCAATTTCCGTAATAACTCTACCGGAAATTTGTGATTCATCTGTGTTTGACCTGTGTTCAAACTGTGAAAGAAGGCACGCAAAACCGGGCATTTCTGCGTCAAAACTGTGGCGAACGGATTTGCGAGCAGCCGCCTGCCCGTCCCTGGCCGCTACAAGCCTACGCTTATATGCAAAGAAGACCCGGCGCAGATACCACTTTCGGTACCCACTCCAGGTCTTCTCCCTATTCTCACACCCCCGGCAGCCGCCCGATCACATCGATCCCGGCGAATACCAGAAGTCCGTTTTTTATGATAAAATTTAAGATCACGATCCCCGCCGCTGCGTAAGCGATCCGGTCATCCAACTCCGGTCGGAATCTCCTGTTTCCCGTGGCAAAATACAGGATCCAGGAAACCGCAGCCCACACAGCTACCGATGCCATATACGGCACCACCGGATGGTACAGAAAACTTAGTACCGGATGCCCTGAAAGGAGTGCCCGGACGGCTCTCGTTCCCCCGCATCCCGGACAGTAAAGCCCGGTCATCCTCTGAAACAGGCATGGCATCTGGAACCATGTCGGGATCATAATCTGGCTGCGATCTTCTGGCGCAGTCCACCGACCTTTGCTGCTGCCGCGTCGAACTCTTCCCCTGTCATCTCACCGGTCAGAACCGCGAACTCATCTTTTCCTTCCAGTGTCACAAATTTCACGTCACCGAAAGCTGCCGCAACGGCCTCTTTCTTTGCTCTCTCAGAACCCTCAAACCGTGCAAAGTACTTTCTGGAAAGCTCAGCCGCCGGATGTACCTCAAGCTTCTCGCTGCTCCAGCCGATCTTCTCCGGCTCATCGCCGAAGCGGACTGCGGAGATCATATCCCCGACAACGGCGCTGGCTGTCGGCAGTTTTCCTGCTCCGCTTCCATAGAACATGGACGCACCCAGCATATTTCCCACAACGAGGATTCCGTTGAACACATCTGTCACCGCATACAGCGGGTCTTTCGCATCCACGAGGACCGGCGCGACCTCCAGATAGATCTTTCCATCTTTATTCACGCTGGTTCCGAAGAGCTTGATCGCCGCACCCATATGTGCCGCGTAGCTGGAATCCATGGAAGTGATTTTTGTGATTCCCTGGGTCGGGATCTCCTCGTAGTTTACTTCTTTTCCTGTTGCGACCGCAGTCAGGATCGCGATCTTTCTGCAGGTGTCATATCCTTCAATATCTGCCTCCGGGTTGCGCTCCGCGTAGCCCAATTCCTGGGCGCGCTTTAACGCCTCCTCGAAGCTCCATCCCTCTTCATTCATCTTTGTGAGGATGTAGTTTGTCGTTCCGTTTAAGATACCGGAGATTTCTAAAATCTCCTCGCCGCCGAGGCTCTCCACAAGCGGGCGGATGATCGGAATACCGCCGCCGACACTTGCCTCAAACAAGAAGCTGATGTTCTTTTCCGCGGCGATCCGGATCAGCTCTGTCCCATGGGCCGCAACCAGTGCCTTATTGGAAGTCACCACATGCTTTCCCGCGAGCAGGCAGCGCTTTACAAACTCGTAGGCCGGTTTTGTTCCGCCCATGGTCTCCACAACGATCCCGATCTCCGGGTCATTTACGATCTGTTCCACATCATGGATCACAAGCTTCTCCACAGGACTTCCCGGAAACTCCCTGAGATCCAGGATATATTTTACTTCGATCGGCTCTCCAGCCTTTTTCTCTACGCTTTTGCAGTTCTTGTCAAGAACCTCATACACGCCAGAACCGATGGTTCCGTATCCCATAATTGCCGCTTTCATCCGTCTATTTCTCCACTCCTAAAATTTTTACGTTCTGCACGCCCTTTAAGTGCTCGATCTCCTCAACCATACCGGCAACATTTCCCGTATCTGAGAGAACTTCCACGCTGAGCGTTACCGTCGCGGATCCGTTTACCGGGATCGTCTGGTGGATCGTAAGGATATTCGCGCGGTAATCCGCAACGATGTGGAGCAGGTCAGACAGAAGCCCCGGCTCGTCCATCATCTGGGTCACAAGTGTCACTGTCTTTCCTCTCGTGTTGTCGGAAAACGGAAGAATATCATCCTTATACTTATAGAAGGAACTGCGGCTTAAACCGACCTGTTCCGCCGCCTCCTGCACCGTCATGTTTTTGTCCGCCTCGAGGAGACGTTTCACCTCAACGACTTTCTGAAGGACTTCCGGCAGCGCTTTGTCACGAACCACATAATACTTGTTTTTTTTCTCCATATATCAGACCTCGCAAGCTAAAAATTTCTTTTTTATTACCGAAATCATACTTTTCGTCCATTGCTCTGGCACGTTACCATATGTGCGTCCCAGAAAAACATGTGTACGCAAGAATCTTAGCATATTTTGGATGCTTATGCAAGCAGATGTTTGTGTGTTTGCCCCTGCCGCTTGACATTTCTCCTTTGCAGGACTTACACTTAATTCATATTAAACCTAAGGAGGTTTCCATATGTCATCCATGACCATCGCCCAGCTTCAGACCCACGTATTTTCCGATAAAATGCAGAACATCGAGGCTCTGCGCCCTCTGATCCAGAAAGCAAAAAATTCCGGCGCAGATCTCGTCTGCCTTCCGGAAATGTTCAACTGCCCCTATGAAACACCGAATTTCCCTGTTTATGCAGAAAAAGCAGGCGGACCGGTCTGGCAGGCGCTCTCTGACCTTGCAAAGGAATTCGGGATCTACTTTTCCGCCGGATCCGTCCCGGAATGTGACCAGGACGGACATGTTTTCAATACCGCCTATGTCTTTGACCGAAGTGGAAAGCAGATTGCCCGCCACAGAAAAGTCCACCTCTTCGACATTGATGTAAAAGGCGGACAGTATTTTAAAGAATCTGATACTCTGACTCCCGGAGACTCCGCTACCGTATTCGACACGGAATTTGGAAAAATCGGTCTCTGCATCTGTTTCGATATACGCTTTCCGGAGATCTTCCGACGGATGGTGCTGGAAGGTGCTGATATCGTCCTTGTTCCGGCAGCCTTCAATATGACTACCGGACCGGCACACTGGGAGCTTACCTTCCGTGCCCGCGCTCTGGACAACCAGTTTTTTGTCTTCGGAACTTCTCCGGCGAGAGATCTCTCCGCCTCCTATCAGGCCTTCGGTCACTCTATCGCTGTCTCCCCATGGGGCAGAGTCTTAAATCAGATGGATGAGCACGAGGGAATGCAGATCACTACCATTGATCTTGACGAGATCACGTCCGTCCGGGAGCAGCTTCCACTTCTGAAAACACGAATGGAGAATCTGTAAATCAGGTTCTCCATTCGTTTAAGTTTCCTTTTTATGCTTACAGATGCTCTTCCATCTCACTATTGCGATGAACACCGGTGATCGCGTACTCCGCCCACTCCGCAATATTTGTTGCATGGTCACCGATCCGCTCCAGATATTTGGCGATCATCAAGACATCAAGAATCTGTTCCTGAGTTGCCTCACCGTTTAAGATACCATCGGCAAGTTCTTTTTTGACCTCATTAAAAAGGTTATCGATCACATCATCGTATTCAATAACTTCTTTTGTCTTTTTGAGATCTCCGTTTGCAAAGCTCTCGATGCTCTCACGAACCATAGATGCAACGGCTTTTGCCATCTCGCCAAGTCTTGTGGCCTTTACCGGAGCGGAAAGATCGGTCGTCTTTACGATCTCAGCGATATCGCCTGCCTGATCACCGATCCGCTCCAGATCCGTGATCATTTTTAAGGTGGAGGAAATCGTTCTGAGATCACTTGCCACTGGCTGCTGCTCTAACAGGAGCTTCAAGCATTTGCTCTCGATGTCCCTCTCCTTTAAATCGACATTCGCGTCCGCTGCCAGAATCTTCGCTGCCTGTTCCCGATCCATGTTCATCAGTGCCTCGTACGCTCCGTCGATCATGCTCTCGCAAAGATTTCCCATCTCCGCGAGCATCTTATGCAGCTCTTCCAACTGTTTTAAAAATGCATCTCTCATAATCAGCCAAACCTCCCTGTGATGTAACTCTCTGTGCGCTCATCTCTCGGGTTCGCGAACAGATCGCCTGTATTATTGTACTCGACGACCTCACCTAACAGGAAGAACGCGGTCTTATCAGAAATACGCGCTGCCTGCTGCATGTTGTGGGTGACGATCACGATCGTGTACTTATCCTTTAACTCCATCGCCAGATCTTCAATTTTTGATGTGGAGATCGGATCCAGAGCAGAGGTCGGCTCATCCATCAGGATAACCTCCGGCTCTACTGCCAGAGTTCTTGCGATGCAGAGTCTCTGCTGCTGTCCGCCGGAGAGTCCCAGAGCACTTTTATTTAGGCGATCCTTCAGTTCATCCCAGATCGCCGCCTGCCGTAAGCTTCTCTCAACGATCTCATCGAGATCTGCTTTTTTTGTGATTCCGAAGATTCTCGGGCCGTAAGCCACATTGTCGTAGATGCTCTTCGGAAACGGATTCGGCTGCTGGAAGACCATGCCGACCTTGTGACGCAGTGTGATGGCATCCATATCTTTAAATATGTTCTTTCCGTCAAATTCTACTTTTCCCTCGATCTTCACACCCTCCACAAGATCATTCATGCGGTTTAAGGTCTTTAAAAATGTGGACTTTCCGCATCCGGACGGTCCGATGAAAGCTGTGATCTTATGTTCATCGATCTGCATGTTGATATCCTTCAACGCGTGGAAGGCGCCGTAATGCAGATTCAGCTTTTCGATATCAAATTTCGGTTTTATCGCTGTCATATATTTTTCCTCTCTAAAACTGTCATATGCCGGTCTCATGTATTGTTTCGGCTGTACGGCGTCTCCTTACGCTTCCTCGCCGGAATTCTTCTTCTTTAAGTGATGGCTCCACACATTCGCACCGATGCTGAATGCCAGAACCAGGATCATAAGGACCGCGGAGGCGGTGTTCGCCAGTGCCTTATCCTGACCGTTTACCTGAAGGTTCCAGATCTGGATCGACAATGTCTCTGCCGGGCGGAACGGGTTGAACGGGCAGGTCGGGGCTGCCAGGTTCCAGTTGCCCCAGCGCAGGTCACTTCCAGACCCTGTGGTGTAGAGGAGCGCCGCCGCCTCACCGAATCCACGTCCTGCCGCCAGGATGACGCCTGTCATGATGCGTGGGAGACATGCCGGAAGAAGTACATGGAAGATGGACTGCCATTTTGTCGCTCCAAGACCTAAACTCGCCTGAAAATATCCCGCCGGGAGTCCCTTGATGGCATCCTCGGTGGTCGTCGTGATAAGCGGAAGTGTCAGGATCGATACGGAGAGGGCACCCGCCATCAGGCTCTTTCCCATTCCGAAGAATACGAGGAATACCAGATATCCGAACAGGCCCACAACGATGGACGGAAGGGAAGAAAGTGTCTCGATACACATTCTCAGAAACTTTGTCATTTTTCCCTGTTTCGCGTACATGGCCAGATAAATTCCGGCGCAGACACCGAGGGGGATGGATACCAGCAGGGAGATAAATACGAGATAGATCGTGTTGAACAACTGGTTTCCGATGCTTCCTTTTCTCGCGAAGCGGAACATCTCCGGCTTTGCCCCCATGAGACCGCCGATGATGACCTTGCCCGCAAAGCCGATCAGAAGAGCGAAGAAGAAGATCGCAACCAGGTAGAAAATGACTGTCATAACGCGGTCCACACCGCGTGAACGTCTGATCTTACTTTCCATGGTCTAATTTTCCCCCTTTGCTGCGAACTGCTTTACCGGCACTGCCGTCGTGCTGGTTTTCACAGATGTGCTTGTTTTTTCTTCTTTCTCCGGCTTTACCGCTGTCACATGATGGATCAGGAAGATGAAGAACAGGGAGATTGCAAATAACAACAGTGCCATGGTCCAGAGTGCGGATTTCATCTCGCCGCCCTCCATGGCGTTGCCCATCTGGGCCGCGATCTCGGTGGTCAGAGTCTTTGTCGTTGAAAAAATGCTTGTGGGAAGCGCTGTTGTCTGACCGATGACCATGGCAACCGCCAGGGCCTCACCGAAGGCTCTCGCGAGACCTAAGATCACACCGGAAATGATTCCAGGCGCTGCCGCCGGAACTACGATCCGGTATATGGTCTGCCAGCGGGTAGAGCCGAGTCCGTACGCCGCCATTCTGCATTCCTTCGGTACGGAGTGAAGGGCATCCGCCGCAACACTTGTGATCGTCGGGAAGATCATGACCGCTAAGACCAGACCTGCTGCCAAGATGGAATGTCCCACCTGACGGTCAAACAAGATCTTGATCGCCGGTACAAGCACCGTAAGCCCCACCCAGCCATAGACAACAGACGGGATCCCGGCGAAGATCTCGACTACCGGGCGGTAGAATTTCTCGCCAAACTCCGGGGAGATCTCCGTGATGAAGATCGCTGATCCCAGGGAAAACGGAGTCGCGATGAGAAGCGCCAGGCCGCAGGTGCAGAGCGACCCAGCGATGAAGATCAGCGCACCGATGCTGCCGCCGCCTGCCATATTGTCCTCCGGTGCCCAGTCTGCAGATCCTAAGAATTCCAGGAAGGAATGTCTGTAAACCAGGAATGTGGATGATCCCTTGTATACAAGGAACGCGCCGATCACGATCGTCAGAAGAATTACGAACAGTCCACAGACGGTCATCAGATCCCGCCACAGATATTCTCTGACGAACATGCTTTTTTCTTTACCATTCTTCATAAGTCCTCCTGCTTCCTATATTCGAAGCAAATTCTATCATAAATCATATCGGGGCGGGCCAGATTCGTCTGCCCCGCCCCTGTTTCGCAGCTCTCTTGTCCATGTCCTCTTTTTTCTTTCATCCGGTCGGATCATGGCTCACTGCCCGGTCTTAAGTTTTGTCTCAATTAATGCTCAGTATTTGTCATCTTGGAAGATACGCCGTATCCTAAGGATTCCATCTTTGCGCCGTACTCATCGGACATGATGTAGTCAAGGAATGCGCTTACAACTTCGTCCGGCTCACCCTTTGTATACATATGCTCAAATGTCCATACCGGATATTTTCCAGCGTATGTATTTTCAAGTGTCGGCTCTGCGCCATCGATCGCTACGGTTGCAACTCCCGCATCACCTGTCAGATAGGAAAGTGCTACATATCCGATTGCACCCTTCGTATCTTTTACATTCTGAAGAAGAACACCGGAATCATCTGTTTCCATGGAAGTGTTGGAAGCTTCCTCATTTCCGTCGAGCGCGTATTTCTGGAAGGTTGCTCTTGTACCGGAAGATGTCGGTCTTGTTACAAGGACGATGCTCTCATCCGGTCCACCGACTTCTTTCCAGTTTGTTGTCTTTCCTGTGAAGATGTCGATGAGCTGCTGTTTTGTAAGATCCTCAACGCCGCCTTCTTTTACATCGTTATTTACGATTGGAGCCATTGTGACTACGCATACCTGATGATCAACAAGCTCTTTTGCCTGTGCTTCGTCAAGCTTTGCGGATGCCTCAACATCGGAGTTACCAATATTTACGGTTCCCTCGGAAACCTGCTTTAAGCCCTCTCCGGATCCGCCTGCATCGATCGTGATGGAAACGTCCGGGTATTTCTCGATAAACATGTCTGCCGCATCATCAACCAGCGGTTTTAATGCGGAAGAACCTGCCGCTGTGATGGAACCGGTGAGCGCTGCTGTCTCGGTTGCTGCTGTTGTATCTGCTGCCGCTGCGGTCGTGTCTGCTGCCGCTGTCGTCGCTGCTGCTGTTGTGGATGCTGTACTGCTGCTTCCGCATCCTGTCATCATGCTGACTGCTAAAACTCCTGCACCTGCAAGTGCCATTACTTTTCTTGTTTTCATAATCTTCTCCTCCTCAAAGGTCTTTGTTTTTGTTTTTTCTTTCTCTGTACAGTAATATTTTTATCACGAAACAAAAAATGCAAAAACCATGATTCGGTAACTAGTTTGTATAATCTATGTAAATTGTAAATTCAAAATTTCGTTTAAAAATATAGCCGGGTAAAACCAGTTCTCTCAAACAAGTGAAAACACGCTTCGCGAGTTTCCCCTTGTTATCCCGACAGTCGCCAAGGTCTCGCGCAAGCGCGGACTTTGGCTCGTTGTTCGCGTAAATACAGAAAAAAACGCACCGCCTGACCGCCCGGAATTTTCACTCCGGACTCATCAGACGATGCGTCTTTTCTCTTTATGATCCTGAACTTTTTACATTCTTCGGTCCGCCATAGCAGCTTCCCGCAGCCATTCGATCACCATGATCCTACAGGAGCGGCTTTCCGGCCCTCCTGCGCTCCTTATACTCCTGCTGCCGGACCTTCCGGTGCGACTGCACCACCTGGAACCGTCACGGAGCTCTGTGCTTCTGACTGGGATGCCGGACCGGCGCTCGTTGTCGCCTCCGGTACTGCCGCGGTGGAATGCTCATATCCCGGTCCGACCGGAACTTCCGCTGTTGTCTCCTGCGGATTTGATGGATGGAATGCCTCTGTGGAGGTCTCTGCTTCATCCGTCGGGCTCGCCGCATGACTCTCCGTCGGTTTCACATAGATATTTCCATGCTCATCCGTCTCATAAGCCGCGCTGCTGCTCTCATGACTTCCGGAAGAAGTCTCGATCGGCTTTCCATCTGGTCCCGTCTCAGTCTCCTTTGTGCTCTCCGATTCTTTTCTCGACTCATTGAGCATGGATTCCATCTGGGACTCTTCCTGACTCTCCTTCTTGCTCTCTTCCTCGGCAGAAAGTGTCGTAGACTCTGTCGCTCCCTTCGGGATATAGCCCTGATCAGTCGCTACATGGTCGATCTCCTTGCCTGCCTTGCTGAGTCCTGTAGCCGAGGCGATCTTGCTGCTGATCGTCTGAACAGTGCTCGACGGTGTGTAGTTCTCCTCCGCATAGAGGAAGTTATGGAGACTTGTCACGTTGCTGACAAGCGTCTGCGGGATAACGCAGGCCGCGTTGTTTTTTCCGATCTTGATCTTCTTCTCTCCGCGTGCTGCCGGGAATCCCATGCTGTCGCCGAGATGATACTTTGTGATATTCTTCACCATCGGAAGAAGATCATTGACATTGATGTTTGTTGCACACATTGCGGACATATTTCCCACAAGGCTGTTTAAGGTCGCGAAATCTGCTTTCTTTGCCTTCTCAAATGCCTTCTGGATGACAAGTCTCTGACGCTCGGTACGCGCGTAGTCACTGTCCATCAGACGGAGACGTCCGTAAGCAACGGCCTGGACACCGTCTAAGTGGTTCACACCGGCGCTCTTCAACTGAACAGATCCGATTCCGGTACCTTTTACAGTCTCTGTGATAAATGCGTTAATATAATAAAACTCAGATTTACTGATATCGATATCAACACCGCCAAGGATATTGATTGCAGTCGCGACTGCTTTCCAGTTGAATGCAACATAGTGTGTGATATTGAGATCCAGGTTTTTATTCAGTGCCTTGACCGCCTGTTCCGGACCGCCAAGAGCGTATGCCGCGTTGATCTTATTATATGTGTTTTTGTCACTCACATTCAGGTAAGTATCACGGAATACGGATGCCAGTTTGATCTCACCTGTCTCACGATTTAAGTTTGCGATCATGATAACGTCGGACTGGCTTCCCTTTCCGGTCGATCCGTCACGGGAATCCAGACCAAACACGGCGATGGTCCAGTATCCTTTTTCCATCTTATCCCTCATTTCCAGAGAGATATTCTCATTCAGAACATCTTTCAGATCGAACTCATTCTGTCCGTTCATTTTTCCGAAGTTGTGCTGGATATATGCGTAGACAGCTCCGGAGAACCCAAGCACCAGAACGATCAGTGCGATCAGAACACCGATGATGATCTTTTTCTTTTTGTTTCCGTTTTTGCGTCTCTTGTGGTTATGGGAACCTGCGCCATGGCTCTTCGCTGCTGCGCGCCCTGCCCGGCTTCCCGGATCCGCACTCATGGAATACAGATTTTCTGTCTCGTGGGAATGATGCTTTGCAGCTGTCTCCCTTTCGCTCTCACGCCGTCTGCTTTTTCTTGCGCGCGAACGGTCTAATTCGTCTTCATAATTCATGTCATTTGTCCTCGTATTAGTAAGCGTTTTTATTGATGAATCCCTTGAAAACTGTTAAGAACATGATCTTGAAATCAAGACCAAGCGTCCAGTTCTCGATATAGTAGAGATCGTGCTCGATCCGCTTAATGATCGAGGTATCTCCACGATAACCATTCACCTGTGCCCAACCGGTAAGACCGGGACGGACTTGATGTTTGATCATATATCGCGGGATTTCTTCCTTAAATTTTTCAACGAAAAACGGCCGTTCTGGTCTCGGTCCCACAAGACTCATATCCCCCATGAGAATATTGAAAAACTGTGGAACCTCATCGATGCTTGTACGGCGGATGATTTTTCCGATGAGAGTTACACGGGCATCTCCCTTTGTCGTCCAGCGGCTCTTTTCCTTACTTGGATCCTGGACCGTCATGGAACGGAACTTATACATCTTAAACGGGCGGTTGTGAAGTCCGACCCGTTCCTGACAGAAAATGATCGGTCCCGGAGATGTCAGTTTGATGAGCAGTGCCACGATCAGCATGATCGGGGAGAATAAAACGATCCCCACGATCGCACCCACGATATCCACAGCTCTCTTGATCGCTGCATTCACCGGATCATTTAGCGGAACACGGCGGATGTGGATCACCGGTAGTCCCTGGAGATCCTCCATATAGGGGATCGTCGGGATAATATTCCCATAATCCGGGATAAATTTCGTGTGTACGCCGGATTTTTCACAGAGCGCAACAATATGGCGGAGCTTTTCATATTCGCCAAGGCTCAGTGTAACGGCGATCTCATCGAGACTGTTCTGCTCTAAAATATAATCAAGGTCCTCGACACAACCGATGACCTTAACTCCCTTATACTCACTTCCGCGTTCCTTCGTATCATCAATGATCCCGCGGATCCTGTATCCCCATTCCGGATTCTTATTCACCCGGTCGATAAAACCTTCTGCCGCGGAGGAATATCCTACCAAAAGGATATGTTTCTGATTGTATCCTTTCGAGCGCATGGACCGGAGCACGATCCGGATCCCGTTCCGCTCGATCGTCATAAATGCCACGTTCAGAACGTAGAAATATACAACCAGCCTCTGGGAGAAGTTGTAGAGGTGCGGCTCTTTTCTTCCCAGGTACAGGACAAGACCGAAAATTAAAAATCCGATCGAGTTTGCCTTAAAGATCTTTCCGAATTCGTTTCTGCGCCCAAGCACACGCTTTGGGGTGTACAGTCCAAATAAGGAGTACAAAAGCAGATACGCCGGAATAATAACGAGCAGCGCGCCAAAATAAAATCCGACCTCAAGTGTCCGTTTTCCAAGCTGGTTCGCCCATCCGCTTCCGATCACGATAAACCATGCGAGCAGATAAGAGAACGCGGTCACGCAGGCATCAAGCACCACATGAAAACGGTTGAGGCTCTTTTGATTGTCTTTGATCATATGATTTCACCCTGTTTTCCAAGGAAAATGCTGTCAGTTTTATTGTTCCGCAGCATTGTAATGGTGACAGCCCGGTCAGAGCATAGTACCGCCATCGTAAAATTATGCATACATAGTATACATAAATTTTTCCTGTTTGCAAATAAACGTTTTCTTAAGAAAATCTGAGATTTCCGTAAAATATCGGTTACAGTACGCGGACATTCCCTGTCCGCGCACTGCAGCAACCGTTGAATTGCAATTCAGGCTTTGACTTTCAGCTTTGCTGCCTGTCTCCTGGAAAACTCATAAATATAAACTGCGGTGCCGGCGATCAGCTCGATCTGGATCCCGATCTCCCGCTTTAATCTTCCCTTAAAGGAAGGAACACGCTTACAGTTTTTCAGTGTTCTGATCCCCTCAAGGAACCCGGCCACATAATCTTTTCCGAATCCCATCTTCTTAAAGAACAGGAATTTCACAAAAGTACCGGCCAGAAGACACGGGGAATTCAAGAGCAGCTGCCACCCCCGCATATTCTTATAATTTAAATAGACATTGTTTCTCGCCGCAAGTTTTACCTTGAAGGAGTTATATTTGGAACCGCTGGTCCCGCTTCCCACATGGTACACCACCGCTTCCGGACAGAACACATTGTCATATCCGTAAAGCTTCGCACGATATCCCACATCGATATCCTCAAGATACGCGAAGTGCATCTCATCGAAGTATCCGATCGTCTCAAACACTTCCCTGCGGTAGATCGCCGCGCCGGCACAGGCCGTAAACACGCGGCAGCTTTTTTTATAAAGACCTTCCGGACGTCCGACGCCTCGCTGGAATGCCCAGCCAAGGACGCTGTACATGTCTCCGGCATCGTCCATGAGATCCGGATGATACATCTGGATCATCTTGCTGCTGACGGAAAAGATCTTCTCCGACCGGTCCATGGCCCGCTCCAGCGCTTCCACATAGTGCGGAGCCACTTTCGTATCGTTATTTAAGAGGATCACATACGGAGTATCCGCCGCCTTGATCCCGACATTGACCGCACCGGAAAAGCCGGTGTTCTCCGGAAGAAAGATCGACGGGATCTGTTTCTCCTTCAGCCACTCCACACTTCCGTCCGTGGATCCGTTGTCCACCACAAGGATCTTAAAATCCTTTGTCGTCTGTCTATCCAGAGCCTCAAAGCACGGTTCCATAAACGAGAGTCCGTTATAATTCGGAATTATGATCGTTGTCTTCATTCGTCTAACGGTACCTCCAGTTTATATGGTTCCCCGATCTTCTCCTTTTTCAGGTCGCGCAGAGCAAAATTTGATTTCCGCAGCGTCAGGTTCGGGTTGTAATAAGGATCTCCGTTCTTTAAGATATCCGGCCAGCGCTTCGCGAAGGTTGCGATCTCGCGGTTGAATCTCGCCACTTTCTCCGGAGTGTCCTCAAGACCGCGGGACTTCGATTCGTAATGATGCAGCACCGCATACGGAGCATAGACCACGAGTTTTCCGAGCTTTCTGACCTTCATGCAGTAGTCGATATCATTGAATGCGACGGCAAGTTCCTCCGTAAATCCGCCCACGGCGTCAAATACGGAGCGCTTGCTCATCATGCAGGCCGCTGTGACGGCGCTGTAATCCTGGGCGCACATTGCCCGGTTGAAGTAGCTGTTCTCAGATTTGTGGAGACCGATAAACGTGTGTCCCGCGATGCCGCCGAATCCGATGACAACGCCGGCGTGCTGGATCGTATCATCCTCATAGAGAAGTCTTGCGCCGACAATTCCGACGTCCTCTCTCTGGGCAAAGCCGAGCATCTCCTCGACAAAGTTCTTTGCGATCAGCTCGATATCGTTGTTCATGAACAGAAGGTATTCGCCCTTTGCATGCTGTACGCCGAAGTTGTTGATCGCGGAGTAGTTGAACTCCCGCTCCCAGCGGACAACGTGTACATTCGGGAATTCCTTCTGGATCTTCTCATAGTAGGTCCATGTCGCCTGTTCTGTGCTGTTGTTCTCCACGATGACAAACTCGAGGTTCTTGTACGTCCCTTCCGTCAGCATCGGGCGGATACAGTTGTCGAGATCGACGGTGTGGTCCTTGTTCGGGATGATCACGGAGACAAGCGGATCTCCCTTGATCTTAAATGTCGTGTGATAAATGCCGTAGTCCACGCCTTTTTCCACTTTCTCCGCCTCGATCCCCACTCTCTTATAGTGGTCCATGATCGCGCGGGAACCGGCTGTGAAGGCGTAAAGCTTGCTCTCCGGGTTGCTCGCTGTGGAGTTCGGATGGCAGCGCCAGTGGTATAAGACCTTCGGGATATGGCAGATCTGCTCTGCATTCTCCGTACAGCGGAAGATAAAGTCATAATCCTGGGCTCCGTCATACTCCGCCCGGAAACCGCCGATTTTATCAAGCAGTTCTTTCTTCACCACGAACAGATGGCAGATATAGTTGACACTCGTCAGAAGGTCTGGATTGAAATCCGGCTTAAAATGCGGGTCAAACAGTTCATCTCCATCCATATCCAGCTTGTCCTCATCGGAATAGAGGACATCACATGATCTGTTTTCATTCAGTTTTTTCGCGCACTCGAAGAGCGCATTCGGTGTCAGACGGTCATCATGGTCCGCAAGGACAACAAAATCGCCCTCCGCCATCTCGAGAGCCGCGTTGGTATTACCGGAAATTCCGAGATTTTCGCCCAGAACCTTATACCGGATCCTGGAATCCTTCTCCGCATATTTCTTTAATACATTCTCAACGCTCTCTCCGGCCGGACTGCCGTCCGCGATGCAGAGTTCCCAGTTTGCGTAGGTCTGCTCCACGATGGAATCCAGCATTTCCTTTAAAAACTTCTCCGGAGTCTTATAGACCGGGATCACGATGGAGAACTTCGGCATATACTCAAAGGTCTCTTTTTTCTGCGCTTCCAGCTCTTCCTCCGACGGTTTTGTGAGATTCCACCACTCTGCGTAGTCGTAATCGTCATCGATTCCCTGGATCTTATGCTTTGATTTTAAGATCAGGGCCTTCAGACCATTCTCTTTCAGGAAATCCCAGGCAACATGAACCGTCTCCATATTCATCAGGTTCATAAGTTTCTGGACTTTGCGGTTCGCCGCTCCTGTCTTTTTGCGGATCATCATATCGCTGTATTTCACGCGGGTCGTCTTCTTCTCCCCGCAGATTACAAGATAGTAGATCTTTCCATGTTCATACGGGAAACGGATATCAAACCCGAGATCGCGGTCGATGATCTTTTTGTAGTAGATCTGGCTCACGTCGTCCCGCCTTGTCGGAACGATCTTCGCATCCACCGGATTCCCCGCTTCGTCCTCGATCCGGTATGTGATCACGGAATCCGGGTCATTTTCCACAGCCCAGCCATTTAACTGAATCGTCTGCTCACGGACTCTCATCACTTCAACACTGTATTTCATACTTCCTCCTGCGCAGCCGGCGTGTCAAAATTGATCCGCTCCTCCTCGACAACAAGCGGACGGTGCATCACACGGGTATTGATGCTCATGATATACTCGCCGAGCAGTCCGATAAAGAAGATCTGGACCGAACCAAGGAAACACATTCCGATCAGAAGCGGCGCCATACCTGCCGCAAAGCGGTCCCAGTAGAGGAGCTTCATGATCAGATATACCATTCCGACAAGAAAACTGATCCCGCCGCAAAATGCGCCAAAGAATGTCGCAAGGCGCAGTCCCGCTTTCGTGTAGGAGGTGAAGCTTAACATCGCCGCATCGTATAATTTATAGAAGTCATTGTGAGTCTTCCCCGCGCGGCGCTTCGGCTGTTCATACGGGATCTCTTTTCTCTTAAATCCAAGCTCCGCGACAATTCCGCGAAGGAACGGAGTCGGATCATTCAAATTTCTTAACACTTCGATAAACTGTCTGTCATAGAGACCGGATCCCGTGAAATGTTCGATCTGCTCTACATCAGACAATTTACGGATCAGTTTGTAATAGCAGCTTCTGAGCCAGTACATGACCGGATTTTCTTTGCTGCTCGTCTTGATCCCGATAACGATCTTATAGCCATTCTCCCATTCATGGACATACTTCGGGATCAATTCCACCGGATCCTGGAAATCTGCGACCATGGAGATCACGCAGTCACCGGTTACCTGAAGGATTCCATAATATGGGGAGTTGAACTGTCCAAAGTTTCTCGCATTGAAGATCGCCTTGATCTTCGGGTTCTTTGCACAGAGCATCCTGAGCAGTTCTCTCGTCTTATCCGTGGAGTCATTGTCGATAAAGACCAGCTCGTAGTCGTACTGCGGCAGCTCTTTTGTGATGATGCCGATGACCGCTTCACTGATCGGAACGACATTCTCCTCCTCGTTATAGCATGGAATCAAAACGCTGATTTTTTTCATGTTATATTTTCTTCTTCCTTAAATAATTGTTACCTGATCTTTAACTTTTATCATTGTAACCATTTTTTCTGTTTTGTCAATACCGGGCAGTGTTCACGGCATTTTTTGTCGATCCGGATCCGCTATGCACCACCGTAGCCGGTCCTGCCCGAGTTTCCCCGTTTTTCCTCTCTATACGGTCCTTTTCCTGAGTGCGATCATCCGGGTAATGCCGGTCTTAAAGTCGACTTCCGGCTTCCATCCCGTCACCGCCTTTAATTTCTCAATGGACGGCATCAGGTTGATCAGACCTTCCGCATTTTCCCCGCGGGTATTGTATCGGGTTTCGCCCTTTCCGCCGCAGCGTGTATGGATCTCCTCCACGAAATCCTTTAATACCTTTGTCTCCGCGCCTCCGAAGTTAAAGACAGGATTTGAGATCCCCTCAAATGCCGTTTCCTCCGCCTCGCAGAGCGCCGCCATTCCTCTCGCCAGATCATCGATATAGAGGAAATTCCAGTTCTGCGTGCAGGCGCCGAGGGACATCTCCCTGTTGTTCAAAAATGCGTCCAGACAGGATTCGACTAACGTCCACGGGTGGTCTCCCGGTCCGTAGGCGCTGAAGATCCGCGCATGAATGTAACGCAGGCCGAGCTCCCCGCAGAGCGTTTCGCCCTTTTCGCGCATCGCGAGCTTCGCTTCGCCGTAGAGGGATTTCGGCTCGCAGGCCGTCTCCTCCGTGATCAGATCCCGGTGCATTCCGTATTCTGCCTGGGATCCGGAGAACAGGAACTTTTTACATCCCAGTGCCTTCGCAGTCCGGATCGTCTCCAGGGAGATCTCCAGATTTTTTTCCTGAAGCGCCCGGTCTGTTCTCGACGCACTTCCGGAACCGCCCCAGCCGAAGTGGCAGAAGACATCCTGCGGCTTTGTCACTTTTTCCAGAAGCTGTTCCGGCTCGGAGAGATCGTTTTCAGTCACGAGAAGCCGCCCGGATAAAAGCGCCTCCTCGTTTCCGTCAAGGATCATGCCGAGTTTTGAGGACGCGGGGCGCGCGATGGCAGTCACCGTATGTCCTCTCCGCAAGAGTTCCCGAACTGTCGCCGCGCCGACAAAACTCGTCGCGCCTGTCATGATGATATTCATATTATGCTGCCCCTTTCCTCTGGCAAACGCAGCTGTTCAGTACCTTCACAGCTACGAGCAAAAATCCATTCCAAATCGGCTGCGCCGATGGGATTTTTGCCTTCATTCCTATCCTTTATTAAGGTCAGCGCAGCAAGTGCGCAGACCTGCGTCACTGACAAACCTACTTATTTTCCACCAGCGGGATATACATATTCTCCTTGAGTTCCTCCTCCGGAAGGAACGGCGCAAGATCCTCAAGCGGTACAGATACCATCGTTCCGTCCGGCAGCATCTTCGCAGATGCCTTTGGCTCAAATCCCTGCTTCATATCAACAAAGATCTCACAGATCACCGGACCTTCCGTCGCAAGTGTCTTCTCCACAGCAGCACCAAGCTCGCTGTTGTGATGCGCCGCCACATACGGATAGCCGTAAGCCCAGGCAAGTTTCTCCATACTCGGGAAGCTTAAGTCATGGCTGTCCACGCCGATTCCGATGAGCGGCTCATGGAAATGGGTCCTCTGGGTCTGACGGATGGAGTGGTAGCCGCCGTTGTTGATCAGGAAGATCTTGATCCCCATATGATGGTGGATGATCGTCTGGAGTTCCTGAAGGTTCATCTGGATGCTTCCGTCACCGGTCACAAGGATAATATCCTTTGTATGGTCCGCCACCCATGCACCGATCGCCGCCGGGAGGTCGTAACCCATGGAAGCGATCGCAGAGTTGCTGATAAACCGCTGTCCTTTCTTCATCTCATAGGCATGTCCGCCTACCACGCACGCGGAGCCGTTGCCCACAACCGTGATCACATCCTCCTCCACGCGTTTGCTGATCTCCTTGATCGCCGCGTAGACGTTTGCCGGCTCATCATCTCCGGCCTCATAATGTTTCGGCAGAACGACCGGATATTTTTCTTTCCAGGTCTGGCACTGACGGATCCAGCTGTCCACTGCCTCTTTGTCCTTTGCACCGCCGTTCGGATCAAATTCTTCCTCATCGAGAACGAGTTCAAGCTTCTCGAGAAGATCCTTCACGTCCGCATGGACCGGCATATCAACGTGGACCGTCGGTTTCTTTAACTCTTCCGCGTCGATATCATTGTAGATCACATACGCTGCTCTCGCCCATGTCGGGTAATTGTAGCCAACCTGGCGGATGGAAAGACGGCTTCCCAGCGATAATAAGAGATCGCTGTTCTGAACCGCAAAGTTTCCGGCGCGGTCGCCCATATGTCCGGCACGTCCCACATAGAGCGGATCTGTATCGTACATGCAGTCGATGCTGTTCCAGCCGGTAACAACCGGGATCCCGAGCTTTTTCACGACTCTTGTAAATACATCAAACGCTTTTCCGATCCGGATCCCGTTTCCGGCATTGATCACCGGACGTTTTGCCTCGCGGACCTTCTTTAAGATCTCTCTCGCCTGTTCTACTGTCACAGGGTCCGGAAGTTTCACGCGCTTTTCTCCCTGTCCGCTCACATCGGACGGGATCATAGCCGGTTTTCCTTCAATTTTATTCATCATGCAGATCGTGCAGCCGGAACATCCTGTTCCATGTCCGGACCAGCCAGTGCCGCCCGCCTCGTAATCATCTTTGTCGAATCCCAGTAAGGATTCCGTCTCGATATACGCGCCCTGGACATTTAACGGGATGTCCAGCCAGCACGGACCAGGTCTTCCTGTCTGTGCCAGATAAAGGGCCTTTTCCAGGCAGAAGCGGATCCGCATCGGATCCAGCACCATCTCGCTGTACTTTGTCATACAGTCGATTGCCTTTGTGATCTCAAATTCCTGATCTCCCATCGCGCGGATCCCCAGACCTGTGCTGTGGGCCGTCGTGTCGTAGCGGACCTGTCCGGATAAAACGAGCATCGGGATCGAGTCGAGCCAGCCGCCGACAACGCCCGTGATCGCGTTTGTTCCGCCAGGGCCTGTCGTCACGCAGAGCGCGGCGATCTTGTTGTGGATTCTCGCATACGCCTCCGCAGCGATGGCGCATGCCTGTTCATGGTGGTTAAAATAGCAGTGAAGTCCCGGCTGATGTCCGAGTCCGTCATCCAGGTGCATCGCACCGCCTCCGGTCACCATAAATGCATCGGTGATCCCCTCGTCTACCAGCTTCTGGGCAATATAATCAGAAACTTTCATTCTCATAAGTGAAACCTTCTCCTCTCTCAAACTGTCAGATCCCAGCCATATTGACCTTCCTTTTCCCCCAGACACATGGCTGAGTCTGCGCCGGGTATACCTTCCTCGATTATACCATGCGGACCGCATACAGTCCAGTAAATCATGTTTTTAACGGAATTTTCAGGGGATCCCCGGGGCATTTTTTCCCCTTTGTTTTCCGTTTTTTCCACCCGGTGAAATCCTTTCCACGGTGTTCCAGATATGCCAGGAACCCACACTGGAATTCCGTCATCACAGACTGTTATAATCAGCCGGTAAACAAAAACAACTGTACGGCATGATCTCAGGAGCTGCTGCCGATCCGTCCTGTCCACAAGCTTCTGACCTGCCGGACAAGAGCATGATTTCATATCAAAAAGGAGAGAAGGATATTATGAAAAAACAGACAAGGATCGCCGCTGTCTTATCCGCAGCAGCATTCATGACAATGGTCTCCGGGCTGCCGGCTTACGCTGCATCCCACGGCTGGGTGACAGAAGGAGATGCAAAGGTCTATTACGATGAAGACGGGTACCTCACCACCGATGCATGGAGAAAGTGCGGGGAAGACTGGTACTATCTTGGTGAGAACGGTCAGATCGTGACCGATGCGAAGATCGACGAATATTATGTGGACAGCGAAGGAAAAATGGTGACAAGTGCATGGGTAGAATTAAAGAATGAGGAAGATCCGGACTCCCCGGAGACTCCCGATACCTTCTGGTACTACTTTGAAAAGGATGGAAAGTCCGCTGTCTCCAAATGGGTAAAATTTGACTCTAAATGGTACTATTTTGACGAGTCCGGCCATATGGCGACAGGAAAGACGGAGATCGACGGAGCTACTTACTATCTTGGAACAGAAAAAGACGGGGCGATGAAGACCGGATGGATCCGCCTGGAGGAAAACAGTCATGTGCCGGGATCTTCTGAGAGCTGGTACTACTTTAACTCCGACGGAAAGATGGTGACTACCCAGTATGACAAGAAGATCGACGGAAATTACTACACCTTCATCGACGGAAAAATGCAGACAGGCTGGGTCCTGATGCCGTCCGGGAGCGATGCGGACGCGACCGACAGCAATGCAGCTGTCCCGAACGTCACAGATTATCAGTACTACGGACCGTCCGGGGACGGAAAACGCGCCGAAGGTTTTCACTCCATTGAGGGGATTTCCGGGATCCACGAAGCCGACGAGGTGTACACCTTCTGCTTTAAAGCAGGAAAACCATACGTTTCCACGAAAAAGGGGAATTCTCTCTTCACGATCAACGCGAAAAAATACGCCTTCAGTGATCTCGGCATCATGCAGACCGGAAGACAGATCGTGAATGTGGCGAACGATGAGATCGCGAACTTCTGCTTCGGCGAGGACGGCATCATGAAGACAGGAAAACAGACGATCTTCAATGAGGAGACGGGTGAGACCGAGAACTGGTTCTTCCACACCGACGGCGACAAGAAAGGTCAGGGATACCATGGACTCCGCGACGGCATCCTCTATGTATACGGAAAGAGACAGGACGCCACTGCCGACCAGAGATATGCACCGGCGGACTTAAACGGCACCACCTACCTTGTCGGAACAGCCGGAAATGTACAGAAAGCGTCCGCTTCCTCCACTTCCACAGCGAAACCGGAGCTTGGACGTGGATATAAAGATATCAAAGATGCGAACGGAACGATCTGGACTGTAAATACGGCCGGTGTCGTCCAGTAAACAGGACATTGAATTCCTGCGAAATAACCGCGGACCTGCTGCCTTTCGCAGCCATCCGCGGTTATTTCTATCCACGGCTGCCCGATCAGTTCTGTGCAGCCGCATTCTCCTATTTACTTTCTGTAATATACGCTTTTACCAGGCGGTTCAGTGTACCTTTCATCTGTACCACAATGTCCATCAGCCTGTCGTTCTCTTCGCGAAGCCTTTGGTTTTCTTCTTCCAGAGCACTTTTGTAATGTCGTTCCATGCTCATTGTTTTCGTCCCCCTTACGCCTCGTCCGCAGCCGCCCTTTCCCGCGTCTGCTTCCTTTTTCTTAAATATATAATACATTTTTCCAGAATTGAAAAGTAGTTTTTGAACGCAAGTTTCGACAGCTTTCGAAAACGCAAAGCGACAGTCCCACTCAAAAGCAGAACTGCCGCAAAACTCATCTTTTATATAATATGAAGTTTTTCAAATGCCCATGCGATCCCGTCATCCTCCACGTCCTTCGTGATAAAGGTCGCGTAAGGTTCCAGGCCTTTCGCGTGTTTTTCCATGATGATGCTGTTTCCGGCATAGCGGATCATCGCCAGGTCATTCATACTGTCACCGAAGGCGTAGGAATCTTCTCTCGCGATCCCATAGTGTTTCAGGATCACTTCCATCGCCGTCGCCTTATCATAGCCTGTTGGCACACACTCATAGAGTCCGTGTCCCCGGTCGATCGCGGTCATATCCGGCGCCAGGATCTTTAAGAAGCTCTCCGCATCACTATTCTCATCCGCCAGAACACAGAACTTGTCAAAATCGACTTCTTCCGTGTTCCAGTCTGCGCTCGCAAGTCCCTGGTTTTTATATACAACGTTCTTCACATGTTCGATCTCTTCCATGTGGGAGACGCCGATCTGGACCGTACAAACCTTCGGTCCCTCAAGGATCCCGTCGAGTCTGCACGCGAGGATCGCTCTCTGGAGCTCCATCCGGCGCTTCGCGGAGATCTTTCTGTGAAGCAGGGCTTTTCCTTCCGCTTCTATGTAGGTTCCGCATCCGCAGAGGTAACCGTCGACCGGTACTTTCCCCTCAACGTCCTTCATCAGGCATCTCGTCCGCCCGGAATTGATGAATATCAGATGTCCGGCGCGGCGCGCCTCGGTGATCGCAGCCGCCGCGCTCTTCGGAAGCTCTTTCGACGCATCCACTAAGAGCGTTCCGTCAATGTCAAAAAATAATGCTTTTCTTTTCATATTGTTCTCTTATCGCATTTCTGCTGTCAGTATCTCTGCTCAGCACTTTGCAGAATAGCCGAACCATTTCCTGTCCGTATTATTTTGCTTCCGTACTGCTTTCGCTTTCCTCTGCAACAGTCTCTGCTTCTTCTAAGATATTCTCTGCTTCCGTTGTCTCTGCAGTGGTCTCCGGCGCTTCAACGTAAGTAGAATTGCCGATCAGGTAGTAGTAGACAGCACCCATATCAAAGATCTGGTTTGCGGAGTCCTCACCGTATGTTGCCGTCATCTGCGCTGCATTCTTGAAGTAATTCATAACAGCGAGCTTATCTTTCTGATCTTCAGTCGCAGAGAGATTTTCCTGTGCCTGAATCGCGTCTAAAACGAGCTGCTGTTTTACAAGGTTTTCAGCAGTATCGCGAAGTCCATCCTCATCCGTTCCGAGGAACATGCTGAGGAACTGGTCAAACTCAAGACCATAGCTGCTCGCATAGCTGGAGTATGTGGTCTTTAACTGGTTGAACATGTCATCAACAGCGTCCGGATCTGCTGTGACTTCGGAGTTATTGATCACTTCATTTAAGAGCTCACTTCCGGCTGCGTTGAAGAACTGGCTGTCGGCCTCCGCCTGGAGATCCGCACACACTTCCTCTTTTAACTGATCAAGAGTCGCTGTATCATCGTTGTAGTAACGTTTTGCGAGGTCATCGTCCACCTTGCTCTCGGACTCAGATTTTAACTGGTTTAATTTCACATGGAATACGACTTCCTGTCCTGCAAGATCTGCGCTTCCGTAGTTATCCGGGAACTTTAAGTTTAAGTCTTTCTCATCTCCGACGTTCATGCCGATCACACCGTCCTCAAAGCCGTCAATGAAAGTTCCGCTTCCAAGCTTCAGATCGTAACCTTCTGCAGTTCCGCCGTCAAACGCAACGCCGTCCTTTGTTCCGGAATAATCGATATTCGCGGTATCGCCTTCCGCAGCCGGGCGTCCCTCGATCGTTACCGGATACTCTGCGCAGAGCTCCTTTAATCTTGTCTGGACCTGTTCATCCGTCACTTCCTCTACCTTTGCAGAATAAGTCAGGTTCTTATAATCTCCGAGAGTCACGCTCTCCTCGTCGTGAAGCTCTTCCTCGGATTTTGTCTCCGTCTCAACAGTTGCAGCTGCTGCCTGCTCCTCAGACGCAGAGCTGCTCTCTGTGTTCTGGCTCTTATTTCCGCATCCTGTTACGATCACAGCCGCTGCTGCAACACAGAGACCTGCTTTTATGATTTTTTTCATGTTTTCTTTTTCCTTCCATTCTGTCTCATATTCCCCGCGTGTCTCCCGTTTTCCGGAACATCCGCGCGTAATACTCATTCTAACATACCGTCACGCGAAAAAAAAGAGTGTTCACAGAAATTTAAGACATGTGTTAGAAAACAAGTGAAAAAACGCTTCACGAGTTTCCCCTTGTTATCGCGACAGTCGCCAAGGTCTCGCGCAAGCGCGGACTTTGACTCGTCGTTCGCGTAAATAAAAACACTCTGCAAAGATCTTCCATGTCTTACGTCCATCAGGATCTCTTCCAGAGTGTTTTTCAATAATGTTTCAATTTTTTCAAAACGTGGCGTTAGAAATGTCCTTCCGACTCCTGGACACAGCTCCTGCCGGTCCAGCCGTCATCCGCATTTATTTATAGAACGCACAGAACGCCTTATATGTATTGTATACATCAAGCTTCGAAGCCAGCTCAAACGGTGCGTGCATGGAAAGGATCGGAACGCCGAGGTCCACAACATCCACATCCATCATCGCCACATACTGGGCGATCGTTCCGCCACCGCCCGCATCGACTGCACCGAGCTCACCGGTCTGCCAGTACACACCGTTCTCTTCCATGATGCCGATGACCTTTGCCATCGTCTCCGCGCTTGCATCGCTGCTGCCGGACTTTCCTCTCGCGCCTGTATATTTTGTGAGCACGCAGCCTTTGTTTACATAACTCGAGTTTCTGCTCTCGTATACACTCGCGAACGTCGGATCATAAGCCGCGTTTACATCGGAAGAAAGGCAGATGGAATGGCGCAGCACAGTCTTTGTGTCCGCCCCGAAGCTCTCCGCGAGGTCCTCGACCGCATGATGGACATAGTCCGAGTGAAGTCCCGTATTCCCGATAGAACCGATCTCCTCTTTGTCCGTAAGGATCGTAAATGTCGTGTGTTCCGGATTCTTTGTCCCGATCTCCGCCATCAGAGCTGTGTACGCGCAGACGCGGTCATCCTGGCCGTAAGCTCCCACAAGTCCGCGGTCAAGTCCGATATCGACTGCCTTGTATGCCGGGACCATCTCGATCTCCGCACGGGTGAAATCTTTTTCCGTGATCCCGTAGCGCTCGTTCAGTAACTTCATCGCAAGAAGCTTTGCCGGATTTTTGATTTTCTCGTTCTCCTCGTCATGGTACGGGATCGAACCGATGATAATATTGAGTTCCTCGCCCTTTAAACCTTCCGCGAGCTTTCTCCCGTTCTGTTCGGAAGCGAGATGAGGGAGAAGATCTGTCACGCAGAATTGCGGATCGCCCTCATTTTCGCCGATGGAGATCTCAACGACCTCTCCGTCAGCTTTTACAACGACGCCATGCATGGATAACGGCACGGTCCCCCACTGGTATTTGCGGATCCCGCCGTAATAGTGCGGTTTTAAATATGCGATCTCATCCTTCTCAAACAGCGGATTCGGTTTTAAATCCAGGCGCGGGGAATCGATGTGGGCACCGTTCATCCTCAATCCCTCGTTCAGATCTTTTGTTCCGATTGTGGAAGCAATGATCGCCTTCTTCCGGTTGTTCCAGTAGATCTTATCCCCTGCTTTGTAGGAAGCTTTCGGATCAAATTTCTGATATCCTGCGTTTTCCAGGAGTGTAACTGCTTTTTTCACGCATTCTCTCTCTGTTTTTCCCTCATTTAAGAATGTCTTATATCCCTCACAGAAATCCTGTGCCTCCGGGATCTGCTCCGGCGCTTTTTCGCCGATATGCGGAGCTTCCCAGAGAAGTGCTTTTTCAAGATCTTTGCCGTTCATTCTAAAAATCCTCCGTATGTGTAATAGTATCCTATTTCGGGAACAGCTCTTTGCTGTCCAGCATCAGTGTAAACGGTCCGTCATTCAGCAGATCCACCTTCATATCCGCTCCAAACTCCCCGTGCGCCACTTTTTCCACATGCTTTTTGCACTGTTCCATAAAATATTCATAGAGACGGTTCGCATGATCCGGCGCTCCTGCACCAGTAAAGCTCGGACGGTTGCCCTTCCGGCAGTCTGCATACAGTGTAAACTGGCTCACCACAAGGATCTCGCCGCCCACATCCTGAAGAGAGCGGTTCGTCTTTCCGTTCTCATCCTCAAAAATGCGGAGTCTGCAGATCTTGTCCGCCATTTTATCTGCGATCGTCTCATCATCCTCATCAGATACACCGAGAAGGATCAGGAATCCCTGTCCGATGGAACCGGTCTCCCGCCCGTCCACATGTACCGACGCATGTTTTACTCTCTGTAGTACGACTCTCATCTATCTTTCCTCCAGACTGGCCGCTCTGCATCCGCTTTTCCGGAGTGCAGATCTTTCGTCTTGGAACTTTCTGTCATCAAAACAGCCAAAAACGGTCTATGTCGGACCGTTTCCTGCAAGTTCCTCCTGTTTTCTTTCTGCTTTCTCACGCTCGCGGCGCTTTTCTTCCTCACGCCTGCGCTCTTCCTCCTCGACGGCCATGATCGCCTGGTTTAAGGAGAACATCTTCATATCCAGCATATCCACCATATCTGCACAGGACTTTAACTCCCGTTCCAGATAATCCGGTGCCTTTCCCTCAAACTTATAAGCGATCTTGTGTTCCAGGGACGCCCAGAAGTCCATCGCGATGGTGCGGATCTGGATCTCGACCTTCGTATCTCTCTTTCCCTCCGACAGATAGACCGGGATCGTCACCACCATATGGTAGCTCTTATATCCGTTCGCCTTCGGATATTTAATGTAGTCCTTGACATGCAGGACTGTAATATCCGCCTGTCTGGCGATCATATCCGCGATGGGATAAATATCGGACATAAAGGAACAGATGATCCGGATCCCCGCGATGTCGTTTAAATGCTCCACCATGTTATCGATCGTGACCTCACATCCATCGTGCTTCAGCTTTTTCACGATGCTCTCCGGCGTCTTTAACCGGGAAGTGATGTGTTCGATCGGGTTGTAATTGTATAACTGGATAAATTCATTATTTAAGATCTCGATCTTCGTGTTGATGGATTTTAACGCGGAGCTGTATAAAAACATCGTTGATTTCCACTGATCGATCTGATCAAACTCTCCAGACTCTTTCGTCATGCTGACGCCCCCTTTCTTTGCAGCCGGGAACGTTCCGTCCATGCGACCATGTCTTCACGCTTTCCTGCTACAGCTTCAGACCCTTTAAGAGATCCGCAAGACCTGTGCTTGCCTGACCTTCTTCCTTATATCCGTAGGTGTCCTCAGCTTCTCTCTCCGCTTCCTCCTCGATCAGCTCTTTCATGGACAGACTGATCTTGTTGTTCGCGGTGGAGATGATCTTTACTTTTACGTTCTGTCCCTCTTTCAGCACCGCACCCGGATGTTTGATCCGCTTTGTGCTGATCTGGGAGATGTGAAGGAGACCGGTAAGTCCGTTTTCCAGCTCAACAAATGCACCGTAATCCTTTAAGGTCTCGACCGTGCCGTTCATGACAGCGCCGACTTCACATTTTGCGATCTTTTTATTTGTCTCTTCCTGTTTTTTCTCTCTCGCTGCCTCGCGTCCAGATAATACGAGACGGTGTGTCTCCTCATCTGCCGTGATCACGGTCACTTCGATCGTCTTTCCGTCGAATTCCTTTAAATCTTCCACATACTCGTCGCTGAGGCGGGAAGCCGGGATAAAGCCGCGGATCCCTTCCAGATATGCGACAGCACCTGCGTTTACGATCTCAGCGATCTTTACCGGAACGACCGTGCGCTCTTCCATCATGGTCTTCAGTTTATCCCACGCAAGGACCTGGTTTGCCTCCTTTTTGGAGAGGACCATGTTTCCTTCCCCGTCATTTGTCGCCATCACGGTCGCCGTGATCTCATCACCCGGCTGGATCATCTCCGCCATGTTGAAACCAGGATCTTCGCTCAGATCTTCTTTGCGGATCACGCCGTCCGCGTAGGTCTTTAAGTCCACGATCACCGCGTCATCTGTCACATCAAGCACGGTACCAGTCACAACATCGCCAACTCTAATTTTTTTAAGGGAAGCTTCTAACTCCTCTTTGTAATCGTCCATGGATTCCATATTTCATCTCTCCTTTTCTCATCCTCCATTTTTATTCCGCTTATTTCTATAAAAAGTCCATAAGAATGGATGATAATTTCTTCCTCTATTTAACCATATTCTGTGAATATTTGCCATAGTTTTCATAAAAATTTTATGATAAAATGTGCATAGTGATTACTGTACACAGGTAGGAATTTTCTGAACTGAAACAGGAATTTTCTGATATTTTTGGAGGCATTTACCATGAAAGATTATGCTGATCTGCATACCCATACCATCGCGAGCGGACATGCCTACGGAACCATCACGGAGATGGTCCATGCCGCTGCATTAAAGAACCTGCCGATCCTCGGCATCACCGAGCACGCCCCGTCCATGCCGGGAAGCTGCGGGGAAATGCAATTCTGCAACTTCAATGTGATCCCGCCGGTCTTAGAGGGTGTCCGTCTTTTATTCGGATGTGAATTAAACATCGTGGACTACAGCGGAACCATCGACCTGTCAGAGCGGATGTTAAAGCGCTTATCCTACACAGTCGTCAGTCTCCATGACCTCTGCCTGAAACCGGGAACAATGGAAGACAACACCTTCGCGGTGCTCACAGCGTTAAGAAATCCGTATGTCACGATCCTCGGACATCCGGATGATGGAAAATTTCCACTGGACTATGAGGCGGTCGTAAAAGCCGCAAAGGACAACCACCGCATGATCGAGCTCAACAACACCTCCCTGACACCAGGCGGTTCCCGCATCCACGCATATGAAAATGACAGGATCATTCTCCCGCTCTGCGCCAGCTACAAGGTTCCGGTCATCATGAACAGCGATGCACACTTTACGACATCGGTCGGCGACCACGCGCGCGCGGAGGCCCTCTTAAAAGAGTTAAACTTCCCGGAAACACTCATCGCGAACTATCACCCGGAGATCCTGAAGGAATATATCCCGGACCTGGCGGATTTTCAGGGCTGAATATCTCGTATCGAAATGGCAGAAATTCTCCTGCCCCGCCAGCGAGATCCATAAAACGATGTTTTTTACAGAAAAATGAGCACAAAAACGGCTGTGAAGTGATTCTTTTCTTCACAGCCGTTTTTCTTTCGTAAGAAACCATGTTTCAGGTTATTTTTCTGGACCTGCTCACCGGAACCCGTCCTGTCAGATCTTTGTTCCACCGGGCAGACGGTTTTCAGAGCTGAACCTGCGCTCTACTTTAACAGTTTATCAACCTTCGCCCACAGCGCCTGCAGTTCCTTCTGATCGCCCAGACGATCCTTCTGGATCCGGATAATGTTCTCGAGCGCCGCATTCGCGCCGTCCGCGTTTAATTTCGCGTCACAGGATTTCTTCGCCTTTGTGTAAGGATCCATACTCTCCTGATCTTCTTCCTGCTCCGCCTGGAGCTTCTGGATCTTATCCACAAGCTTTACCGCCTCATCCGACGGATTCTTCACATCCTGCCATTCCAGCAGATGCGTATTATTCTCCGCATTGATCGTATCCAGAGCGATACTGTTCTTTAACATCGTTTTCCAGTTGTCTGAGATCGCTGTCTCATACGTCTGCTTCGCAGTCTTATTATCCGCAAAGGCCGTAAGCGGCATTCCCGCAAGACATACCAGAAGACCGAATAAAAATAAAATCTTCTTCATCATTGTGTCCTCCTGTGATGTAAGCTGATAACAGATTTCCAAAAATCCGCAGATATTTTCCATGCTTTCATGTCCAGAGAATCCTTCCTCTGAACTGTTACCATCTTATCACACTTCCGTCCATTCTTCTACGGCAAAGCTGCGGCAATCCTGCGGCAGTATGATCGTAAACACGGCACCGTCCGGCGAACTTTCTGCCGCGATATCGCCTCCCATATATTCCATGGAACGCTTCGCGATGGAAAGCCCCAGCCCATGATTTCCGTTCTTTCCTTTATAAAAACGGTCGAACAGATGCGGCAGATCATTCTCTGCAATCCCCGATCCATCGTCGCGGATCGTAAGTTTCAGCTGATCCCCCGACTCTTCCACAGAAATCTGAACCATCTCCTTCGCATAGCGGATACAGTTTGATGTCACATTTGAGAACGCCCGCCCGAGCAGCATCACATCCGAGATAATCTTATGCTCGTCTCCCGGCAAAAATTCCAGTTTTATTTTTTTCTGGTAAGCAAGACCTTCCAGCCGCTCGATCTGATCCTCGATATATTCCCGGATCCCCAGCTCCACCGGAACGACCTGGTAGCGCATCTGGTCCATTCTCGTGAGCGTCAGGATCCCGTCGACCACCTCCGTCAGACGGCTGCTCTCATCCAGGATCACTCCTGCTGCCTGGGATGTATCTTCAAAGACACCTCGCTGGATCCCCTGGGCATAGCCGCTGATGGACATGAGCGGGGTGCGGAGTTCATGGGACGCATTCTGGAAAAAGACGCGCTCCGCCTCGTCCGCCTTCAAAAGATTGTCCTGCATCTGGTTGATCTCATTCTCCAGTTCATAAAGCTCTTTTACGTTTGTTCCGGTCTCCACCTTTTTAAACTTCTTTTCGCCGATCCCGCGCGCTGCCTCACAGAGACGGCTCACCGGATTTGAGATACTTCCGGCTACAAACCAGAACAGCACGATGGAGACTCCCGCCATGACTCCCATGATCATGAGCACCAGTCTCGACACTTCATGTAAGATCACGCTTGTGTCATGGATCGGGCAGTACAGCAGGATATTCTGGACACGCCCCGACCGTTTCTGCCCCACATCACGAAAATAGAGCATGTATCTCGTATCTCCGATCATCTCCTCGGAGATCTCCCCGCTTTCAAACGAAGGATCATTTCCTGTCATTCTTATCAGGAATTCCGAGTACATCTGGGTCATCTCCGGCTGATCATCGTAGTTTTTCGGATACAGTACGCGGTAATTCTCTCCGATCACCAGCATCTTCGTCTCACCGGACTCCGTCTGGGCCGAGTTTCTCAGGGCATTCAGGAGACTTCCGCGGTCATCCTGTGCGCTGTTCTCATCCGGCACATCCACGTTGCTGTACTCCTCCGTAAGTTCCTCCACGGTCTTCACCATCTGCCCCAGATCCCGCTTCGCATTGTAGCTCATATGTCCGTCCAGCGCATAGCTGAACACGAACCATGCCGCCACCGGAAACGCGATCAAAAGCAGCATCACCGGGAGGAAGATCTTCATCCGGATACTTAATTTCATTCCTCTCCTCCACTCGTCAGGCGGAAGCCATATCCCCATACCGTCTCGATCTTCACAGTACTCTTCTGGTCCTTCAGCTTCTTTCTGAGACGTTTCACCATATCATCCACAGCCCTTGTGTCTACTTCCTTGCTGTCCACCTTCCACAGTGATTTTAAGAGGTCATCGCGGCTCGCCGCATGTTCCTTCCGCTCAAGCATGTGGCACAGAAAATCAAATTCCAGCGGAGTCAGGGCAAAATCCTCATCCTTTAACTTCGCAGCGCGGCGCTTCGGGTAAAGTCTGATATCCCCGATCTCATAGGAATTCTTCGACTCTTCCTCCTGTCCGGAGAACGCATCCACGCGGCGGAACAACGCTTTGACTCTCGTCACGAGTTCCAGCGGCAGGAACGGTTTCACCATATAGTCATCACTTCCGAGAGTGATCCCCGTGATGCGGTCCAGCGGGGAATCCTTTGCGGAAACGATGATGATCGGAACATGGCTCGTCTTCCGGATCTGCGTGCAGACCGTTAGTCCGTCCATTCCCGGCATCATAATGTCCAGGATACAGAGATCCGGAGCTTTTTTCTCAAACGCCTCCAGAAGAGACTCTCCATCCCCGAAACACTCCACCTCATATCCCTCTTTTTCCAGGAAATTCTCTATCAGAAAACAGATGTTTTTCTCATCATCCGCGACATAGATCAGTTTTGACATATATATTTCCTCCTGATTTTTATCTATCCAGATAGTTTTCTCGCATTACTGTCACGATTATATCACGTTCTTCCTCGCATGGTAAATATCTGCCGCAGAATTGCCGCAAGACACAGGAGTATTGCCCTCTGTGCTTTTTCCATTTTCCCAATAACTACCAGCGGTGAGCTTCCGAACAGGAGCACCTTGATCCGGGGATCTGGCTCCTCTTAGGTCCCGGGTGACTGTGTTGGAAAAAAGATGACACTTGTTTGAGCGCAGCGAGTTGTGTCATCGTTTTTCCGTCTTTAGCAGTCTCCCGGGAGCTTAGAGGAACCATCCCCGCATCCCTGAGTGCTCCTGCTCGGAAGCTCACCGCGTACTTTTGCCAATACAATCATATCATATTTCCCATTGTACTTTTCCAGAAACTGTAGTAAACTATCCCTATAATGCGGTGCAGTGTAAAAGGCTCCGGCATCGCCCACACTCTAAAAGAAAGGACGGAACCCACATGAACAAAGACCTGGAATTTCTCACCCGTGTGATCGACGAGAAGTCCGCAAAGATCCTGGACGCCAACGATACGATCTGGGAATACGCGGAACTCGCTTTCCACGAGACAAGATCAGCAGCCCTGTTAAAATCCATCTTAAAAGAAGAAGGCTTTACCCTGACCGAGGGCGATGCCGGAATCCCAACCTGCTTTACCGGAACCTTCTCCTACGGAACCGGAAAACCGGTCATGGGAATTCTCGGAGAGTACGATGCACTCTCATCCCTAAGCCAGAAAGCAGCAGATCCGCACAAAGAACCTCTGACGGAAGGCGCTCCCGGCCATGGATGCGGTCACTGCGCACTCGGAACCGGTGCGCTCGCAGCAGCGGTCGCTGTGAAAGAATACCTGATCGCAAATAAGAAAGACGGAACGATCATCTACTTCGGCTGCCCTGCTGAGGAAGGTGCCGGTGCCAAACAGTTCATGGCCCGCGCCGGAATGTTCGACAACGTTGATTTCGTATACTCCTGGCATCCGGCAACAAAAAACGCCGTCGAATGCAACCACAGCAATGCGATCATGGGTGCAAACTTCTATTTTAAAGGCGTTGCCTCCCATGCCGGCGCGACCCCGTATCTCGGAAGAAGCGCTCTGGATGCCGTAGAACTCATGAACGTCGGCTGCAACTACTTAAGAGAGCACATGATCCCGGAGGCAAGGATCCATTACGCTTACATTGATGCAGGCGGAACTGCCCCGAACGTTGTCCAGGATCACGCGACGATCCGCTACGAGGTCCGTTCCCCGTGGGTATACCAGGTAAAAGAGCTCTTCGAGCGCGTGAAAAACGTTGCCCGCGGCGCCTCCATCATGACCGATACCTCCGTGGAATGCGAACTCTCCATGGCATTCACGGAATACCTTCCGAACAATGCCCTCGCAAAAGTTGCCGATGAGTGTTTACAGGAAGTCGGTGCTCCGAAATGGGATGATGCAGATTACGCGATGGCGAAAGAATTCTTAAATACCTATCCGGAAACCACAATGGAAAATATCCGCGCACAGATCATCGAGACTTACGGGGAAGACCGCCTCGAAGAGATTCTCGAAAAACCGCTGGATTCCGAGATCCATCCGTTCAACCCGGATAAGATCAAACTGACCGCCGGTTCCACCGATGTCGGCGATGTCGGCTATGCAGCACCGACCTTAAACATCAACATTGCTACCGCGTGCGTCGGAAATGTAGGACATTCCTGGCAGATGGTTGCCCAGTCCTGCAGCCCGCTGGCCCACAAAGGTCTCTTGACTGCCGCAAAAGTCCTGGCCCTCTCCTGCATCCGCACGATGGACCGCCCGGACGTGATCGAAGCGGCAAAGAAGGAAGTCACAAAGCGAAACGGCGGACACTACACCTGCCCGCTGCCAGATTCCGTGCAGCCGCCGCTTGATACATACTAAATTTCATATCAAGAGGATCCTCCCCGGCAGGTTGGAATTTCTGCCACAACAGAAATCGGGTAAAATTCTCTTTTGCAAACAAGCACGGGATAAAGCAATCTGCAGGATCCTGTGCTTGTTTCGTTTCCTGCAGTATCACGGACGAAAAAACACAGCCTCAACTGTCTGATCTATCATTTATCTGTAAAATGACCATTTTTATCACATTCCATGGATAGAATTTTATAAACTGAAAATTTCGTACAATAAACCCATTTTTTTATAAATCTTTTCAGATGCTGTCTGTCCTATGATTTTCTGTTATAATAAAGATATTTCAACAGCTTCTTTCCCAGTGAAAATATTTTTTACAGGACTTCCAGGAAAAAGCTCCCGGGGCTGAATGTCTTTTCCATCCATCCCCACAATTTCATTGCACACACAGGGGGGAATTTTTCATGTACATCTCAACAGAAGCCGCCGAACGGATTGTCCGCGAAGTCTCTCTGGCGGTGGATCGCCCGGTAAATCTCATGAATGATCACGGGATCATCATCGCCAGTACGGATCTCTCACGGATCGGTACTCTCCACCAGGGCGCCTACGAATCGATCCGCGATAACATGGACTGCCTGATCGTTCGTTCTGACTCCGATTACCCAGGATCACGCATCGGCATTAACATCCCGATCCGGTTCGAAGGACAGATTGCCGGCGTCGTGGGAATCCGCGGAGATGATTACGAGGAATTAAACCGCTATATCCGTCTGATCCGAACCACCGCGGAAACACTTCTCAGCGAAAGCGCTCTCCACCCACTGCCTTCCCCGGAAGCTGCACAGGATCGTCTTCTAAAAAGAATTCTGTTCGAACAGCCCCTTTCTGAAAAACAGATCTGGGAATATGGCAGACAATACGGTCTCTCTATGGAAACATCCTATCACGCCGCCGTTGTGATCGCAGATCAGGCCCTGACAGAAAATGGAACTGCTGATCCTGTGAAGACACTAAACAATATTCTTCCAGCACCCGGAACTTCCTCGTGTTTCTGCACTGCCCCAGGCTGTATTGTATTGCTGCTCCATGGTTTCCAGGGAAAAAAGCAGGAGCTTTCCGCATACCTGACCTCTTTTTCTTCTGCGCTCGGAGTTTCCAAAGCTCCCAGCCCCGGATTTTTTGTTGGATATGACCAGGAAACCTGTACATTTCTGACTTTTTACGATGCCTTTCTTCGGGCACGGATTGCATGCCGGACTGCACAGATCAGAAAGCTTTTCACCCCTGTCTGTTACCAGGACCTCACGCTGGAACTTCTTTCCGCCGGGCTTTCCGATCCTGTCCGGAACACTTACCTGCGCCGGATCCTGCCGGACATGCCGCCGGAACAGCTTCATTCTTACTTACATCTGTTGCATGTCTTTTACGAATGCAATGGATCCGTTGAAAAGACAGCGTCAGCACTTTTTGTCCATAAAAACACGGTTCAGTACCAGTTGAAAAAGCTGGCAGAACTCACCGGCTTTGATCCCAGAAACATCCGCCACGCTGCACTTTGGGAACTCGTCCTGCTTCTGTATCCAAATTCTGAGCTGGACCATCACGCATAATTTTTGTGCTCCATAACATTTCTCACGCCGGATTCTTGTGTTCGGTGACATGGACGATATCGTTACAACGATGTTATACTAATCGCACAAATGAGAAACAGCAGTTGGAGCAGTCATATTTTTCAGGAGGAATTGACCATGAATATTCTGATCGCCGCAGATTCCTTTAAGGGGAGCTGCTCTGCCCGTGAAGTCACTGATACAATCGAACGCGCCGCGAATACTGTTCTTCCGAATGTAACCGTTACAAAGATTCCCGTCGCTGATGGTGGAGAGGGGACTGTAGATGCACTCGTCGCAGCGATGAACGGGACAAAGGTCTGCGTCCCTGTACATGATCCGCTGGGGCGGCCGATCACAGCCGAATATGGACTTCTGCCGGATGGCAGTGCCGTGCTTGAAACTGCTGCTGCCTCCGGACTTACTTTATTAAAACCAGATGAACGCGATGCCCTTCATGCTTCCACCTTCGGGACCGGAGAACTGATCCGCCATGCCCTGGAACACGGGGTAAAAAAGATCATTTTAGGACTTGGTGGAAGTGCCACAACCGACGGCGGTGCAGGGCTGGCTCAGGCACTTGGAATCTCTTTCCTCGATAAAGCAGGGAAAGAACTCGCCCCGGGCGGTGTCCATTTAAGTGAACTTGCCCGGATTTCCACAGATGCTCTTCTGAAGGAAGCTGCCGAATGCGAGTTTGTCATTGCCTGTGACGTAAAAAACCGGCTCTGCGGTTCTAACGGAGCTGCTGCGATCTTCGGACCGCAAAAGGGCGCCACACCGGAGCAGGTCCGGATCCTGGATGCAGCACTGAGCCACTATGCATCCATATTAAATGATCAGCTGACATGCAATGCAGCAGAAACAGACGGAAGCGGTGCGGCCGGCGGCCTGCTCTGCGGGATTCTCCCGTATTTTCCGGTCACGATCTGTTCCGGCATTGATCTTGTTCTGGATCTCACAGATTTTGATGAACATGTAAAGCATGCAGACCTCATCATTACCGGAGAGGGACGGATTGATTATCAGTCTGCTCTCGGGAAAGTCCCGGTCGGAGTTGCCTCACGCGCAAAAAAGATCCGGAATGTCCCGGTCGTTGCGATTGCCGGTGCAAAAGGGGATGGCTGCGAAACTCTTTATAAATTTGGAATCGATGCAATTTTTGATACAGTCCCCGGGATCATGTCACTTGAAGCGGCCATGGAACATGCAAAAGAAAATCTGGAACAGACTGCTGAAAATGTACTGAGGCTTTTCTTCGCCGGACAGGAGAACAGGTTGCGTTGAAAATATGTTTTGCAGCCTTCCGGAATCTGTAACGGATTCACCGTGTCATGCGAAATTTCTCTTACTGAAAGCTTCCGTGAAAAGGGCTGATCACACATCAGAAAAAAGGAGATGTTTGATATGAAACTTGTCGTTTTAGATGGATACACAGAAAATCCCGGTGATTTAAGCTGGGAAGGATTAAAAGAATTTGGTGAGCTCACGGTGTACGACCGTACTTCCTATGTTGAGTCACCATTGATCGCAGAGCGGATCAGCAATGCTGAGATCGTCATCACCAATAAAACTCCGATCTCCCGGACAACGATTGATAAATGCCCGAACATCCGCCTGATCGCAGTCCTTGCCACTGGTTACAATGTCGTTGATTACAATTATGCAGCTGAAAAAGGAATTCCTGTTGTCAATGTCCCAACTTACGGAACCGCATCCGTCAGCCAGTTTTCCATCGCGCTGCTCCTTGAAATCTGCCACCATATCGGTCACCATGATAAGACCGTCCATGAAGGGAAATGGGCTGAAAATGCCGACTGGTGCTACTGGGATTACCCGTTGATCGAGCTGGAAGGAAAGACTATGGGAATCATTGGTTTCGGGCGGATCGGCCAGGCGGAGGGACGAATTGCAAAGGCACTCGGCATGAACGTCATTGCATACGATCTCTATCCGAATGAAAGCGGCCGCGTGATCGCGGACTATGTCACACTGGACGAATTATTCGCAAATTCGGATGTAATCTCCCTTCACTGCAATCTGACTCCGGAAAACACGGAAATGATCAATCGGAATAATATTGCAAAAATGAAAGATGGCGTGATCCTTTTAAATAATGCACGTGGTCAGCTTGTCAATGAGGCAGATCTCGCAGATGCCCTGGCATCCAGAAAGGTTGCTGCCGCAGGACTTGATGTTGTCTCAACAGAGCCGATCAAAACCGACAATCCCCTTTTATCCGTGCCAAACTGTATTATCACTCCACATATTTCCTGGGCTCCGAAAGAGAGCCGCAGCCGGATCATGGACAGCACGGTGGAGAATATTCGGGCATTCCTCGCAGGAAAGCCAGTCCATGTGATAAATATGTAGAAAGGAAAAACAGCTTTTTTAAGCTGGATATCAAACTTCTCATGAATGAATCGATCCACAAATTTTTCCGTGTCGGCACTCTCCAATGGATGAGTTTCCCTGACAAAGATCCAATTGACTCCTTAATTCAGATCGCCTGCGATGATTTTTTTGATGCAGTCGAGGTAAAAGGATACAGCAATGCATCTGAGCAGACACAGGCAGCAAAGCTTCTCAATCAGAGCCACCTCACCGTATGCTACGGTGCGCAGCCGCTTGAGCTCGCCAATGGACTGAATCCAAATGCGATTGATGAAGACGAACGAAAAAAAGCGGAAGAAGCTCTTCTTCACACAATTGATGAAGCACATTTTCTTGGTGCGGAAGGGATCTCTTTTCTTGCAGGGAAATGGACTCCGGAGCATCGGAATGAGGCTTTTTCCCAGCTATTAAAAACAACACGGACACTTTGCGATTATGCAAAGACGAAAGGGATGATGGTCGAACTTGAAATCTTCGATTACGATGTCGACAAGGCTTCTCTCATGGGGCCTGCTCCATATGCCGCACAGTTTGCTGCGGAAATGCGAATGACCCACAATAACTTCGGACTTCTCGTCGACCTGTCACACATCCCGATCACCCATGAATCAAGCGAATTTGTTGTCCGGACTCTGCGCCCTTATATCACGCATTTTCATATCGGAAATGCCGTTGTAAAGGAAGGTTGTGACGGTTACGGAGATAAGCACCCAGGATTTGGTTACCCGGAGAGTGCAAATGACACCGACGAGCTCAGAGACTTCTTCCAGGTACTGAAAAACGAAGGCTTTTTCAATGCTGCAAAACCATATGTGCTCTCCATTGAGGTTACCCCGCGCCCCGGAGAAAATTCAGATATCGTTCTCGCCTCCACGAAGCGTGTGATCCGCCGGGCATGGGCGTTAGTGGAATAGGACATGGACCGTTTGAAACCGAGCACACAATGGATTTCGCAATCACTTGTTGAACTTTGCCGGATCAAATGCCTGTTACTTTAAGCGATAAACCGCAAGAAATGTGTTTCATGTCCGTTCCAGTTCTGAACAAAATATAATTCATCACTCGATTTCTCTGAGAAACCTATCACTTTCCCGACAATGCATAGCAGTTTAAATAAGGACAGACGTTTCAAGAAAGAGCGTCTGTCCTTACTGTATGACTGAAATTTCCAGATATATTTCTTCTATCCACGGATTATTTTCTCCGCACTTCTCACCGTGTTCACCAGATACCGGATCACCTCCACCGGATAATCTCCGGCCGCAGTCTCCCCGGTCACCATGACGGACGAAGCGCCGTCCAGCACCGCGTGGAAGATATCATTCACCTCCGCGCGGGTCGGAACAGGGTTCCGCTCCATGGATGCAAGCATCTGCGTCACCACCATAAACGGTTTTCCGGTCACCAGACATTTCTGCGAGATTTCTCTCTGCACACTGGGAAGGTCCCAAAGATGGACCGCATTTCCGAGATCTCCTCTGGCGATCACGATTTCATCAGCTTCCGGGATCAGCTCTTCCAGTTTCCGGACTCCGTCCAGATTCTCGATCTTTGCAAAAAGCTTCACCTCCTCAGCTCCGGCTTCCTGCAGAGCATTTTTTACACATTCCAGATCTTCCCGTCCCCGCACAAACGGCTGCATGACTCCTGTTACGCCCATCTCTTTCGCGAGCCGGATATTTTCAAGATCAGCTTTTGTCAGTGTCGGAGAATTGATCTTCGCTCCCGGAAATGCTGCACTCTTTCTGCTCTTCAACAGTCCACCCCAGAGTACCTTTGCGAAATATCTCCGTTTTTCTCCACTTCCCAGCTTTCTATTCTCCGAATTTTCCACAACCTTCAGGTGAATTTTCCCATCATCGAGGAGAATCTCCTGCCCTGGAATCAGGTATGGGATCGTAATATCCGGCAGCTCGATCCGGGCAGACATCCTCTGAGCAGATGTCCGGTTTTGCACCAGCGAACTTTCACTATTTTTCTTTTTATCGGCCGTTTCCGTTAATTCTTCTCTGTTTTTTTCTAAAAATTCAACAACCTTCTGATCTTTCTGATCCGTTGCTGAACGAATCAGATCCATATCCCCACATCTGTCATTTCTTTCATTTTCAGTCTTCCAATCAGCCGCCGCACAGATCTCCACGATTTCTTCATTCTTCAGCAGGATTGGCTCCGCAACCGCCCCTGTGCGAAGCTCCGGTCCCTGAAGATCGATCAGGAGCTGCGGCTTCACCCCGCATGATTCTGCCGCCCGCTTCATCTTCCCGATCAGCTCCCCGGACTCTGCCAGTGTCACATGGGATAAATTCAACCTCATTCCGGTCATTCCAAGCGCAAACATTTCCGTCAGGATCTTTTCATCCTGACATGCCGGTCCCAATGTTCCATAGATTTTTACCATTGCAATTCTTCCTCCGCTCTCCTGATAACCATTCTGTTCCAAGAATAACATAAGGCATCACACTTGTCACTCACATCTGGTAAACAGGTAACTCTGCGCAGTTGCATCAACGATCCTTCGCGATCCCGGATTTTCCGAGCAGGAACCATCTGTTATTCGAATTTCGTAAAAACAGTTTTCAAACGTGGCAAAACATCCATTTCGAATTTTGTACATGATAGCTTCCGGCACCTTGGATCCACATAAATATGGTTTTCTTCTCATTCCGTTACACATAGAGAAACGGCAGCCGGATCTATCCGATCTCATGATCGAAATTCCAACCGCCGTTCTCACTCTTTTACTTTCTTTTACACCTGGATCCGGTCTGCAACCTCGCATCCGATTGCAAGTCTGCATCCATCATTTCCAATGATCATCCAGTCATTGTTCTGCTGGATCACATCGATCGGATTTCCTTCGCAGAAATCATGACGATGAAGAAAATCCATCACCTGCTGATTTCCAAGCATCCATTTAATCGTGTACCGTTCCCCGGATTTCGCTGTTGTTAAAGCCTGCATGATTACGCCCCCTGATTCTATACTCTACAATAAGTTTCCTTTTATGTTCGCTATATATTGTCTGACATCTTTCTCTGCATTATTCTTTTTGTATCTTCTTTTACAGGATACTCTTCAAACTATCGGTTAGTCAAGCATAAAACCAGTTAGGGGCAGATAATCTTTTCACGCTCTATGAAACAACACTTCTTCTTTATCTATGTGCATTTTGGACAGATACACTCTTATCTTCTATATCAGCTGTGACATAACATGCTCCATCGCATTATAAACTTCCAATGCCGTTTTTCGGTCCGATAATAGCATTCGAAAATCCGATCTTTGTAGGTTCTGGTTGGTTCTCCAAGGATGCGGATCAAGCGTTCTGTTGATGTTTTTTCAAAATACAGAAAAACCCGCAGAACTTTGTTCTGCGGGTCTCTTACGCTTGGACACAAATATCTCACGGAGATACTATATATTAAATTTCGAATTAATTACTCGATGATTGTAGCAACTCTACCGGAACCAACAGTTCTGCCGCCCTCACGGATAGCGAAACGAAGACCCTGCTCCATAGCTACCGGATGGATAAGCTCGATTGTCATCTCAACGTTGTCGCCCGGCATGCACATCTCTGTACCTTCCGGAAGCTCGCAAACGCCTGTAACGTCTGTTGTTCTGAAGTAGAACTGCGGACGATAGTTGTTGAAGAACGGTGTATGACGGCCACCCTCGTCTTTAGTAAGAACGTAAACCTGAGCTGTGAATTTCTTGTGGCAGGTTACGGAACCCGGTTTAACAAGACACTGACCTCTCTGGATCTCTGTTCTCTGAACGCCACGAAGAAGAGCACCGATGTTATCACCAGCCTGAGCCTGGTCAAGGAGCTTACGGAACATCTCGATACCAGTTACAACTGTCTTACGAGTCTCCTCGTGAATACCAACGATCTCAACCTCATCGTTGAGTTTAAGAGTACCACGCTCTACACGGCCTGTAGCAACTGTACCACGACCTGTGATTGTGAATACATCCTCGATCGGCATAAGGAACGGCTTATCTGTGTCACGAACCGGATCCGGAATGTAGCTATCTACAGCGTCCATAAGTTCCATGATCTTGTCGCCCCACGGACCGTTCGGATCCTCAAGAGCCTTAAGAGCGGAACCCTGGATGATCGGAGTGTCATCGCCCGGGAACTCGTACTCGTTAAGAAGGTCTCTGATCTCCATCTCTACGAGCTCAAGAAGCTCCGGATCGTCAACCATATCGCACTTGTTCATGAATACTACGATGTACGGTACGCCTACCTGACGGGAAAGCAGGATGTGCTCTCTTGTCTGAGCCATAACACCATCAGTAGCAGCTACAACGAGGATAGCACCATCCATCTGAGCAGCACCAGTGATCATGTTCTTTACATAGTCAGCATGGCCTGGGCAGTCAACGTGTGCATAGTGTCTCTTCTCTGTCTGATACTCAACGTGAGCTGTGGAGATTGTGATTCCACGCTCTCTCTCTTCCGGAGCTTTATCGATATCTTCAAAGTTCTCAGCTGTGTTACCTGCAACTCTTGCTGCAAGAACTTTTGTGATTGCTGCTGTTAATGTTGTTTTACCATGGTCAACGTGTCCAATGGTACCAATGTTACAATGCGGTTTGGTTCTTTCAAACTTAGCTTTTGCCATTTTAAAACGTCCTCCTTAATTTGCGCCCATTGGGCTATTATATTTAACTTAGGCTGAATACTATTATATTCTATTCGAAAAAGTTTTTCAAGCCTATTCTTGCTATATGCAAGAGGAAACCGGAAATAATCCTGTGGGATTATTTCGCAGCGCCCTTTCTCTCAGCGATGATCTTCTCCTGAACGCTCTTCGGTACCTGCTCGTACTTCTCGAAGAACATGGAGTAGTTACCACGACCCTGTGTTCTGGAACGAAGGTCTGTGGAGTAGCCAAACATCTCAGCAAGCGGAACATATGCCTTAACCATCTTGCCGCCGCCGATATCTTCCATACCCTCGATACGTCCACGACGTGCGTTAACGTCACCGATAACGTCGCCCATGTACTCCTCAGGCATTGTAACCTCAACCTTCATGATCGGCTCAAGAAGTACCGGGTTGCCTTTCGCCATAGCATCCTTGAATGCCATGGATCCGGCAATGTGGAATGCCATCTCGGAAGAGTCGACCTCGTGGTAAGATCCGTCGTATACATCTGCAGCTACGCCGAGTACCGGGAATCCGCCAAGGATACCAGCCTTTGTAGCCTCCTCGATACCTTCGCCGACAGCCGGGATGTATTCCTTCGGAATAGCACCGCCGACAACGGAAGAAGTGAACTTGAATGTCTCTTCGCCGTTCGGATCCATCGGTGTGAAGTGTACTTTACAGTGACCGTACTGACCACGACCACCGGACTGCTTCGCGTACTTGCTGTCTACATCAACAGCCTTAGTCATTGTCTCCTTGTAAGCTACCTGCGGAGCACCAACGTTTGCCTCTACCTTGAATTCACGAAGGAGACGGTCAACGATGATCTCGAGGTGAAGCTCACCCATACCGGAGATGATTGTCTGGCCTGTTTCTGTATCTGTATGAACACGGAATGTCGGATCCTCTTCAGCAAGCTTTGCAAGAGCCTCGCCCATCTTATCCTGTCCGGCTTTTGTCTTCGGCTCGATTGCGATATCGATAACCGGCTCTGGGAATACCATGGACTCAAGGATTACCGGATGCTGCTCATCACAGATTGTATCACCAGTCGTTGTGGACTTGAAGCCAACAGCTGCTGCGATATCACCGGAGTAAACCTTGTCAAGCTCGTGTCTCTTGTTTGCATGCATCTGAAGAATACGGCCAACACGCTCTTTTTTGTCTTTTGTTGCATTTAATACGTAGGAACCGGAATTCATTGTACCGGAGTAAACACGGAAGAATGCAAGTTTACCTACGAACGGGTCTGTCATGATCTTGAATGCAAGTGCGGAGAACGGCTCATCATCGGAAGAATGACGAACAACCTCGTTGCCCTCAAGGTCAACACCTTTGATCGGCGGGATGTCAAGCGGAGACGGCATGTACTCGATGATCGCATCAAGGAGTTTCTGTACGCCCTTGTTTCTGTATGCTGTACCGCAGCATACCGGAACTGCATCACACTCACATGTAGCTTTACGAAGAACCTTCTTCATCTCGTCAACGGTCGGCTCTTCACCCTCAAGGTACTGCATCATGAGGTCATCATCAAGCTCGCAGATCTTCTCAACGAGCTCGCTGTGGTAAAGCTCTGCATCATCCTTCATATCTTCCGGAATGTCTGTTACGGAGATATCATCACCCTTTTCATCGTTGTAGATGTAAGCCTGCATTTCGAAGAGGTCGATGATTCCCTTGAACTCGTCTTCCTTACCGATCGGGAGCTGAATGCAGATTGCATTCTTGCCAAGTCTGTTGCGGATCTGATCTACACAAGCGTAGAAGTTTGCACCAAGGATATCCATCTTGTTGACGAATGCCATTCTCGGTACATTGTAGGTATCAGCCTGACGCCATACATTCTCAGACTGCGGCTCTACACCACCCTTTGCACAGAAAACGCCGACAGCGCCATCAAGTACACGGAGGGAACGCTCAACCTCAACAGTGAAGTCTACGTGGCCTGGTGTATCGATGATGTTGATACGGTGCTCAAGTGCGCCAGCCTTCGGCTTTGTCTTTTCCTGGAGTGTCCAGTGACAAGTCGTAGCTGCGGATGTGATTGTGATACCTCTCTCCTGCTCCTGCTCCATCCAGTCCATGGTAGCTGTACCTTCGTGAGTATCACCGATCTTATAGTTAATACCAGTATAATAAAGGATACGCTCTGTCGTTGTTGTCTTACCAGCATCGATATGAGCCATGATTCCGATATTTCTGGTTCTCTCTAACGGATATTCTCTTCCAGCCAAGGATTTTTCCTCCTATTAGAATCTGTAGTGAGCAAATGCCTTGTTAGCCTCAGCCATCTTATGCATTTCCTCTTTCTTCTTTACAGATGCGCCTGTGTTGTTAGCTGCATCCATAATCTCGTTTGCAAGTCTCTCTACCTGGGTCTTCTCGCTTCTCTTACGGGAATAGAGAGTGATCCAGCGAAGGCCTAATGCCTGTCTTCTCTCCGGCTTAACCTCGATCGGTACCTGGTATGTTGCACCACCGATACGTTTTGCCTTAACTTCGAGAACCGGCATGATGTTGTTCATAGCCTCTTCGAATACTTCTACAGCGTCCTTACCGGTCTTCTCAGCGACCTCTTCGAAAGCGCCATAAACAATCTTCTGAGCAACGCCCCTCTTACCATCAAGCATGATGTTGTTGATCAGCTTGGTTACAACTTTGTTGCTGTAAAGCGGGTCTGCTAATACGTCTCTTTTCTGAGTATGTCCTTTACGTGGCACGTTACTTCCCTCCTTAATTATAAAAATTATATCATCGGTACTCACATGTTTCCATAAAATGTGTTCGCGCGCGGTTTTCTATCTATTTCCTGCAACCACAGGTCAAATACCACCGGCACTAATATGCGTTATCTGCATTCACTTTATTCCTGTTAGTGATCCCTCTTGCGGTTGTTCAAGCTATTGACCGTTCTGCTTGAGACGGAATACCTGAACTCCGCTGCGCTACATTTGAGTAGCAGTTATTACTTTGTAATAACCTTATTTTTTATCTTTCGGTCTCTTTGCGCCGTACTTGGAGCGAGCCTGTCTTCTGTTGGCAACGCCTGCAGTATCAAGAGTACCTCTGATGATGTGGTATCTGGTACCCGGAAGGTCCTTAACACGACCACCACGGATCAGAACAACGGAGTGCTCCTGAAGGTTATGTCCCTCACCCGGGATATAGCTTGTTACTTCAATACCGTTGGAAAGACGTACTCTGGCAATCTTTCTAAGAGCGGAGTTCGGCTTCTTAGGAGTTGCAGTCTTAACAGCTGTGCATACACCTCTCTTCTGCGGAGCAGATGTATCTGTGGCTTTCTTATGAAGGGAATTGTATCCTTTCTGGAGTGCCGGAGCTGTAGATTTCTTTACAGCAGTCTCTCTACCTTTTCTTACTAACTGGTTAAATGTTGGCATTCTTTTCACCTCCTGTGATATTGACTGTTGGTTGCTGCTTTCAGCCTTTATGCGCACAAAAAAACGGGACGTACCCGATGCACGCCCCATTATTATATACAGAGATTTTCCGCATGTCAAGGTGAAACCTTAAATTTTCTTTGAAAATACGGCATTTTCCGACCATGACACGCCTGGATGAGTTGTCTCATTTTTAACCTTTGTGATTTTTGCTGTTTTTGTCTGTTTTCCAAGCGGATTTTCCATCATTTTTATCTCTCGGGATCATCCGTTTCCTGCCCCATTCCACAGCCGCACATCCCGGGCATGCGCCTGTGTTGTCAGGTACCGCATCCATGGTCCAGTACCATGCTGCCGTTCACAGTATTTTCTTACTATTATTTTTCTCCCAGGCAGAACATGTCCACCGTCACATCTGCAAGGAGATTTCCTTTCTCATCTGTCACCTCACTCCGCACGATCGTGATCGTACGGCCACGGCGGACCAGGATCCCCTTCGCATGGACAGTCCCCTCCGATACGTTCCGGATAAAATTCACATGTGCGCTCTGAGTCACATACTTCTTTCCATCTGCTCTCGCCGTCAGTCCCGTGACCACATCTGCGAGTGCGTAGAGCATTCCGCCATGTACCATTCCCATCAGGTTTGTGACGCCATGTGTGATCTTCATGCTGATCTCGCTGCACTCCGGTGAGATCTTTTCGATCTTCATATTCGTATATTCCATAAAGGGATTATTTTTTACATATTCGTCCGGATCGATCCCGTACTGTATCTTTTCACTCATTTCTGCCTCCTGAAATTCTGTCATAACGTGCTGCGCAGTTTTCTGCTGTCATGAAACACGCATGTTCACCTGCTGTCTCCGACTGCATTTTATCATATGTAGTTCTTCCATGCAAGAACCGGAGAAGAGATCCGGCTGTAGATCTCCTCTCCGGGCATTCTCAATCATCGACTGCCAGAAGACCTGCAGTCCGAAGGCTTGCCATCAGGGCATTCAGCTGAGCTACCACATCTTCCGTGCTCGTCGCGTCCGCGACCGGAGCTGCCGCTGTCACGGTTCCTGCCGGGCCTGTTGGACCAGTTGCTCCCGTTGGGCCTGCCGGGCCGGTTGCTCCAGTCGGTCCTGTCGGGCCTACCGCTCCGGTTGCCCCTGTTGGACCGGTCGCTCCCGCCGGACCCTGCGCTCCTGTCGCTCCAGCCGGACCCGCCGGGCCTACTGCTCCGGTTGCTCCTGTTGCTCCCACCGGGCCCTGCGCTCCTGCCTCTCCGGCCGGGCCTGTCGGACCCGTCGCTCCCGCCGGCCCCTGCGCTCCTGTCGCTCCAGCCGGACCTGCCGGACCTGCTGCTCCGGTTGCTCCTGTTGGACCCTGCGCTCCTGTCGCTCCAGCCGGACCTGCTGCTCCGGTTGCTCCTGTTGGACCCTGCGCTCCTGCCTCTCCAGCTGGGCCTGCCGGGCCTACTGCTCCGGTTGCTCCGGTTGGACCAGTCACTCCTACCGGACCTTGCGCTCCTGTCGCTCCCACCGGGCCCTGCGCCCCTGTCGGACCAATCGGCCCCTGCGCACCGTCATATCCAGGAAATCCCTGCGGACCGGTCGGTCCCTGTGGCCCTATCGGCCCCATCGGCCCTGCTGGTCCCATTGGCCCCGGGCATCCCTGCGGACCTCTCGGCCCCATCGGACCTCTGCAGCAGCAGTTTCCACCCGGCCGTCCGCAGTTTCCGCCGCATCCCGCGCCCTGGCATCCATTTTCACAGCGATTTCGCTCCCCTATACAGCCGGCATCACGATAAGGATCATAATCCATATTTCTCATATCTGAATCTCCTTCTCCTTATTTTTCACGAATATTCCGTAACCGGATATCCGTTTACTATACTTTATGCTGCCCGTCCATATTCGTTCCTGCTCTCTTTATCGCTCCATCCGCGGCCTTGATCCTGCCGCAGCATTTTTATTTTCTCATTCCGATCCGTGCAAAATATTCCCGGTTCTTTCTGCACGCTTCCGTTCCCGGATGGCATCGTTCCGCCAGCTCGTTATACCAGCACGCTTTTTTTCTCTCTCCCATCCGGTCAAGGCATACGCAAAGCTGGAGATACGGAATATACCCGCGGTATTCCGGCATGATAAATCCTTCCTCCCCGGCCAATCTTCCCGTTTTCAGTGCCTGGCGGTACCAGAATTCCGCATCCGCATACCGCTTTCCGGAAAAGAACCACCATCCAAGATCACAGCAGAGTTCCGGTCCCGGAATTCCTTCCCGCAGACCCATGAGCAGAAAAAAAAGTGCCTCATCCCGCTTTCCCAGCTGATACATGCAAAATGCCCCGTGCCTGCACGCATCTATCCGGTCGATGTGCCAGCCGTCAGACCTTTCCAGATAAGTCAAAAACACACCGGCCGCCTCTTTATATCGTTTATGGTAATACAGTTCCTTTCCATAGTAATAGTGTTCACGCGCAGTCAGGCCCGCGATTTTTCCCTTCTCCCGTATCATCTTTTCAAAGATCCTGAGATTGCGGTCTGGATCTCCCGTCCCGATCTTCCGATGTTCGATCAGAATATCTTCCCGCACTGTCTTTCCAAACGGTTCGATCACCTCATGGATCCGCCCTTTCCATACCGCTCTTTCGCATCTTCTCAGAAGACGTTCCCGATAAAAGAAAAATGACGGACTTCCGCTTCCGTCATATCCAACCGCATATTTCATCATCACCACGTCCGGTTTCTCCTGATCCAGACGCATTTTTAGTTTCATCAGTTTCTTTTGCTCTTCTTCCGTGATCACATCATCCGCATCCAGCCAGAAAAGATAGTCTCCCGTTCCTTTCTGAAACGCAAAATTCCTCGCCGCCGCAAAATCATCGATCCAGGGAAAATCATAGATCTGATCCGTAAACAATGACGCGATTTCCTTTGTTTTGTCGTTTGAACCGGTATCGACAATGATGATCTCATCCGCAAAATCTTTCACACAGGAAAGGCATCTTCCAAGGACCTGTTCTTCATTGCGGACGATCATGCATAAACTGACCGAAGCCATACATTCCCTCTGTTGTCCCTTTTTATCAATATATGAGATCCTGTAAAATCTGTCCGAATATTTCATATTTTATACCGGCAGCTCTCTTAAAGTTCTCTCATGTTGTGTGAATCCATTGTGTGAATCCATCTGCCCCCGGCGCACCGTATATAAACAGGCGCTGCCTGGATCCATAAGGATTCAAAGGCAGCGCCCGTTTTCTCCGGCATTATTTCCGGCATTCACTCTTCATTTGTATTTATTGCAGGTTTGTCCCGTCTGCCGTCTATCCGCAGAGCCCAGCCTGATGTACCGTTTTTACTCCTGCTCCTCACCTGTCAGATCCAGAAGATTCAGCTCCTCAAATCCGTCTGTGGACGGGAGTTCAAAGAGAACTTCCTTACCCGGATTCTTGCAGTCCATGTTCATGTCGATCTTGTAGTTCATCACATCGACCTCAGATGTCTCCATATCTGTAATGTTCATTGTAACATCCATGAAGATCTTCATGTTCTCGTAGTAGCCATCTTTGTTGATCGTCATCTCGCCGTTTGCCTCGTTGACCTTCATGTCCATGCCAACACCGAGAGTCGCATATGTCTCTGCTGTCGCACCGGTGATCGCCTGGATCACTTCATTGATCTTATCTTCGTTGATGTTGTAGGCAAGTTTCTTTGTATCGCCGTTCTGATACATTCTTAGACCTTTGATCACATCTGTACCCAGGTTCATATCGAGCTGGGTCGCCTGCTTTGCAGCATCTTCCAAAGACATCGGCTGCTTATATTTAATTCCCATCATGTCCACATACATGTTGCCGCCCGTATAGAACATCTCGATCGGCACCTCTGTTCCCAGTGTATTGGATGTTCCGTCGCAGAGGAATTCGATGTTTCCGTCTTCCGTCTCCCTCATCTTGATGTTCATGTCCATAGTCATATCCAGAGTTTCATCAAGATAAGATGTTGTAATCCGGTAGTTCACATCGATATTTTCGCTCTTGAGCGTTTCATTTAACTGCTGCGCTTCCTCGTAAACTTCCATGGCCTCCGGATCATTCTCTTCCACATCAGTCGGAACCGACTTCACCTGGGTTACACTGTTTACGCTCCACGCGCCATTCTTGTCGATCTCATAACCGTCCGCACGACCGTAATCAGTCATCGCATATCCGGTATTTCCGAAATAATAGCACTGTGCCCAGCCGTCATGATCACCATCCAGCCAGTACCAGCCGTTTCTACAGTAGGAACCGTCATCATTCTGGTATTTCCAGCCGTTCATGTCTTCCTGCCACTCACCCGCAAATGCAGGGAACGAGAGTGCCATTGCAAGCGGCATCGCAGCTGTCAGGACCATTTTCCACTTTTTCATAAGAGAGACCTCCTTGTTTTTACCGTCCGGACGCCTTTCCGGCGCAGGACCTTTTTCGCCTGTATCTTCAGGCAGCATCTATTGACAATATAACAGGTTCCGCTCTCTTCCGCAATTCATTTGTATGTCGGATTTATATTTTTTCCGTAATTCTTCAGGATTCTGTTATCATTTCTTTCCTATTCTGTATACGACTGCTCCGCCTGGATCACCGCATAATAGTTGCTCCACTTCTCTGTGATCAGCTTCGCGATCCCTTTCTTTACTTCCTCGTTTGTCTTTCCATATTGGAACGGAACGGCTGCGTCGAAGATCAGGTTCGTGTGGGTTGGTCCCTGCACCATCCGGAAATCGTGGATCGTGACACCCGGGAAATTTTCCCGGATCATCTCCACGACCTCTTTTTTCGTCTCGTTAATCTTCTCGTCATTGACAACGATCGGGTCCATATGGATCACAGCTTCACAGCCGAGTTTTCTCTTTAATTCTTTCTCGATCCTGTCGATCACATCGTGGATCTCAAAAATATCGCTGTCACCGGATACTTCCCCGTGCAGGGAGATCATGCGTCTTCCCGGGCCGTAGTCATGTACCACAAGATCGTGGATCCCAAGGATCTCCGGATGCGCGAGTACGATGGACTTGATCTCATCGACAAATTCTTTTGACGGTGCCTCTCCGAGGAGTGGATTTAAAGTATCCTTCGCAGCGCCATATCCCGCGTAGAGAACAAAGCATGCAACCAGACATCCGCACCATCCGTCCACGTTGACTCCCGTCGCATACGCGATCCCCATCGAGACCAGGACTGCCGTTGTCGCGATGGAATCACTCATACTGTCCATCGCTGTCGCCTTCATCGTCTCCGACTGGATCTTCGTTCCCACGGAACGGTTATAGAAGAACATATATGCCTTCACGCAGATAGAGACAATGAGGATTCCGACCGCCAGAGTGCTTGTCTCGACCGGTTCCGGATGAAAGATCTTCCCGACCGATGTCTTTAAGAGCTCAAATCCCATCAGGATGATGATCATGGAAACGCCGAAGCCGGACACATACTCGATCCTACCGTGTCCGAACGGATGGTCCGCATCTGCCTTCATGCCGGAAAATTTGAACCCCACCAGGGAGATAAATGATGATCCTGCATCTGACAGGTTGTTAAACGCATCCGCCGTGATGGCGATCGATCCGCTGATCACTCCCGCCAGGTACTTGCCGGCAAACAGGCAGACGTTGAGTGCGATCCCGACGATGCTGCAGAGCATTCCGTAGGCGCGGCGCACATTGCCGTCTCCGACCTGATCTCTGTTTTTTATAAATAAGCTCGATAATATTGTAATCATATAAAACACTCCAATCAGTCTGTACTTTGCATACAGACTATAAAACATAAGCCTGAAATTCAGGTCGAACCATCATAAGATCCGCAAATGAAAGAAATCCTTCCAGATATCCCCTGGTAAAAGTTGCCTGTCTCTAACCTTCCGTATACTCAAACAGCGAGGAAAAACATGATCTCGCATGTTCTCCTCGCTGTTCTTATATGCATCAGCCTATGGGAAAGTTCCTGTTTCCAGGAGCTTCCCCACAATATAAACTTGTCTGTTCTGAAAACCTGCACGATCGCCTGTTTTCATAAAGCTTTACACATTATAATCGATTATTCATCAACTTCCTGTGTGTCATCCTCGTTGAGAATGATCTTCTCAGCCTCTTCAATCGGAGCTTCTGTCTCCTCCTGCGGCTCAGCAGCAGTCTGAACTTCCGGCTCCGGCTTCTTCTCCTCGATCTCGCCGGTGCTGAGCTTGATGTTGCGGTAACGCTTCATACCGGTACCAGCCGGGATGAGCTTACCGATGATAACATTCTCTTTCAGACCGATCAGGTGATCTACTTTGCCGTTGATCGCAGCCTCAGTAAGAACCTTGGTGGTCTCCTGGAAGGATGCAGCGGATAAGAAGGAATCGGTTGCAAGGGATGCCTTTGTGATACCGAGCATGACCTGTTTGCCCTCTGCCGGCTGTTTGCCTGCAGCGATGAGCTCCTCGTTCATCTCGTTGAAATCAAGAACATCCATGGATACGCCCGGAAGAACGTCGGAATCGCCGCTCTCCTCGATACGGATCTTCTTTAACATCTGACGCACGATCATCTCGATATGCTTATCGTTGATCTCTACACCCTGTAAACGGTAAACACGCTGTACCTCACGGATCATGTAATCCTGTACGGCACGAACGCCCTTAACCTTTAACAGGTCGTGCGGGTTGATGCTACCTTCTGTGAGAACGTCACCGGCCTCGAGAACCTGTCCGTCCGTAACTTTGATTCTGGAACCATACGGGATCAGATAAGTCTTGGAGTTTCCGGTCTCCGGATCAGTAACGATGATCTCACGTTTCTTCTTGGTATCTTTAATTGTGACAACACCACCAAATTCAGCAATGATCGCAAGTCCCTTCGGGCGTCTTGCCTCGAAAAGCTCCTCGACACGCGGAAGACCCTGTGTGATATCGCCGCCGGCAACACCGCCGGAGTGGAATGTACGCATGGTTAACTGTGTACCCGGCTCACCGATGGACTGTGCGGCAATGATACCAACAGCCTCGCCGACCTGTACCGGCTGACCTGTCGCCATGTTCGCGCCGTAGCACTTGGAGCAAACACCGATATGGCATTTACATGTCAGGACTGTACGGATCTTAACGGTATTTCTGCCGAGCTTCTCAAGAACCTTGATAACGGCTGCGGCACGTTTCGGTGTACACATATGGTTTGCCTTGACAACAACTTCTCCGGTATCCGGATCTGTGATCGTCTCAGCGATATATCTGCCTGTTAATCTCTCCTGGAGAGTCTCGATCGTCTCTTTACCGTCTGTAAAGCCTTCGATCTCCATGTACGGGATCGTTCCTTTTCCTTCGCAGCAGTCTGTCTCACGGATGATGAGATCCTGGGATACATCGACAAGACGTCTTGTCAGGTAACCAGAGTCGGCTGTACGAAGAGCGGTATCGGACATACCTTTTCTCGCACCATGTGCGGAGATGAAGTACTCAAGTACGTCAAGACCTTCACGGAAGTTGGACTTGATCGGGAGTTCGATCGTGTGACCGGTTGTATCCGCCATAAGTCCTCGCATACCAGCAAGCTGCTTGATCTGCTTATCAGAACCACGGGCTCCGGAGTCCGCCATCATGAAGATGTTGTTGTATTTATCAAGACCTGTCAGAAGGTCATGTGTTAACTGGTCATCGGTTGCTTTCCATACATCGATAACTTCTTTGTAACGTTCTTCCTCTGTGATAAGACCACGGCGGAAGTTCTTTGCGATACGGTCAACCGTTGCCTCAGCGTCCGCAAGGAGCTGTTTCTTGGTTGCCGGGACAGTCATATCGGAAATGGATACGGTCATAGCGGCTCTTGTGGAGTACTTGTAACCGATCGCCTTGATATCGTCCAGAGTGATCGCTGTCTGAATCGCTCCGTGTGTATTGATGACTTTCTCGAGGATCTGCTTTAACTGTTTCTTCTTTACGAGGAAATCGATCTCCGGCTTTAACTCGTTGCCCGGGATCGTTCTGTCGACAAATCCAAGGTCCTGCGGGATGATCTCGTTGAAGAGGATACGTCCTACAGTTGTATCAACGATGCCTGTCATCGTTCTTCCGTCCGGAAGTGTCTTTGTCACACGGACTTTGATTCTCGCATGAAGAGTAACGGCTCCGTTCTCATATGCAAGAAGTGCTTCGTTCGGGCTCTTGAAGAACATGCCTTCGCCCTTTGCGCCCGGTCTCTCCTGTGTCAGATAGTAGATACCGAGGACCATATCCTGGGAAGGAACTGCTACCGGACCACCATCGGACGGTTTTAACAGGTTGTTCGGGGAGAGAAGAAGGAAGCGGCACTCTGCCTGTGCTTCCATCGTCAGCGGAAGGTGAACCGCCATCTGGTCTCCATCGAAGTCCGCGTTGAATGCGGTACAAACGAGCGGGTGAAGCTTGATTGCCTTACCTTCTACAAGGATCGGCTCGAACGCCTGAATACCAAGACGGTGAAGAGTAGGGGCACGGTTTAACATAACCGGATGCTCTTTGATTACATCCTCGAGAACATCCCAGACCTCTGTCTGAAGACGCTCGACCATCTTTTTCGCGTTCTTGATGTTGTGTGCAGTTCCGTTTGCAACGAGTTCCTTCATAACGAACGGTTTGAAGAGCTCGATCGCCATCTCTTTCGGAAGACCGCACTGGTAGATCTTAAGTTCCGGTCCAACGACGATAACGGAACGTCCGGAATAGTCAACTCGTTTACCGAGAAGGTTCTGACGGAAACGTCCCTGCTTACCTTTTAACATGTCAGAAAGGGACTTTAACGCACGGTTGCCCGGTCCTGTAACCGGTCTTCCGCGTCTGCCGTTATCGATCAGGGCATCAACAGCCTCCTGGAGCATTCTCTTCTCGTTGCGGACGATGATGTCCGGAGCGCCGAGTTCGAGAAGTCTTGCGAGACGGTTGTTACGGTTGATGATTCTTCTGTATAAGTCGTTTAAGTCGGATGTCGCGAAACGTCCGCCGTCGAGCTGTACCATCGGGCGGATATCCGGCGGGATGACCGGGATCACGTTCATGATCATCCACTCCGGTCTGTTTCCGGAGCTGCGGAATGCATCAACAACCTCAAGGCGCTTGATGATTCTCGCTCTCTTCTGGCCGGAAGCCTCCTGAAGAGCTTTTCTCAGCTCTTCGGAGTCTTTATCCAGATCGATATTCTTTAAAAGTTCCTGGACTGCCTCAGCACCCATTCCTACGCGGAATGTGCCGTAGCCGTACTTTTCAACAGCATCGCGGTACTCTTTCTCGGAAAGGACCTGCTTTAACTGAAGTCCGGTATTTCCTGCATCCAGAACGATATAGGAAGCAAAGTACAGAACTTTCTCGAGGACTCTCGGGGAGATGTCCAGGATCAGACCCATACGGCTCGGGATACCTTTAAAATACCAGATATGGGATACCGGAGCGGCAAGCGCGATATGTCCGATACGCTCACGGCGCACGCTGGACTTCGTTACCTCAACGCCGCAGCGGTCACAGATAACACCTTTGTATCTGATTTTCTTGTATTTACCACAATGGCACTCCCAGTCCTTGGTCGGTCCAAAGATTCTTTCGCAGTACAGACCGTCCTTCTCCGGTTTTAAGGTTCTGTAGTTGATGGTCTCCGGTTTTTTAACCTCACCATGGGACCATTCCAGAATCTTTTCCGAAGAGGCAAGTCCGATACGGATCGCGTCGAATGTCATCGGCTGATAAGTTTCATTTGTCTCAGGCATGAACGGTACTCCCTTCTAATTATTTGTCGTCATCCTCGGTATAATCGTCATCGACATAGTCGTCTTTGGCACCGTCGTTTGTATAGTCATCGTCTTCCACATTGACAAGCTCGTCGCCCTTGAATTCCTGCTTCTGGAATCCGTAGTCGGATAAGTCTTCCTTATCGTTGTAGCGGCGGTCTCCCTCGATGATGGAACGAAGATCGTAGTTTGTATCAGAGTAGTCGATGTTCTCAGACATATCGACTTCCTCACCATTGTCACGCAGCACTCTTACATCCAGTCCGAGAGACTGTAACTCTTTTAAGAGTACCTTGAAGGACTCCGGAATACCCGGCTCCGGAATGTTCTCGCCCTTGATGATCGCCTCGTAGGTCTTTACACGTCCAACAACGTCATCGGACTTCACTGTCAGGATCTCCTGAAGTGTGTAAGCCGCGCCGTAAGCCTCAAGAGCCCAAACCTCCATCTCACCGAAACGCTGTCCGCCGAACTGTGCTTTACCACCGAGCGGCTGCTGTGTAACGAGTGCGTATGGGCCTGTGGAACGTGCATGGATCTTATCGTCAACCAGGTGATGCAGTTTCAGGTAGTGCATGTGTCCGATCGTAGTCGGGCCATCGAAGTATTCGCCTGTACGTCCGTCGCGGAGCTGTACCTTACCGGTACGGCTGATCGGAACGCCCTTCCAGAGAGCACGGTGATCAAGGTGCTCACCGAGATATTCCATAACCTCCGGACGAAGGATCTCTTTATACTTCTCCTGGAATGCATCCCATTCCATGTTTACATAATCGTTTGCAAGCTCCAGTGTATCCTGGATATCATTCTCGTCTGCGCCATCGAATACCGGTGTGGAAACATTGAATCCAAGTGCCTTTGCTGCAAGGCTTAAGTGGATCTCAAGGACCTGTCCGATGTTCATTCGGGACGGCACGCCTAACGGGTTTAATACGATATCGAGCGGACGTCCGTTCGGAAGGAACGGCATATCCTCTACCGGAAGTACACGGGAGACAACACCCTTGTTACCATGACGGCCGGCCATCTTATCACCAACAGAAATCTTACGTTTCTGAGCGATGTAGATGCGGACTGTCTCATTTACGCCAGGAGCAAGCTCGTCGCCGTTCTCTCTTGTGAAGAGTTTTGCGTCGATGATGGTTCCGTATGCGCCATGCGGTACTTTTAAGGATGTGTCGCGGACTTCTCTTGCCTTCTCACCGAAGATCGCACGAAGAAGTCTCTCTTCAGCTGTCAGCTCAGTCTCTCCCTTAGGAGTTACCTTTCCAACTAAGATATCACCGGCACGGACCTCAGCGCCGATGCGGATGATTCCGCGCTCATCCAGGTCTTTCAATGCGTCATCGCCGACACCCGGAACATCTCTTGTGATCTCTTCCGGTCCTAACTTGGTATCACGGGATTCGCATTCATATTCTTCAATATGAACAGATGTGTAGACATCATTCATAACAAGTTTTTCACTTAACAGGACCGCATCCTCGTAGTTGTAACCTTCCCAGGTCATGAATCCGATCAGCGGGTTCTTACCAAGTGCGATCTCGCCATCCTTTGTGGACGGTCCGTCCGCGATAACCTCGCCTTTCTCTACATGGTCGCCCTTGTAAACGATCGGCTTCTGGTTGTAGCTGTTGGACTGGTTGCTTCGTGAGAATTTGATCAGGCGGTAAACGTCGCGGTTTCCGTCAGAATCTCTCTTGATGATGATCTCGTTGGAAGCGGAGCGTTCAACAACGCCGGCATTCTTAGCGACTACGCAGACACCGGAGTCAACGGCAGCCTTGCCTTCGATACCGGTACCAACAACCGGAGCTTCTGTGGAAAGCAGCGGTACAGCCTGACGCTGCATGTTGGATCCCATCAGGGCACGGTTCGCGTCATCGTTCTGTAAGAACGGGATCATGGAAGTAGCAACGGAGAATACCATTCTCGGGGATACGTCCATGAGGTCGATCTGTTTCTTCTGGAAGGAGGAAGTCTCCTCACGGAAACGACCGGATACGTTGTTGTGGATGAAGTGGCCTTCCTCATCGAGCGGCTCATTCGCCTGTGCTACGATGTAGTTATCCTCTTCGTCAGCTGTCATGTAGACAACATCGTCGGTAACACGCGGGTTAGCCGGATCGCTCTTGTCTACGACACGATACGGAGCCTCAACGAAGCCGTACTGGTTTACCTTCGCATAGCTTGCGAGGGAGTTGATAAGACCGATGTTCGGTCCCTCAGGAGTCTCGACCGGACACATACGACCGTAGTGGGTGTAGTGTACATCTCGAACCTCGAATCCTGCACGCTCTCTGGACAGACCGCCCGGTCCTAACGCGGAGAGACGTCTCTTATGCGTAAGCTCGGATAACGGGTTGTTCTGGTCCATGAACTGGGACAGCTGGGAGCTTCCGAAGAACTCCTTCACTGCTGCAGTGACCGGTTTGATATTGATCAGGGACTGCGGAGTGATTCCGTCGATGTCCTGTGTTGTCATTCTCTCACGTACAACGCGCTCCATTCTGGAGAGACCGATACGGTACTGGTTCTGAAGGAGCTCTCCGACTGCACGGATACGACGGTTTCCAAGGTGGTCGATATCATCCTTTACGCCGATGCCGTACTCAAGGTGCATGTTGTAGTTGATGGAAGCAAGGATATCTTCCTTTGTGATGCATTTCGGAACAAGCTCGTGGACGTTGCGGCGGAGTTCAGCTTTTAACTCTTCCTCGTCATCCCCTGCTTTTTCCAGAATGTCTTTTAATACCGGGTAATATACTAACTCTGTGATACCTACTTCTTCCGGATCGAAGGACACATATGCGGAAAGGTCAACCATAAGGTTGGAAAGGACTTTCTCCACGCGCTCTTCTGTCTGGATCCATACATACGGGATCGCAGCGTTCTGGATCGCGATCGCCTGATCTTTTGTGATCGCTTTTCCTGCTTCCGCAAGGATCTCGCCTGTTTCTGTATCAACGATATCCTCGGACGGAATCTGTCCGACGATACGGTTCTTCATATGAAGCTTCTTGTTGAATTTATATCTGCCGACCTTTGCGAGATCATATCTTCTCGGGTCGAAGAACATGCCGTTTAACAGGCTCTCAGCACTGTCGACAGACAGCGGCTCGCCCGGACGGATCTTCTTATATAACTCAAGGAGACCATCCTGATAGTTGTCGGATGTATCCTTTGTGAAGCTTGCGAGAAGCTTCGGCTCCTCACCGAAGAGATCGATGATCTCAGCGTTTGTACCATATCCGAGCGCACGGATCAGGACAGTTACCGGGACCTTTCTGGTACGGTCTACACGTACATAGAACACGTCGTTGGAATCTGTCTCATACTCTAACCATGCTCCACGATTCGGGATTACGGTACAGGAATATAATTCTTTACCGATCTTATCGTGATCGATACCATAATAGATACCAGGGGAACGTACCAACTGGCTGACGATAACACGCTCTGCACCGTTAATAACGAAGGAGCCGGTATCTGTCATTAATGGCAGATCGCCCATGAAAATCTCGTGTTCATTGATCTCATCTTTATCTTTGTTGCAGAGTCTCACCTTGACTTTCAAAGGTGCGGCGTAAGTTGCATCACGCTCTTTGCACTCTTCGATCGTGTATTTGATGTCATCTTTGCAAAGCGTGAAGTCTACAAACTCCAGGCTAAGATGTCCAGCAAAGTCAGCGATCGGAGAGATATCGTCAAAGACCTCTTTCAGGCCCTCGTCGAGGAACCACTGATAAGAATCCTTCTGGATCTCGATCAGGTTCGGCATCTCAAGAACTTCTTTCTGTCTTGAGAAGCTCATTCTTACGCTCTTGCCGGACGGCACCGGACGCATTCTGCTTTTCTCCATTTGACGTTTCACCCCTGTTTTCTTTCTCTATAATCAATAACTAATTTTGGGCATACTGGTACCATATGCACATGATACCACAATAGTGCACATTTCATACTACCATGGGGTTGTCAATCTGTCAAGCACTTTTTTACAAAGTTTTCCTACTCTACGCTTGTGTAATACCCCGGCGCATACATCTGAATCGAGTAGAAATCATCCCCTGACGGGCTTTCTTTACTTGCAAAAATCTCCGGTCCATAAGCTGTGGTAAATCCGTTGACACTGTCATCTGTCTTACTAACGATCATATCCTCGGTATTGATCAGTTCCTGATATACCTCCTGTCCGCTTAGATCCGTATCCAGATAGCCGAATTCCTGGAATGTGGCTTCCAACACGTCCACGATCTGGTAAAAGGCCTCCTCATTGCTGCTGTAGGCACCGATCCCATGGAGATCATCTGTTGCCGTGTCGGCGTAGATGGTAATGCTTCCCACATACTCCCCATCACGGCTCAGATAATAGGCCTGATCTGTGTTGTACCAGCTCATATCGTCCGAAGCATAGTTGTAGCTGTATGTGTCCTCCATCGACCACTCAGAAAATCCGTACTGCGGCAGGAGCCGGTCCAGGGCGGCCGTCACATCCGCAAGCTGGGCGTCATAGTGACCGTAGTTTGTACAGTTTGTTCCGATGGCCCGCACCTCCTCGTCGGAGAGCTCGCCCTCTCCAAGGACCTCCACGGCGTTGGAATCGGCAGAGGACCAGAGATCGCCGCTGGACGAGTCGAAGATGTTCTCGATCCCGTAGATCGATTCCCGGATCGCATGGGTGATAAGGAACAGCAGGTTTCCGCCGACGGAAAATACCAGCCAGATGATCACGACGATCAGAATGCCGGTAAACGGCTTCTTCCGTCCCCGCTCGGAGTTTACACGATCCATGATGTTCTTCGCGGACTGGCTGCTGTAAGTTCCACTCTGGCAGGTGTCCGCCTGACTGCGGTACTGCTCAAGCTGGCTCTTCATGTGTTCGAACGCATTCCGCTGTCCCGTCATCCGGTTTCCCATATTCTGGAATGGATCCGCTGTCTTCTTCTCCCGAGCTGGCTTTTTCTTTCCGCCCTGTATTCTGGTTGATGTCCCATTCCCTTTAAATATGCCCGCGTACGAATCTGTACCGGACGTGCTGCTTCCAGGGTATTCGCTTCCGCCATCATGGTACAGGCAGTCTGACTCATGGCGAGGATGCCTCTCATTTAAATAGTAATCCACATCCTGCACATATGGATGCCACACGATCCTTTTGCATCCGCTGCAGTATAGACCCGATGTCATTTTCTGGTCGCAGTATGGACAATATCTCTGTTTCATCCGTTTTTCCTCCTGTCGGTATTCCTCTTTTCAGGTCATTTTAATTTTGTATTTTAAGCCCAACAGCTAAATTTCTACTCTCATTTTAACATAGGTTTCCAGTGTACACAATCGAGATTTCACATCGTCAGCCCAATGCCTGATTCTTGTTACAGTACACGGGCACTCCTTGCCCGCGCACTGTAACAGGATTTTGCCGATGCTTCGCATTCCGAATCGGCAAAATCCACTACCACCACTGTATTGTACGGAATTTTCAGTTCAGAAAATTCCTACCCATGAAAAGTAACTGATTCTTTTCCCAAAACGAAAAAAGACTCAGAGCAGCCACTTTGCATGGTCTCTGAGTCTTCTCACACTGATATACTGCTTTTACCGGTTCAGGATCTCCATAAATTCTTCCCCTGTGATTGTCTCCTTTTCGAGAAGATATCCGGCGAGTTCGTTTAATTTTGCTGCATGGTCTCTTAAGATTCCCATCGCCTTCTCGTACTGTGCCTTCACGGTAGCGATCACCTCGTCATCGATGGCTTTCGCTGTCTCCGGTGAGCATGCGAGGGAGGTGTCTCCACCAAGGTACTGGTTCGTCACGGTCTCAAGGGCAACCATACCGAACTGGTCGCTCATGCCGTAGCGGGTCACCATAGCGCGGGCAAGCTTTGTGGCCTGCTCGATATCGTTGGAGGCTCCGGTCGTGATGGAGTGGAACATAAATTCCTCCGCCGCACGGCCGCCGGTCAGGGTTGCGATCTTGTTGAGTGCCTCCTCCTTACTCATAAGAAGGCGCTCGCCGTCCTCCACCTGCATCGTATAACCAAGAGCACCCGATGTTCTCGGAATAATCGTGATCTTGTGTACCGGAGCGGAATTGCTCTGGCACGCAGCCACCAGGGCATGACCGATCTCGTGATAAGCGACGATCCGGCGTTCATTTTCAGATACGGACGCATTTTTCTTCTGGTAACCGGCGATAACAGTCTCAACGCTCTCCTCCAGGTCAGCCTGGGATACAACGCGGCGTCCCATGCGGACGGCACGGAGCGCGCCCTCATTGATAATGTTCGCAAGCTCGGCACCGCTGGCTCCGACAGTGGCTCTCGCGATGGCGTTAAAGTCAACGGACTCATCCATCTTGACATCTTTTCCATGTACCCGCAGGATCGCCTCACGGCCTTTAAGATCCGGAAGCTCCACCGGAATTCTTCTGTCGAAACGGCCCGGTCTTAAAAGAGCCTTATCGAGGGTCTCCGGACGGTTTGTGGCCGCCAGGATCACAACACCCTTTCGTCCGTCGAATCCGTCCATCTCTGTAAGAAGCTGGTTTAAGGTCTGCTCACGCTCATCGTTTCCACCCATGCCGCTTCCGTCACGCTTTTTACCGATAGTATCGATCTCATCGATAAAGACGATACACGGAGCTTTCTCATTTGCCTGCTTGAAGAGGTCCCGGACCTTCGCGGCACCCATGCCGACGAACATCTCAACGAACTCGGAACCGGAGATTGAGAAGAACGGAACGTGCGCCTCACCGGCAACGGCCTTTGCAAGTAATGTTTTACCTGTTCCTGGAGGGCCTACGAGAAGGGCGCCCTTCGGAAGTGTGGCACCGATATCGGAATATTTCTTCGGGTCATGAAGGAAATCAACGATCTCCTTTAAGGCGTCTTTCGCCTCCTCCTCACCTGCGACATCCGCAAATGTCACACCGGTCTCGCTCTCCGCGTAGATCTTTGCATTGGACTTTCCAAATGTCATCGCGTTTCCGCCCATGCGCTTCGCCATGCTGCGGCTTAAGATCTGCCCGAGCCCAATCATGATCACGAACGGAAGGATCCAGTTCACGAAAATATTCATGATCGCTGACTCTTTTCTCGGAATCACTTTATCGAATGTGACGCCCTTGCTGTACAGGCGATCTGTCAGATCCGGGTCATCCCAGAGTCCTGTCTTGTAGACCTGCTCTTTTCCATTGCTGTCTTTCGCGATAAACACGTACTCGCCGTTCGTGTCATCTTTCTCTACCTGTGTGACCTGGTTATTGTCTACCATAGCCAGAAATTCGTTGTAGCCGACTTCCTTTACCTGACTTTTCAGTGCGGACGGGAATACGAGTCCGTTTAACAGGACCGTCATGACCAGAATTATGATCATATAATAGAAAAATCCCTTAAATGAATTGAGATCATTCGGGTTCGGCTTTTTTCCGCCGTCTTTGGTACCCATACGTGTGCCTCCTTGATTTTCATTTTTCTGCAGAGCTTTTCATCGCATCCGAGCCTCTGCTGTTACTTTTTCTGTCTTTTACATGCTTTGTTTTCTGAAGATCTGCGTGAGATGACACCCTGTCATTTCGTGTGATATTTATCCTATATCAGGAAACATTGAAAGTCAATGGAATTTATGGAAGTTTCTGAAATGTTATATTTTTTTTAGAAATTACCATTTTTCTTTCTGGCTGACAGAGTTTGCAGGTTTCCAAACTTTTTTTATTGTTCTTCTTGACAAACAATCCTTTTCGTACTATGATACCCATAACCAAACAAGAAAAACCGTTGAGAAAGAGGAGTACATTTTCGATCATGTTTTCACAGAGAGCTGCAGGCGGTGGGATTGCAGTATTGCACTGGAAATGGAATGGACTTTCGAGGGCAGTCCTGAATTTTAGTATGGACTGACGGCTACCGCAGTCGTTAAGAAAGCGGCGTATATGTTGGTATACGAAAAAAGCGGACCGAAAGGTCAAATTGAGTGGCACCGCGGATATGAAATTCGTCTCAAGGATCAGATTTAAATCGATATCTGATCCTTGGGATTTTTTTATACCTAAAGGACCTGCCGACGGCAGCTCCCTACAGATGTATGGCAGCAAAAATACATGCTCTGTACAAGATATCCCACACCACGGCACCTTCGCTCCACACCTCCAACAACTACTGGACCGCATGACCGGATCGGAAAGACCCGGAATGCAGTTACGAATCATCTCAATTAAAAAGTAGAAGAGGAGAACAAAATTATGAAAAAATCGATCAAAGCAATCATCGCAGCAACATTCACCGCAGCACTTCTCGCAGGCTGCTCTTCAAACACAGCTTCCACAACGACTGCCGCTGAGACGACAGCTGCCGAGACAACAACTGCCGAAGCAACAACTGCAGGATCCGCAGACGCAGCGGATACCGCTCTCGCAGACGGTTCCTACACGATCGGCATCAACCAGTTCGCTGTTCACGGCTCTCTCGACAACTGCCGGGAAGGTTTCATCGAAGGTCTCGCCGAGAACGGATTCGTGGAAGGCAAAAATCTTACCGTATTAGAAGAAAACGCACAGGCTGACCCAGGGTTAGCAGCACAGATCAGTACAAACTTCGCCGGACAGAAGGTGGATCTCATCTGCGCGATCGCAACACCGAGCGCCCAGAGCGCATACAGCGTCGGCAGAAAGAATGATATTCCGGTCATCTATACAGCAGTTACCGATCCGGTCGCAGCTGAACTTGCAAACGCAGACGGAACACCGGTCGGTGAAGTGACAGGAACAAGTGATAAGCTTCCGGTTGAACAGCAGCTCGAAATGATCCGCGCGATCCTTCCGGATGCGAAGAAGATCGGTATCATGTATACAACAAGCGAAGTAAACTCCGCTTCCACACTCGCAGAGTATAAGGAAAAAGCTGCTGATTACGGTTTCGAGATCGTTGAGTCCGGCGTTTCCTCCACAGCAGACATCCCGCTGGCAGCTGACAGCCTCTTAGAACAGGTTGACTGCTTAAACAACTTAACGGACAACACCGTCGTTGCTTCTCTTCCGCTGATCCTTTCCAAAGCAAACGCAAAGAACATCCCGGTATTCGGAAGTGAGATCGAACAGGTCAAGATCGGCTGCCTCGCTGCAATGGGTCTCGATTATGTTGATCTTGGAAAGCAGACAGGACGCATGGCTGCCGAAGTCTTAAAGGGCGAGAAAAAAGCAAGCGAACTGAACTTTGAAGTCATCGAGGAAGCAGCTTTCTACGGAAACTCCAAAGTCGCTGAGGATCTCGGGATCACATTCCCGGAGGACCTCTCCAAGAATGCAAAAGAATTATTCACTGAGATCACCCAGTAATAATTCAAACAGACACAATGTCAGGAAGTCCGGCAAAGCATTTCATCCGCTTTGCCGGACTTTGCACCAGAATGTAACTGTAAAAGTAACTGTTCAGCAGAGCTGAACACCCACTGTAATAACCGCGATAAAATATAGGTTATTGATTTTCGGAGGATAACATGGCAATCTTATTAGGAATCTTTGAGGAAGGGCTGATCTACGCGATCATGGCCCTGGGCGTATACATCACCTACAAGATCCTGGACTTTCCGGATCTTTCGGTCGATGGAACATTCCCCCTGGGCGCAGCGCTGACCGCAGGGCTGATCGTGAAAGGCATTTCCCCGGTGTGGGCATTACCGCTCTCTTTCTTCGCAGGCGTGCTCGCCGGATGCGTGACCGGCTTTATTCATGTAAAATGCAAGGTCCGCGATCTGTTTTCCGGTATCATTGTCATGACCGCTCTCTACTCCGTAAATCTTCGGATCGCCGGAATGAAAGCCAATCTCCCGTTCCTGTCCCAGGATACGATCTTCGACAATGAATGGACGAGAAACAGCCTGCCGGCATCCGTGAGACCGTACATCGTTGTGATCATTCTTGCAGTGATCGCCCTGATCTGCAAATTCGTCCTCGACTGGTACTTAAACACGAGATCCGGATATCTGCTCCGGGCAGCCGGAGACAATGACGCTCTCGTAACCTCTCTCGCGGAGGACAAAGGCCGCGTGAAGATCATCGGTCTTGCGATCGCGAACGGCTTCGCAGCTCTCGCCGGAGGAGTTCTTGCTCAGAAGCAGGCCTTCTTCGATATCTCCATCGGAACCGGAACCATGGTCTTCGGTCTCGCAAGCGTCATCCTCGGAACCCAGCTGTTCCATCGCTTTGGAAAATTAAAAGCGACCACCGCGGTCATCGCAGGCGCGATCCTCTACAAGGCATGCGTCGCTTTCGTCATTTCCATGCGCATCGTAAAAGCAACTGACCTGAAACTGATCACTGCGGCGATCCTTCTTCTGATCCTGATCATCAGTGATTCCATGAAGAGAAAGGGGGCACATCATGCTTGAATTAAAGAACATCAATAAATATTACAATGCAGGCACCGTGAACGAAATGTGCCTCTTTAAGGATTTCAACCTGAGCATCGCCGACGGCGAGTTCGTCTCCGTAATCGGCAGCAATGGATCCGGAAAGACTTCCATGTTAAACCTGATCTGCGGCAGCATTCCGGTCGACTCCGGAACGATCACGATGGGCGGAGTCGATATCACAAAGATGCCGGAGTACAAGCGCCAGCGCCGCATCGGTCGCGTCTACCAGCACCCGGCAATGGGAACCTGCCCGAACATGACAATCCTGGAGAATATGGCACTCGCCGATAATAAAGGAAAACCGTTTAACCTGCTCCCCGGAACAAACAAGTCCCGCATCGATTTCTACCGCGACCAGTTAAAGATCTTAGGACTCGGTCTTGAGGATAAGATGGGCGTGAAGGTCGGCGTTCTCTCCGGCGGCCAGCGCCAGGCGATGGCACTTTTGATGTCCACGATGACCCCGATCGAATTTCTGATCCTCGATGAGCACACTGCAGCCCTCGACCCGAAGACCGCCGACATCATCATGGAACTCACAGGAAAGATCGTTGCGGAGAAACACCTGACAACGATCATGGTCACCCACAATCTCCGCTTTGCCGTCGAGTACGGCGACCGTCTCCTGATGATGCACCAGGGACATGCGGTCATGGACAAAAAGGGCGAGGAAAAGGCGAACACGAAAGTAGATGATATCCTCGACATGTTCAACGCGATCAGTATCGAGTGCGGAAACTGATCGGGAAATATCAAAAATCCATTCCAAATCGGCTTCACCGATGGGATTTTTGCCTTCAAGCCTGTGTTTTATTACGGTCAGCGCAGCAAGTGCGCAGACCTACTGACCAGTTACAAAGTATCAGTAAAATCCAGTTACAATACACACACTGAAAATCCCCACACACGGTAACGAAAAAGAGCGATGAACTCCGGGATCCGACATCAGATTCCAGAACTCATCGCTCTTTTTATTCTGTAACTGTTCCTGTGCTTTCCTCAGCTTCTCGAGAATCCCAGCGTCTTCTCCAGTTCTTTCTTAAATGCCAGCACATCCACGGCAAGTTCCGCGATCCGGGCATCCGTCATCCGGCTCACCGGTGCGGAGATGCTCAGGGCGTAGACCGGTTCTTTATGGTAATCCGGAATGCTGACCGCGATGCAGCGGACGCCTTCCTCATTCTCCTCATCATCCATCGCATATCCGACCTTCCGCACTGTCCCGATCCGTTCCATGAGATCCTGAAACTTTGTTACAGTGTACGGTGTCAGGGACACGATCTCTGAGCTGTTCCAGATCTCTCTGATCTCCGGATCCGGCAGCTCCGCGAGCAGCGCCTTGCCGACGCCGGAGCAGTACAGGGGGATCCGGCTTCCGACTCTCGATACCATCCGGATCGAGCTGACGTTGGATTCCACTTTATCGATATACACGGCCTCCGTTCCCTCTCTGCGGACGAGATGGACCGTCTCTCCGGTCTGCTCCGACAGTTTCTTCAGTGACGGATGAACCAGAGAAGCCATGTTCGTCTGTTCCAGGATCTTGCCTCCGATCTCCAGGAACTTCAGAGACAGCGCGTATTTCAGGGATTCCTCGTCCTGCCGGATATAGCCCATATACTGGAGGGAAGTCACGAGCCGGTGCGTCGTGCTCTTATGGAATCCGAGCTGCGCGCTCAGATCCATGATCCCCATCGGACCATTCTCCGCCAGACACTCGATCACCTGGAACAGGCGCTCTGCGACCTGGATCGGATTTTTTCCTGTTTCTTCCATTCTTTCTGTTCTCCTATCTACCCCGACAGTTCAGTTTTCTGTCAGGTATTTACACGCTTCCTCGTAACTGTTCAGTAGTTACCACAACGGTATCATACGGAATTTTCAGTTCAGAAAATTCCTATCCGTGAAAAGTAACGTTCAGTACCCTCACAGTTACGATTTTTCTTAATAAGACTCTGTGTCCGGAACCCGGTCTGAAAAATGACCAACGGATTCCGAGCACCGGCCCGTCATTTATATGAATCGTGTTTTCTTTGTCATTTCCACGAACTCTCTGTTCGTTCTTGTTCGTGCGAACATGTCCAGGATCTTCTCCACGGACTCCTCCGCTTTCATGGAGTTTGTCGCCTTGCGGACGATATCCACAGCTTCCGCCTCCTCGCTTGTGAGCAGGAGATCGTCGCGGCGTGTACCGGACTTTAAGATATCGATTGCCGGGAAGATCCGCTTCTCGGAGAGCTTGCGGTCGAGTACAAGCTCCATATTGCCGGTACCTTTAAATTCCTCGTAGATAACGTCATCCATACGGCTTCCGGTATCGACAAGTGCGGTTGCAAGGATCGTCAGGCTTCCGCCCTCTCTCATATTTCTCGCTGCTCCGAAGAAACGCTTCGGCATGTGGAGTGCCGCCGGATCAAGACCACCCGAAAGAGTACGTCCGCTCGGCGGAACAACCAGGTTATAGGCTCTTGCAAGTCTTGTGATACTGTCTAAGAGGATCATGACATCACGCCCATGCTCTACCAGACGTCTCGCGCGCTCGATGACCATCTCAGAGACACGTTTGTGGCGCTCCGGGAGCTCGTCAAACGTAGAGTAGATGACTTCCACGTTCGGTCCTACAACGGATTCCTTAATGTCTGTAACCTCCTCCGGGCGCTCATCGATCAGAAGAATGATCATATGCATATCCGGATAGTTGGTCGTAACTGCTTTTGCAACCTGTTTTAATAAGGTTGTCTTACCTGCTTTCGGCGGGGATACGATCAGACCTCGCTGGCCTTTACCGATCGGAGCAAGGAGGTCCATGACTCTCATCGCTGTCGTATTTTTTCCACCTCTGACTTCCAGATTCAGTCTCTGGTTCGGGAAGATCGGGGTCAGATCCTCAAAGTTCGGGCGGTGCTCCACAACACTCGTCGGATAGCCGTTGATCGTCTTTACATAGAGAAGTGCCGCAAATTTCTCTGTCGCGGATTTCACTCTCCGGCTTCCGCGGATGATATCGCCGGTCTTCATGTTAAAGCGGCGGATCTGGGAAGGTGCCACATAGACATCGTTATCTCCCGGAAGAAAGTTCTCACAGCGGATAAATCCGAAGCCATCCGGCATGACCTCTAAAATTCCGTTTGCCTCGATCCCGCTGTCGAGATCCTGAAGATCTGCCTTCGGTTCCGCGGTATAACTCTGAGCACCCTGGTTTCTTGTCTGGTAACCAGTCTGATAGGTTCTTGAGCTCTCCTGAATTCCCTGGGCATCCGGCATGCCGCCCTGAGTCTGGCGGTCCTGATAGTTTCCCTGAGTCTGGGAATCCTGCGCAGATGACTGCCCCTGGTAAGCATTCTGACGGTCCTGGTAGCTGCTCTGGCGGTCCTGGTAACTGATCTGGCGATCCTGCTGACCACTCTGACGGTCCTGATAGCTGCTCTGACGGTCCTGATAGCTGCTCTGACGGTCCTGATAGCTGCTCTGACGATCCTGGTAATTACTCTGGCGATCTCTGTAATTGTTCTGACGGCTCTGGTAGCTGCCCTGCCGGTCATTTCTCATCTGGCGCTCCCCTCGCTCCTGACGGTCATTTCTCTCATATCGTTCCGCACGCTCGGTTTTCTCCGGACGCCCCATGCGGTCCTGGAAGACCGCCGGTCTCTCCGATGCCATTTTCTCCTGTCCCGCACCTCCGGAAACATTTCCAGCAGCCGGCGCTTTCTCTTTCTGCGCTGCCGCCTGCATCGGTGCTGCCGTATTCTCTCTATTTTCATTATTTTCTGCCGGTACTTTTGCGCCGCCGGCACTTTCCGCCGCCTCACAAAGGCGATCGATCAATTCTGCTTTTCTCAAGCCGCTGATATTCCTGATTCCCTGGCTCTTTGCCAGCTCTTTTAACTGGGTCAGCGGTAATGTTGCTAATTTTTCACGCATAATAATACTCCTTCATCCTTATTCCGGTTTTATCATCTCGTTGGGAATCAAAAAAAGATCATAACAGCCTCCCCGTCTCCGGATCCGCTGCCTTGGAACCATTAGATTTGAAACTTTTCTCCGATCGGATCACCGCATTTCAGCGATATCGGAGGACTTTTTCGAAACTGCCCGGGAGCAAAGAAGCAAGTATCGTTTCCAATACTTTCCTCCCAGGCTGTTCTGATGAGTATATCTCATTATAACGCACACATAAAAAAATGGAAAGAGGAAATTTCACAATTTCCTCTTTCCCTGATCCTGCTTATTCCATCTCTCCGGCTTCCCTCTGTTACAGTACACGGGTCCTCCAGTGCCCGCGCACTGTAACAGGATTTTGCCGATGCTTCGCATTCCAAATCGGCAAAATCCGCGACCACAACGGTATCATACGGAATTTTCAGTTCAGAAAATTCCTACCCGTGAAAAGTAGCTTCCCGCTTTATAAACTCCATATGCTCCCTGATCTTCTTTTCATACCCATTCTCCGACGGTTCATAGAATTTCATTCCTTCCATCCCGTCCGGCAGATACTGCTGGGTGACATAATGATTCGGATAGTCATGTGCATATTTATAGCCGAGTCCATGTCCCAGCTTCTCCGCGCCTTTGTAGTGCTTATCCTGAAGATGCGCCGGAACCGGCATCGTCCGCATATTCGCTACAGCCTTCATCGCATTCTGGATCCCCACATAGGCCGCATTGCTCTTCGGAGCCGTCGCGACATAGGCGGCCGCCTGGGAGAGAATGATCTGGCTCTCCGGCATTCCGATCCGCTCCACCGCCTGCGCCGCGCTCACCGCGACCACAAGCGCATTCGGATCCGCATTTCCGACATCCTCGGAAGCGCAGATCATGATCCTGCGGGCAATAAACTTCACATCCTCACCTGCATACAGCATTCTGGCCAGGTAATAGACCGCCGCATCCGGGTCCGATCCACGCATGCTCTTGATGAATGCAGAGATCGTATCGTAGTGGTTATCCCCGTCATGATCGTAGCGAACCACCCGTTTCTGGATACATTCCGCCGCGACATCGATCGTGATATGGATCTTTCCGTCCTCCGACTTGTCCGTCGTGAGAATTCCGAGCTCGACCGCATTTAACGCCGCTCTCGCGTCCCCGTTTGCCACATCCGCAAGGAAATCCGCCGCCTCATCCGTGATATCGGCTCCATAAGTTCCCATCCCTTTTTCCGTATCATAGACAGCCCGGATTACCAGTTCCCGGATATCCTGCTTTTCCAGCGGTTTTAACTCGAAGATCCTGGATCTGGAAAGAAGCGCGTTGTTCACCTCAAAATATGGATTCTCCGTCGTCGCTCCGATCAGCGTGATCGTCCCGTCCTCCACGAATGGCAGGAGATAATCCTGCTGCGACTTATTAAAGCGATGGATCTCATCCACGAAAAGGATCGTCTTCTGTCCGTACATGCCGATCGCATCCTTCGCATTTTTCACGATCTCTTCCATATCTTTTTTTCCGGCAACAGTGGCGTTGATCTGCTCAAAGCGCGCACTTGTCGTATGCGCGATCACCTTTGCGAGCGTCGTCTTTCCTGTTCCGGGCGGTCCGTAAAAGATCACCGATCCCAGCTTGTCCGCCTTGATCGCACGGTAAAGGAGTTTATCCTTTCCGATAATATGTTTCTGACCGACCACCTCGTCCAGAGTCGTCGGGCGCATTCTGGACGCGAGGGGCGATTCCTTCTCCATCGTATTTTGTCTCATATAATCAAATAAATCCATGAAAACTGCCTTTCCCGAATGTTTTAATCGACCATCAGTTCGTCTACTGTAACAAAAGTATACCCTTTCGCCGTAAGGTTGTCAATGATCCGGAGCGCAGCTTCCACGGATGTCCGGAACTCATCATGCATCAGGATGATGTCCCCGTCCTCCGTATCTTTTAAGACTTTTGCGGTCACTTTTTCCGTGTTCTTCAGACGCCAGTCGATGGAATCGACATCCCAGAATACCGGGATCATGTCCACCGCCTCCTCCAGCTTCGCATTCCAGCTTCCGTATGGCGGGCGGACGTACTCCGGCATGACTCCGGTCACTGCCCGGATCTTCTCCCCGGTTTCACAGATTTCTTTTTTGGCATCCGAAAGCGGTTCTTTCGTGAGATCCTTATGTGTCATACAATGGACACCGATCAGATGTCCATCCTCCGCCATCTGCTTTACGAGATCTTCCTTTCCGTCAATGCACTCGCCTACAAGAAAAAAGGATGCACGGATCTCGCGTTCCCTGAGACCGTCCAGGAGCGGCTTTGTGTATCTGGAATTCGGACCATCATCGAATGTGAGCGCCACGTATTTTCTCATATCGGTCTCCTTCTCCCGTACCATGTCCGATTCCCTCGACATGACGTTCCTGTCTTTTCGATCTTCCTGCTCCTCTGACTCATTTTCCTCTTTATTTCTTTCATGATACACATCTCCCTTAAAATCCTTTTCCCCATCTTCTCCTTTCCACATCCGCAAGGTCACGCCGCACAGGATCAGATCCACAACTACGATCACCAGAAACAGAACGATTTTCTGTCTGAATTTCATTGATACCTCCCGACCATCTGTTTTTCCATCTCATTTTTCATTGATCTGCCGTCTTAAAAAGAACGAATGAAATCCTCAAAATCCGCCGATATTGTGTAATATGGAATGTTCCATCCAGAAACTTTCTGCCTGCGGAGGAGGCAAACCATCCTCTTCTTTCTATAAATATATGCGCATGATCGTTTTCCTTTCCTCTCCCACCAGAAAATGCACATGACACCTCAAAACAGACAGAACCCCTGAAACAGCGATATTGGGGATCGTCTGCCTCAGGGGTTCTGCGCTCAATATGTATCATCTTTTCCCTTATGGGGATCACGGCCGGAAATGCGGATTTTTTCGCTGTGGCGAGGCAGCGGGCCCTTCGGCCTTCCATTTCTCCTGCGGGCATCCATTCCGCAGAAAAACCGGTCTTTATCACATCCACCACGATGTGAATCTATCAAAGTGGGGGAATCTGCAAATTCAACCAGACAACTTTACAGCTTCCAAAAGCCGGACGTCGTTGTCCAAGTGGGTGGGCTCGGGATCCCTGTGAGTGGATCCCGGGTCCGGAAAAGGATGGGTACAATAACTAAAAATTAGTTTGTTTATCTTTCTTTTTGTTTTTGTGTTTTTATTATAGGCCATACTTCATAGAATGTCAATCATTATTTCAAACTTTTTGTGTGAAAAAATGTTATATAATTGACAAACAGTTTGTTATATGGTATTCTGAGATCAGTTAAGAGTTTCAGAGGTTTGTTCGCCTCTGCTTTGTTAATATTTTCACGTAATATTCCGGCAGTGTATTTCGGGGGGAATGCCTGATCCGGTATCTGTCTCCATGGAGGTACACATTTATGGAAATTTCCCAGTATCTTGATTTCGACTTTCTGATCCGTTTTCTCGAAGGGCTCCAGAAATTTCTCGGTGAAAACAGCGAGATCCTGATCCACGACTACCGGAAAGGTTACGATCACACGATCGTCTATGCCCTGAATGCCACGCTCAGCGGACGCGATGTCGGCGGTTCTCCGAAAGGGGGAATGATCACGCAGTTCGGAAAAGATATCGAACCTCTGAAGGACAGTCTCCAGACTTTCTCAAACGGTCAGAAAGATCAGTTTTACAAATCCTTCACGACCCTGATCCCGGATGAGAACGGCAAGATCATCGGAGCTGTCTGCGTAAATCTCGATGTCTCCGACTTTTTAAATGCCCAGCGTGCGCTCCATGCGTTCGTCCAGTATCCGATGACCCACCATGCACCGATGAGCGACAAAGACGCGCTTGCGACCAAGAATGTGGACGATATCCTTCAGTATTATATGAATCAGGCAGAACTCCTCGTCGGAAAGCCGATGGGACTCATGAACAAAGAAGAAAAGATCCGCGCCCTGGATTATCTCGACCAGAAAGGTGTCTTCAAGATCTCCAAGACGAGCGTACTCCTCTGTGAGACGCTGAAGGTTTCAAAATACACGCTTTATAATTATCTTGAGGAGGCGAGAAGCAGCCGAAATACTGCTGATGATTCACAGTAATTATTTCAGATTCTATCTGCATTTTAAGATAGCAGGGTCAAAAGTCGGAAATCCGATGCAAGCTTACCTGCAAGAGCTTATTTTCCGTAATCTCGCCCATGGCCTTTGCGATGTCGCGGAAGCGGTTCGCATTGCCGATCAGGTTGAACCCTTCCACATGCGGGAGAAGGATCGCGTTGCAGACACCGTGCGGGAGATTGTACATACCGCCGAGCTGATGTGCCATCGCATGGACATATCCGAGGGATGCGTTATTGAATGCGATACCTGCGAGATACTGTCCGTAAGCCATCTTGTCGCGGGCCTTCATGTAAACTCCGTTTGCAACTGCCTTCGGGAGATACTGGGTGATCATCGTGATCGACATCAGTGCTGCCGCATCGGTCAGCGGGTTTGCATTTGTGGAGACATACGCCTCGATCGCATGGGTCAGGGCGTCCATTCCGGTTGCTGCTGTCAGGGCCGGCGGCATTCCGACCATAAGGTTCGGGTCGTTGATCGCGATCTGCGGAGTCACGCGCCAGTCAACGATCGCCATCTTTACATGCCGGCTTGTATCGGTGATGATACAGAAACGGGTGATCTCAGAAGCAGTTCCGGCTGTTGTGTTGACTGCGATCATCGGGCATAACGGATTGCTGGAGCGGTCGACACCTTCGTAGTCTCTGATGTTTCCTCCGTTTGAGGCAACCAGGGCGATCGCCTTCGCACAGTCGTGGGAGGAACCGCCGCCGAGGGAGATGATGGAATCACATCCGTTCTCCCGGAAGACATATCACAGTCACATCTTTCTCTTGCTTCTGTCTTACTCTCCCATACAATAAAACGTAAACTCTCCCTCTGCCAGCACCTTCCCGGTTTCCGACTCCATCACCTGGGATTTTGTGAAGCAGACGGTTTTTCCTCGCTTCGTGATCTTTGCGACTCCGCGGAGCTTCTTCGCGCTGCTGCCGCGGAGGAACCGGAACGAACTGTCCAGTGTCACGTATTTTCTTCCGTCATTCCTCGTCACAAGTCCTGCTGCGATCTCCGCCATCACAAACATCAGTCCGCCGTGGACTGTCTGCATGGCATTTAAGGAATCCTCCGTAACCTCCGCACACACTTCGGCTGCGTCCTCGGACAAAGCGACTGCGCGGATGTTGTTGTGGATCATGAATGGATTGGTGCGGTTTACGCGCTCCATCTGTTCTACGAATGTTTCTTTTGGCTGTTTTTCTGTATCCATCTTATTCCTCCTGCTGCTCTCTTCGTATTTTTGTGCTGAATGACATGATCTCATCTATTTCGTACAGTTCGCCGCATCGATCGCGATCGCCAGCATGAGCGCCATGACCTCATCCTTCGGATCCACGATGTCGATCACATAGGTATCGCCCCATTGAAACGGCTTTTTTGAAATATGGACCGCCACACAGCACGCCTCATAGACATCATATTCCCACGCCAGAAAGTCTCCCTCACACCGCCATCCGTTGTAATCCAACTCATAGCGCGGCTTGAAAAAGGAAAATTCTTTCTGAACACTTCCGGCCTCTTTTCCTCCGATTTCGATATCAAAACACGGCAAAACCGCAAACAGCCGCTGTTTCACCATGCCGACTTCCTTTCCACTCTTATCATACACGTGGATCTGATGCCCCAGCGCAAAAAATTCCGCTTTTACGAAATACTTTGGGTTCTCATGTTCATCATAGACGTCATAGGTATCGGTCCATGAGAAAACTCTTTGTTTGATCAGTAACTGCATAGTGGCCTCCTTTCCGACTATCTGTTTGCATCCCATCTTGCAAACACTTCCTCCACCGCCGCCAGATATTCCGGCACATGCTGCGATTTACGGATCTTTTTGGCGAGTTTTTCGCTGTCCGGCACTTCTGCCAGCATGTAGCTCCAGAGATCTTTCATCCGGAACAGAAGATTCCGGTCGCCGGACATGGTCTCGCGGTAGTGTTCAAAGAGGGCGTCATGGAACTCGCGGATCCTCGGCAGGATGTCCCCTTTGTTTCTATTCCCTTGAGTCTGTAACTGCCCATCTGCTTCAAAAATCCTAACTCCGTTTTCAAGACGATCCGTACAAGCTTCCGTCTCTTCCTGCAAGATCATCTCCGCCAACGCCGGATTCCGGATCAGTCCACGCCCGATCATGACCGTCCCGACTGTTGGAAACTTTTCCCGAAATTCTTTTACCTTCTCCACGGTAAACAGATCCCCGTTATACACGACCGGATTCCTGCTCTCCTTCAAAATGTCCGCAAACACATCGAGATGCGGGGTTCCTTTATAAAATTCCTTCTGGATCCGGGGATGGACCGTCAGTTCATGGATCGGGTAGCGGTTATAAACCTGCATGAGTTCCGGCCACTCTTCCACCTCATTCTTCCCGATCCGTGTCTTTACCGAAACGAGGAATTCACCATTCCGCACTGCAGCATCCGAAAACACCTCATCAAAAAAGCGGTCCAGATCATCCGGGTAGAGAAGAAATCCGGAACCTTTCTTCTTTGCCGTGACCGTTCCGGACGGACATCCGAGATTCAGGTTGATCTCCCGGTATCCCATCTCTGAGAGTTTCTTCGATGCAAGAAGAAAATCCCCAGCCCTGTTTGTCAGGATCTGCGGAACGATCGGTATCCCGGCATTGTTTTCCGGCAATACATCCCTCATCTCCTTCACGCTCATCCCCTGTTCCGGTCCCGGTGCCAGAAACGGGGTAAAATATTTCTCCACACCGCCAAAATATTTGTGGTGCAGGTTTCTGTATGGATAGGTTGTAATCCCCTCAAGCGGGGCAAAATAGATATGCATGTCTTATGTTCCTCGTATCGTTCGTTTGATTTTTCATTATCGTACCACATTTTATTGCTACAGGCAAATTTCTCTCCTTTTCTCTGGAAAACCTGTCCCATTTCCACTATACTATAGGTACACGGAAAGATCATCTTTCCGCTACCACAGCACTTTCCTTCTGCGGACCTTTCCTGAGCAACCTCCGCAGAACTGTTATGGCAACATGCGCTTGGCTTGAATATTTTTGGAGGTGTTTTCGTTATGACAGATTTAAGTATTCATGAATTATCCCTTGGATTCGCTCACGATAAACAGATGCTGACCGATTTTCTCGCAAAGCATCATTTAAATTATGAGGATGATATCGAGGCGGCATTCGGCGTGTTCGATGCCGATGAGAATCTGACCGGCTGCGGATGCTGTGCCGGGAATCTTTTGAAATGTTTTGCGGTCGATGAAAGTCTGCGCGGGCAGAATGCGCTCGGAAGTCTCGTCTCCCGCCTTGTGGAAAACCGCTTTGCCGCCGGTCATTACGATCTTTTTGTCATCACCCGGCCGAAAAATAAGGTACTCTTTACCTCCTGCGGATTCTATCCGTTAGCGGAGACAGAGTCCGTTCTGATGCTGGAAAACAAGAAAAATGGACTCGACAATTTCTATAAAAAGTTTCTTGCCGGAACCGAAGATTCCGACAACATCGGCTGCATCGTCATGAACTGCAATCCGTTCACAAAAGGCCATCTTGCACTGATCACCTACGCGGCCAGAGCCTGCGACCTGCTCCACATCTTTGTGGTCGAGGAAAACCGCTCCCAGTTCCCGTTTGCGGACCGCCTGCGCCTTGTCCGCGAAGGAACCGACCACCTTGCGAACGTCATCGTTCATCCGTCCGGCCCATATATGATCTCCAATGCGACCTTCCCGACCTATTTCTTAAAGGAAGGCGAAGACGCCGCAAAGATCCAGAGTGAGCTCGATATCACCCTGTTCGCCTCCCGGATCGCACCGCTTCTTCATATTAAAAAGCGCTTTGCAGGGGAAGAACCGTTCGATCCGGTGACGAGAAATTATAACGAAGCCATGATCCGGATCCTGCCCCGCTATGGGATCTCCTTCATAAAGATCGACCGGATCACCACCGAAGGCCCGGACGGAAAACCGGAAGTTATCAGCGCTTCCCGCGTCCGCAAGCTCCTCGCCGAGCATGGCGTAACGGATGAAGTACTTTCCCTGGTGCCGGAATGTACTGCGAAGTATCTGAAAGAAAAGTTTTCTGCTGAAAGTACACACTAAGGCAGGAATCCGTTTCAAATCGGCTGCGCAAACGGGATTTTTGCCTTCAGACCTACTGAACAGTTACTTCTTTTACAACATGGGAGGTATCCATGAACCTGACCGACGTGATCACCGGCACTCCGGTGACTTCCGAAGAACTCCGCGCCGCAAGAGACCGGCGTATACTGAAAAAGTGGGAGCTGCTCTCCGCAGGAGACGGCTCCTGCCTTGTGGAATTTTCCTTAAATATTGCCGGAGCGGTGAAAGTGTTTCCTTTCGCCCGTGCCGCGTTTCGCGAGGAACTCCGGGAATTGCAGGAAAAACTCGGCCGCTTCTCCATAAAAAATACAAAGATCTGTGAAGAGCCAACCGGCGATCACGCCTTTTTTCTCCTGGATTCCCCGGAAATCCCGGTCAAACAGTTTCTCGTCTCCATCGAGGAGAGTCATCCGCTCGGCCGTCTCTTCAATCTCGATGTATGCGGACTGGACGGAGTTTCCGTAAAGCGGCAGGATCTTCATCTCCTTCCCCGCACCTGTCTGGTGTGCGGAGGGGATGCAAATACCTGCCTGGCCCAAAAACGCCATTCCATGGAACTCATCCAGTGGCAGACGGCAAAACTCTTTAACGATCATTTCAGGGACCGCTCGGCAGATCTTGCCGCCTCCGCGGCGGTCCGCGGGCTGCTCTACGAGGTCTCAACAACCCCGAAGCCGGGACTTGTAGACCGGAATAATTCCGGTTCGCATTCGGATATGGACTTTTTTACATTTCTGGACAGCAGCGCTTCCCTGATCCCATGGTTCCGGGAATTTTTCTGTCTCGGGTGGGACCATGCAGACGAGGCGGACGAACAGATCTTTGAGCGGCTCCGCTATGCCGGGCAGCGCGCGGAGACCGCCATGTTCTCCGCCACGCACGGGATCAACACCCACAAAGGTCTTGTCTTCGCCTCTGCGATCCTCTGCGGGGCGCTGGGAAAAGTCCATGCAGGAAAGAGTCTGCCGCTTCCGGCCGAGGAGGTTCTCAGCGAATGCAGGAAGCTTGGAAGCTGTTCCCTCGGTGATCTGGCAAAACTTTTCAATCATCACAACAAGCTGTCCCACGCTTCTTCCATTGATGTGAACTCGCAGGATAGCCGGGGTTCTATGCCGATGGACACCAAAAATCATCCCCCACAAGCTGAACCATCCGCCTTGTCGAACGGCGAGCGAATCTTCTCCGCCTACGGAATCCAGGGAGCCAGAGGAGAGGCTGCTGCTGGTTTTCCTTCCGCTGTCCGGATCGGACTTCCGGCACTCAAAAAATGGCTTGCCGCCTGTTTTTCCTTAAACGATGCGGCCGCCATGGCACTCCTCACCCTGATCTCGGAGGTCGATGACACCAACATGGTGCACCGCGGCGGTCCGGAGCTCGCAAAAAAAAGCAAAGAGCAGGCAAAACACCTGCTCTCTGCTGTCACGAATGATTCATTCAAAGAAATATTGTCTTCACTGGACGAACAGTACATCGCCATGCACTTAAGTCCCGGCGGATGTGCTGATCTCCTGGCCGTCAGCCTGATGTTCCATTTTCTGGAAACATGCGGGATGATCAGCCCTGTTATTTCATCGTCACTTCCACACCGTCGTCCTCCGTCCATGTGATCTCGTAGGTGTCCGCTGTGTAAGTGAATCCCTGGATCTCCACCGATGCAGTGTCGATCTTCTTTAAGGAAACCGTAAAATCCGTACAGTCATCCGTGTCCTCTCCCACATATTCGTAGAGGAGACTGTCCGGATCATTCGGTTTCTTCATCAGATCTCCCGAAATCGCTGACAGGCGATCCAGGCTGATTGTTCCGGAAAGACCGTACTCCGCCTCGCAGATCTTCAGTGCCTCCGCGATCCGGTGTCCCTTTTCATAAGCTACCGCGTTCTTCGCGCGCTCCACATATCCATTGTAGACTCCGATGCTCACAGATGCAAGGATCACCATGATGACGATGACTACCATCAGTTCCACCAGGGAATATCCGCCCTGATCTTTTTTCTTTCGTTCTCTGAAGTTTCTGAAATCCCATATTTTCTTCGTCATACTCTGCCCCTGCTTTCTCTCTGCCCGGAGCAATCCGATGACGCGCCTATTCTGTTGTCACGAAACCTGCTCTTTCATGTTCTCGCCCCGGTTGATCTTCATCGTTACAGTTTGTTTATAACATATGGTCATATCGCATTCTATTGTCCGAATTCCGTCAATCATTTCGATTCCAGCACTGCCATCGCGATCTTTTCCGGTGTGATCGGCAGCTCATAAAATCTTGTCCCTGTTGCATTATAGATCGCGTCCGCAACTGCCGGGAGCGGGGTGTTGATCACGACTTCACCGATCGATTTTGCGCCGAACGGTCCCTCATTCTCATAGCTCGACTCAAAATCGACCTGGATCTTTCCGATATCCACGCGGGTCGGGATCTTATACTGCATCAGGGAATTTTCCGCGAGCTTTCCAAGTTTATTGTAGGTAATATTTTCCGTGAGCGCCATTCCGATTCCCTGCAGGATCCCGCCTTCCGCCTGGACTCTCGCAAGATTCGGGTTCACCGGCGTTCCGCAGTCGACGGCGGCGGCATAATCGATGATCTTCGTCTCACCTGTCTCAAGGTCCACCTCGACCTCCGCGGCTCCGACCATAAACGGCGGCGGAGAGATCGGGGAGCTGTTCGTCACGGTCGCCTCGAGAGCGATCCCGTTTCCGCACATGGAGGCGGTGGCGATATCTGCAAGGGAAACCTGCGAAGTTTCTGAGGATTCCGCGGATCCGCTATTTTCCGGACTACCAGCACCGTCTTTTGCAGCCAGCTCAGCACCAGTTTTTATGTCTGTTTCTTCACTCCTGCCCGGAACATTGCTGCCTGCTGCTCTCTTTCTCTCTCTCCGTACAACCTTCCCGTCAAACACGACCTCATTCTCCGGGCAGTTCATCATCTGTGCACCGAGTTTGCAGATCTGTTCCCGAACCTGCAGTGCACACTTTTCGACCGCTTTTCCCGTGACATACGTCGTACTGGACGCGTAGGAACCGGAATCATACGGCGAAGTATCCGTGTCCGCGCCGAACACCGTGATCTCATCGACAGAGCACTCGAGAACCTCCGCCGCGATCTGTGCCAGGATCGTATCACAGCCGGTTCCCATATCGGCTGCACCGATCGACAGCGTGTAGAATCCGTCGTCGTTCACCTTGATCGTGGCACTTCCCACATCGACGGACGAAATACCGGATCCCTGCATCGCCATTCCCATGCCGACCGCGCGGACCTTTCCGTTGCCCATATCGCGGACCGGATATTTTTCGTCCCAGTGGATCATCTCTTTCACACGCGCAAGACAGCGATCAAGCGCACAGCTCGTATTGACCTGACCGTAATAGGCCGGCATCACGTCGCCCTCTTTGATGATGTTCTTCTCGCGGATCTCAAACGGATCCATATGAAGCTTCGCGGCAAGTTCGTTCACCGCGGACTCCACCGCGAACAGTCCCTGTGTCGCCCCGTATCCACGGTACGCCCCGGCAGACATCACGTTCGTGTATACAACATCACTCACAAACCGGAATGCCTTCGCCTTCCCGTAGAGCGGGATGGATTTATGCCCGGAAAGTCCGACCGTTGTGGGACCATGTTCCCCGTAAGCGCCCGTGTTGGACAGCGTGTACATGTCGATGCCGTTGACGATCCCGTCCTTACTTGCACCGAGACGCACATGGACTTCCATCTCATGGCGCGGTGTAGAGGCGGTCATGCTCTCCTCGCGGGTAAAGATGATCTTTGACGGTTTCTTTGTCATCCAGGTCACATAAGCCGGATAAACCTCGCTGATCGATGTCTGCTTCGCACCGAATCCGCCTCCGATCCTCGGCTTGCTGACGCGGATCATGGACTTCGGGATATGGAGCGCATTGGCGATGATCCGGCGGCAGTGGAATACGATCTGGGTGGAGCTGACCACGTTGAGGCGTCCGTAAGCGTCGATCGTACAGAACGTCCGGAATGTCTCCATCATCGTCTGCTGACATGCCTTCGTGTGATAGACATGGTCGATCACAACATCGCTCTCCCTCAATACTTTCTCGATATCTCCCTCTCCCGATTCGTCATGGGCGCACAGATTTCTCTTATTGTCCGCCCCGACCGGAACAAGACTCTCCCAGTTGTCCTCCGGATGCACCAGGATCCTGTTGTCCTTCGCCTTTCTGAAATCAAGGAGCGGTTCCAGGACCTCGTACTGGACTTTAATGAGCTTTAATGCCCGGTCCACACATTTTTCATCGCGACCGGCAACGATCGCGACCACATCCCCGACGTAGCGGACATGCCGGTCAATCAAGAGTCTGTCATACGGACTCATCTCCGGATATGTCTGTCCTGCCTGCGTGTACCGCTTCGCGTCCTGCGGGATATCTTCCCAGGTATAGATCGCCTCGATCCCGTCCACTTTCATCGCAGCCGTCTTATTCAAGGAAGTCACGATCGCGTTCGCATGCGGGGAGCGCAGGAGTTTTACGATCAGGCAGTCCTTCGGAGCGATATCGTCCATGTATACAGGCTGTCCGGTCACAAGCTGCATCGCGTCCTTTTTCCGGACAGGTTTATTTACATATTTCATAACTTTCGTCCTCTTTCTGTATTTGTAACAGTCTCACATCATTTGTTCTGCGTGTTGTCACGGTCCGACCGTCACACGCGCGCCTCACCGGACCGTCACCCGTTCTTTTCTTTCTTCCATGCGAGAAATGCCTGGATACCGCGAAGCTGTCCCTCGTAGCCGGAGCAGCGGCATAAGTTGCCCGCCAGATATTCCTTGATTTCCTCCGTATCCGGATATTCGTTTTCCCGGAACAGTGCCAGCGCGTTCATAATGAAGCCAGGATTGCAGAATCCGCACTGCTCGGCGCCCTGATCCGCGATAAAAGCGCCGAATTCCTTCGCTTCGTCCTGAAGTCCTTCCAGCGTCGTCACACTTCTTCCGTCTGCCCGCGCCGCAAGAACGGAGCAGGAAAGCACCGGCTTTTCATCTAAAAATACCGTGCAGAGCCCGCAGTTCGACGTCTCACATCCGCGCTTTACACTGTAACAGCCGTGATTCCGCACAAAATCGATCAGAAGAAGGTCTGCGTCGATCTCCTCCGAGATCTTTTTTCCATTTAATGTTATCGTGATGTTCATGTATGATTCCTCGTTTTTATCTGTTTCCAGTTTCTTTATGCTCCATAACGGACTGAGTTTCTTTCAGTCAGACAAAGCTTTCTTCTTTCAAACCGTTCTTCATCCGTCTGTTCTTATTCCCCAAACTTACATACCGCCCGTCTCACCAGCACCCCGGCCAGATGGTTCCGGTACTCCGCGCTTCCTCTCGTGTTGGAGCCGGTCACGATCTGTTCTTTTACACACTTGGCAGCATACTCCGCGATGTTTTCTACATTTTTGTCCTTCATATCCTCATTGGACAGCTCAAAGAGAACCGCTTTTCCCGGTCTTGCCCCGATCGCGAACCGGTATCCGGCTTCTGTCTTTGCCGCGGCACAGGTGAGGACCGGAAAATCGGTCTGCGTGTTGCGGACGGACTGGTAATCAAACGATGCCGCTTCTTTTTTTACGATCAGCCGGACCAGGATGTCCCGGTCATACGGCATTTTTGCGTACTCTCTCAACGGAATGATCCCGCCTTTGTAAAGCTCCACATAGCTGTCCATCGCCAGAAACATCGTCAGCACGTCGGAAAATCCGTATCTTCCGTAAATACTTCCTCCGACCGTCGCGAGATTCCGGAACTGGACGCCGACGATGTGACGCACCGACTCCCGCACAGCGCCGTCCGTATACCCGTTAAGTCCCGAATCAAGTTCCAGATCTCTCAATGTGACCATGCAGCCGATCCGGAACTCGTCCTCCGTCTCCTCGATCGTGTCAAGTCCGAGTCCGGACAGGTCGATCGCCGTACCGATCTGCATCTTTCCCATCTTCAGCCAGACCATGCCGCCCAGGACCCGGTTGCTCTTTTTCTGGTTTAACTGCCACGCCTCTTCCAGGCTTTCCGCTTTTTTATATTCCCTGATGACTCTCATACCATTGCTCCTCATGATCCCTCAGAATATGCAGTTGTTCCCGCCTTTTCCTGCTCTCAAAAAAGTCCGGATCCCTGTATTCTGAAGCGTTCTTCAAAAATTACTTTTATTTTAACATACTTTCTGCTATAATTCCGTTATAGTTGGAAAAATACAACGATGTTCCAGCAAAAAAAGATCGAAAGAGGACAAAAGATTATGAAAAAAAATCTCAAACAGCTCTCCGCTCTGCTCTTAGCTCTCGCATTATCTGTGAGCGTAACTGCATGTGGAAGCAACACCGCATCAACAACAACTGCTGCCGCTGAGACGACCGCAGAATCCACCGAATCAGCTTCTGAATCCGCTTCTGAGACTTCCGAGGCCGCTGTCTCCGACATGGAAGTCACCTATCCGGTTACCATCACCGACCATCTCGGCCGTGAGGTTACGATCGAGAAGCAGCCAGAATCCTTTGTCAGCGGCTACTATATCTCCACAAGCCTGATGATCGCGCTTGGTCTTGACGACAAGTTAGTCGGCGTCGAGGCAAAAGCGGACAAAAGAAATATCTATAAACTCAGCGCTCCGGAGCTCACAAGTCTTCCGTCCGTCGGAACCGCAAAAGAGTTCGATCTGGAAGGCTGCGCAGCATTAAAGCCGGATCTTGTAATTGTTCCTGTGAAATTAAAGGATTCCATCCCGGCAATGGAAGAGCTCGGTCTCACCGTGATCGCTGTCAATCCGGAGGATGACGCAAAGCTGATGGAGACGATCGACATGATCTCCACCGCAGCAAACGTAGTAGAAAAAGGACAGACACTCGAATACTGGATCTCTGATACCACTGCAGAGCTTGTCCAGTCTCTCGAGGGAAAAGAAACTCCGTCCGTATATCTTGCAGGAAACAGCGCTCTGTTACAGACTGCTGGTCCGGAAATGTACCAGTCCACTCTGATCGAGCATGCAGGTGGCGTCAATGCAGCTTCTGAGATCACAGATACCTACTGGGCTGATACTTCCTACGAGCAGATCCTTTCCTGGAACCCGGATTACATCATTCTCGCAGCTGATGCAGACTACGATGTGGACTCCGTTCTGAACGATTCCGCTCTTGCTGACTGCACAGCCGTAAAAGAAGGACATGTTTACCAGATCCCGAGCGACATCGAGGCACTCGATTCCCCGGTTCCGGCAAGCTTTTTAGGAAGCTACTACGTCGCTTCCGTTCTTCACCCGGACGTTGTAACTGAAGACGATTTCAAGACAGCAGAGAAGAATTTCTATGAAACATTCTATGGATTCACTCCGGAAAGCGCAAACTAATTCCAACCGAACCATGGCAACCTTAACACTGGCGATGACTTTTATGGTCATCGCCTTTGTTTCTGCCCTGAGTACCGGAAAATATCCGATCACATTATCTGGCCTGGCTGCCGGGGATCCGATGGCGCTCCGTACCTTCACGGTTCTCCGCCTGCCGCGCGCTGTCATGGGACTCGTCGGCGGTTTTGGACTCGGGATCGCAGGATTTGTCTACCAGACGGTCTTCCGGAATCCGCTGGCATCCCCCGACATCATCGGTGTCTCCTCCGGAGCCAGTGCCGGTGCGGCTTTCGCGATCCTGTTCGTCTCCGCCGCCGCGCCGTCCACAACGCTCTTCGCATTTTTCGGTGCTCTTCTCGCCGTCTGCCTTTCCCTCGGGCTCACCACTCTCTCCCCGGTCCGGGACCATTCTTCCATCGTTCTCGCGGGGATCGCGGTCCATGCTCTCGCGCAGACCGTTCTCATGCTCTTAAAGCTCATGGCAGATCCGGAAAAACAGCTCGCCTCGATCGAATACTGGATCATGGGAAGTCTCTCCGGCGTCACCGCATCGAAAATCCCGTTTCCGGTCGTGATCATCCTGATCTCCTCCGCGCTGGTCTTCCTGCTCCACCGCCATCTTCTGGTACTCTCGGTCCGTGAAGATGAGGCCCGCATGCTCGGCGTATCTGTCCGGAAAACACGTTTTTTCGTTCTTTTTCTCGCCACACTCACCGTCGCAGCCGCTGTCAGTGTGACCGGACTCATCAGCTTCGTCGGTCTTCTCGCTCCGCACACGGCAAGACTCCTGACCGGGCATAACCGGAAGTCCGCATGCTTTCTCAGCGGTCTCATCGGGAGTTTCCTGCTCCTGACCGCGGATATTCTTGCAAAATCGCTCGCCGCAGTGGAGCTTCCTGTCAGTATCTTTACTTCGCTCCTCGGAGCGCCGTTTTTGATCTATCTGATCCTCTCGGAAAGGAGGCGCTGATCATTATGTCTGAACATGTTTCCATTCAGGACCTCTCCGTCTCTCTGGGCGGTCATCAGATCCTAAACCATCTTTCCCTTTCGGTTGAAAATCCCGGGCATATGATCGCGCTTCTCGGACCGAACGGGAGCGGAAAGACTACCCTTTTGCGGGCCATATGCGGAGAGCTTTCCCACAGCGGCCATGTTCTCCTGAACGGGCAGGACCTCACAGCTCTCTCTCCAAAAGCTCTCGCAGGACTCGTAAGTTATATTCCGCAGCAGAGCGGGATCTCCATTTCCATGAGTGCGCTGGATGTCGTGCTCATGGGATTTTACTCCCGGTTGAAACTCTTCGAACAGACGTCTGCCAAGATGCGGGAGGCAGCCCTCCAGGCGCTCGCTTCCGTCGGAATGGACGATTTTGCGAATCGGGATTACTTAACACTCAGCGGTGGGGAACAGCAGCTCGTGATCCTGGCGAGAACACTCATTGAAGATACTTCGCTCCTGCTCTTTGATGAGCCAGACAGTTCGCTGGACCTTGGGAATAAGTACCGGATGATGGGGCTGATCGCAGATATCGTACAGGCGGCACAGGGCGGTAGATCTGCTTCCCCTGCCTTTTTTCCCTATAAAAAAGAACCTGTCTCGACACGTTCTCACACTGGGCCCGATTGTTTGCAACAATCTCACTCTTTGCGTGAATGCACATCATTGGCATGTAGCGCCGATGAACCAGATGGGCTATCTTACTCAACCGGAAAAATTCTCACAGAAAAAACTGCAATTCTCTGTCTCCACGATCCGACACTCGCACTCGCATACTGTGATATCCTGCTGCTCCTAAAGGACGGCACGCTGATCCACACGCTGCATCCGAAGACGGATCCTGTCTCCGTCATGGAGCAGGCTTTTTCTGAGATCTACGGGGAGGTGCGTCTGGTTCCGCTTCCTGATCCATCAAAATGCGCAGGGAATCGACTCGTTCTCCTGCCGGTTTTATAGCTATAGCCCCGTGATCCTGGTTGTATTTTCCATAAAACCGGCTCATGATCCTGTTCATAGGAAACCTCTGGATTTTCCTCATGATCCCTGCGCACCATACCACTGATGTACCCGAAAGAAGGTGATCTTTTCATGAAATCTGACATCCGCGTCTTTCTATGTGACAACGACAATCTCCGCTTCTTCGGTGAAGGTCCCTGCCGCCTGCTCCACCTGATCGAGGAGACCGGTTCGCTGCGGGCGGCAGCCCTCTCGATGGGGATGGCATACACAAAAGCGCTCCATCTCATGAAGCGTGCGGAAAAGAATCTTGGTTTTTCACTGACCGCCAGAACGATCGGCGGAAAAGGCGGCGGCGGGAGTGTCCTGACACCGGAAGCAAAGGAGTTTTTACATGATTATGAAACCTGGCGGAACGCCTGCATTCAGAGCAGCCGCGAGCTCTATACTCAGATCTTTTCTAAATATAGCCGAAACAACAGCGGCGCAGACGGCGCAAGAGAATTCCCTGGGAACTGATAGCGATCCGGTTCCGGTCAAAAAGCGGCATCTGATCATCACCGGAAGCCGCAGAAGTGGGAAGAGCACACTGCTGCGGGAAATTCTGACATTGCCGGATTTTCCGGCTGATACGATTTCCAGTGAAATATCTGAAAGTCTCCGGAATCCTGTCTCCGCCGACTCCTCTCTGCCCGGATCCTGCCTGCCGGTGTTTCACGGATTGCGAAGACATATCTCAGACATTCCGTTTTTGCCTGGTCAAGCCGAATCCCGCCTGCAGATGTTTCCCGGCTTTACAACACATGCTTTCAAACAGGATCGCGTTGAGCTGGCTGACAATCTGACCGGAGAAATCTCGCGGATCGGAATTTACCGTCCAAAGTTCTCTTTCCATGCCTTTCCGGCAGATTTTGATTCCGGGAAATCGGCGGCTTCATCCGCTTCTTCCGGCAATCAGATGGTTCCGGATCTCAACGGTTTTCTCGGCGGCGGTCTTGCTTCCATAAAACGGGCGATCGACTCTCCCGCCGCTTTCGCCGTCATCGACGAACTCGGCTACCTTGAAAGCTCCTGCCCGGAATTCTGTGATGCCATTTTCCACCTGTTCGATACAAAGCGGGTGATCGCTGTTCTCCGCAGCCAGTCCACGCCGTTCCTCGACGCCCTGCGTGCCAGAGACGATGTCTATGTCTATGACCTTGACCATCCGGTTCTCCCCGTCGGCTGTGTGATCATGGCATCGGGGCTTGGAAAACGATTCGGGTCCAACAAACTGATGGCTGATTTTAACGGAAAACCGCTGATTACCCGGATCCTGTCCGCCACAGACGGACCGCTCTTCGCGGCACGGATCGTCGTGACGAGATCTCCGGAGGTCGAGTCTCTCTGCCGGGAGCGCGAGATTCCGGTCCTGCTCCACACGATGCCGTACCGGAACCACACGGTAAAACTCGGTCTCTCCGCGCTGTTGGGAAAAAATCCAGATCTCGCCGGATGCATATTTGCACTCGGGGACCAGCCGCTTCTCTCGCAGGAAACGATCGAAGCGATGGTATTGACATTTGCTACTCAAGCTTATCGTTCGTGCGGCGAAATTCTCCGGCTCGCATCAATGGAGCATGGAGAGGTCAAATCCCCCGGGAACCCGATCCTCTTTGATCGCCGGTATTTCAATGAGCTTCTCACACTTCCGGACAACTCCGGAGGAAATGTACTCCTGAAAAAATATCCGCAACATGTCCGTTATTTCCCGGCTGCCTCTCCGCTGGAGCTTGCAGATGCCGATACACCGGAGGAATTGGAATATCTGAAAAATTTTTAGAAGTCTCTAATGTTTTTTCTTCATGTACCACAACAAGTGAAAACACGCTTCACGAGTTTTCCCCTTGTTATCGCGACAGTCGCCAGGGTCTCGCGCAAGCGCAGACTTTGGCTCGTTGTTCGCGTAAATAAAACCGGAGATCATCCAGGACATACATTCATCCTGGATCACCTCCGGTTTCTTTTTATCATTCTATTATCTTTTTATCTCTGACCTCTACAGGTTCTTATCATCCTTCGGAAGCAGCAGGTTTAACAGGATCGCAACCAGCGCCGCCGGAACGATTCCGGAACCGCCGAAGATCAGCTGGACAGCCTGCGGTGTCTGCGCAAGAATTGCCGTGTTCGCTCCCATTCCATATCCGACACCGAGTGCGACTGACACGATCGTCAGATTTCTCGGAGTCATATGTTCCTTTGTGATCAGCTGGATTCCGCTGACAACGATCGAGGAGAACATCATGACTGCAGCGCCTCCTAAAACAGCCTGCGGCATGATGGAGATGATCGCACCAAGCTTCGGGATCAGTCCGCAGAGGATCAGAAAAACTGCTCCTGATGCCAGAGCTGTTCGGTTTACGATCTTCGTCATCGTCACAAGTCCCACATTCTGGCTGAAGGAAGTATTCGGCAGAATTCCAAATAATGCTGCAAAAGAAGAACCGATTCCGTCACAGATCACGCCGCCGGAAAGTTCTTTGTCGGTTGCCTCCCGGTCCATTCCGCCTTCAATAACGCCGGAAATATCACCGACTGTCTCAACAGCGGTCACGATAAACATGATGATGATCGGTGCGATCGCACGGACATCAAAGACCGGCCTTACCGGAAGAAATTCCGGGATACTGATCCAGCTGGCTTCCGCCACTTTATTCCAGTTTAATACCCATGCTTTTGTATATTCTGCTCCATCCGCGGTAATCCCTGAATTCGGAAGGAGCAGTCCCATAATAACCGCTGCCGCATATCCGGCAATGATCCCGATGAGGATTGCAGAGTTGCTCGCAAGACCTTTCGTCCAGTGTTTCACCATGAGGATTACGATCAGTACGAACAGCGCCAGCAGCAGATTTTCCGCCGATCCAAAGTCTTTTGCACTGCTCCCGCCGCCAAAAGAATTCACTCCGACAGAAATCAGGGACAGACCGATCGATAAAACAACGGTTCCGGTTACGACCGATGGAAAAAATTTCCGCAGCGGCTTGATAAAAGCACCGAGAACTCCCTCAAAGAGACCTCCGATGATCGACGCTCCCATGATCGCGCCGTATGTTGCAACTCCGCCGCCCATTGTATCTGCGACACTCTTAAATACGCCGATAAATCCGGAGCTTGTTCCCATGATGATCGGAACTTTTCCTCCGATCGGTCCGATCGCATAGAGCTGTACCAGAGTCACAACTCCTGCGACAAACATCGCATTCTGCAGAAGGCTGACCTGCAGATGTGCAAATTCTTCGCTTCCGCTGATCCCACACGCACCGCAGATGATCAGAAGCGGTGTCAGGTTGCCGACGAACATCGCAAGGACGTGCTGGAGTCCTAACGGGATCGCCTGCTTCAACGGCATTTTTCCATAAAATTCATAGGGTGCCCGGTTGGATGTGTTTTCTTCACTCATACATTTTCTCCTTTACGTAAAGTTCCGGTTCTTCTGTTATCATTCTGCCAGACAGTGAGACCGGATTCTTTTTGTTTTTTCTGCCACGATCTGCGGTCGGGTTCCCATTTCCGCAGTCTTATTAGCAGTATTTATGTAGTGCATCGTTATTATAAGCACAAGTTTGAAAGATGTAAATACGTAAATGAAAAAAATTTCATTTAAACCTTACAACAGTTGTAGAGTCAATGTTTTTATTGCTGGTATAAGCACTGGTAAATCATGGCCAAATATGCTATCCTAAATTGATCAGATACCAGGGTCAAAAGGTCGGAAATCTGATGCAAGCTTGCTTGCGAGAGGATTTTCGAACTCTTGACCCGCCAAAAACATGAATAAGTAGCCATTTTTCGTAGAAAAATGAGCGGATTATGAATGTTTTTGAGGATTGCGGGAGTGCAAAGCACGGAGCAATCCGGTATCATAGGGGGCAAAAGACCTTTTGACCCCAACATCTAGATCATTTATCACGATAACCAAGAAAGGTCTACACATACAATGGAACCATACTACTATAACCACATGGACCGGGAACGCCAGTCCGTCTACCGCGCCATGCACCAGGGACTTTTGAGTCTCGCTGACTCATTTCAGGTCCCGAAGATCGACGGTCATGCGCTGAGCGACATCTTCTTTGAACTCCGCCTGGACCACCCGGAACTCTTCTGGGCCGCAAGCTTCAAATATAAATATTACGCAGACTCTCCCAATCTGATCTTTATTCCGGAATATCTCTTCGAAAAGAGCAAGATCAAAGATCATCAGAAAGCGATGAATGCTCGGGTAGAAAAACTTGCCCGTCCGGCTGCAAAGCTTTCCGAAATCGAGAAAGAAAAATATATCCACGATTTCATCTGTGAAAACATTCATTACGATAAGCTGAAAAAGCCGTACTCCCACGAGATCATCGGTCCCCTCGGACACGGCGTCGGCGTCTGTGAGGGAATTGCCAAATCCGTCAAGATCCTCTGTGATGCTCTGGGAATCTGGTGCATGATCGCCCTGTGCGGGAATAATCCGGAAAAAGGCATCAAATACCGCCATACCTGGAATATCGTAAAGATTGGAAAAACTTATTATCACCTCGATGCAACCTTCGACAACAGCCTCGGAAAATGCTTCGAGACCGGTGCTGAGATCCGATATGACTACTTTAATCTCGATGATAAAGCCATCTTCCGTGACCATGAACCGCTGATTGCCCCGGCTCCGGCCTGCACCGACGGCGATCATTTTTACTACAAGGAGAAAAAACTCTCCTTCACAAAGCAGGAGGAAGTCTACAAACGTGCCCTGCAGACTGCGAAGAAAAACAGGACCTTCACCTTCCACTGGCGAGGCGGCTATCTGACCCGCGAAGTCTTAAAAGAGCTGATCGAACTCATCGAAAAAGCCGGAACCGAGCAGAATAAGACCGCCCACATCCAGCTAAACTGGCCCCAGGCTGTACTCAGGTTCCACTACGCTGATGATGTTTCACAGGCTGTCGTCACGATGGACGAGGCGAATGAAGGGGAAGATGGTACCATGTTATCTGACATATAAGTTATCACATAATCTCTACTTTCTTGCTAATATCCCGCGCAATATTAGCAAGAAAGTACACTACAAAAAACCGCCCGCTGCCAGCAACTTTACTGGCAACAGGCGGTTTTCGCATACCTACATATGAAATTTTTATTTTCCCGTGCTCTCCAACAGCTGTCCGATCTTCGAGACGAAGAGATCGAACGCCACATCGTTCTTTCCGCTGTTGATCACGATATCCGCGAGAGCTCTCGTCGGCTCAACGTACATGTAGTGCATCGGTTTTACGGTTGTCAGGTACTGGCTGATAATGCCTCTCAAGTCTCTGCCGCGCTCTTCCACGTCACGGACGATCCGTCTTAAAATTCGTTCATCCGCATCGGCCTCCACATATACCTTGATGTCCAGAAGATCCCGGATGCGCTCATCCGCAAGGAGCAGGATCCCTTCCACCAGGATGATCGGCCGCGGCTCGATCTTTATGATCTCGTTTGAGCGGTTGTGCTGGCTGTAATCATAGACCGGACATTCGATCGCTCTGCCGTCCTTCAATTCCTTCAAATGCTCCACCAGAAGATCCGTCTCCAACGAATCCGGATGGTCATAGTTGACCTTCACACGCTCTTCAAACGGAATCCCGTCCTGTCTGCGGTAGTAATTATCATGATAAATAACTGCCACATCGTCCCCGAAATACTGTTTGATCCTGTTCGTAAAGGTCGACTTTCCGGAGCCGGAACCTCCGGCAATTCCGATAATAACACTTTTCATTTCTGATCACCTCATAAAACGAATGTACCCGGTTCATCCCGGGTACGCTGCTATCCTACTGCACAAGACCAAATTCTTCCGGCATAAATCTCGGGCAGATATTCTCCGAAGTACAGATCACGGTCGCTGCAAGTCTTGTTCCGATCCTGCAGGAATCCTGCAGGCTCTTTCCGTAAGTCAGACCGATGCAGACACCTGAGAAAAACGCGTCTCCGGCTCCGGTCGTATCGACAACATCCACTTTTCTTGCCGGATAGATCCCGGTACTTCCGTCTTTATCCACATAGAGAGCGCCGTCCCCGCCCATGGTCACAACCATGCGGGCAATCTGCGCTGAGCGGACGCGCTCCGGAAGGACCTTTGCGAGCTCCGCCGCTGTCATGTGTTCATAATCCTCGGAAAAAAGGATCCCGGCTTCCTGCTGGTTGCAGACAAAACATGCTGTTCTGCGCAGGAAGTCCCGTCTCTCGACTGCGATCGTCATGTTGGACACGAGTGCGTAGACCTCTTTCCCATACTTTTCCGCATACGCAAATGTCTTTTTCACGATCTCCTTATCCGTGTCGATCTCGATCGCGATGCTGTCCGCGTCCTTGAAGATCTCGTCCCCATACTCATCGAGGATCTGCTCGATCGGCTTATGATCCGGTCTCTTGGAAATGGAGGCGACAACATCTCCTTCATGGTCGAAAACGGCAAGCCATGTTCCCATTCCGTTCTCAACCTTTTTCATATACTTTGTCTCAACTTTATGGCGTTTCAGCTTCTCGATCACATCATCACCCATCGCGTTGTTGTCCACAGCGCTGATGAACGTCGGCTTTAACTCGATGTTTGCGATATTCTCCGCCACATTTCTTGCTACTCCGCCATGGATCTGAATGACCGTTCCGGCATTTCTTCCCTGCGGGATATACGGGGATAAGGAATATCCCTTAATATCAATAAAAACATCTCCGATTACAACGATTCCCATCTTATATATTCTTCTCCTTTATCTCTAGCATAACACTTTCACAACATCTGGGGCAGTTTCCCATTCTGGACTGCCCCAGACAAAAATTTTTCCCTGATCTTATCTCTGTCCCTTATCATACGGGATTCCTTCCGCCTTCGGTGCTCTCGACTTCTTCGAAGAAACCGACAGGACCAGAAGAGAAATGATATACGGAAGCCCGCGATCAGGTCTGTAGTCCGAGCTGCCTGTATTCTCCGTCGTCACCTGGTTCGATCCGCATCCGGCAAGCAGAAATGTCATCATGGACGCCGCAAGAAGCAGCGCTGCCCCTTTTTACATTTTTGCATCCTTCTTCTCCTCCGTTACTCATACTCTTTTTCCAGTCCGTGCAGGAACTGCACAGCCCCGCTGAACAGCCGCTAATATATGCGCTTTACCCAGTATAAAAGGGATTTCGGGAAAAGTAAACAGGTTTCTTCTTTCTGACGAAAAAAGGGACAGATGGATTTTTTGTCCATCTATCCCCTGCCTGTTCCGCTTTTGCTCCCGCCAGACACTCTCTGCTCTTCCAGCTCTGTCACGCCTGTGTCTGTTTTGATTTCTTCGCCATTGTATAACTTCGATCACTTCATTGTCTGATAAGGAAATTCACACGGATATAGATACTTCTCCCAAGTCATCTGACACCCAGGAGCGGCGTACGCAAAAGACTGTACTTTTCATCAACGAAGTGGTCAAGCAAATTCGTTCTCTGAAAAAGCATTACCCAAATATGGATATTCATGTAGACACTCACGGTGGTATCCGAACTGATCAAGAAGCTCTGAACAGTATCCTCTCCCTGCTTCAGATGGAAGGCATCACAATCCCGGAAAAAAATATTCACAGCATTGAATACTCCAGACCTCGCGCTGTTTTTACCTCTGCTTCTGAAATTTTTAAGATCATGAATTTCGTATCCGGCATTCATGAATGTATCTATTACGGACAAACTGCATCGCTGAAGCAGGCGATCGCACCGGAAAAATCCCATTCGGATACTGCTCTTAAAAGCAGCAATAGCGATGAACAGGAAGTTTTAGCAAATATGCAGACGATTGCGGAAGGTATTCAGCTTTGCGATGTTACAAAATTCGAAACTGGGTTAAAGAATCTTTCTGATTCTCTTCCAAAACTGGGAAAACAGAATAATTCTCTCCAGAATGTCGGTTATCTCACAATGTTCCAGGATCTGATCCGTGACAGCTATGGTCATAGTCTTCTGAATAACAAAGACCGCCGTGTTATTGATGAGATCAGATGGTGTACCGAAAAGGGCTTCATTCAGCAGGCTCTTACTCTGGTGGAGAGCAAAATGCCGGCTGTATTTCTGAAAAATGGATTTTTAATTTCTGAGAAGCAGAAAGAAGAAAAAAATGGTCAAAAAGCAGTAACTGCTTTTTCTATCTTTAATTCAAAATCAAAGGATCCAGTTCTGAGTGACGATTTTCTGAGCTATATCACCCAGAAGAATTCACCTAAAAAAGGGTGGGAATCTGCAGAAAACTATATTGTGCAGGCGGTCGGATATACGAAACGTCCTTCCAAGAAGGTCCCATTTGTACCGCTGAAAGAGCGGACCAATTATCTCGCGCTGGAGGCATATAACTCTAATCCGGTTATATCCGTCCTCAATACAAAAGATAATACGTTTCCGGTTCGCAAATATTATATCGCAGAAAATCCGAAATCCTACCGGAAGATCAATATCCTTCTCCGTCTGCATATGCAGTTAAAGGATGAACGAAATAAGACAAATCATGCCGGCAACGACAGCAACCGTCACTCTATTGCGGTCATTTGTCACGCATTGGAATCTTATGTGCAGATTTACGAGGCGATTGAAAAAGATTTAAAGGCTTGATTACTCCTTATATAAAGTCTGCGGTCCGCATCCCGCGCGGCGTACCTAGTCATCTGTAATGATCTTTGTCTTTTCGCAAGCGTATAAAAACATCCCGGTCACATTTCCCACGTGACCGGGATATTTTTATACGCCTATTCCACCTCCCTAATCTCCACCTCGCCGCCCTCCTCGCTCAGCAGCCGGTTCATCCTCGCCCGTCTGACACTCTGGCACCGATTTTCTATTCTCCCGATCACCTCTTCACTTTTCCGTACCTCCTCCTGGTACTCTCTCGTGATCCGCCGGTAGTCCTCGTCCTGAAAGACATCGTACCGTTCCGTCACGACCGGCTGCTGACCTCTGCGGAAAACAATCTCCCGCCCGACCGGCATGTGCAGCACTTCATTTACCGGGACATTCAGCCGAATACTGATGCTCTTTGCGGTATCGATATTGTTTCCGCCGAGATATACATAGCTGTCGCAGTTATCCAGGATCGTGATCGCGTCGCTCCCATACATCTGGTGAAGCTGCGCCTCCGACTGGAGAAGGATCGTCGAGGACATTCCCTTTTCCCGGAAAATCGAGATATACTCCGGAAAGTTTGCACACCGCCCGCCGGTGGCAAAATCGTCGAAGGAAATATGGACCGGCCTCTTCAACGTACCGGATGGCTTTTTCTCCGCGATCTCAAACAGCTCTTTCACCGCCTGGGAGATGAACATCTGGGCAAGAGCGTGGAGTGATTTTTTTACCGGACTTGTCGTCACGAAGATCACGCTCTTTTCGTTCGCCACATTCTGGAAATCGATAACCGGTCTTGTCTTCATCACTTTGCAGATCCTGGATGTGAACATTTTATCCATCGCAGTGTTTAATGATGTATAAATGCAGCGGGCAGTCCGATCCGGATTCTCCCGGAATGTATTCCAGTATTTTTCGATACAATACTCCGGCCGGCTGGCAGCCGCTTCTTCCATCACCTTATCGAAGCTGGTCGTGATTCCTGCATTTCCTGCTGAATAGATACCCATGCTGCTCTGAAACCGGACAACATCGGCAAAGCAGTCCCTACCAAGTGCCAGAAATGCTGCACACTCCGCAGTGAGAAGCGAGATCGCGCTGTCATCCCAGAACGGGTCCATTTTCGAGTTGCTTTTTTTCGCATTTGCGAGCACGATCGCAGATGCCAGATCTGTGATGTCCTCCTCGGTTTTTGTATATTTTAATGGGTCATAGCAGCAATTCGAATTTTCCGGCTCCGCGAAATTCAAGTCATACACAGTATATCCGGCATTTTTTAATGGATTTCTATACTTGTCGACCAGACGCCGCTTCGTCGCAACAACGATCATGTTGGAGGATCCGGCTCTCAGAAGCTCCAAAAGCTCCGGCTCCAGGATGGAAACCGTTTTTCCGCATCCGGAACCGCCGACGATCACGCGGTTATTGTTGACTCCTGTGATTTTGCTGTCCGCGCTGTAGGAACAGTTCTTTCCTAAAATAACTCGTTCTTTTTTCATATACGCATACCTCCAAACTATGTAACAGAATTTTAAACTGCATCTTTACTGCACCGGCCTGTACACTCCCCCTGCACGTGCCTTTTTGCGCCGCAGCAGTTCACAGTCTCATGTTTTCTCAGACGTGGATCAAAACCATCCCGCATCTGCTGCACCGATGGCTTTGCCTTCTATCTCCGGGCAAATCTTATTTCCTTGTACTATGGAATCCCAGATAACTCCGGCGAGGAGCATTTACAGAATCGGTTCCAGGATCTTCTCAAATCCCACGATCTCATCGCACAGTCCGAATTCGACGCTTTCCTCCGGGCTGAAAAAATGGTCGTAGGCAGTTGCTTTTTCAATCTCCTCCTCACTCCTTTTTGTGTGCTTTGCAAGAAGACGGTTGATCCGCCCCTTCATCTCCAAAAGTCCCTCCGAGATGGAACGGATCGAGGACGAATTCCCGGCAACCTGCTGCCCAAGCATCGGTTCATGGATCATCATCTCCCCATGCGGCAGGATATATCTTCCATGCGATCCGCACGCAACGATCACGGCCGCCATGCTGTACGCATGTCCGATGCAGTAGAGCTCGACCGGTGCCCGGCTTCCCTGGATCGCATCGTAGATCATGAGACCGGAGCTGATCTCCCCACCAGCACTGTTGACCAGGACACGGATCGCCTTCTCCGTGCTCTCCTGATTCAGGATCAGGATCTGACGGACAAACTCCCCCGCACTGCCCGCATCGATCTTTCCCTCCAGAAAGATCAGCCGATTTGACAGCAGTCTGGAATCTGCCGAAACCTGTGTGATACCGCCTGCGCTTTTCAGTAATGTGTTCATATGTGTCCTCCTTCATATCGTAAAGTGTGCTTTCTGTTATGCTCTGTGATTCTTATTCTATGCTCAGGCTCTCACAATTTTTGGACACAAAAAGGCAGGGGCAGATGAAACACGATTGCTTCATCTGCCCCTGCCTGTGATATTTTTATTATGATGTCTTACATATCTGTTTTCTCTTCCCTATTTCGTCTGCACCACTCCATTGACCGTCCATACACCGTCTGCGTTCACAGTGCTGCCATCAATGACAGTATTTCTCAGCAGTTTTCCGCGGTAGCCATCGGAAACCGGGTTGAAATAGTAACATCTCTTAACACCATTTGCATCCGGGATCCATAACCATCCAGTCTGCATTTTACCTTTGGTGTTGTCAGAGATCGGATTCAGGTAGTAAATGTTGCCATCCGGATCAGTCTGTGATGTTTTATTCTTTATGACTCTTGATTCCACTATTTTATCTATTGGTTCGCATTTCTTGTTTTGCCCAATTTATCATGAAATTTTATATCATTCGCACCTTAAGACTGCAAGACTATTGATCTCCCATTTCCCGGAAAATTGATCAGACCACACCGCATGGGCGGTTCTTCTGTTAGTGGGAGTTTTTACAGCACATAGCAATCATACCGAATTGCCTTCCCCTTCAATGTATAGGAAGGTTCTCTGCCTGCTAGACATTCACTTTTCAATGGCCGCTTAACGATAATTCTTGACGGACACACTTTTAGTGCCGCATCAAAAAGATCTGTTTCCTCCGAGCATGGCGGCTCCAGCTTCTGGATCAGCTGAAGTTTTTTATTGATCAGACTGGATTTCTGTCTCGCAGGAAACATCGGATCCAGATAGATCACATCTACCGGATCCAGAAGCTTTGACATGCTTTCCACACTATCTGCCTCCACTACTTTCATGCGGCCGGCGATATCCTTTAAAATCTGATTCTTTTTCGCACGACGGATGGCATCCTTCAGAAGTGCAGCGACCACCGGATTCTGCTCATATAATGTCACCTCATACCCCTGTGCAGCCAGTAAAAAAGCATCCTCTCCCATACCTGCAGTGGCATCAATTGCTTTCCGCCCTTCTTTCTCGGAGCTTGCCGCCTTTACCAGCATCTCATGCTGCAGTCTTCCATTGGTGACTCTATGCATCATTGTCTCCGCAAAGTCCCCCTGATAAGTCAGCCCGAATCCTGACAGTGACACTCCCTTGGAATCAAAATGAATCGTCAGATATTCTCCCGGCTTATCCACGATCGGCGCTCCTGTTTTTCTGGCAAAAGACTCTGCCATATCTCTCTGCCCACCTCTTCCGAGGCAGACTACGATCTTGTTGTTCATTTTATTGTTCTCTCTTTCGCTTTCTAGTGAACCTCATTTGCAACTGGAATACTGCTGATTTTTTTCATCTGCCATCATAAGCAACGGTGTACAAGGGGTACAAACAAGATTAAAAAGAAAAGATAGATTTGAAAGTAAGTAGAGTGGGATAATCCAGAAGTTAGAGCTTAGATTTTCCACTCTACTTGAACGTGGTCGCTAGTTGCGCTGATTGAAATAATCAGGCCGTCAACGGCTTTCCTTTTGTCGTCAAATTCAATGCTGTCCCAATGGTCGAGGTAATAAGAGAGTTCCTGCTCCTTTTGGGGTGACATTGTTTCAATGGACATTTCCGCAATCTCCTTTGAAATGGTCTGGCGGCGAGTGTCCAGTTCTTCAATTTTTTTGTTAGCATAGGCAAGAAGTGTTGCGTTGGCTCCGGTTAGCGTATCAAGTAGTTTTTCAATCTCGGCTTCAACTTGCGCCAGTTCAATTTGATGGGCGGTCAGTTTGGGATTGACTTTTTCCTCCCGGCTATGGCGGACTTGAAAATTTTTAAATCTCGCCCGCATAGCACTGAAAATAAATTCCTCAAATTCAGATTTACGGATTTTACCACAGCCCGGGCAGCCTTTATTTTCAGTCCGTTTACTACAGCGAAAATAGCCTTCGCTGTTCGGAACGTGTGTTGCCTTTAAGGCATATCCGCAACACCCGCATTTAACTTTTCCGGCAAGCCATGTATTTTTCGGCTTACGTCCTTGTTGAAAACTCTTATTTGTCATTAGCTTCTTCCTGCATTTCAGCCATACATCAGACGGTATGAGCGCTTCATGTGGAGCGATTACAAGTATCTGGTCTTTCAGGCTCCTGTCTTTATCCTCCTTCACGTCCCGGCCCTGATAGAGATAACAGCCATTGGTTCCGGCAAAATCGGAAGCGTCATTGACAATAGCCGCCCCCTGGCTTTTAAAAAATTCGTAGAGTTCTAAATCTGCTTGTGCGTAAACAGGATTTCTTAAAAGCTGTGAAATAAAGGTACGGAATAGCGATTTACCGTAAACTTTGATGTTCTGTTCCTCAAAGTACCGTGTAATGTCACCAAAAGACGTTTCCGGCTCGGAATACATTTCAAACATGAGCTTTACATATTGGGAAGTTTCGGGGTCTGCCACCATCTTTTTTGTGCGGATACCTTCAACCACTGTCGGCTCCAACTGATAACCATAGGGGGCCTGTCCGCTCATGTGAAAACCTTTCAGGCACCGGGAGTAGTAAGCGTCCGTGACGCGTTTCTGGATTGTCTCACGTTCAAGCTGTGCGAATACGATACAAATATTCAGCATGGCCCGCCCCATTGGGGTTGAGGTGTCGAACTTTTCTGTGGACGAAACAAACTCCACGTCATATTCCTGGAACAGCTCCATCATGTTTGCAAAGTCCAGAATGGAACGGCTGATTCTGTCCAGCTTATAAACGATTACCCGCCGCACCCGGCCCTTTCGGATTTCTCCTAACAGCTTTTGAAACTCCGGCCTGTCCGTATTCTTCCCGGAATAGCCTTTATCCTTGAATACTTTACAGCTTCCGCCTTTCAGCTCATACTTACAAAAATCAATCTGGCTTTCAATGCTGATACTGTCCTTACGGTCTACCGACTGTCTCGCGTATATACAATCTTCTCTGATAATGTCCATATTGGGCTCCTTCCGTATGGAATGGAGCTACCAACCTTACAATTATATTATACCATAGGCAGCCCCGGACAACAATGTTGCGGTTGATTAGTAAAATCTGTCCGTGTATTTACTGAACACATCATATAAGTGATTTTCGATTTCTCTTTTTCGCTTGTTCTTTTCATCCGGGGATAGTACCGGAATTAGATTTTCCAATACGATAAGTTTCCCTTGAAAATATACGGATTGTTTTTCGCTTTGGTATGTAACAGATTGAACCATCGAAAACCTCCACTTTTCAGTACGGATGAACAGCGGCCAGCTTCCCTCTTGTCTGCTGGGGAAACCTAAAAAAGCGGCTCCCTGGAAGGAACTGCCCTTTGAGCTTTCCCCAGCCTCGGGCCACGTTGGCCCGAAGCTAATAATCGCCGTTATAATATTTCTGTTCAGCCTCGTTGAGTGTGTATAAGTCAAACACTCCATAAAGCTGATTTACTACACGGCTAATATCTTTATGGGTGAATCCACAGTCCTGCATGGCCATAATCACATAGCCCCGGCAGGCGTCATTACTCCATATATTCAGCGTTAATTCTGGACTAGATATATTTTCCTTCATAAAATTCTCCTGTTCATAGAAAAATATGGGGCCCAGCCAGAACGGTTGCCCTATCATCAGACAGTAATAGAGGAAGGGCCCCACAGGTTAGAAAGTTTTTTCAGATAGACCGGACGGACAGTTGGCTTTTTGTCCCATAGCATTTCAGCTCTCCCCATTCTGATGGCAAGGCGATCTCATTACCTGCGACGGCTCACGGTTCGCAACACCGCTGCACGCTCGGATTGTGACTAATCGCAAGTATCCGGGTTTTGTGTTTTGTCCGGCAGACCTGCCACAGTCTGCCTACGGCATGGGCCTGGTCGCTCTCTCTAGTGTAAAAATAGAGGTCATGGCGGGCCTGTCACTGGACACAAGCACCCTTCGTATCCGTCTATCTTTTATTCAGTTTTCAATCTGCGTGAGGCGTGTCCCGCTTCGGGCCAATGTGGCCCGAGGCTTTGACTGCCTCTCATAAGCCATTTCATTTTTGAGGCGAAATCGGTACACCTTATAAAAATTTTTTTAAAATTTTTTCCAAGTTCCGAAGGCCGCGCTCAATGGCGAGCCGCACGACCTTTTCATCCACACCCTCGGCCCGGGCAATGTCTTGTTTCGTCAAGCCGAGAATGAAATGAGCGTAAATGCGCTTTGCCTGTTTGTCGGGCAGTCGTGAGATGGCGGTATAGAGTTCTTGTATCGTCACTTTACGCTCATACAGTTCATAGGGAGAGAACGCAACGAAAAGCGCCTCATGCTCAATTCCATCATTCCGATCCAGGGAGTAATAGGCTTTGTGCCGGTATGTACGCAGACGGTAAGCGGCTTCCTTCCGGTCAAACTCCTTGAACATTTCAACAACATCTTCTGGTACTTCCATAAAGTAGTCTGACGTATAAAAAGGGTAATAGTCCCGTAAATTTATAATAGCCATATTGAACCTCCGCTTTGTTTTGTGATGGATGGACAACAAAACAGAAGCGGCGGGGAGCGTATATGTAGGCTGAAATTTCTGAAATTTTCAAAAAATAACAGTGAAAAATCTATAAAATAGTAAAGATGGCTACTCGTTCTAAAAAAGCCTCGACAGCTTATCTCAAGACTGGCTCTGTTTCGATAGCAAATCCTGAAATAAGGTGTCGAACATAAAAAAAGCTCAAACAAATAACAGCTTGTTTGAGCCTTAAAAAAGTTTAAATTGGAATAAAACTCCTCCCATCTAGGAGGAGGTAAAGCAAAAGGGGCGTTGCTTCATCTATTTTTTCTCAATAATCTAACTCATGTTATTAGCAACCTCCGCGTAAAAATCTCGTAGTTCTTTTATTATCATATAATGTATTTTTTGCAAAATTTGTCGTAGATAGGAGGCAAAAATAAAAAAATAGAGTAGAGGATATGTTAATGGTTAACGTACCTCTACTCTATCTAATTGTTACTAAAAATTTTCTTTTAAAAAGGTTGTTACAAAACAGACTCAATTTACTATATATAGTATATGTCAATTATTAAATCTACCATATACAGAACATTACTTTTCTCTTTGCAACAACCCTTTTAAATTGTATAATTGCTTTCACTTAATCAGCATTATTTTTTATCTGATTGAATAGCCATCCTATAATTCGAGCTATACAGTATAAAACACCAAGTCCAAGGACGGAGCATACAACTAGAAAAAATATAGACATTGCCGACATATTTACATCAACACCTTTTTGAATAGGACTCTACTTATATTATTCTTAATTTAATACGGTAGAAACTTCTCCATTAAAAACTTCCGTTCTTAAAGCGAAAGAAAGTGTTCCTACTCCGCCGACTACATTTGCTCTCATAGAGCCAGTCACTTCGGCCGCTTTGCTTGAGGTAGATGTTGCACGGCCAATGGCTAAACTTTCATCTTCAACCGTTCCGCCAACACAGTAGGTATTTAAATCACGTGCATTAGAAATTTTCCACTGGCTACCACTCTTTGATAAGTCAAATCTGTAATCCATACCTGCGACACCCCAAAATGCATCCGATTTCCACGTTCCTTCAGTAGCAGGATCACGAGTTAAAGGAGGCGTATAGCTAAGTGTCACTGTTACCGGCTGACCGTCCTTCTCGAAATGTAATGTTTCCGAATAGGGCTGGCTTTCGTCAAAATTATTCAGATCGACACTGAATGTTTGTCTCTGTTCTGGAGAATCAGCAGCAAGAGCACTAAATGCGCTACCAACTACCATGAGACTCAGCGCTACCAACAGACCCAATGCCTTTTTCAAACCTTTCTTCATAAATGACCTCCTTGAGACTTTACCATAGTAACAAACTCAGATTTTTTAGCGCCCACCATTATGTAAGGCACTATTCTCTCAAATTCTCCTCCTCTATAGCCCCAATGGTATTCCTCCCTTTACTAATCGGTTATGAGCTTTTTATAACTAACTGTAGTATACCACAGAATCCCTATATATGCAATATAATCTAAAAATGGTAAATAAAACTTAATAAATTGTTAATTATCAACATATATCGTATATTTTTCTGATATAAAAACCGGGTATTCAAGTTTTGTGTTTTGATGTTTGAGTTAAAACGATAAAAAGAAAGAGAACTTGTTGATATAAAAAAAATATCATTCTTTTTGCATAAACATATAAAAACTCGAAAAGCGATTGATAAATCACCGAAAATTTGTGGCGAATTTTCTTAATATAGATATTTTAAGGAGGTATTGCGTAAAACAATAGATGTTGTATAAACTCAATAATCTTTTTTGCAGTATATTGCTAAATAGCTAAATGGCAAGCAATGCCTCTGTGGCCACAAGTGGCACAAAGGCTGCTTGTTGGGGCTCGCCCCAAACCCATATCTTCGGGCCAACATGGCCCGAAGTGTCAGCGTCGCTTTGCTCCTTATTTTCATAACCTTAACGCTCCTTTTCCTGCTTTCTTCCCGGCTCGGTGTAGCCCATCAGAGTGTCAATGTTCGCCTTGATTGTGACGATCTCCTGCATATCCCGTCGTGCCTTCTGGTATTCTCCATAGAGCTGTTTTTTCTTTGCTGTGAGCTTACGGCCTTCTTCCTTCAGCACATCCATTTTGGGGAGCTTTGCCCCGCCCAGCAGAGAGCGCATTTCCGCTTGTGCAACCCGGTACAGTTCAAGGTCGGCCTCATGCTCCGCAAGGAATTTCCTGCTGTACTTCGTCGCCTTATACTGCTCAAAGACTGGGCGGGTTTTGGCATACTGAACCGTTGCAGCCTTTAGCCCGGCATTGGTTTTCATAGCCTGTTCCGTCTGCTTGACCTGCTCGGAAATAGCATGGAAACGGTCTGCCGCCTCGGTGGCTTTCTGCGCCAACTGCTCATAATCGGTCAGGTTATTGTCCTGTATATAGGCAAGAGCGGCGGCCATCTGCTTAATGTTAAATACCTTCGCCCAGCGTTCATATCCAGGCCCCTTACCGGCAGCCAGCTTTGCTTGAATATCCACCGCCAGACTGATTTTCCGTTCCGAGCGCCCGGGGCGTTTTTCTTTGCCCTCAATGGCAGACAGAACATCTTGCAAGTCGTAGCCGTCTCCCAGCGTGGAAGCCCGCAGACGGGTAAAGCGTTCCTGTCCCTGCCCGGTCAGCCGGAAACTGATACCGCCGCCCCGAACCGTCTTGACCTCATATCCGGCCCGCTTCATCAGATTGAGAAATTCGTCCAGATCAGCGGGGCGTTCCGCCAGCGCAGTATCAATGGCAAGGCGCAGTCTGTCCTGATAGGAAAGCGGCCCTTTTCGTTCTTTCTGCCATTCTCCATAATTCCGATACTTGCCCTTGCTCCGGGGCTTCGGGTTCTCTACAATGGACAGCCCGTTTTCAAGGCACAGCCTGTCAGAGAGCCGCCGGAGGGCGAAGCTGGAGCCCCAAAAGTTTCGGAATTTCCGGGTGCAGTCAAGGGTGGTGGAGTTGTAATAAATGTGACAATGGATGTGCTGCTTATCGGTGTGCGTGGTAACGATAAAAGCGTGCCGCCCCTTTGTCCAGCGCATAGCCAGCTCATAGCCGATACGGTTCGCCTCCTTCGGGGTGATCTCGCCCGGATAGAAGGATTGTCGTATCTGATAGCACAGCACATCATTTTCTTTTTTCTGTTCCCGGCCCGTCATAGCGGCATAGCTGGCTTTTGCCAAAAGGAACTCGTCCGCCACGGTGGCCGGATCACATTCATAAGCGGAGATATACTTTCCTCTTTCTGTTTTCTCCGGGTCCTTGCCATAGTCCAGACAATCCCGGATTGCCTCGGCAATCGTTTCGCCTTCGCCCGCATGGCGCTGCAACAAAGTTGTGGTAGCCAGAAATCATCCCTCCCTTCTATGAAAAAAGGGCGGCCCGTCCAGACCGCCCCGACTTCGGGCCAGTATGGCCCGAGGCTGCTTAACTTGCCAGAAACCGGTACAGAGCGGATTTGCCTCCGTCCAGCGCCCAAAGAAGGGAGCCCGCCGCCGCTTGCAGTCCATACGGCGAAAGAAGGAAGGCAAGAAACAGAAATACAATCCCGCCTATGGGCGTCGGCGTGAAAAAGAGAGCGACACCCAGCACCGTCAGGATCACAGAGGCAATCGTCAGCAGGACGGCACAAATATCAAACAGGAACACCAGCAGAGCCGCCAGAAGGGACAACGCTAAAGCAAAGGGAGCAACCAATATTTTCAGCAGTATCTTCATCTTCAAAACCTCCTTTATCTATCCTTCCTACCTCTATTTTATCATGCCTGCCCGGGGACATAAATGTTGCGAAAGATTAGTAAATCCTGTCCCAAACCTTCGGATCATACTGGCCCGAAGTGGTAAAAAAAGAGCAGGGCGGCAAGCCCCGCAACGGAAGCCTGCCGCCCTCGTCTTACTTTGCCACCAGCTCGGAGAGCTCCCGCAACACCTTTGACACCTCGCCCCACAGCTTTTCATAGTCCCGCTTCAATCCGTCGATTTCCTCCGGGTACACGCCATAGGTATGTGCGTGTACGGCAACCTGATTGAGATTGTTGGAACAGCGCCGTTGCAGAGAGATCAGCTCTTTTACGGGCGCAAGGTCGATGTGCAGGATATACCCATTCAGAGCCATTTTCCGTACATAAGCCCCGGCGTTGGAAATGCCCGCTTCAGCCATCCGTTCATGGATGGCTGCCAGCTCGTCCGGCGTTACCATGACGTGCAGATGGACATTCCGCTTGCGGTTCTCCATCAGCGTTCCAGCTCCCGGCCTTTCCGGCGCTCTTTGGGTTCCTTTACCTTATCAAGCGGTTTTGCGTCCAGCTCCGGGGGCGTGGGCGGGATGGGCGTGTTGTTGGGTACGCCGTCGATCATGTTGCAGTTCTGCTCTGTGGAGAGCTCGGCGGTTTTCAGATAGTTGTCTTTTTCGTGCATGGCGATCCTCCTTTATCGTTCCTCATGGTTTTTATGGCTCCGCTTCTGGCCGGGCTCCTTCGGGGGTTCCTGCCCTCTGGTTTCATCTTTGAGCCGGGCAGTAATGGATGGGCGCACCCGGTCAGGATTGCCCGGTGCTGGTTTCAGCTCATAATCCTCCATCTGCTTTTCGGTCAGCGGCTTTGCGTAGGTCAGTTCGCCCCATGCCATCAGCCTGCCGTCTGCCACAGGACGCCGCCTGTCATCATCGTAGTTGACGATGAAAAGAGGCTGGTTATCCGGCGGCTTCGGGTAAGTTCCTATGTCCACGGGCCGCTGGGTGGAATAATAGCGGTAAACGCCCTCCGGTCCCAGCTCGGTATGCTTGACCGCCGCATGGTAAAACTGCTGATAGTCGTCCACCCGGCGGTCAAAGTCCCTCTGCGCCCATGCCTGACTGGTTCCATAGCGACCCCAGTAGTAATCCCGATGGCCGTTTTCCCCCTCGGTAAACTGCCAGGTCACAAAGGGGCTCGGCGCTCCCGGATTATGCCCCAGCGCAAAGCCGTGTCCAGTTTCAAAGGTGGCAGCTTTCAAAATCACATATCCTTGTACTGTCTCCAAGAGATCCCTCCTTTCTGTGCCTCGGGCTAACATGACCCGAAGTGCTGGATGTTACGAAATAAGAGGGCAGACCGGGGAGAAATGTAATAAGATATTCCCACCCCGGAAACACCCTCAAAAAAGCCCGGAATGTCAAGCCTTTGGAGGCGGCAAATCGTAACAGCCGCCCGGCCTTTTCTCCCGCATTTTCCTCATGCGTTCCCGGCTTTTTCGGCGGTTCCCTTCGGCCTTGCAGGCGTCGGAACAGTAGGCTTGACGCCCCTCGGGCAAAAACGCCTTTCCGCAGACCGCACAGGCTCGCAGCTCCGGGGAGATGCCTTCCGTTGTCAACGACGCTTGAAGCTCCGGGTTAAGAGGCAGGACAGCCTCACGGAAATAACGGCAGTACGCCCCTGTCCAGCACTTGTGCAGCATATAGCAGGCACAGTCAAGAGGAAGGCACAGGCCGCTTTCCCGGTCATAGTTGGCGCACATCCCCGTGACCAGAGTGCGGATTTTTTTCTTCTCGTCACGGGTCAGCTCCCGGGCGTCCATTTATGACTTCGGGCCACGATGGCCCGAAGGGCGGGGCTCCACGATCAGCGCCCGGAACTTCTTCCGGCACTGTTTTTTCTTTCCTTTGCACTCCTTGTAATAACGGCATCCCTTACAAGGGTCGTCATTGTCCCAGCCGGGGTGCGGTACTTCCTTCATCATTCGTTCAAAAGGGCTGCTTGTAAAATTCATTCTCATTCCTCCGTATCTTCCTCCCATGGCGGGGTATCTTCGTCCTCGGGTTCCTCTGCGATCTCCTCCAGCTCCCCGTCCTCATATTCGCAGTAATCATCCTCCAAATCCGGGGCCTCATGCTTCGGCTTGTAAATCTTGAAATAGTAACCAATCCCACCGCCGGCCAGCACCACCGCACCGATCAGGAGCAGAGAGAGAAGGGGACTGTCCTTTTTCTCCGGCTTGGGTTCCGGTACTTCCTCCACAGGTTCGGTGGGCTTTGGCTCTGGCTCAGGGGTTACTTCTTTGGGCGGTTCCTTACCCTGTTCAGCAAGAGGCAGAAGGTCGTCTGTGGTAACGGTATTGAGGAAATAGACGTTCTCGCTGGTTTTCTGTTTGTCGATCACCAGATAAAACACGCTCTCGTCTGCTGTGGTGATGGTGTAGAACTCCTTTCCATCCTCGTCGGTGGCGTTGTCCACCACGGTTCCCGTCCCGTCCGGGGTAAAGGGGTTCTGGGTTTCCGGCTCTGCTTCGGTTTCTGCCGGGGAGGGAGCTGTCTCCGGCTGCGACTCGCTGCTCTGGGCGTAGGCCGGGACCGTAAAGATCAGGCAACACAAAAGGCTGGCAGCCATCGCCGCCAGCCTGCGAAATTTAGTTTTCTTCATGGGCCGTGTCCTCCTTTTCGGGTGCCTCCGGCTTCGGGTCAGTATGGCCCGAAGCGGTAAGGCTGTTTTTGGGGTCATTCAGAAAAGCCATAAGCTGGGCGGGCGTCAGTTTGAGGGAGCGCACCGCCTGCACGATCTGGCTGTTTTCTTCCTCCTGTTTCTGCTTTTCCAGCTCCCGGATTTTGGCCTGCCATTCGGCGGCCTTCTCCCGGGCTTTTTCCAGTTCCTTATCGAGCTTGTCGATTTTGTTCATGCAAGGACTCCTTTCCTCTGGCTCACAAACGCCCGAAGGCATAGAAATGTGTCTGCCAGTAGCTTGAATTGATGTTTGCGTATTGGATGGGCGAACCACAATGGAGCATCATCCCGTCGCCCACATAAATCCCCACATGGGATACAGGGCCGGGGCTGTCATAGGTTCCCGTGAAAAAGATAATGTCGCCGGGCTTTGCCTCGGAGGGGGAAATGATAGCACACTGATTATAAATGCCCTGTGCCGTGGTACGGGGCAGGTTGTGGACGCCGCTGGCCGTGTACACCCAGCAGACAAAGCCCGAACAGTCAAAGGAGGTGGACGGGCTGGAGCCGCCCCACACATAGGGCCAGCCGATGTACTTTGTGGCTTCTTTCATGAGCGCCGCAAAAGCCGGGTCATCCAGCGCCTCGCCGGGTATCTCATAGCTGGGGCCGGTATCTTCGCCGCCGTTGTAAATCCCTTCCCACAGATAGGGTTTGTTGCCTTTGAGCTGCTGCATAACGGTGTAGATTTCCCGCTGCTGTTCGTTAAGCCTCGGCAGGATCACGGCGGGCAGCGTTTTGTTTGTGAGGGTCACATTGAGAATGTAATACTCATAGGGGACTTCCTCGGTGGTGGTTTCCCCGGTCTCCGGGTCGGTGCTGGTTTCGGTGCGGTAGCGTATCTCGACTTCCTCCGTCAAGGCCAGTTCATACTGTGCCTCGAAAATCTCCCGCAGCTCGTCCTGCACCTGTTCTCGGAAATAGACATGGTACTTTGCAGAGAAATAGGACGCCAGCTCATAGGGGTTATGGCCGATCTCGTCCACGGAATAGCGGTACTCGTCATAGCCGGGATGGGTGCTTTCGATGTTCGCTACCGTCTGCGCCAGCTCGTTTTCCAGCGCCGTGTAGTCCTCGTCCACGCCCAGCAGGTCCGTATCCTCCGAGGCGTAGGAGGTGCCGGATAACGCATTGGCAAGGCCGCTGCCAAGCGTGGGGAAGATGGAACTTACCGCCGACACAAGAAAACAGAGCAGCAACAGCAGGAGCAGGACCAGCACCGCCACGGGATGACGGGTCACAAACTGCGCCGCCCGACGGGTCGCAGTTCCCGAAGCGGCAGCGGTTTTCTTTGCGGCCTTTGCACCCTGTTTTGCAGCCGCCTTTGCTTCTTTGGAATACCGGCGTTTCAGTTTCCATTTCTGCTGCACACGGGACAGCGGATTGCTGGTAAGCTCCGGGTGCTCGGAGGCCATCTTCTGAAAATCCATATTGGCCCGGGCTTTTATGTCCTTCCGTTCCCACTTTGCCACCTTCCGGGCCGGGTGTTCCTGCCAGCGGCGTTTGGCATAGCGGGTCAGTTTCCGGGTCCCGGCCTCTGCGGCCAGCTCGGATTTATGGGCTCCTTCCACACCCACATTTTCATGCTCGACCTCGTGTATCTTGTTGTGGACATAGAACCATGCTTCTGTACGGGCTCCCCGGACTGCCTTTTTTGCAAGCCCCGGCGGCTTCTTCGCTGCCCGTTTTGCCTCGGTCTTGTCCAGTTTCTCCCGGGCCTTTCCCAGCTTTCCCCCGGCGTGTTCCGCTTTTGCCTGTGCTTTCTGGTACTTGTCCTTTTTGCTCCCGGCCTTCTCGGCGGAGCCCTCCGGCTCCTGTGCCTTGCCGGTATCCTGCGGCCCGCCCGTTTCATCCTCCTGCCTCATGCGGTCAGAGGGACGGCTTTTCCGGCTGTCCTCTTGAAACTTGCCGCTTTTGGACTTCGGGCCATCGTGGCCCGAAGGACTGTCCTGCCCGGTATCCTCGTCCTCAAACCGCAGGCGTCGGGATGGTGCGGGGGAAGGCCCTTCCCGTTCAGCCGGTCCGGGGCGATTGCCCCCGGTATCCTCCGTCGGCCCCGGCCTTTGAAAATTCTGTTTGTCCGGTTTCTTTCCGATGATGTATCCCTCCTTTCCAAACCTCGGGCCATCATGGCCCGAAGTGTGTTATGCCCGGTTCATTTCCTGTTTTTTGTCCTCCGGGCGGGTGGTCATAATGGCGTACAGCTCTGTGTTCTGCGGGAAGCGGTCAACAAACGGGATGGTGGTGTTCCCGAAGAACAGCAGCCCTTCGCCGGAATTGGTATGGGTCACATAGGAAAGCTGGTGGGGGCTGATCCCAAGCTGTTTGGCTAAAATCTGCCGGTCGCCCTGCGCCTGCGAGAGCAGCACAAGGAAGTCCGAGTTTTCAAAGATGTTCTCGATCTCCGGGCTTGCCAGAAAATCCTTCACGTTCTGCGTTAAAGCACTGGGAACGCACCCTTTTTTTCGCAGCATTTTCCAGATCGCCACACAATAGCTTGCCGTCAGACGGTCACGGAGCAGCACATGAAATTCGTCGAAGTAGCACCATGTAGCGATACCGCGCAGGAAATTCATGGACACCTGCGAGTTTACCAAGTCCTGCATAATGAGCATGGCAATCGTCCGAAGTCCGGCCCCCAGCTTTTTTAAGTCAAGGCATACCAGACGGCGGTTCAGGTCCACATTGGTTTCATGGTTGAACACGTTGAGAGAACCCGACACATAGATTTCAAGGGCAGTTGCCAGCCGTACCGCCTCGCCCTCCGGCTGGGAACAGAGCAGGTCATACAGGGTTTGGAGGGTCGGCATTTTGCTTGTTTCCGGGTCCTGCAAGTGTTCCCGGTACATCTGGCGTACACAGCGGTCAATGACGGTCCGCTCCACCGGCTGCAAGCCATCCTTGCCGCCGACGATCAGCTCCATCAGCGACAGGATAAAGTCGGCTTTCAGCGCCATCGGGTTTTCCTCGTCGAAACTCAAATCAATGTCCATCGGGTTGATGTGGTGGGGGCTGTCCGGGGCGATCTCGATGACCTGTCCGCCCAGCCGCTTGATAAGGGGCGAATATTCGCCCATCGGATCAACCACAATGATCCGGTCACGGGTGGCAAGGAACACGTTCACAAGCTCCCGCTTTGCGGCAAAGGATTTGCCGGAGCCCGGCACGCCGAGGAACAGGCCGTTGGGATTTTTGAGCTTCTTCCGGTTTGCCATGATGACGTTATGGGAAAGTGCGTTGAGCCCGTAATAGACGGCTTCGCCATCCATGCGGAGCTCCTGCGTCATAAAGGGAACGAAAATGGCCGTGGAGCTGGTCGTCATGCCGCGCTTGATCTCAATGCCGTTATGGCCCAGCGGAAGGCTGGAAAGAAAACCATCCTCCTGCTGGAAGTCCAGCCGCTTCAAGGTGCAGTTGTATTTCTGGACGATACCCGACACCGTGAACAGGTCATTGTCCAGCTCCCGGCGGGTCGGGGCCATGTTTACCACAAGGAAGGTCAGCAGGAACATTCTTTCATTCCGGCTCTGTAAATCTTCCAGAAGGGTCTTTGCGTCGTTGCTGTATGTTACGAGGTCGGGCGGAAGTATGTCCATGTCGTACCCTGACCGGGCTGCCTTCTTTTGTTCCTCCACCTTCATCTTGTCAATGTCGGAGACTTTGGCCTTGATGGATTTTACGGCGGCGGCCTGATCGACGGTTTGGATATGGAGGGTGATGGTCATTTCCGCATCCATTTCCAAAAGCTCCGCCAGCAGCTTGTCCGAGAGCTCCGAGGCCAAAATCTGCAAGTAGGAGGCGGCGCCCCAAGTCGTCCCCACCCGGAACAGACGGCTGAAACGGAAATCGAAGCTGTCCGGGGCGATAAAGTCTTTGGTGGAAAGCCCAGTTTTGGGGATCATATCCCATGAAAACCGGAAGGGGGAGCCGCTGCCGGGGTGGAGCTGCCCGTGAAGGAGCTCCAGCCGTTCCAGCCCCGAAAGGGAGCGGCACTTGACGCCCAGCTTTTTGAAGTTTCCGCAAATGTCCGCCTCTACACGTTCCAGCCTTGCCCTGGCGGTGGAAAGGTCATCCACGTTTACGCCGAAGGTCAGGAGCTTTGTGCGGACAATGCCGTTGTTACTTTTGGCGATCTGGTTTTCCAGCATTTCCACATACTCGCACCGGACGCTGTTGTAATCGTCATCCTGCATGGGGATGTTCACGCTGTACCGGCTGCCCGGGCGGCTCCGGTGGTTGAGGAAGGAAAGCTGGAACGGAAGGCTGCTGTCAAAGTAGTTGAGGCAGGCGCTCCACCCATCAAAGATGGCTGCCTGATCTTCGGACTGTGCGAGCTGGTAGTTGATGTCCTCGTATTCAATGGTTTTGGTGTAATAGCGGTCCGCTACCCGGCACACCCCGTCCCGGTACATTTCCCGGTAAGGGAGGGTCTGCTGGGCGGTGGTGGGAATGTTCTTTCCTTTCGTGAACAGGCCGGTAAGGCCCTGCTTTTCAGACTTTCCGCCTGCGGGCTTTCCGGCCCTTCTGCTGTTTCGCAATCGGCTGCGCCTCCTTTCTGGCGCTAAGCAGCGCATAGAAGTTTTCGGTTTTGTAAGGCCGCACCCGGGGATAGAGGAACCGGGTGCGGATGATGTTTTTCAGCACTTTTTCCAGCGGCAGACCGTCTCGTTCATACATAGCCAGAAAGAAGAACGGGAGCATGAGGCCGATCATCAGGAACATGGCGGCACTGTTCCCGATACTGCCACGGGAAAACAGGTAAGCCGGGAGGCCCACCGCCGCTGCGCTGGAAAAACAAACAAGCTGGCGCTTCGTTAGGTTGAAGGCCAGCTTTGTCTTGATTTTGGAAAGGTCTTTTGGTACTGGCACATAGGCCATTTTGGTACACCTCCTTTATTGCTTCGGGCCAGCATGGCCCGAGGTTATCTTGCGGCCTCTTTGGCCGGGGCTGTGCTGCGGGCAGCTTCGGCGGCCTCTCGTCCGCTCTGCCTTGCCCGCCAGTATTCGGGGTGATACTGCCGGATGGACTGATTGAGTTTTTCTTCAAACTGTCCTTTGTCCTTAATGCGGTCAGGGATTTTCCACAGCTTTTTGTCCAGCAGCTCCCGGAGCACTACGCTTTCCTGTGCGTCCTCCTCATAGCAAATATAGCCCTTGTCCTTGAAGCCGCATTTTTTGGCCGCTGGGGAGAGAACGGCGGCTACCTCGTTTGCCACCATCGTTCCGCCGTGGCTGGCGGTAGATACCAAAAACACCCCCGGACAGAGGGTTTCACAATTCTGCACCTCGCCCCACGGGGAGCTTTTCGGCGCATGGAACATTCCGCCCGTCCGGCTCCGGTCTGCCTGCATGAGCGCCGCATTTTCCAATATGGCGCGAAGTTCCGGGGAAAAATAGGCATATTCCCGCAGGACCCGGGCGGCGTCCCCACCACAGGCGTTCATCAACAGAGTATAGGCATCGCTGTCCGCTTTGGTACAGCGGCCCAGCAGTTTTCCGTCGTAATAGCAGGCCGCGTCATAGCCCATCCGTTTGCGTGGCATGGTTTCCGCCTCCTTTCTGCTTCGGGCCAGCATGGCCCGAGGTCAACGCTCTGCGCTGCGGCTGGGCTTTTCCTTCGGAGGCCGTTCTGCCTTTGCCTGTTCGACAGCCGCTTTTCCGGCTTTGAGCTGGTCGCTGATGGACGCACGCCCCACAGAGCCGCGCTCCGCCATCTGTTCCAGCTTTGCCTCATAGGCTTGCAGAACAGCGGTGTTGAGCTGTTCCCGGAACTCCTTTGTGACAGGGTAGGCCATATCCCGGTAGCCGCCTTTGCCGTCTGGCTGGCTGGGCATCCCAAGAAAGAGCCCCTTGCTGCCCTGTACGATTTTCAGATTTTCCACCACAAAGCAGTCATTGAATTTCACGCTGGCAAAGCCCATGAGGTTTTTCACAGGTTCGATGACCCGCACGCTTACATCCAGCTTTATAGGGGCGGCTGGTGTTCCGCCCGCAGTTTTTTCCTGCATGAATTTCTCCTTTCCGCTTCGGGTCAGCATGACCCGAAGCTGTTACAAGTTTACAGTGCTTTCAACTTCGTTTCCCCACACGTCCCATCCGGGCTTTTTTTCTCTGGCGAACAATTCCACTCGTGGTATATCGCCCATCAGTTCTACAATTTTCCGCCTGGCCTCGTCCGGCTTTTTACTGTGGCGCTCTATCGGGGAAACAATAAGCTGGTGAACACCGGTAGACTTACGCTTCGGATGTCCTTTTACTGCTAAAAGACAAATTTCTGCATTGCCTCTGGTCCAATACCCCAGACCGTAAAACCATGAGTAGGAGCGCCGGTTCCTCTTTATCCATACAAAAGCCACAGAACGATAAGAAAAGCCCCATGCTTTAATGACCTTTAAGGCTTCCGGCAGTTGTGGGAATGTTGCCCACAGAAACAAAACGCTGTCTTTTGCAGCCAAGTCGGCCACTGGAAGGGAACAAATTTCTTCAATACTCATAGTGGGATAATGAAGCTCTGCTGATCCCTGCCTGTTTTTCTGCTCATACCGCCACGGTGGATCTGCATAGATTATCGAAAATTTTTCTTTCGGCATGATCCTCCTTTCCGCTTCGGGTCAGCATGGCCCGAAGTCTCTTAATGGCAGCCGAAGATGGATTTTGCAAGACTGCCTGTTTTGAATAAGGTAAAACACAGCAGCACCGTATATCCCACGCAGCCCCAGATCGCCCCGATGGGGTCGCCGTCGGTGGCGATACTCTGGATCAGCACCGCATAGATTGCGACACAGACTAAGATCAACAGACCTTGAAAGCCCACCGCAAAGAGGGAGCGGAAATAGTTCTGCCCCATGTGTCCGGTTTCCCTGTTGGGGACTGTGGCAAACGGGATAGGCGCTAAACTTGTGAGTAAATAGATTTCAGTCATACGGCCATATACGATGACGAAGATCACGATATTTAAGGCAATCATGGTAAGCTGGATCAGGAAGGATTGTAGCCAGAGTCCGAACAGAGGACCCAACTCCATCGCTTCAAGTTCTGTCCGTAGACTGTCCAGCACATCCGGCGTGATCTCTGTCCCGTTCTGGATAATGCCCGCTGACTGCTGTATCACATGCTGGCTCACATCAAAGACCGCCAGCACGATATTGAAGGTATTCGTCAGGATCATCACAGCCACAAAGGTTTTGAACACCCACTTAAAAAACATCCATGTGTCAACTTCATGGAGGTTGTTGCGTTCTATGAGCATCTGTATCAGCTCATAGGTCATTACAAAAGTGAGGATGACCCCGGCGATTGGCAGGATGGCAGTTTCAGAGATCTGTCGTATCATGGAAAAGACCCCGGCGTTCCAGTCCGCCGGGGTCGTGCCGACCTGTGTGGCGATCTCGCCAACGCTCTGATTGACGTTATCGAAAAGGCCGTCCAGATTTCCCATGATACCATCGACGAGCAGACCTTTCAGCCATTCAACGATTGCGTCGATGATAAAGTCCATACATCAGCTCCTTCTGGAAAAAGGGACAACGGGTGACACTTAGCTGAACAGACCGGACAGCAGAGGGATAAGCTGAAGGCCGATCAGAACGACACCGCCGCCAGCCATGAGCTGCTTAATGCCCTGTGATTTTGCCGCAGGGTTGTCCGACCCGTAACCTTCCAGAAGGTTGATGACACCCCACACCGCCAGACCGGCGCCAAGAGCCATGACCAGAATTTTAAGAATGTCGATTGCCTGATTGAAAAATTCCATATACGTTCCTCCATTTTGTTTGTTTGATGGTTTTGGGTACAAAAAAAGCCGCCCACATCGGCGGCGCTTCGGGTCATCATGGCCCGAAGTTACACGAACTCGTCGCTGTCCAGATCATCGAAGTTCAACAGGTCAGCTTCTTCGTCCGTGTCGGAGCCGTCCACTTCGTACACCGTGTATTCGTCCTCCGGCTTTAGTCTCAATGGCCGGTGGCGGAACAGGCTTTCCAAGCGGAAGGCGTTTTTCTTTTTATCAAATTCGGCTGTGTACTTGTAATTCGGGTGCTTTTTCAAGTCATACTTCGGGGACAGGAAGGGCGGGAGCCCCCGAAGCTGCAAGATACATTTATCCCCGGGCATGGTGGTGATCTCGCTGGTAGTCATCAGCTCCCGGCCAAGCCGCTGCATATTCTGGCTGTAACTTTCAGACTGCCCCCGGCTCCGGCCTTCGGTCTGCATGGAGATGGTGGCCTTGCCCAGCCAGTTTTCCGAAATATCCTTTAGGGTGGAAGCCTCCCGGCCTCCGAGGAACACGATACTGTCCATGTTGCCCATGATGGTTTCAGAATGGTCCTTGTACAATGCCTTGCACTGGCTCATAGCCTGATAAAAGAGTGTCAGGCTGATCTCACGGGAACGGATGACAGCCACAATTTTCTCCAGCCCCGGCACCTGCCCGGTGTTGGCAGCCTCGTCCCACAGCACCCGCACATGGTAGGGCAGACGCCCGCCATAGGTATTGTCAGCCCGTTCACACAGAAGGTTGAACATCTGCGAAAAAGCGAGGGCAACCAAAAAGTTGTAGGTGGTGTCCGTGTCGCTGATAAGGAAGAACAGCGCTGATTTTTCATCCCCCAGCTTATCAAGCTCCAGTTCGTCATAGGACATGATCTCCCGAAGCTGGGGAATGTCAAAGGGGGCAAGTCTGGCTCCGCAGCTAATCAGTATGCTTTTAGCTGTCTTGCCGCTGGCCAGCTTGTATTTCTTATACTGTCTCACAGCGAAGTGCTGGGGACTGCGGCGTTCCAGCCCATCGAACATATAGTCAACCGCATTTTTGAAGGTTTCGTCATCTTCCCGGACTTCCATGCTGTTTATCATTTCCACCAGCGTATTCATGTTGCGTTCTTCCTCCGGCCCCTCAAAGACGATATAGGCCACAAGGGCGCAGTACAAAAGGGTTTCGGCTTTTGTCCAGAACTCGTCGCCCTCCTTGCCATCGCCTTTGGTATTGGCAATCAGGGCGGTAACGAATTTCAAAACATCGCTTTCCGTCTTGATATAGGCCAGCGGATTGTAGTGCATGGATTTGGAGAAGTCGATACTGTTGAACACCCGCACCCTGTATTTTTCCCTTTGCAGGAACCGCCCGCACTGGTCGAGGGTGCCGCCCTTCGGGTCTACCACCACATACGAGGAATGGGCTTGAAGGAGCTGCGGGGTCAGCCAGAACCTTGTCTTTCCCGAGCCGGACGAGCCGATGACACAGGCGTTTAGGTTCCGGGCATTGGCAGGTACCTTCGGACGGGTGTTCATGGTAAGGAACTCCGTCCCGGTTAAAATGACATTGTTCTGAAATTTAGGGTCTACAAACGGCTTTATATCCTCCTTTGTTCCAAAGCGGGCGGTGCCGTACTCCGCATCCCGCCGGAATTTTTTTGCCTTCCTGATCTTTGACTGTATCAGCAGATACATCCCAGCCGCACCGGCAAGGCCCACCAGCAGGTCAATACCGCCCAGCCCCGGCCAGTAGGTTTCAAAGGCTTTCGGGAAGGTGTCGAGCATCCCCATGAGCTTTGTCCCGAAGTCTGTGCCGGGTGCAGTCCGGTAGGCCGTCCCGATTTTGGAAAAAAACCAGAACACAAAGAGGTACGGCAGGTTGGGGAGCACATATTTTCTGATCTTGTCACTCAACGTCCGTCCTTCACCGCCTCTCTGGTCCGCTGCTTCTCCTTTGCCTGCGTCCTGATCTGCTCCGTGAATTTCCGAAGCTGGCCGAGGATAGAAGGCTTGTCCTGCTTTTTGTCCAGCACCTTTGCACTGTACTTCTGGAAGGCCGCCGTGATAGCGTCCGCCTGATTGGCTTTGAAAAACAGCAGGTAATGGCCGGGGCTCACTTTATGGAAAGCGTAGTCCACATGGAACTCCTTCGCGATCCGGTCAAAATCCTTCGGGGCTCCCACATAGGGCATGGCGCTTTTGCCGCCATAGTGGTTCATCAGCTTTTTCACACTCTGGCGTCCCTGTGGGGTCAGCGCCTTCCGGTGGTGCTTTTGCAGCGTCCGCACCACCTTCCCAAGAGCGGCAGCCAGCACTTTTCCCGTGAGCTTCGTTGTCCTGATCGAAAGGGCAACCGTTTTTTGGTTTACTTCTTCCTGCATAAAACCTCCTTTCCGTCGGGGTTCCCGCTATCCGGGAGGCCCCCGTACAATCTCGGGGAACAGAAAGCCTCGGGCCAATGTGGCCCGAGGCTTACCGCTCGGCATCCCTGCCGGACGGAGCTTTCTTTTCCGGCTCCGTCTGGACTTTTTCGCCCTGTTCCCGCATGGTCTGCAAGATAGAGGGCTTCTTTTGAAGCTGGGAGGGCTTTTCGCCGGACAGCGGCTTGATACATTCCAGCCGGTCAGCCGCCCGGATGGCGTTGTCCGTGAGCTGCCTCTGCCATGCACCCACGCTGGGAGCCCAACGAAAGCCGCTGCTTTTCAGCTCGGCCCGGGTGTCCGCGTCAGGCTTTCCGTCAAAGAACACCTGCAAGCGGTTGTCCTCCCGGTTCATTTCCACACGACCCCCATCGAACTCCCAGCCGGAAAATTCCTGCTGTGCCTGTTTGGAAAGCTGTTCGATACGGGCCTTTACCCGGCGGATCTCCGCGTTGTTGTTGGTAAGCTGGTAGCTTTCAAAGGGCCTCGGGTCGCTCCGCCAGCTTGACGCCATGCTTGCTTTCAGCTTTTCGATCTGGTCCGGCGACAGCAGCGCACAGCCATCCAGTTTGCCATGCTTGCGGTAATAGGCGTTGACCTCCTTCATAATGAGCTGGGAGCGTTCCAGCCCGTCCAGCTTCTTCTGGAGCTTTTCAATCGCTGCCGGGTCATCGGCGCTGATCCCGCCCATGCCGGTACTGCGTATCTTATCCAGCAGCCCTTGAATATACTGCCATTCCTCCATGTTGCTGTCCCGGGCCCAGTTCTGTTTTTCCTTCTTCCCCACCGGGAAATTGGCAGGTCCGGCGATCATCACAGAGGGAACCCTTGCGTCAATGGCAAAGCCCTGGTTCATGTTTTCAGCCAGCTTTCGGGCATAGGTGTCTAACAAATGGTCGATCTTCTCATGGTACATGGGGGCCACCCGGGATTTCTGCTTTTCCGCTATGGCGGCGGCCTTGTCCACCATTGCCCGGTATTCCGCCGTTGCGCTCCCTTCCTTGTAGTCGGAAAAGCTGTTCATTTCTTTTGCCCGGCGGGCGGCTCCTTCATTGATAGGGTAATAGTTGATGGTATGCACCTCCTTCATGCTTCGGGCCATGCTGGCCCGAAGTCCTACCGTTCTTCATGGGAAGGCCCCGCCTTGTCCTTTTTCGGAGCGGGCGGGGCTTCTTGAAACCGTTTGAGTGCAACGAGAATGGAGTGGACAGGTTCGGCCTTTTCAGGATAGGCAAATATCCGGTGTTCCGGCGGAATGTCCTGCGGCCCGTGGTAATACTCCTTGAAGCCCTCCGGGACTGCCGACACATATCCACCGGGAGCGAATACGCCGCCCTCGTTGATACGCACATCCCGCCCGTATGCTTCATAATCGAAGTAGTTCTGAATGTGCTCCGGTATGTCGATGGTCCCAAGCTCGTCGGCGTAAAGGCGGCCCAGCCCTTCATCATCGGAAATATCCGGGTAAAAGCGGTAAAGGTCAAGGTTCTGCGTCAGGTTTATCAAATCCTTCACGCTCCGTGTGTGGTTTCCCAAGACAAGAGCGGCTTCAAAGGTTTCCAGTCCGCCCTTATCCCGTACTTCCAGCAGGGCGTGGCCCAGCTCGTTCAGCTCGTCGATGTTCTCACATTCGTAGAGATGATCGTAGAGCCCCAGCACATCGCTGTCAAAGCTGGTAAAGAACACTTCGCTGTACCGTTTCCCGTCTATCCCGATTTTGGCAAGGGCGGCCTGCAACTCCTGTGTCGTCGTGGGGAAATGTACCGTTGTCCCTACCTCAATCCCCATCAAGGGGTACAGGGCGGTGTTGGTTATATAGGCTTCAAACATGGGCTCATTCCTCCTTTCCGGCCCGGTCAGCCAGCACCTCATAGATCCCGGCCATAATGTAATCGGCGCAAGGGAGGGCAATCGCGTTCCCCAGCGCCTTGTAGCGTTGCAGAGGCCGGATCTCCACGCCGTCCGCCCCGTACTTTGTCCAGCCCTCTGGCAGCCCCATCAGCCGTTCGCTTTCCGTTTCCGTCAGAAAACGGATACAGCCGCCCTCCGGGTCGCCCTCATACCAGAAGGCGAAGGGCGTCACGTCACTGGCTAAAAGAGTGGGAAAAGGGTCAGTTGGTAATCCGAAGCTGTTTCGGAAGGCCGTTTCTTCCTGCCTTTTTGCCGCTCCCCGCATACGGAAGCACTGAAAGGGGTGGATGACTGGTATCTGCCGCCCTGTTTCAAAAGAAGCTGTTCGATCTCCTTCGGCGGCGGCCCGCCCGCCCTCTCCGCAAGGCGGAGGAAGTGGGAGCATTGGACGGGGCTTAAATAGTATGTCTGCGGCACGTCTGCCTCCAAAATCCGCCACGACGAAAATCCGCTGCCTTCGTGCCAGCCTTCGGGTGCCTGCCCAATACTGGGCGTCCATGAGCCGCCAGCACACATCAGGCGTTCCCCCTCGCACCATTCCGGCATTTCCCCATCTTCCCGAAGGAGGCATTGGAACTTCGGTGTCCGAGAAGGCGGATAGGACGGCTCTAAAGTCCATCCGGTCATTTGTAGAAAACGCTCCCATGACGTTTTCCCAAACAGCGATAGCTGGATATAGGTTATCAGTAGCATCCCTCATTTCCTGTATGATACGAAACGCCTGATAGAACAGGCTTGATTTTGCCCCGGCAAGGCCGGAGCGGTTGCCGATCAGAGAAAGGTTCTGACAGGGGGAACCGAAGGTTATCACATGGACCGGCGGGATTTTCCCGCCGTCCACCTTCGTAATATCTCCCAAATGCGCCATATCGGGAAAGTGCCTTTTGGTTATGGAGATGGGCGCTTTTTCAATCTCGCTGGCCCAGACCGGACGGATACCGCACCGGGAAGCAGCCAGAGGGAACACGCCGATCCCGTCGAAAAGGCTCCCCAGCTTAATGTCCGGCATGGCCCGGGGTGCCGTGTCCCTTCACGGCAAGCACCCCTTCCAGCGTTGTCGCCGCAATGCCCAGCCGTCCGGCAACCGCAATATCGTTTTTCACATCCTCGTCCACAACGCTGCCGCAGACGATCAGGGTATGAGAACGCCGCAGCATATCCCGGCGCATATCAATCCCGGCCTTATGTTCCTCGGGAACGCTGTCATTCAAAAACAGCGGCAGGTACAAGAGCGGGCAGATCGGGGAAAAGCCCGCCTCATAAGCAAGGCGGCAGTAGTGAGCCGCCAGCTCCATATCAACATCCGGCTCGCCGCTCCATGCGGCGGTCAGGTACGCTAAAGGTCGTTTCATTGGTTGAGCCTCCATTTCTGTTTTGGTTTAGGGAAAAGCAAGAGTTCGCCCAATCCCTCCGCCCCTTCCCCCGGGAAGGGGAACGGCTCTGGAGAATTTATATCCCCGTCGCTTGACCGGGAAAAAGCATAACCGGGAGAAATCCGTCAAGGGTGCCTCTGGCACCGCCTGCGGCGGCGCTGCCCTTGACTGATTTTCCCGGCTATGCTACGGAATAACTGGCGACGGGGAATCATTTATATCTCCAGAGCTTCGGGGCGCGGGGCAGAGCCCCGCAATCCTCGGGCCATGCTGACCCGAAGTTTTAGCTTACTTTTCCTGTTCGGTTTTCTTCTCCGGTTTTTCGTGTTCCTTCTGCTGACCCTTCCAGTCGTCCAGCAGCTTGATGATCTGGTCCTTCATTTCCCTCGGCGTAGTTTCCTTGCCGAAATACTTGCTCAGTTCCGCACCTGTCAAAATCACTTTGTCTACCTCCTTTTTGTCCTCCATCATAATGCCGTCGATCACATCCCCGTTGAGCAGCTTCTTTTCGTCCAGTTCCCGCATACGCTTTGCCTGCGCCTGTGAAGGCGAGGACTGCTGGCTGTCAATGGCAACGGCGATATAGTTCTGGTTCTTCTTGCCGATATAGGAAAGCTCCACCGCCGTAGTAAAGCCCAGTTTTTTTTCATCCATCAGCTTCATCAAGTCGGGAACCAGCTCATTGAGCCGGATATACCGCTGCACCTGTTTGACCGCCATCTTATTACGCTCGGCCACAATTTCGTTGGAGCGTTTTCCTGCGTCCTTCGGGTCAATCTGGCCCGAAGTGCGGGAGCCCTGGTGCTTGATAGCCTCAAGCTGCATTTTCAAGGCTTTGGCCCGCTCACTGGGGAGGATTTCTTCACGCTGGTTGAGATTATCCTCGACCATCTGCGTGATGGCTTCATCGTCTGTCAGGTTTCGGACGATACAGGGCATATCCGCATATCCGGCAAGCTCGCTGGCTTTCTGGCGGCGGTGGCCGGACACGATCTCATAGCCGCCATCCTCACGGGGACGGACGATAGCGGGCTGGGTCACGCCCTTGTCCTTAACGCTGGACACCATAGCCCGCATTTCTTCATCGTCCCGGACTTCAAAGGGATGGTTCTTGAAGGCGTGGAGTTCGTTCAGCTTGATATAGACGATCTGCTCCTTGCCCCGGCGTGGAGCATCCTTCGGTTTTTCGGGTTCCTTCGGAGCGGGAGCGGCCTGTACCGTTGGAGCCGTTTTTTTCTCCGGTTCCTTTTTGACCGCCTTTTCCGTTTTCTGTGCGGGAGCTTTGGATTTCGAGGCTGCGTCCTTGTCCTTATCTGCTTTCGGGGGACGGCCCCGGCGCTTCGGCTGTTCCGGCTCTTTGGGTTTTTCCTCTGCTTTTTTCGGAGCCTCCGGCTGCTTTTCCGGTTTCTCCGCTTTTGCCGGGTCAGGCTTTTCCACGCCGGGAGCTGCCGCTCGTTCCTCGGCTTTCTTTTCCTTCATAATTTCAGCGAAGTTATAGACAGAAACCTGTGGGGTCTTTACCTCTGGTTCCGTCTTTTTTTCCGGCTCCGGGGAAACGGAAACCTTCTCCGGCTCTTTTGGGGGATTAGGCGGTGTTTCCTTGCCCGGCCCGCTATCCGTTACCGGCTGTTCCGGCGTTTTTGTGGTTTTATCATCTGCCATAAGCATTTACCTCCTGTTTTTTGGCATGAAAAAAGGGGCTCAACTTTTCAGTCAAGCCCCCGTGGGAAGTTCCTCCTTTCTCCGCCATGATACAAAAATACCGCCCGTAGTCTCGTTTGGGCGGTACTTTGTGTAAGATTGGCAGTCCATTATTAAGTTTTTTATTATGTTCCCTTTGTACACCGTTGCAATCTTTTCCATGTCAAAAAATGTGCGTAATTATAAACTTCCTCCAAAGGATCTGGAAAAGCTCCAAATTCAATAATGGAGCGGGATTCTAAGAAATCCCACCCCAACTATCGACATAGAACCACCGCAACACAGTGCCAAAGTTCCGCCATCTGTGTCAATATCAGCGGTCCTTCCGATTTCAGCCTATATGTGATCCCACACGCTTCTAGTTCTTTGAAGAACATCTCAAAATAGTCCGGCTCTTCCCATTACCGTAATATCCAGGGAAATATATTGTCATCCAACCGGATTTCTCTCAGGTCTTCTTTATAACTTGCTTCCATAGTTCTCTAATTCATGAAAGATTCCCATGACATAGACCGTTCTTATATCTTCATTTACCCGATAAATCATAAGCTATGCCATGCCCGGTATTTTTGCCTTCCGGTATTCCTTTTTTCGAAGCACATAATCGATACATGCTGGAAATTGCCATGGATCTTCTTCCAGACGATCATAAATTTCTTCGATTCCCGAAAGAAGATGTTTGGCTGTCTGATCGCTTTTTAACGGATTCAACAGATAAGCCAGCAACTGATCCAAATGTTCAGATGCCTTCTGCGTAATTTCCAGTTTATAACCCATATTTCTCCCTCATGGATGCAAGCTGCTTTCTCGCATTCATCGTCTGCCCCGCTTCTATCTGGCTCTCCGACTCCTCCAGCTCCTTATAAACTTTTGACAACTTCATCATCCGTTCATAGTTTTCCATACTCATGAGCACCATGTCACCATACCCATTTTTCGTAATAAAGATTGGTTCTTTTGTAGAATGACACATTTCTGAAATTTCTGAAGTGTTTTTTAAATGACTGATTGGAACAATTTGCGGCATAAAAGCACCTCCTTTATGTAGTTTAATTGTACCATAATTATACCATGTATGCAATTTTATATTATTTCATTGGGTATGTGATAAACTTCCATTGTTCATTTGGAACGCCTCCTCTGGTTTTGAGTTTGGCTTGCGACATCATATTGCAGGAGGCTTTATTTAGTTGTCCTCACCGACTGCACTTATTCCATTCTCCCAAGAACAGCTGAAAGCTTAAGTTTTTCATTTAGATGTAGAGAAAAATTGTTTCAACTCACAATCCACAAGAAGGCTGACTTTGAGGGCGGCAGAAAAGTCGATTACCTGATTTTTGTTTTAACTCACAGCCCCGCAAGGGGGCTGACGATTCAGCGTTCCTATACCAAGCCAAAGTGTTCGTTACAATACGACGAATAATTTTGACACAAAGCAAACAATCTCAGTTACTTTTTTGAAAACAAAAAAGCGACTGAATAAATCAATCGCCTTTTTACATAAGCAAATATATAATAATGTTTTTCAACTCACAGACTTTCATCTGACAATTAACAAAGGGTGCAGAAATATATTCCCGCATCCTCTGTTAACAATAGTATTTTATTCAAACTCGGCAAGTCCAAAGATGTTCTTAAATATATTTGTTTAAGTTTTGTATCTTTTTTGCCGTTATTTTATTTCTGTTACATATATTATTTTGGCTCACTGATTTTCTGTTGCCAATTTGTTGCCACTTCATTATAACCGCTTAGGTACTGATTGACAATTCATATTTTGAATTATATTTTAAATTTCAATTCAGCATACCCTTTCTCTCCCTTATCTCTTCCATGTCTTTTTTATTGCTTCGACGTCTAAAGAATGCCATTCCTCTTTCCATAATTGCAGATAAGGTATATCGGTTGATGACGGTTTTAAATCGCATTCTTCTACCTGAACAATTGACGGTAATATCACTGCATCTCCAATAAGTAAACATTCCCCGGCTCTTAAAACTGGCATTTTATCTACAATGTTTCCTAATGTGTCTGGCAACAATCTTTTCACATAATTCTGATCTGCAGGATTAGTCAAACGTAATGACAAAAAATTATTACATTGTGAAAAAATTGTTTCGGATATTTCAGATGGACGCTGACTTGCCAACATCAGTGAAATTCCATATTTTCTTCCTTCTTTAGCAATACGTTCTATGGATTCTCTTGATGCCCGATATTTTGCCATATCATTATTAGGAACATACTTATGAGCTTCTTCATATACTAATAATATTGGCACATCATTGATAACCTCACCTTCTCCCGTACTATTTTCCGCTCTCATCCGCTTATAATAATATCCAAATTCAAATAAGATTCTTGAGATTAATGAAACAGTTATACTCAATACATCAAATGGAACACCACTCAAATCTAAAATTGTAATATTTGATTTTGCCTCTTCTTGATATCCTAACAGTTCATGTAATGTTTCTTCAAACGAAATTTTCTTTGAAGCTTCTCCGAATAGAAATTCTAAACGCTTGTCATTTATTTTATTTTCCAATCTATCTATAAAATTTATCAGGCTTCCGTTATTTGTTCCAGATGCAGAAGATCCTGTATATTCAACTTCTTCCTCAAATAAACATTCAGCTTTTTTAGTATCATAATTATGTGTTTCTCCATCTGCTGTTTTATACGGAATATTATTATTTTTATCTTTCTTTTCATTATTTCTATTTTTGATATACATAAGTATTTCATCGACATCAAAAAAGAGCGGTGAATCGAAATGTATTTTTTCCTTTAAAGCAGAATCTCCATTAAAATGTTTTTTTCGGTTATTAACAATTGCTTCTTTCAATACATTTCTTTGTCTATGATCATTGGCCTCTGTATCAATAAAAAGCTCTTGTAATTCATCACTATTTAACAACCAGTACGGCAATACTAAATTAGATATATCAATAAAATTAGCATTCGGAAATGCAGTATGATACTCCGAATGAATATCAAAAACAACTATATGCGAATTATTTAATCCTTGATATGTTCCCTTTTTTGAACTAATTGCCTTTTGAAGTATTTTTGCTACAGAATGAGATTTTCCGGATCCTGTTGACCCAACAATAGCTATATGTTTATTAAAAAATTTATCTCCATCTACTGGCACTGAAATAGTTCTATCTGTAGATAATGTTGAGAAACTAAACTTTTTTTCATCTTCTAATGATTCTTCAAAAATTTTTTGAATTTCTTCTTTTTTGGCAGGTTCAACCTTTTTAGGTGGGATTGCAATTGTATCTCCACCTCGTTCAAATCGCCCATTTCGAATTATGCCTAAAGGATTCGCTTCCAATATATATTTTCTATTTGCTTCTCCGCTTTGATTAACTCCGACTTCAATATTGAAATTTTCAATAATTGCTATCAATACCGCATTATCATTATCTGCAATCCGAAGATATGACCCTACCTTAAGTTTTTCTTCTGCTAATTGAAAATTTTCTAAATCATCAACTGATATTTTTACCTTATTCGGCAGAACTGCAATAACTTCTGCATTAAGTTTTTCGTTTTCTTCCATCGTTCTTCCCCCTAAATCATCATATAAATATCTTCTGTTTTAGAAATTTGTATTCCATAGCAAAGATTTTGATTACTTTCATAAAATGGTTCTTTCAAATAGAATTGATAAATCACTTTAGTTCCTGTTGCTTTTTCTAAAATATCATCCAAATTTTCAATATGGTTAATTATTTTCACCTTTATGTCATTTACGTAATTTGCCCTCCGTATAATAGAATCAGCCATAAATTCTGCGCCTAAAAAATCATGTCCATCCCATAACCGTATATCTTCTCGTTGTAATTTTTTCTTCAAACCAACTAATCGTTCCTGACTAATTCCATTCAAATAAACATATGGACAAAATGGTTTTATTTCCCTTCTGGATAGTTTACTCCAATTTTTTGATATCTTTGCAATCAGTGAAACAATTTGTGCATCATTTACCGTTGTATCACATTCAATCAAAAAAAATCTTTCAAATGGAGACACATTTCTTTGTGAAAAATACTGTTTCCGTATATCGGCACAATAATCTCGTATTCCCTTGAACTGTAAATACCATTTATCAAACAACATTTTTTTATTGTTAATTTTGTCCAAAAACTCTCTTTTGCTTACAATTCTCTCACACATTTTCTGTTGTACAGCTATTTCTTTAACTAATCTAAGAGCATTATTATAATAGTAATATTCTGCCTCAAATCTATCACATCCAAAAATCTTTTCTAAACCACTTATTACTTTATCCTGCTGTTCCTGATAATCTTCCGCATTAATATCAACATCTACCTTATCCAAGAACTCCTCTATATCTTTATCAGTTAAGTTTAGTTCCTCATGTAACACATGTACCACTTTCTTTTCAGTATATGTAAACAAATTCTTTTTTGCAAATTCTACAGTTAACATTCCTGGATATTTGTCTTGCCCCGATTGATATTTGCCATACAGTTTATATCGTATTTTTCTTTTTTCTGGAGTTCTATTGACATAATCTTTAAGCATAAGCCTAATTGGTTTTGCAATAACCGAATGATTATATTCTGTTTTTGCATAATACTTACACTGTACGGCAACCATTTCTTTTTCTTCAAGAATATCAACGTCTTCTATTCCCTCTATTGTCACAGTATCCTCTTCATTTACTAAACTTATTAATTGAAAAATAAAATAGTCAAACTGATAATAATATCCTTTTATTGTATCTACTGCATCCCTGCTTCTTGCCATATACTTTATCCTCTTTTTAATCTCCTATGCTGCATCTTCTTCCATATTCCCCTCGCCATAGAACAAGTCTCCTCATTAACATGCAAATACTCGCCTAAAATACTATTATCTACAAGATCCAAAGCCTTCTCGATATTCTCTCCATTACGCACAATTTCATCTACCTGATATAATATTTCCTTAACCTTTTCAATTGGAACACAATCCAAAATAGGAACCAATACATTTCCTACTTCTCCCGGCAATATTTCTAATACCCCACCACCATAACTACGTCCACAGATTTCCGTAAAAGCAAAAGAAATACTATTATAATACGATAAAACTATTCTCTCTGGCTCAATATCATTATTAAATTTTATCCTATGCATAGTATCTGTAGAAACAGCATCGCAACAATTCAACACGAATTTAGGATATAGATTATTTCTGCGAAGGAAAAAAGCATCCGGCACCCATACAGATGGTATTTGATACCATTTCTCTCTGATTTTACATTTATATCCCGTGTTATCACCATTCTTCTCGCCAAGTTCAATATATTTTTTTTGTCCTTGACTATATTTTTCTATTGGAGTATCTGGAAAATCAATCAAATAAGCTGCTTTTCCCTGATCAACATTTTTCTTCCAGTCATCATATTTGAAAAAGACACTATGTGCATGAGAACTTCTTCCTATCAATGGTCGAACAACATTAGTTAAATCATATACTTCAACCATTTTTTTATCTACTGAAAAGTACTTATTATTTCCTGTTGTGATCCCCACATTAATAATACCGGTTTCAGACAACGTTTGAAATCTATCATCATTTTTCAAATCTAAAATCAGTTGATTTTCTTGCTCTGTTGTAAAGTATTTTGTCCACTTTTCATGCACATGGCTAAGTTTCTGAAAACCATTCGCATATATATTAAGATTTTCTAAATCATCAAGGTTATTTAATTCTATAATCCTTATGCCTTTTTCTGAATCTCCTTTTTCTCCAATAAAAACTACCACTTCTTGTTCAATGCCTGGGAAAACCAATTCTTCAAATGTTAATAATGTTATTTTGGATAACTTATTAGACAAAAACAATCTTAAATCTTCCGCATACGCAACCTGTAAAATTTCCGCTGGAATTACAAACGCAATTTTCCCATTATTACTCAACATATGAACGCAAGCAACCATGAATCCAACCCATGTGTTTATCAGCTTATTGGCTTTCATTCCATGACTTGTTAATATTTCAGCCATTTCCATTCTTTGCTTTTCTTCAAGATATTGATAACGTATATACGGTGGATTTCCAAGTATCAAGTCATACTTATTTATATCCTTATATTTTTGATAAAACTCAAAAAAATCTCTATTCACAACAGATACATTTGGATTATTTTTTAACTTCGCAGCCACTTTTTTGGCTTCATTTTTTTCGATTTCTATTGCAGTCACTTTTCTATTTTGAGTCAAGAACTGCGTTTCAACTAATGCGTCCACAAACACCCCATCTCCGCAACTGGGTTCTAATATTGATTTAATGGATGCATCCTGCTTAAAAAAATCCACCATTTTTTCTGCCAATTTTAGTGGTGTATAATAAGCACCTCTTAATTTCTGTTCTGTACTGTCTTCTTTTAATATCATTCTCTCACCTAAAATTGCAAATTATAAATTTTTGTAATATTATCTTCAATTTGTTTACTTAAATTTTCCTTTTCGGCTTCTATTACACTAATAGATGCTTTATCTTTTTTCTGTTCTAATACAATATTCAACTCATTTATTTTCTTTGTTGAAGTAAGCACTGATTCATATAACGCTTTTTGCTTTTCATCATCAAAATCTAATTCAACAAAAGGTATTTTCTTTAATAGGTATGTTCCTCTCGCTATAAATCCACCTTCAAAATCACTTCCCATAATTTGAAATAGTTTTTCTGTATATGGATGATTCAACCATGCTTGTATATACCTTAAATCATATTTTGAATCAGGCAGCTTTGCTATTGCACAATATCCCGCTGTGCCACCAGAAGCAATGAGCATATCATTTTCATCATATGCATACATTGGTTCTTTACTTAAAATTCTAACAATTAACTTAGGAGTATTTACAAATGCAGTCAAAGCCTGTGTTCTTCCATATTGATACCAAGTATCGGCTGTTGCATTCTTTATGTCACGACCTTTTCCACCATTTAAACATTTAGGAACTAACAAGTCATAACAGTCCTGTAGGTATTGATATGTTCCAGGATACTCTTTTTTCATAATCTCAACGTTGATCAAGCTACCATCTGCATTATATGGAAAAATAATATGCTTATCCGTTTTTAACAATGAATATGTACCCATTCCTTTTTCATCAGCCTTAGTTGGTTTAAAGAAAGGCTTCAAAATACGCTTTTCTATATGGTATCTTTTTTCAAACTTATCAACAATTATTTCGTCTTCTTTTTCTGAAACAATTTCATCTTTACTAAACCAATATACCGGTTTAGGTCTTTCTGCACTTGTTTGTATTCCATTAAAAATATTTACTATTTCACCTAATGGTTTCCCATTTTCTTCTACCGTTGCAATCATTTTCATGAATTTAATATCTGTAGTTAATCTCCACGGATTTTCATCTAATAATTCATTCTTTATCCTAATACTTTCCTGTTCTTCTCCAGTCCACAGATCAATTAACGAAGTAACATTTGTATATTCCATCTGCTTACTGCTTTCTTTGCATAACGTAATTATGCAACTATAAATAGTCTTATCAGGGAAAAGTTGCATATCTCCAAAATCATCTAATTTAGATACATGTTTAGATATTATCCGACGCAGTTCTTGTCCTGCTCCTATTTTATAAAATTTATTCGGCACGATATAACACATTTGACCATTTTCTTTTAAAAGATTAAACGCTTCTTCAAGAAATAAAAAATATTTATCAAATTGTTTATATGCACTTTTATATTTCTTCTTATAAACTGCAAATTCTGCTTCTGTCTCTAAGGTATGAATATCTTCTGTTTTTACATATGGTGGATTACCAATAATAGCGTCAAATCTTGATCCGCTATTGATCATGCTCCATTCAAACGGTTTTATATTGCACAATGCCTCTATTGACATATCTTTTCCAGATATATCTTCTCTGCAAATCAATGAATTCCCATTTTTTATATTAGAACTTAAATCTGGTAAAATCGGAACGCATTCTTTCACAGATGCTGGTGTTTCATCTTCTATTAACTTTATTAATAAAGAAAATTTGCTAACTTCAACAGCATGAACATCAATATCTACGCCATAAATACATCTCGTTAAAATATCCTTTTTATCAGTTAATGGCAATTTCTTTTTTCCATTACTCAACTCTAATAAATGTTTTGAATCGTGCTGCATATACCATTCTGTACAATAATCAACCAAAAATTGATATGCCTCCTCTAAAAATATTCCCGATCCACAAGCGATATCTGCAATTTGAATATCTTTTATTTCTTCTGGCGTTTTTTTCTCACAAATTGGAGCTAATGTATTTTTTACCATATATTTTACAATTTCGACAGGTGTCGATACCACTGAACGATATTTATACTCTTTCTTCGCAGCCAATATTATATGGTCATCTCTTTCAACAAGACTTTCTGTAAGAAAACTCTCATATATTTTTCCTAAAATTCCTGGCTCAATAATGTTAAACATATATGGAGTCTTCGGATAATATAGTGAAAGAATCATATTAAAAATAATATCATTATTCAAATCAAAAATAATATTATCGCCCGCAAATAGCTTAGAATTATATTTTTTATCAACTTCTTTAAAAACTTTTGTTAATGCCCTCTGCAACTCTACTTTATTCCGTGCAGTTTCTTTTAAACTTTGATATAATGGCAGATTTCTGTCTTCACAAATTCGTAAAAAGATAATTTGATTTATAAATTCTTGCACTACATCATTCAAAACATCTGTATCTTTGTATGTATTATCTGTACGATACAAGTAATCACCAATTTCAAGTCTCCATTCATTAATTTGCTTTAAGAAGACTTCATCTACTTCTGTTGAATATCGTTCTTCGTTTGGAAATTTATCCTCAACATATTTATCATATTTTCCAGTATAAACACTTTCTCTTGAAATCAACTCATATATTTCTTCATACTTCTTTAAATACTCTAAATAGTGATATTTTCGATACAACGATACCGTCGCAGAATCTCCATCCTGTGGCTTATTTGTAACATCATAAATCATCATATCCTCAAAATTTGTTAATATGGACAATTTATGTTTTGCATTCCATCCATAACGTCTTGCCTGAATAGCCGGTTCTTGTTCTTCTTTTATATTTACTGCCGGTTTCTTAGCTTCTACAAAGATTTTTGATACACCATTTAAGGTTAATGTATAGTCTGGTCTATCTCCACTGTTTGAAAATTTTTCCACAACGACTTCTTTATATTGCGGAGACGTTCCTTTTTCATTATGTACATCCCAACCAAAGCTCTCTAATAATGGACTTATAAATTCATCTCTACAATCTTGTTCATTAAACTCTCTTGCATTTCTATAAAACTCCATATTTTTTTGATACTGGGCTATTAGTCTTGATAATCTTTCTTTATTATTCATATTTACATTCCCCACTTATCGTTAAAATTACAATGCACTTTTACCACTTTTTACCCACTCGTCTACTTCGGTTAATTTAAATTTCCATAATCTTCCAATTTTGTGCGCCGGTATATCTGTTTTTTTAATCCAATTTCTGATTGTATCTTTTGTCACACCCAAATATTCTGCAGTTTCCTCTAAACTACACCATTTATCTATTAAATCACTCATCTTATCCTCCAGGCCTATATATCTTGCATAATAAAACTATTCTTAGTTTAACTCATTTCCACCCAAAAAGCAACCGTATGTTCTATGATTTAATAGTATTTAATGGGAATTTAATGGGAAGGAATCTATTCCTTCCCTGACATCATTCTAGTTCATATATACAACATTCATTAGCACAATCTCCTCCGCACATGCCCGGATATTATTCATTTTCCCAACCCATACCATCTGATCCTGCATCTTCAGTTCTTCTGTCACTCCCTGCTTTTCTTTCATCTGCTCCACCAGTCTGTCCATCATCTGATTACACTCCTCGTCAACCTGATGCAAGTGCTCATTTAACTTTCCAGCAAGTACCAGCTCCAGATATAATCCTTTCCCATGCTCTTTCAAGTAAGTTTTTCTCAACATTCCATACTTTCCAATCGGATACTCTGTCTCTTCCGGAAGATACAGGTCTGGATAATACAGACCGTCCTTTCCTAAAGTATAGCTGATTCCATTTTCTCCCATAATGTGTTTCTCCATGATTGTCCTCCTATCTTGCTCCCCGATCTTTGTTCTGACTACGGGTATGCGGTTTATTTTTCTGTTCATTCTGTATTTCTTGTTTCTTTTCTGCCAGCTTTGCTCTAATACCACGTGCTACTGGCTCTTTGCCAGTTTCTTTCTTCCATTTTTCTATTGCATTTCGATACTGGCTATACTCAGTTTGAGAAACCTTAAAATCTTTTAAAAATTCCTGTACACTTCCATATCCGATTTTCTGCACAATCATTGGAAGATAATCTTTCATATCTCTGATCTGACTTTTCAGTTCATCAATTTCTTTCTGCAATTCTTTTTTCTTTCTTCTTTTAAACCATCCCTTGACTTCTGACAGTTCTTTTTTCTTTGCAGAAAGCTGTTTTTGTTTCTGTTGAATTGCAGTATTTTGTTCGTCCAGTTCTTTCTTAACTTTGAAAAATTTCGGATACTTCGATGCAAGCCTCGTCATTTCTGGCTGCTTCGGTTATGCCTTTTCTTCTTTCATCTTCACACTTTCTGGTACGATATTTTCTGCAATCCTCTCTGTTTGCTCAGGTTCCGTTGTTCCTGCCTGTGCCACGTTTGCCTGTTCCGATACTTCCCTGGGTTTCTTAAACAGCACACTTGCTATTAAAAACTCCAATGCCTCAACAGCCACTGTTACAACTCTGGAAAATAATCGTGGTCTGTTTCCACGACGGGCAATTGATTCCCTGATTGGCTCCGTGATTTCTTTCCGCTTCACTTCCATTATCTTCGGTTCTAGCACTCCACTAATCAATGCCATATCAACAGCTCTGTTCCATTCCCAGCGTTTTTGGTTATCCTCTTCTATTTCCTGTGCCTTCGGATTGTTCTTTCCAATTTTCTTTGTTGCAAGATACACGCCACCACGCTCAAATACCTGTAGTTTCTGTTTCTCGTCCTGCACATAAATATTGATTAAATCTGTATAAGAATGCTTTACCTCATCCAGAAATGAATTGCTCTTGAAGCGTTCATCTTTCGCAGTAAACAGCTTCTTCTCATAGACTTCTCCTTTCTTCACAACACTGCAGCCTTCTCGGATCTCGCCATCTTCTCCTAATACTTCTCTCTTGGTTCGGACATGTTTTCCATGTTCATCATAAAACATATTTCTACTGGCAATCTTAATGATTGGTTCATCCAATAACTTCCGTTCTGCAAATATCAAATGAATGTGATAATTAGTCTTTCTTTTATTGTGGTGCAAAGCAGCAATACACTCTGTTCCATAATTCTGTTTAAAATGATTTGTAAAAAGTTGCAACAATCTGTCTGGCTGATATTCTGTAAAACTCTCTGGCAAAGCAATAATCAATTCTCTTGCCTCAATACATTTTCCTTCTGTCCCGCTTTTTACAAATTCTTCCTGATTACATTTTGCAAGTTCCCGCCAAAATTTCCGTTCTGTGGTTTCATAAACTGCATAGAGGTTTTCCTGTTTTGCATGACTGGATATATAAGTGATTCTGCCTTTTACATTGCTTAGTTTTGTCATTTGAATAAATGAATTTCTTCCGATAGGCACTCCCTCCTTGTCTTCGGCAAAATAAATTCTGCCATATCATTTGTGAGTGGATGCATCGGCATCCGTTTACGAACTATCCGCCTGTCGGCGGAACAGCTCCCGGCAGGGCGAAATATTCTGAGTACAAATCTTTAATTTGTGCGATGGGTGTATTTCGCTCTCAAACGCCGAGGGCTTTGTGAGATGCTTCTTACATCTACCACAACTTGGCTTTCGCTTTTCATTTTGGGCGTATCCGCCCTCTTTTTCTGCCCGTATCCGGGCTTATTTTTTTCACTAACAACAAACCGACTATTACTCTTCCTTTCTGCTTTATTCCGGTATCCTTGCCCGTACATACTCCAGATCTCCACAATATGGTGTTCCAACCAAATACCATTCTCTCGCCAGATTCATTTCCATTCGCATCTTTACCCACTGATCATCAACTAGAACTTCCAGACATTCTCCGCAGTGAAATCCTGGAGCAATCCATAAGTCTGATGACAATAATCCATATCTTTTGTTATAACTGTTGTAACCTAATCTTCCTTCTCTCATGGTGTCATTCTCCCTTCATTTATCATTTCCATAGGGACGCCCTGAATTAGGACCCCCTTTTGAAAAGTTTTTTCCTCGCCAATCAACTACCGGCTACACCTTACAAACCTTCTCTTTGTCTGCTATTTACAGGTGCGTGGCACGCTCCTGTCATAAGGTCATCAAGCAGAATCTTTACCAACGAAAGTTCTCATGCATTCCACACTTATCCAAATACTCTTGTCTTGCCTTTTCCCGTTCTTCCTCGGTTGGTGCTGTTTTGAATGTTGTATATAACTGACGTTTTACCATACTGTCTAATTTTTCCATCAATGCTTTTTCTATCTCCGGCAGATATTCCTCATTCCCAGCAAGATGGTACTGGAACAATGCCAGTAATAAATCTTTTGGTATCTGCACCTGTGATTTTCTTTCCATGTTTCTCCTTTCCGTGACGGTCGTGACGATAGTGACGATATTTTCACTACCGACACGCTATATAAAATACCGTCACAACCGTCACATATCGTCACGCTTGTTTTCCAACAAAGGCTAATCTGATCTTTCTTCCATCATGTCCTCGTTCCGCTTTATACTGGATTCCATATTCCAAAATCAGACGTTCCAAGCTGACATTTAATTTTCGTGATAATGCGTTCGGCTGCATTTCCACCTGCAATACTTCCACAAACTCTGTTGCTGTTCCTACCCACTCTGGCGTAGTTTCTGTTACAAGTTCTTTGATTTTTTCCAACACTGGATCTTCTGGTTCTTTCCAAAGTTCTGTTTCTGTCTTGGTAAGTTCCCAGACACATCTCTCCCGATTAAAGTTCAACCACAGTTTCTGGTCCTGCTGGTCACGCCCTGCCACTTCCAGAACTGCCTTATTATCTGTCCGTTTTTCTTTCTGCATGACGAATGCTCCATCCGCAGCTCCAAGCAATCCATTCGTACCTGAAATCATATCGAAACTATCTGAAGATTCCATTTTCCTTGTATGATGCACAACCAGAAAACAGATGCCATATTTATCACTGAATGCTTTCAGCTTTGTTACAATCTCATAATCGCTGGCATAACTGAATTTATCTCCACCGACCTCTCGAACCTTCTGAAGAGTATCAATGATAATCAGTCTTGCATCTTTATGCTCTGTCACAAACGTTACAAGCTGCTTTTCCAGTCCGTCATTGAGTGATTTGGATTTTGTAGCAAAATAAAAATTCTCACTGCCTTCCATTCCAAACATCTGTGATAACCGTTTTTGCAATCTTGCATAATCATCTTCCAATGCCAGGTACAGAACCGTTCCCTGTCTGACTGAAAAGCCCCACAATGGAATTCCTTTACTGATGTGATATCCGATCTGTGCCATAAAGAATGATTTTCCAATTTTCGGTGAACCAATAAACAGGTACGTTCCGTTATACAGAAGTCCATCTATAATCGGCAGTTTTGGTGGATATGCGGTGTCGTATAATTCCATCATAGAAACTGTTTCCAGATCATCTGGATTCTTTTTATTTGCTGGTTTTGCTGTATTTTCCACATTATTTGTGGCTTGCAGATTGCCCTTACCGGGCAAATCTGCTATACTTTGGTTGGTTAATTTATTACTTGATGACTGTTCCACATCTGCGCCAACAGATGAAATCGGAGCAGTCATTTTTTCTTTTTCTGTCATTCATTTTCCCCTTTCAATCCATACAATGTCTCTGCAACCAATCTCAGGGTACTCAGCAACTCTTCGTTCTCCTCACTGCATTTTTCCAGACGTTTCAGTTCTTCATAAATCTCTGCCATCTGATTTCGCAATGCTTTATAGACTCTTGGGTTCCCCTGTACCACAATTTCCCGATCAGTTAATCGTTTTGTGATATAGTCCTGCTTGCTAAGTCCTGACAATCGGACACATGCATCAATCTGCTCTGCTTCTTCCGGTGATACCCGGAATGCTACGATTTTGTTTCTCCATCTTCCTTTACTGTCCAGATTCTTCTCCATTTGATTTTTCCATCCTTTCAATGTCCAACTGTTCTGCCATCTGTGTCTGCTCACTTGGAAACAAATGTGCATATCGGTAAGTGATATCAATGCTCTCATGTCCCATTCGATCTGCAATTGCTAATACCGTAAATCCCATATTGATCAATAACGATACATGGGAATGTCTCAAATCATGCACACGGATTCGCTTCACCCCAGACACTTTTGATCCTCTGTTCATTTCATGATGCAGATAAGATTTGGAAATCGTGAAAATCCGTTCGTCCTCTTTCGGCTCATACAGCATTTTCAGATAATCCTGCATCTCATCACATATAAATTGTGGCATCTTGATAAATCTGTTACTTTTAAATGTCTTTGGTGGGGTAATCACATCTTCCCGGTTTAATCTTTGATATGATTTATTAATTCGCAGTGTATGCGTTGTAAAGTCAAAATCCGCTGGTGTCAGGGCAAGCAACTCTCCTTCACGGATCCCACACCAGTAAAGCATTTCAAAAGCGTAGTAAGAAACTGGTTTATCCATCATCACATCTGCAAATTTCAGATATTCTTCTTTTGTCCAGAACAGCATTTCCTTATATTCCTCTATTGCTATATTTCCAGCTTTCTGTGCCGGATTAGAAGGCAAATGATAAAAATCAACTGCATGATTGAAAATGGCACTTAGCTGGCTGTGGATTTTCCGCAGATATGAAGCAGAATACCCTTTTCCATTCGCTCTCTTAAATGCAAGCAAATGATTCTGCCATGCAATCACATCTTTTGGTTCAATTTCTGCAATCTTTCTCTCCCCAAAGTATGGAAGAATTTTTGTTCTGGCAATATTATTCTTAGTTCCCCATGTGTTATCCCGGATTCGTTCCTTTTTATCTTCTACATAGATTTCATAAAAACTTGCGAAAGTCATATCCAGTTTTGCATCATACTTTAACATTTGTTCGTGTTCCCACATCTGCGCTTCTCGCTTCGTAGGAAATCCTCGTTTTGAAGTCTGTTTCGTTTTCCCTGTCCAGTCGGTATACCGATAAACCACTCGCCACTTCCCAGTGACATTATCTTTGTAAATACTCATACAAATTCTCCTCTCTCTTACACTTCGCTGTAACATACTTTTTTACGGAAATAATTGGTGTTTACTCTGCCAGCTACCGTAAGATAACCCAGCTTCTGTAATTCATCATTTAACTGTTTGACAATCTTATAAGCATAAGACTTGGAAACTCCCAGTTCCGCTGCAACTTCTTCTACTGTCATAAAAGTTCTGTTCGTCACATCGCATCTCTCCTTTCTATCTTAACGTAATTTGTTTAAGTTGTTACATTTGCATGATACTAAACATTTTGATTTAAGTTAAGCAATTTTATGCGAATATTAAATTCTTTTGTTTAAGTTCTTCTTGCTATCCGAAATTGCTCATGCTATACTGAACCTAAACAGAATTGTTTTATTTTCTATCACAATTAATTATGGCAACACGAATGACCACTATAAGGAGGCAAACAAAAATGGCAATCGGACAACGTATCAAATTTTTTCGTAACCGCAAGGGCATGACACAAAAGCAACTCGGACAACAACTTGGATTCATGGGAAAAACCTCAGATGTCCGCATGGCTCAGTATGAATCTGAAGCCAGAGTTCCTAAGATTGATCTTGTAAAACAAATCTCTCAGATCTTTGATATCAATACTCATGCCTTAACAGTTCCAGATATTGATACTCACATAGGTCTGATGCATACACTATTTGCACTAGAAGATATGTATGGTCTAAAGGTAAAAAATGTAGATGGGCAGCCTCATCTCTGCCTTGACTCTTCCATATCTGCTCCCGGCTCATCTGTCGATGAAATGTTTCGTGCATGGATGGAACAAGCTGACAAACTGGAAAACAGTGAAATCAGCAAGGCAGAATATGATGAATGGAGATATAAGTACCCGGAACTGGATACTTATCAGAAACGTGCCAAGGTACCATCTCAGGAACTGAGTGATTACCTCGTAAAAGAATTGACTAAAAAAGAAAAATAAGAGAAAAGAAAAAACCTTACCGATATTCAGTTTTTTACTTCTGAAAATCAGTAAGGTTTCTTTATATACGTTATGAAATAAAATTTTTATCTTTTGAATAATCGTAAAATGTTGCCATTTTGTTGCCAGTCACTAAACAAATTTGTTTGTAACCCGCATAAATACTGGGTTTTTATAATTGCGTGGATTATTCAAACTCTACAAAGACTAACGCTTTTTGTTTAGGAATTATTCTCTGTAATGTTTCTCGTTCTTTTGATTATTTGATATATCCATATTATCCTGCCTATACGAGCTAATGTTATCATTTTGTTATCGGCATTGATAACACCTACTCGATAACTGTGGATAATAACTATATGTAGCATGTCAAATTATAAGCTATTTTGCTTAGAGATTCAACACAAAACTGAAATTTTACTTTTCCTTATATTCATCTGGTATTGCTATTTGAAATGTTTCACACAACAGCATCACATCATGCACATCATTTTTATCGTGTTCATATCCCAAATGAAGCATTACCTGACTCAATGGTTCAATACAAGAAACAGTTATATCTCCAACTTTTCCAATACCGGAAAAAGTTTTTGATGGAAATATATCTCCCTCATAAACAATTCCGTCATCTGTAAATTCAAAACAATGTAAATCAATGATTCTTTGTTTATCATCTTTCCAGACAGTATGACCATCCGTTGTATAATCAGTATTTACTTCCTCAAATCCATGCTGCTTAATCACATAAATATAATCATGATAATGTTTCAGTTCAACAAACAAATCAATATCATTGTGTATTCTTGATTCTCTTTTAAGAAGTGCATCAACACCCCATCCGCCATCTAAATATACTTTAATTTCGTTTTGCAAAGCATATTTTATAATTTCACATGCATCTTCTGTACGTACCATAATCTATCCTCCAAATTCAAATCTTTGTATGCTTTCCAACTCACTAAAAGCCTGAAATTTGTCAGTCTTTCATCCTTTTTGTTATCAATCACCAATTAGCTGTAATCCATTAGGATTTAGCTGATATATTTTATCGCACACCTCTTCAATATACTTTCTATCGTGAGAAATGCTAATGACAGCCCCCGGAAATTCTCGGAGCATTTTTCTTATTACCGGACCGGACAATGGTGAAAAATTTCTTGTCGGTTCATCCAGAATAAGAACATTTGCACCACTTAAGCTCATCCTCAAGAGAAGCACTTTCGCCTTTTGTCCGCCTGATAACTCCCGAATCGGATGCTCCATTTCATCTGGTGTGTATTTAAGTGAACCAAGGTATGTTCTAATTCTTGTACGCTCTTCTTTATCTCCTGTTTTATCAAGGTAATCAACCGGTGTAACATCCAAATCCAGCAGGTCTTCATAAGTTTGAGGCATATATTCTGCTTTAATGTCATTCCGATTTAGGAGTTCTTCCGCTATCTTTTTTAGAAGAGTCGTTTTTCCTGCCCCGTTGGCTCCTATCATACAGATTTTTTCTGAACCTTTTATTTTTAAATGAATTCCTTCTGCTAAAATTCTTTTGCCATCTGGAGTCACAAGCTTTGAAAGTTCATATTCTATGACCGTTTTTCCTGCGGGAATGTGTGAGTTTTCATCCCCTAATTTGACAAAGATTGCTTCTTCCTGTTCCGGCATCTGAGTCATATTTTCATCTTCTTTTTCAAATCTTCGTTCCATTGCCTTAACCGTATGCATTTTGTCCTTTAAGTTTTTGGCAACAGACGGTGCTTGTCTGGTACAACTTCTTAATGCACCTTGTACACTCTGCATAACTCTTTGATATTTTTCATCGCGAATCTTTTTCTCCCTACGGTCACTCAGTGCCCGCTGTTTTTGGATTTCAAATTTATGAAGCCGTTCTTCCACATAGCGTCTATAGGGAAGCTTTGCCACGGTATATCTCGCCTTTGTTTTTCGTATAATCTGCTCGATATGTATCACCATGTTGGCAGTACGCTCTATCAGCGTTTCATCGTGTGAAATAAAAAGCACAATGTGCTTCCAGTCATTTATGATTTTTTCCAGTAATGTAAGCGTCGCAATGTCGATGTCATTGGAAGGTTCGTCCAACAACAGCACAGAAACATCGCGAATGAAAAGCCTCATAAGTTGTGTCTTGACTTTTTCGCCTCCTGAAAGACTACCCATTGTCTGGTTACTGTAGAAAAAATCATTTTTCATTCCAAATTTTCCCGCAATAACAGACAATTCTTTAGGCGTTTTCTCCCAGAATATTTCCTCTTCAGAAAAATATTCGTATATTGTTTTTTCCTTATCTTCATCGAGCATCTCCTGCGGAAGATAACCAAGACGTTCGTGTCCCATTATCCTTTCCCCATCTGCTTCTATATAGTTTTCTACAAGCGACGGATTGTATATCCACTTCATTAATGTCGATTTCCCATTTCCCTCTTCTCCAATAATAACTGCCTTATCTCCATCATTTAGCACAAGGTTGAAATCATTAAGAATTATTCTCAGGTCTTTTTTATGTGTTAAATTTAATTTTTTTATCTGCAACATTAAAGTTTCTCCTTTTCGAAGTCTGAGCCAATTATTATTTTGAACACACAAAAACGAGTCTTTTTTGCATACGCAAAAATAGACTCGCTAAATAGACCCTTATTTCTTTTCCAAAAGGAAAACAAAGGAAATGCCTCTTGCGATAATCCAACTTAAGCGTACACAAAACAAACCTATTCTCTACAGGCTCAATAACTATATGTGTCTTACTTAAATCAAATTATCTATTAATCATTTCCTCACCTTACACAAAATGTGCCTTTCTTTCTTCTAATGGCAATACTATCATACTGTATTTTTTGTGTCAATACATTTCACCTTATGGAAGTGCAAATTAAAATTTTCACTTCCTAATTATACATCCAACCATTACGAAATTCAATCTTTCACAACCTCTTTACAACCACAACCACAGCACTCCAGCAAACGCAGGAGCACCATACCGTAAAACGCTTATGTGTAAATCAACTCCGTTCCTACAACTTCCCTCACACAAGCCTGAATATTATTCATTCTTCCAATCCATTCGTAGGGATTATCTTTCTTTAATTGTTCCGTCACATCTTGTCTGTCGGCATATTCCTTTACCAGTCGAAGAAACATATCCTCTGCTTGCTTATCGACTTCTGCAAGATAACTATGCAGCTTTCCGCTTGTCAGCAGGTTCATATATAACACTTTATAGTGTTCCTTTAAATGCCTTGCATGTCGTTTCCCCCATAAACCAATCGGCTCTATTTCTTCTTCGGCTGGTACTGTGATGTTCGGCAATAAATAATCACCCACCTGTCTATAAGTTCCGCCCATTTCTTCAAAAATTGTCTTTGTCATTTTCCTTTTCCTCCTGTGATTTTTGTCTATCGTGATCGTGTATTATCACGCTTGCGACCTTTAACTGTTCTTGCCTGCTCCAACAAATCATCTATCTGTTTGCGACCAAAAACCTTACGGAGCAGGCTGTAATCTTTATTTTCTGCTTTTAGGATTTTGTTTTCTTCGGTCAATCTTTCATTGACTTTCTCCAAACGCTGATTGGTGCGGTATAACTGTGCATTCGCTGTATTCAGCCTATGATAGTTGTCCCACCCCTCAAAGCAGCGGGCAAGCACCGTTTTGACAAGTTGCTTCAATTTCCTTACAACCGGCTCTGCCATTTTGGTTTTATATGCCTTTGCAGTCATAAATTTCTCTGGTTCTGGCAACTGATATTTCGGTGCAGTATCAAGCTCTATTTCAAGATTTGACAGCTCGTCTTTTGCCTTATCATAGTTCAATACTCGTTCCGACAACACATCAAATTCAATCTGTTTCTGCTCGATTTTCGCACCTAATGCCGCCACTTCTTTTTCTCTTTCCTGCTTTTTATAATCCAAAACAGAAAGATGTTTTTCGTGTGTGCCTAAATGTTCCCACTCAATCCCATAACGTTCCATCACCGCCGCAAGCTGTTCTTTTTCGGACTGTATCCATTGCGACCACTCCGTATCGCCACGACTGCCGCCCTTAAAACCTTGCGTTGCAAGAGCCTGCTTTAGTGACACTCTTGTATCAAGTCCACGCTTGCTGCCTGTGGTAAAAGGTACAAAATCTATGTGCAGATGTGGTGTAGCTTCATCCATATGCAGATGAGCCGAGAACACCCGAAGCTGTGGATTTCGCTCCTGAAAACCCTGATAGTATTCATCTAAAATCTGCTTTGCCAGTTCTCCGTTTTCCGTATCGGCGTTCATATTTCCCTTACCGCCCACCTGTAAAATGATTTCGTGGAACGGTTTTTCCTGCTTGGAACTTCGGATTTTTTCATAATAATCTTTTATCTTTCGGTCTGACCTTATCTGCTTGGCATTGTATCTTTCCAATGCTTCATCAAACAATTCGTGATAAACTGTCTTTATATTTTCATTGCAGTAGTCGATATTGAGATGAGTACGAGTTCCGTCTACATTTTCTGCTCGGAACTTTCGGCTATTGTGATTGACCGAGCCTTTACCGACCATTGCACTTATCGTTCTCTGCATTTTTTCATCTCCCATCTGTAAATTTCAACATTCTCAGGTTTTGTTACTTTTGTCAAAAGTAACGCAAAAGCACTTTTGACGGGTACACCCATCAAAAATGCGACCTGTAAACAGGTTTTGCGTTCTCCGAAGGCTCTCCGAGGGGTGAGCGTGTGCCGGTGGCACACACGCCTGCGAACCGACCGAGCCAGCAGGCGAGACCAAAGAGCCGCCTTTGAAAAGGCACTCTCTGCACACTCCCCTAAACTTTATCCGGTGTCAAAGTGTGACGATGGTGACAATGTTTTTCACAGCGTGCTGCTCTCAAAAACATTGACACCTTTGACACCGTTTGTCACGCCGTCTGCTCGGTTTCTTTCCAAAGTGAAACCTTTCTTCCGTCGTGTGTGCGGCTGTTCTGATAACGGATACCGTAATCACGAAACAGCCTGCTTGCGTTGATACTGAGCCTTAAAGAAAGTACATTCGGCTTTATATCCACCGCAAGCCTTTCGCAAAGTTCCGAAGCAGTTCCTTCCCATCTGTCACTTTCCGAAAAGAGCGTATCCGCTATCTTCTCAAGCAGAGGTTCGGGCGGTTCTTTCCACATCTCCGTTTCCGATTTTGCAAAGTTCCACACCAATCGCTCGCTGTCCCTTACAAGATGGATTTTCATATCCTGCTGGTCTCTGCCAGCAACATCAAGTGTGGCATTGTTGGAAGTACGCTTGTCCTTACTGAGAACAAATGCACCGTCTGCCGCACCCATCAGACCATTCGTGCCTGAAATCATATCGAATATATCTTCCGATTTTTGTTTGCGTGTATGATGAACAATAAGCATTGAAACCTTGTAACTGTCTGCCAACGCTTTCAGCCTTGCCACAACATCATAATCACTTGCGTAGCTGTAATCTGCTCCGCCTGCTTCACGCACACGCTTTAAGGTGTCTATGATAATCAAGCCTGTGTCTGGGTGTTCCCTCATAAACCCTCTTATCTGTTCTTCCAGTCCGCCATTGACCGTTTTACATTCCGTTGCGAAATACAGATTGCCTGTCTCCTTTGCACCGAACATCTGAAACAATCGCTTCTGCAAACGTGGGTAATCATCTTCAAGGGCAAAATAAAGCACCGTTGCCTTACGCACCTTATACTCCCAAAGCGGTGTGCCTGTGCTGATATGATAGGCAAGCTGTGCCATCATAAAGCTCTTTCCCACTTTCGGGGAACCTACGAAAAGGTAAGTTCCCCTTTGGAGCAGACCGTCGATAAGTGGTGTCTGAACCTCAAACACCGTATCATACAGCGTTGTCATTGATACTGTTTTCAGATAGGAAGGGTCTAACTGTCTGAGTATTTCCCTTTGCATTTCTTCAAAAGATTGCTCGTACCCCTTGAAATCCGTATCCTGATTGACTATACTATTGTCAGTACATTTGGAAAGTGACTGTTCCGCATCTGTTGCCGCAGATACATTTGGAATAGTCATTTCTTTTTTATTCTCCATTCGCATCCTCTCCTTTCAAACCGCCGAGAATAATGGAAATCAGTTCTATTACACTCAGCAGTTCATCATCCACACCTTTTCCTGCTTCAATCCTTTTCAGTTCCGCAAGGACTGTGGCAAATTCCGTTTTCAACGCCTTATACACTCTCGGATTGCCCTGTACCACCACATCCTGATTTAAGCAACGGCGGTAACAATACTCCTGTTTTGGCAATCCTGATAGAGCTACAGCTCTGTTAATGAGTTCGTTTTCTTCGGGCGATACTCGAAACCCTACTGTGATATTCCTCCAACGATTTTTGTTATCTCTGTTCTTAGCTGACATTTTCAAAATCTCCTTTCCCTAAATCATCTAATTTTTCTGCCATCTCAATCTGCTTTGACGGAAAGAGGTGTGCGTACTGATAAGTAATATCAATACTTTCGTGACCAACTCGGTCAGCAATCGCCACCGCAGAAAAGCCCATATCAATCAAGAGTGAAATGTGGCTGTGACGGAGATCGTGAATGCGGATACGCTTCACGCCTGCCGCCTTTGCCCCTCTGTCCATCTCGTGATGAAGATAGCTTTTCGTCACCGTAAAGATACGGTCTTTCTTCTTCAATCCGTAAAGCATACCGAGATATTCTTTCATTTCCTCACACAGAAACTTCGGCATTTTAATCGTGCGGTTGCTCTTTTTCGTTTTCGGAGAAGTAATCACATCCTGCCCTTTCAAACGCTGATAGGATTTATTGATTGTGACTGTTTCCTTATCAAAGTTGAAATCTGCCGGAGTCAAAGCTAACAGCTCGCCCTCTCGGATACCGCACCAGTAAAGCATTTCAAACGCATAAAAGGAAACAGGCTTGTCCATCATCTCAAAAGAGAATTTCTTGTATTCTTCCTTTGTCCAGAACAGCATTTCCTTGTGTTCCTCACGTCCCATATTTCCCACCTTTGCCGCAGGATTGGAACGCAGTTCATAGTAGCGGACAGCGTGATTGAAAATGGCGGACAACTGATTGTGCAGCGTTTTCAGATACGTCTGTGAATAAGGCTTTTTCTTCTCATCACGATAGGCAAGCATTTCATTCTGCCAAGTAATAATCTCCTTTGTGGAAATCTCGCTGATTTTCAGTTTCCCGAAATACGGAAGTATCTTTGTGCGTATGATATGCTCTTTGGTAAGCCACGTGTTTTCCTTCAAACGGTTCTTCACATCATTGATATAAAGCTCCGTAAAGGCTTCAAAACTCATATCAAGGTCTGAAGAAGTCTGCAATTTGAACATTCTTTCCCATTCCTGTGCTTCTCGTTTGGTAGCAAAGCCACGCTTGCATTTCTGCTTGCGTTCCCCTTTCCAGTTCACATACCTTGCCATCACATACCAAGTACCGTTATCTTCATTCTTAAATACCGGCATTTACATTTCCCCCTTTCCTGCTCCGTAGAGCCTTTCGTAAAAATACTGGCGATTTACACGCCCTGCAATCGTAATAAAGCCCTTTGCTTTCAATTCCTCATTTAATTGTCTGATGAGTTTATATGCATAAGGTTTTGATACGTTTAGTTCCTGAGCCACATCTTCGGCTCGGATAAATCTGTTTTCCATATCCTTTTTCTTCCTTTCTTAAAATAATTTTTTGCTTGCCGCTTTCTCCGTGTTAAAGTTCCAACAGGCACTCCTGCTTGTCGGCAGGCGCTGTGCTGTCCCAATGCACCGCAGTACATCAGGCGCTCGCTCGTATAGGGGTTCCCGAAAAGTCGGAGACTTTTGGGGAAGAGGAGGAGCAGTGCAGCGAATGAGCTTTTGTGCTTGCACACAAGCGAACGATACGGAACTTGCTCCGACGAGGTCTTGGCGGTTTGGCTTTTCGGACGGTCATTCAGTTGTCGCATTAAGCATATTTGTTTAATTCGTAATTTATTTTACTAAACATATTTGCTATTGTCAAGTGGTTGCAAAGAAAATATTAAACATTTTTGTTTCGGTTTTTCTTGACTTCCACTAAACATTTCTGCTATACTTATTTCACTAAATATAAAAGGAGCGTATCATTATGGCTATCAGCGAAAGAATACATTTTTTCAGACTAATGCGTGGTATGACACAAAAGTATCTCGGTACAGCAATCGGTTTTCCAGAAAAGAGTGCTGATGTGCGTTTGGCACAGTACGAAACTGGTACACGCAAACCGAAAGCAGACCTTACAAATGCATTGGCACAGGTGCTTGATGTTTCTCCACAGGCTCTTGATGTTCCTGACATAGACAGCTATATCGGTCTTATGCACACTCTGTTTACCCTTGAAGATATTTACGGTCTTACTGTCAGTGAAGCAGACGGAGAGGTATGCTTAAAGGTCAACAAGGACAAAGGCAGAGAAGCATATGAACTCCTCAAAATGCTGTATGCTTGGAAAGAACAGGCAGACAAGCTATCTTCCGAAGAAATCAACAGAGAAGAATACGATAACTGGCGTTACCATTATCCAGAGTTCGACACCACACAGCGTTGGGCAAAAGTTCCATCACAGGAATTAAGTGACGCTCTCGTGGAAGCATTCAAAGACCACTTGAAAGATAAATAAGCACCTACAGGACCTGCCACTGGCAGCTCCCTACAGATGCTTTGGCAACGACAAAAAAGCCCTTAACTATGGTTATTAACCACAGCTAAGGGCTTAGTTTATAATATGGAATTTGTTCAGAGCCAAGCTCCGAACTTTAGTCTGCAAGCCACCTGTTAATTGTTCCGTTACCCATAAACCACTGGATAACAAGAATAATGGCACTTGCTATGACTGTTATCAATTTGTTATCAAAAGACTAATCGAAATCGCTGAAACCCGCATAAACACTGGCTTTTTTAAGCAACTCGATTTATTCAAACTCAATCGTAGCCGGCGGTTTCCCCGTGCAGTCATACAGTACGCGGTTTACGTGCGGCACTTCGTTGACGATTCGGCTTGCGACGGTTCCGAGGACATCCCACGGGATCTCTGCTGCCTCTGCGGTCATGAAGTCGATCGTATTTACGGCTCTCAGCGCGATCGCGTAATCGTAAGTTCTCTCATCACCCATAACGCCTACGGAGCGCATATTAGTCAGTGCTGCGAAGTACTGACCGATATTGCGGTCGATTCCTGCCTTTGCGATCTCTTCGCGGTAGATCGCGTCAGCCTCCTGTACCATCTTTACTTTCTCCGGTGTTACGGCGCCGATAATACGGATACCAAGTCCCGGGCCCGGGAACGGCTGACGGTATACGAGCTTCTCCGGAATTCCGAGTTCCAGACCGGCCTTACGAACCTCGTCTTTGAAGAGGTCGCGGAGCGGCTCAATGATCTCTTTGAAATCAACATAATCTGGAAGTCCTCCGACATTGTGGTGGGATTTGATCACTGCGGACTCTCCGCCGAGGCCACTCTCAACAACGTCCGGATAAATTGTTCCCTGTACCAGGAAGTCAACGGCGCCGATCTTCTTTGCCTCTTCCTCGAATACGCGGATAAACTCTTCGCCAATGATCTTTCTCTTTCTCTCCGGCTCCTCAACGCCAGCTAATTTATCGTAGAAACGCTGCTGGGCATTTACGCGAATAAAGTGCAGATCATACGGGCCGTTCGGTCCGAATACTTCCTCGACCTCGTCTCCCTCGTTCTTGCGGAGAAGACCGTGATCAACGAATACACAGGTGAGCTGGTCGCCGACTGCCTTTGCGAGCATAACGGCTGCAACAGAAGAGTCAACTCCACCGGATAACGCGCAAAGAACTTTTCCGTTTCCAACCTTCTCACGGATCGCCTTGATGCTGTTCTCGACAAATGCATCCATCTTCCATGTTCCGGCACATCCGCAGACTTCGTAGATGAAGTTGTGGAGCATCTTTGTACCTTCCTGAGTATGAAGAACCTCCGGATGGAACTGGATCGCATATAATTTCTTTTCCGCACATTCCGCGGCTGCAACCGGGCAGTCCGGAGTATGTGCGACGATTCTGAATCCAGGTGCTTCTTTCTCGATGTAGTCATTGTGGCTCATCCAGCAGATCGTCTTCTCGGATACATCTCCGAAAAGCTTGCTTGTCTTATCCACAGTCACTTCGATCTTGCCGTACTCACGGACCGGTGCCTTGCATACATGTCCGCCGAGAACGTGGGACATCAGCTGCGCGCCGTAGCAGAGTCCGAGTACCGGAACGCCCATCTCAAAAAGTTCCTTGCTGCATGTAGCAGCACCTTCCTCATAAACGCTGTTCGGACCTCCGGTTAAGATGATTCCTTTCGGATTCATTGCCTTGATCTGTTCGATCGGAGTCCGGTAGGAGTAGATCTCACAGTATACATGGCATTCACGGACACGACGGGCAACCAGCTGATTGTACTGGCCGCCGAAGTCGATAACAATAATTTTTTCCTGATTCATCGGGTGCCTCCTGAAATATGTGCATGTACTTCTTGATAACTGCCCGGCAATCCGCATCGATTTGTGCCGGACAGATATAAATTTTCCTATTTGGAACTAATTATAAGGGATTCATAGAAACTTGGCAAGTGCTTTCCCTCAAAACCTGTACTTTAATAAGTATGAAGGTTACTGTACTCGGGTAGGAATTTTCTGAACTGAAAATTCCGTACAATACAGTGGTGGTAGTGAAGGTTCCTGTACATAGTCAGGCATATTTGCACCTCGTGCAGGCAGCAACATTATTTCTCATACGTTCCCTTTTTAAGAATTTTCCCGTCTCTCATCATAGGCACGCCCATAGCGATCACCGTATCAAGAGAGAGATCTTCATTCATGATCAGGATATCCGCATCACTTTCTTCCTTCACAGCACCCTTTTTCGGATATAATTCCAGAGCCATCGCCGGATTCTTGGTTCCGAGAGCCAGAAGTTCCTCCAAATCCATATTTTCTTCTTTTACCATGTAGACGATCTGACGGTAGATCGTATCCACATCGGAAACACCGATCTCCACAAGTTTTCCTTCTGCATCATAGTTAGACCAGCTTCCCTGTCCGTCGGAGCTCATGGTCACCTTCTCCATTGGAACTCCTTCTTTTTTCGCTTTCTTGACAGCATCTGCAACAGAGTGGAACTTGCTTTCAGATTCCCCACAGGTGAGGTCGATCGTTCCGCCCATCTTCGCGAACTTAAACGCATCCTCTAAGAGGTTCGCGTTGCGTCCCACGTGAGTCGGCTGAAATGTTTTCGGCGGGATCGAGGTGCGCTCTAATGCCTCAAATACCGGTTTCAATGCTCTCTTGTCTCCGCCCATATGAAGGCAGATAAATCCAGGTTTTCCACTCAGCATTCCTGCGGTGCGGACATCACTGGCCAGACGGATCAGTTCCTCTGTCGTGATATTCGGCGCACGGTGATCGGAGATCGCAAGCTTCACTCCAAGGATCTCATCGATAAACATGATGTCCTTGCTGACACTTCCGGTCACGGTCGTACTCGGATAACCATAGGCTCCGCAGATCGCATAGGCGGAAATTCCCTCTTCTTTTAACGCTTTTACCTTTGCTAAAAGATTCTCCACACTTCTGCTGATTCCGTCAGTTCCCAAAAGTCCAAGTACAGTTGTCACACCACCCTTGATCAGGCTGGATAGCTGGACCTGCGGTGCCTGAGTGTGGAAGCTTCCCTCTCCACCGCCTCCGGTCACATGGACGTGGCGGTCGATAATACCCGGAGTCACGATCTTTCCGGTTCCGTCGATTACTTCACATCCCTCATACTCCGGCAGATGATCCGCAATTCTTTCGATCCTTCCTCCGGCGATCAGGATATCCTTCACTCCGAGATATTCCGGTGCGTAAACTTTTGCGTTTTTTACTAACAGCATGGGCTTATTCCTCCTGTGTGATCCCTGTTTTACATAACTGCCCGACAGCTGGAAATTAGTTACAGGTCAGCCAAACCAGAGCATGGATGAACTGTAATGGAAATTACTGTCGGGCATTTATGTTTTTCTTATTACTTCAGTATAGCATACCGCCGGAAGTATTCCAAGTGATGATTCGAAACTTTCATTTTTTTACTCATCTGAACCGGTATCTCCATTCTCAAGATACCTCTTGACATACTGCCCCGTATAGGACTCCGGAACCTTCACGATCTCCTCCGGCGTTCCCTTCGCGATCACGGTACCGCCCAGATCTCCGCCTTCCGGTCCCATATCGATAATATAATCCGCGGTCTTGATCACATCCAGATTGTGCTCGATCACAACCACCGTATTTCCACCTTCGGAAAGCTTTCTTAAGATCTCCACCAGCTTATGGACATCCGCGAAATGGAGTCCTGTCGTCGGCTCATCGAGGATATAGATCGTTTTTCCGGTTCCGCGTCTGGAAAGCTCTGTGGCGAGCTTGATCCGTTGCGCCTCTCCGCCGGAAAGCTCCGTTGAGGGCTGTCCAAGACGGATATAGGAAAGTCCCACATCGTTCAATGTCGCGATCTTTCTCGCGATAGACGGCACATTCTCAAAGAACTTTAACGCCTCCTCCACGGTCATATTCAGCACATCGTAAATGCTCTTTCCCTTATACTTCACTTCCAGGGTCTCACGGTTGTACCGCTTTCCGCCGCAGACCTCACAGGGCACATAGACGTCCGGCAGGAAATGCATTTCGATCTTGATGATTCCGTCACCGCTGCAGGCCTCGCATCGGCCGCCCTTTACATTGAAGCTGAACCGTCCCTTTGAGTATCCCTTCGCCTTCGCGTCGGTGGTCGCTGCGAATAGATCACGGATCAGGTCAAACACACCGGTGTAGGTTGCCGGATTCGATCGCGGAGTTCTTCCGATCGGAGACTGGTCGATAGCGATGATCTTATCCAGCTGTTCCACGCCGTCGATTCCATCGTGGTCTCCGGGAATCGTCCGGGCGCGGTTCAGCTTTTTCGCCAGTGCCTTATAGAGGATCTCGTTGATCAGGGAGCTCTTTCCCGATCCTGACACACCGGTCACGCAGGTCATAATTCCAAGCGGCACATCCACATCAACGTTTTTCAGGTTATTTTCCCTCGCGCCGCGGATTTTGATCCAGCCCGTGGGGCTTCTTCTCTCCTTCGGCACCGGAATTTTGATCCGGCCGCTTAAATACGCACCGGTGATCGATTCTTTACACTTCATGATTTGGGCTGCCGTTCCCACAGCGACCACATTTCCGCCGTGTTCCCCGGCCCCCGGACCGATATCCACGATACAGTCCGCCGCCCGCATCGTATCCTCATCGTGTTCCACGACGATCACACTGTTTCCGAGATCCCGAAGATGTTCCAGCGTTTTCAACAGCTTATCGTTATCTCTCTGGTGCAGTCCGATACTCGGCTCATCAAGGATATAGGCAACCCCCACAAGTCCGGAGCCGATCTGGGTCGCCAGACGGATCCGCTGTGCCTCGCCGCCGGAAAGGGTACCCGTCGCCCGGGATAAGGACAGATAATCCAGTCCCACGTCGATCAGGAAGCTGATCCTCGCCCGGATTTCCTTTAAAATCTGTTCACCGATCATCTTCTGCATCTCAGATAGCTTCAGATCATCGATAAACTCCCTAAATTTTACGATGGACATATTCGTAGCCTCGTAAATATTCAGCCCACCTACCGTCACTGCCAGAGAAGACTGCTTTAAGCGCTGTCCATGACAGGTGGTACACGGTGTGATCCGCATAAAACTCTCGTACTCTGCCTTGCTGGCCTGGGAGAACGTCTCCCGGTAACGGCGGTTTACGTTCTCGATCAGGCCCTCAAAGGCCACGTCGTAAACGCCGGTTCCGCGCTGTCCTGTATAGTGGACCTTTACTTCCTTTCCACCGGTTCCGTAGATCAGGATATCATGGATCTCCTTCGGATAATCTTTAAACGGAGTATCAAGATCAAAGTGATACTCTGCCGCCAAGGCATCCAGAATCGCCCTCGAAAAGCTTCCCGGCTTCGCGCAGGACTGCCAGCCAAGGACGACGATCGCTCCCTCGTTAATACTCAGGGACTTATCAGGGATCATCAGATCCTCATCAAATTCCATCTTATATCCCAGACCGAAACAGTCCGGGCAGGCGCCGAACGGGTTATTGAAGGAGAAGCTTCGCGGCTCCACCTCCTCGATGCTGATCCCACAGTCCGGGCAGGAAAAGCTCTGGCTGAAGTTGATCGGCTCGCCGCCAGCTACATCCACGATCATCAGACCGTCGGACAGCTTCATCACAGTCTCGATGGAGTCCGTCAGACGCTTCTCGATCCCCGGCTTCACAACGAGACGGTCCACAACGATCTCGATATTGTGCTTGATATTCTTCTCCAGCGTGATCTCCTCAGACAGCTCGTGGAGATTTCCGTCGATCATCACACGGACATAACCACTGCGTTTCGCCTGTTCCAGAACCTTCTCATGACGTCCTTTTCTTCCACGGACCATTGGCGCTAAAAGCTGGATCTTCGTCCGCTCCGGCAGTGTCATGATCTGGTCCACCATCTGGTCCACGGTCTGTTTCCGGATCTCCCTGCCGCACTTCGGGCAGTGGGGGATACCGATCCTCGCGTACAGAAGACGCATATAGTCGTATATCTCCGTCACAGTTCCTACGGTGGAACGCGGGTTGCGGTTCGTGGATTTCTGGTCGATGGAGATCGCCGGGGAAAGTCCCTCGATACTCTCAACATCCGGTTTTTCCATCTGGCCTAAGAACTGACGCGCATAGGAGGACAGAGACTCCATATAGCGTCTCTGTCCCTCCGCGTAGATCGTATCAAATGCCAGGGAGGATTTTCCCGATCCGGAAAGTCCGGTCAGGACCACCAGCTCATTTCTCGGGATATCCAGGGAAATATTTTTTAAGTTGTGCTCGTTGGCACCTCGTATTTTTATATATTGCTTCGGCATTGTGTCTCTCCTCTTTGCCATGTCTGCTTTTGCTTTATCATTCTCACGGAATTTCCTGAGTATACGTTTCGTCAGAAAATCCGGATATTCTCGTATGTTACGGACTTATTTCCTGTTACGCCCAGTATATCACATTTCGTTTTTATGTGCAAACGTTTGTTCGTTTTTATATGAAGGTAAAATCATTCACCTTTCACAAAATACGCACAACAGCAAGAGACCCCGACAGCAAACTGCCGGGATCTCTCTTTATGGGTTTCTATGAAATTTTACATCATAAGCTCCTCAAGCTTTTTGTATTCATTCCTACCAGGAAACTTCCACATGATATCCGCCGTTCTGATCCTTCGTGATCTTATATTTCACGCCATCCGCGTCTGTCACGGTTCCGCTGGTCTTTACCTTACCGGATTCGTTGACTACATATGTCTTTCCGTCAACGGTGACTTTCTCGTACTTCATTCCTTCTTCCGCACTCACAAGGCGTCCGTTCTCGTAGAGACTTCCGTCCTTCACACCCGTGAATCCGTCGCCTCTCTTTCCGATACTGCCTGAAGTCGTAAAGTAGAATACTTCGTTGTCATGGTTATCGTCATTGACCACGATCCGTCCGGTCTTCATCTTTCCGTCGCTGTCAAAGTAGAACTTTCTGCCATCACTCAACTCCACAAGACCTGTCTTCATGCGGCCCTTCTTATCGAAGCAGTAGGTCTCTCCCTTGATCTTCGCTATTCCGTATCCGCAGGCCTCCGTTGTTTTATAGGATGTGGAGTATGCGCGGCCATCTTTAAAGTAGTACCAGTTTTCCTCAGCGTCATCCGGGGATGCCATATATCTCCAGCCGTTCATCTGCTGTCCGCCGCTGCGGAAGTAGCGAAGGGCATTGACATCGCTGTTGGAGAGGTCGTCACGTCCTGTAGATGTGTAATCAGACTCATTTACCCAGCCAGTCAGCATTCTTCCGCTGTGGTCAAAGATATAGGTCTCACCGGAGATCTTCAGTTCACCATCATAGATCAGCTTTCCACTGGAATTAAAGTAGTACCAGTACTCACCCCAGTCATCCTCTCTGTCCGCCAGTTTTCTCCAGCCCGTCGTCATAGCTCCGGAATCTTCTAAATGATAGATCTTACCATCGATCTCCACCCAGCCGATATCCAAAACGGAGTCCGTAAAGTGGTACCACACGTCATTGATCTGTTTCCAGCCGTTTGTGTACGCCTTTCCGTTTGCTCCGAAATATCTCCATCCGCTTTCGTTCCAGCGGCTGTTGTTGATGTACTTCCATGTGTTTGTGATCATGACACCATTCTCATTTACATAATAGGTATCATCGATCAGGCTGTTTGTCTGCATCACTCCATTATAATCCATATAATACCATGCATCTTTGGAGCATACCCAGTCATTCCGAACGAGGCGTCCGTTGTTGTCATTGTAGTAATACCATTTTCCATTCTGCTGTGACCAGTCCGCAAAGGAAGTCGTCGCCATTCCTGCGGTTAAAATCATCGCTGCAACTGCTGCACCTGCAAAATATCTCTTCTTCATAGAAACCCTCCTCTTCTAAATATTTCCGTTTCCGGAATATACTTTTTCACTTTCCCACCGGTTTCCTTTTCATCGTTCCCACGGTGGCTATTTGTTTTCGATATCTCCGTTAGATATCTTTCGTTTTTTGTTTGTACTTGTATTATACAGAAAACTTCCTAAAAACTCTTCTCTTTTTCCTTACATTTCATTAAAAATATGACGCAAAAATGCGGCAAAAACAGGATTGCATTCCCATTTCTGCCGCATTTAAAATTTTCTTATGATTTGCCGCCGGACACTGCAGTTTCTCCCTATGTCTTACCGCAGCACTGAACGTATATCCGACATTTTTATTTTACTCTGCATCTCCAAACAGACGGTTAACTGCACTGAAGATACCTCTTAAGGATGCTCTCGTGATGTTGGAGCTGATGCCGACACCGTATGTCACCTTTCCGGTCTTCTGATCCATCAGGTGGATATAGGAAGCCGCCTGTGCCCCGGAACCGGATGTCAGCGCATGCTCGCTGTAATCGAGAACCTTGATCGAGATACCAAGCTCCTCCTCCAGTCCGCGTTTCACAGCATCGATCGGGCCGTTTCCGACACCTTCAAACTGTTTTGTCTCGCCGTGGTCAGAGTAGGTAACAACAGCAACGGTTGTGAACTGGTCTCCGGACTCGAAATCTGTGATCTTACACTTGCGGAAGTGGTACGGTTCCTTGCGGTCGAGATACTCGATGCGGAACTCTTCCATGATCTGATCCGGCGCAACCTCACCCTGCTTCTCTGCGATCTTCTGGATCACATCCGCGAACTCCTTGTGCATGCCGCGCGGAAGCTTGAATCCAAAGAAGCTGTCCATAACGAAAGCAACACCGCCCTTTCCGGACTGGCTGTTGATACGAACCACCGGCTCGTACTCTCTTCCGATATCGGACGGATCGATAGGCAGATACGGAACCTGCCAGATCTCGCTCTTTCTTTCCATAAGCGCATGCATTCCCTTGTTGATAGCATCCTGATGGGAACCGGAGAATGCAGTAAATACCAGCTTTCCAGCGTACGGATGACGCGGATCGATATGCATCTTTGTGCAGCGCTCGTATACTTCCGCGATCTTCTTGATATCGCCGATCTCAAGCTCCGGATCGATTCCCTGAGAGAACATATTGTAGGCGATGGTCAGGATATCCACGTTGCCGGTACGCTCACCGTTTCCGAACAGGGTTCCCTCAACGCGGTCAGCGCCTGCAAGCATTGCAAGTTCTGCCGCAGCAACGCCTGTTCCGCGGTCATTATGCGGATGAACACTTAAAACGATGCTCTCGCGGTTCTCCAGATGTTTGCTCATCCACTCGATCTGGTCCGCAAACACGTTCGGTGTCGTCATCTCGACAGTGGACGGAAGGTTGATGATCATCTTATTGTCCGGTGTCGGTCCCCATGCTCTCTGGACCGCGTTGCAGATATCAAGCGCATAGTCCATCTCTGTTCCGGTAAAGCTCTCCGGGGAATACTCCAAGATCACTTTTCCGTCATAATCTTTCATGTACTTCTTTACCATATCGACACCATCGATTGCGATCTGCTTGATCTCCTCACGGTCCATATGGAATACAACATCACGCTGTAAGGTGGATGTAGAGTTGTAAATATGCACAACTGCCTTCGGGATTCCCTGAATGGACTCGAAGGTTCTCTTTAACAGGTGATCACGGCACTGGGTCAGAACCTGAACCGTCACATCGTCCGGGATCAGCCTGCGTTCAACGAGCTGTCTTAAAAAGTCAAATTCGATCTGGGAAGCGGCCGGGAAACCGATCTCGATCTCCTTGAAGCCCATCTGCACCAGCATATTGAACATTTCGATCTTCTCTTCAACGACCATCGGCTCTACAAGTGCCTGATTGCCGTCGCGCAGATCCACGCTGCACCAGATCGGCGCTTTCTCGATCTCTTTATTCGGCCACTCCCGCTCCGGGTAATTCATGACCGGTACTCTCTGATATCTCTTATAATTCATCATAGTTTCTTTCCTCCGCTTTTCTGATAAAAGTCATTTTCATCCCTGCATTTCATGAATTTTTGTAATCATGCAGTCTTTCCAGGCACTGCAGTTTCCCTCCAGCTTCATAGTCGCAGGCCACGGAGTCGGTAAACCACGCTGTACTTCTCAATTATAAACAATGTTACGCTTTTAGGTCTAACCCCATTTTCATCAGTCCTTTTTTGTGAAATTCAATCGACGGACGCATTTTCGACCATCCATTTCCGTTTTTTCATTATATCACTGTAAAAAAGGAATCGCAAGAATCTATGCCATAACATTTAGATATAGGAGATATGCAAATATTGCTGTTCACGCCTTGCACAAACAGTAACTGATTTTGCCGATGCTTCGCATTCCGAATCGGCAAAATCCACTACCACCATATGTAAAATGAGGCAGCGAACTTCCTCACTGCCTCATCGTTCATCTTTTATATTTCAAGCAATCAGCTTTCTGACACATGCCCTTTTTTCTTCAGCACGTCGATCACCTGATCCACATATTTCTCACAGATCTCCGGTGTCTCCGCCTCGACCATCACGCGGATCAGCGGTTCAGTCCCGCTCTGGCGCAGAAGAAGTCTTCCGTCATTTCCGAGCGCTTCGTCAACGGCTTTTCCGGCTGCCTGTACATCCGGGTCGTTTAACGCCGCCGCTTTGTCTGCTACACGGACATTCTTTAAAAGCTGCGGAAGGATCGTAACCTCAGAAGCAAGCTTTCCAAGTGTCTCCTTCTTCTCCAGCATGACTTCCATGATCTTTAAGGAAGTTAAGATACCGTCACCGGTCGTCGCATACTTGCTGAAAATGATGTGTCCGGACTGCTCACCGCCGAGACAGTTTCCGGTCTTTGACATGTTCTCATACACATACTTGTCACCGACCGCTGTCTTCTCATAGCCGATACCCTCGCGGTCCAGCGCTTTGTAGAGACCGAGGTTTGACATGACCGTCGTGACAATCTTGTTGTTGCGTAAAAGTCCCTGTTCCTTCATGTACTTTCCACAGATGTAGAGGATCAAGTCGCCGTCCACGACATTTCCGTTCTCATCCACCGCCAGGCAGCGGTCTGCGTCACCATCGTATGCAAATCCGACATCCAGGCCTTTTTCCTTCACGAATTTCTGAAGATTTCCGATATGCGTGGATCCACAGTCGCGGTTGATGTTGAGGCCGTCCGGCTGGTCGTTGATCACATAAGTGTCTGCACCGAGAGCGTCAAATACGCTCTTCGCAACGGAGGAAGCGCTTCCGTTGGAGCAGTCGAGACCGACCTTTTTGCCCTTAAAAGATCTTGTCGCGATGGAAATCAGGTAGCCGATATAACGATTTCTTCCTGCCGCGAAATCCTGGGTTCTTCCGATATTTTCTCTCTTAGCGAGCGGAATTTCTTCCATCTCACCGTCTAAGTACTTCTCGATCTCCTCGATGACGCTCTCCTCGAGCTTTTCACCGTTTCCGTTCATGACCTTGATGCCATTGTCATAGTACGGGTTATGGCTGGCAGAGATCATGATCCCGCAGTCGAAATCTTCCGTGCGGATCACATGGGACACGCTCGGAGTTGTCGTCACATGTAAGAGATAAGTGTCCGCTCCGGACGCTGTGAGTCCCGCTGCCAGGGAATACTCAAACATATAGCTGGAACGTCTTGTATCTTTTCCGATCACGACTCTGCAGCGGTCTCCCTTTGCCTGTTTTCCGTAATACCATCCAAGAAATCTTCCGACTTTATATGCATGCTCCACGGTCAGATTTACGTTCGCCTCTCCGCGGAAGCCGTCGGTGCCAAAATATTTTCCCATTCCTCAATCCTCCATGACCCGCGAACCTTATAGAGAACCGGATATTGCCGTTGTCTGATATCCCGGTTCTCTATAAGGTCCGCAGTTTTCTATCTATATACAGATTATTCTACTGAGAGCAAAAAGTCTTTTGCTTTTCTGATGTTTTATTTCTCAGATAAGCAGGCTGCCGAAAATATATCATCGCCGGCAGCCATATGCCTTTTATAGGCAACAACCTGTTACAGTGCGTGGGCATGGAGTGCCGTGTACTGTAACAAAACGGCAGTTCCTACCAAGTAATTTCCTTCAGATATCTTGCAACGGCATCCTTCCACTCCGGAAGACGCTCAAAGCCGTTCTCTGTGAGTTTTTCCTTGCTCATACGGCTATTCATCGGGCGTTTTGCCTTTGCAGCCGGGTACTCATCGGAGTGGACCGGTGTCACCTTGACATCCATTCCTGCTGCACGGAAGATCTCGCAGGCGAACTCATACCAGGAGCAGAGTCCTTCATTTGTCGCATGGTATCTGCCGTATTTGTCCGTCTGGATCATATCCACGAGAAGTCTTGCGAGGTCGTAAGTGTAGGTCGGGGAACCGATCTGATCGTCAACGACCGAAGCAGCTCCGCGCTCTTTTCCGATCCGGAGCATGGTCTTAATGAAGTTCTTTCCGTTTACGCCGAATACCCAGGCGATACGGACGGTAAAGAATTTCTCTACCAGCTCCTCGACTGCAAGCTCTCCCTCATATTTGGACTGTCCATAGACATTCAGTGGATGTCTCTCGTCATCCGGCTCCCACGGGCGGGTTCCCTGTCCGTCGAATACATAGTCCGTGCTGATGTACATCATCTTGATGCCGAGTTTTTTGCAGACTTCCGCGATGTTTCTCGTTCCGCCTGCGTTGACTTTCATGCACACGTCCACATTGTCCTCAGCCGCATCGACAGCAGTGTAAGCTGCGCAGTGGATCACTGCATCGACATTGGCCTCCGTGATCACGCGGTCACATGCCTCTTTATCGGTGATATCCATCTCAGCGAGGTCCACTCCGATCGGAGTGATCCCGCGTTTTTCCATCTCGTTTACTACGTCATGACCAAGCTGGCCTTTTACGCCTGTCACTAAAACTCTCATATCTGTCTGTTCCTTTCGTAAAAAATCAGCCCTGCCCCAGAATCCTCGGTGCAGGGCTGATTTATGATCTTACTTACTTTAAATCTTTTCCAAGACGGTCGCCGTACATGTTGTCGAAGTAGTTGCTGTACTCTCCGCTTAAGATATGCTTCCACCAGTCCTCGTTGTCCAGATACCACTGGATCGTCTGCTGAATACCGGTATCAAAGTTGTATTTCGGCTTCCAGCCAAGCTCTGTCTCAAGCTTTGTCGGATCGATCGCATAACGTCTGTCATGACCCGGACGGTCTGTTACGAACTTGATCAGGCTCTCCGGCTTATTTAATGCCTTTAAGATCGTCTTGACAACCTCAAGGTTTGTGCGCTCGTTGTGTCCGCCGACGTTGTATACTTCACCGACACGGCCCTTGTGGATGATCAGGTCGATCGCCTCGCAGTGGTCGGAAACGTGGAGCCAGTCACGGACATTCTCGCCTGTTCCGTATACCGGAAGTGCCTCATCAGCAAGAGCGCGGCTGATCATCAGCGGGATCAGCTTCTCCGGGAAGTGGTACGGACCATAGTTGTTGGAGCAGCGGGAGATCGTCACCGGAAGTCCGTATGTTCTGTGGTAAGCGAGAACAAAGAGGTCTGCACTTGCCTTGGAGGAAGAATACGGGCTGGATGTGTGGAGCGGTGTCTCCTCTGTGAAGAAGAGATCCGGGCGGTCAAGCGGAAGGTCTCCGTAAACCTCATCGGTGGAAACCTGGTGGTAACGCTTGATTCCGTAGGTGCGGCATGCGTCAAGCAGCGTTGTGGTTCCCATAACGTTTGTGCGTACAAAGCTCTCCGGATCTACAACGGAACGGTCTACATGGCTCTCCGCTGCGAAGTTTACGACGATATCCGGTTTCTCTTTCTCGAAGAGGTCGAATACGAATTTACGGTCTGCGATATCACCCTTTACGAACTTGTAGTTCGGCTTGTTCTCGACCGGTTTTAATGTCTCAAGGTTTCCGGCATATGTTAAGAGATCGAGGTTTACGATCTGGTACTCCGGGTATTTGTTTACCATATGGTGGATGAAGTTGCCGCCGATAAATCCGGCGCCGCCTGTTACGATGATTTTCATGTGTTTATTTCTCCTTCATGAACATGATTCTGACTGCAAAATTTCCATACAGGAATATACTCAGCTCATGTTCCATCCTTTCCTGTATCAGTTCAGAAGCTTCCACTCAAACGCTTTGTGTTTGGATGTAAGTGTGCTGAAATCCTGCTGTTTCTTTTCACTTTACTTATCTGCGTGTCCCGGCAGTTTGTCGATATATTTTCCGTCGATAACATCCTTTAAGTACTGGCCATACTGGTTCTTCTTGTAGATCTCGTATGCGGCCATAACCTCTTCCTTGGAGATCCAGCCGTTTGTGTAGGCAATCTCTTCCAGGCACGCGATCTTTCTGTGCTGGTGGGTCTCGATGGTCTTGACGAAGTTTGTGGCCTCAACTAAGGACTCGTGGGTACCGGTATCCAGCCATGTGAAGCCCTGACCTAAGAGTGTTACATCAAGCTCACCGTTCTCAAGGTAGATCCGGTTCAGGTCTGTGATCTCAAGTTCGCCTCTTGCGGATGGTTTTAAGTTCTTTGCGTACTCCACAACGCGGTTGTCGTAGAAATAAAGACCGGTTACGCAGTAGTTGGACTTCGGCTTCTCCGGCTTCTCCTCGATAGAGATCGCCTTTCCTGTCTCGTCGAACTCAACGATACCGAAACGCTCCGGATCATCTACATAGTAGCCAAATACGGTTGCGCCTTTCTCCTTCTCTGCGGCTGCGCGGAGACGCTTCTTTAAGCCCTGTCCGTGGAAGATATTATCTCCTAAGATCATCGCAACAGAGTCACCATTGATGAATTTTTCACCGATGATGAACGCCTGGGCAAGTCCGTCCGGGCTCGGCTGTACGGCGTAGGATAAGTTCACGCCGAACTGCTTTCCGTCACCTAACAGTGCCTCGAATCTCGGGGTATCGTCCGGTGTGGAGATGATGAGGATATCTCTGATTCCTGCGTTCATCAGCACGGATAACGGATAATAGATCATTGGTTTATCATAAATTGGTAAAAGCTGTTTGGAAGTTACCTTCGTGAGCGGATACAGTCTTGTGCCGCTTCCGCCGGCAAGTATGATTCCTTTCATATGCTCTCCTTTTCTCATCTGTTTTTGGGCACACTACGCCCTATACTAGGGACATTATAGCATAAGTGACTTATATTTTAAAGGGACTTCCTCTTATAAATCTCTTAAAAACAGGAAGATTTTTGTTAGTTTTTACAAAATGATGTGCTTTGGAGCCCGCCGAGAGTCCTCCATGCTCCCGCTAACATATTGTCAGTCCGCCCTGTGTCCACATTTTTCACCAGAAAACCGCCCACTTTTCCATGTTTTCGCTCTCCACCTTGTATTTTACACGCTGTACCCAAAATGCTGGACACTTTTCCTGATCATGCGATGTATTTTCTTCTTACATACATTGCTCCGTCTGCTGAACAGTCACAATATTTTCCCCATCTTCCGCTTAAAAATCAGAACTTTTCCTAATTGCATAACTTAAAAAAATATGTTAAAACGTGTATTATATTTTTTCTTTACATGGAAAGATCTCCATGTTCTGCAATTTCATTTATTTTCAGGAGGATGTATCTACATATGAATAACCGTCTTTTCAGCCGAAAAGACCTGGTGCGCCTGATCATCCCGCTGATCGTAGATCAGTTTCTTCAGGTTGCCGTGGGACTTTCCGACTCGATCATGGTGGCGCGTGTCGGGGAAGCTGCCGTCTCCGGAGTTTCCTTAGTCGACACGGTCATGCTGCTCATCATCAATATCTTCACGGCTCTCGCCACCGGCGGCGCCGTCATCGCCGGCCAGTATCTCGGCAGAAAAGATCCGAAAACCGGATGTGAGGCAACTGCCCAGCTCTTCAACTTTACGTTCCTGTTCTCGATCTTCATCATGATCCTTGGATACCTCGGGCAGAACGTGATCCTGTACCATGTCTTCGGAAAGATCGAACCGGAAGTCATGAAGGACAGCCGCACGTATCTTCTGATCGTTCTCGCCTCGATCCCGATGATCGCCATGTACAATGCCGGAGCCGCAATCTTCCGTGCAATGGGAAACTCCAACATCGCGATGAAGACTTCGCTTCTCATGAACTCTATCAACGTGTTCGGAAACGCGCTCCTGATCTTCGGATTTCACCGCGGCGTTGAGGGCGTTGCGATCCCGACGGTCGTATCCCGCGGCGTGGCGTGCGTAGTAATTCTTGTCCTGTTAAATAACCAGGAACATGCGCTCCACATCCTGCACCCGTATCCGTTTAAGATCAAATGGGATGTGCTGAAAAAAATCCTCTATATCGGGATCCCGAACGGTCTGGAAAACAGTATGTTCCAGCTCGGAAAGATCGCCGTGCTGAGTCTTGTCTCCGGTCTCGGAACTGCATCACTCGCGGCAAACGCAGTCAGCAACAATATCGCAAACTTCGCGATCCTGCCGGGAATGTCCTTCGGATTCGCACTCCTCACGGTCTGCGCCCAGTGCGTCGGCGCCGGCGATTTTGAGCAGGTGAAGTACTATACCAAACATATGATGCGCGTCGAGTATCTGTGCCTGATCGCGTCCAACCTGATCGTGATCCTTTCCCTGCCGTTCATCCTTTCGATCTACAACCTCTCCGATGAGGCTGCAATGTACACAAATGACATCATCCTGTACCATGCCGCCTGCGTTGTGACGATCTGGCCGCTGTCCTTCACACTGCCGAACACACTGCGCGCCGCGGCCGATGTGAAAGTGACCATGGTCCTCTCCATCATCTCCATGTGGGTGTTCCGGTTCGGTTTCAGCTATCTGCTGACTATGGAGTTTCATATGGGAATCTTCGGTGTCTGGATTGCGATGACGATCGACTGGCTCGTGCGCGGGATCTTCTTTGTCTGCCGGTATAAGAGCGGGCGGTGGCAGAAAATCATTTTCTCGTAAAAAATAACAAGTAAAAAGACCTTTCGAAACAGATATTTTTTATAAAATGATCTGCTCTCGAAAGGTCTTTTTTATCTCTTAGTTCTCGCTCATCTTCGCAAGCTTCGCCGCCTGGTCAGCCGCGATCAGGCTGTCAATCAGCTCCTGGAGATCGCCGTCCATGATTGCGTCGATCTTGTAGAGTGTCAGCTTGATCCGGTGGTCGGTCACACGTCCCTGCGGGAAGTTGTAGGTACGGATCTTCTCGGAACGGTCGCCGGTACCGATCTGGCTGCGGCGCTCCTCCGCCTCCTCATTCTGGCGTCTCTCAAGCTCCATATCGTATAACTTGGAACGCAGTAAGCGGAATGCTTTCTCCTTGTTCTGCAGCTGGGACTTCTCCGTCTGGCTGTAGATCACGATTCCGGTCGGGATATGGGTCAGACGAACCGCAGAGTCTGTGGTGTTGACACACTGTCCGCCGTTACCGGACGCACGCATGACATCGATACGGATATCTTTGTCATCGATCACAACATCGAACTCCTCTGCCTCCGGCATGATTGCAACCGTCGCAGTGGACGTATGGATTCTTCCTCCGGACTCGGTCTCCGGGACACGCTGTACACGGTGAACACCGCTCTCGTATTTTAACTTGGAGTACGCGCCATGACCGGTGATCATGAACTCGACTTCCTTCATGCCGCCGATCCCGCTCTCGCTGACGTTGATCATCTCTGTCTTCCAGTGCTGGCTCTCCGCGTAATGCACATACATGCGGTATAACTCGGAAGCGAATAACGCTGCCTCGTCTCCGCCTGCACCGGCACGGATCTCAACAATAACGTTTTTCTCATCGTTCGGGTCCTTCGGGAGAAGCAGGATCTTTAACTCCTGTTCCAGCTCCTCGATCCTCTTCTTCGCGTCGGCAAGCTCTTCCTTCGCAAGTTCCTTCATCTCCTCGTCGCTCTCCTCGTCGAGAAGTGCCAGGCTGTCCTCGACATCCTGTTTCGCCTGCTTGTACTGCTTGTACGCATCAACGATCGGTGCCAGATCAGCCTGTTCTTTCATCAGCTTGCGGAATCTTCTCTGGTCCTCCGCCACCGACGGGTTGTTTAACTCCAGCATCAGTTCCTCATAATGCCGTAGCATATCATCCAAACGGTCAAACATTGATATACCTCCTCATACACCTGCAGCCTGCCAGGTTCCGCACACGACGCGGTCCTTTCCCGGCAGATCCTTGATCACTTTTGTATCCTGAAAACCATGGGCATCCAACAGTTCCTTCACTGCGGCTCCCTGGTCATATCCGATCTCAAAATATACATGTCCGCCCGGCGTCAGATGCTTTCCGCACTCTTCTGCCAGGATCCTGTAAAAATAAAGTCCGTCCGCGGTTCCGTCCAATGCGCCCCGCGGCTCATGGTCCCGCACTTCCGGTTCCAGCTCCTCGATCACAGCGCTGGGAATGTAGGGCGGGTTGGAGACGATCACATCGAACTTCTCCGACGGCTGGAATGCGTGGAACATGTCCGTACGGCGGAAATTTACTGTCTCCGAAGAGTTGCTTATATCTAATGCTCCAGATAACTTGGAATTTGCAAAATTATCATATTTATTTTGACTGTCTGATAAATTTTGCCAATTTTGTTCTGGAGTGTCAGCACAGTTTTTGACGCTGACCAGCTCAGTATCTCTGTCCATCCCTAAGATATCTTCCGCATTTTTCTTTGCGACCTTCAGCGCTTTCTCCGAAATATCCGCACCTTCCACATGCCGATATCCACCGAGTTTTTTCAAGCTGATCGCAATGCACCCGGAGCCGGTACACATGTCAAGAATGGAACAATTCCTGTCTTTCTGCTCGTTCAATACAAGCTCCACCAGTGTCTCCGTATCCTGTCTCGGGATCAGCACATGCTCATTCACGAAAAATGAGAGTCCCATGAACTCCTGCTGTCCGATGATCTGCTGGAGCGGGATGTGGGATGCGCGCTTCTTTAACGCCGCGTCGTAGGCGTCCAGCTTCTGCTTCAGAGGATCCGGGTTCTCTTCTGAGCTATTTCCACATTTCACACGATCAGCACTATGTTCCGGCACACTTTTCCCCTGCGCTGCACGATCCGTGATCCGGTCTCTCGCACACATAAAGTACTGTGCCCTGGAGATCCCGAAGATCTGCTCAAACAGGTACCAGGAGTCGAGATCTGCCTCTGCGATCCCGGCGTCCTTTAAAACCTGCTTTCCGTAATTCAGGACATCAACCCAGATTTTTAATGAATCTCGGGACGTCGCCAGGCTCTCGTTTTCTGCGGTCTGCCCACAGCTGTCCGCCATGTTTTTTATGTGCTCACTCATGCCGTGATCTCCTGCGCATTCTCTCCGCTCCGGCCTTCCTTTTCGAAGTATCCGTCCGGATACTGCTCCGGGAAATTCTCTTCCAGATATTTCTTCCAGTCAAACACTGCCTCCACCGCAGCGATCGCCACCTCGATCATCGAATCGTCCGGCTCCTTCGTCGTAAGTCCCTGCATCCACATGCCCGGGCGGCTGACGATGTCCATGATCTTCGAGTTGCTCGTTCCCGCAAGGCGGAGAACCTCATAGGAAACGCCTGCGATCACCGGGATCAGAACGATACGGCTGACGATGCGCAGCCAGATCGTGTCCACGCGGATCACCATGAAAAACAGGATACTGATCACCATGACGATCAGAAGGAAGCTCGTTCCGCAGCGCTTGTGCTCCTTGGAGCTCTTTCTGACGTTTTCCACGTTGAGCACGAGTCCATGCTCCAGACAGTTGATGCATTTATGTTCTGACCCGTGGTACATGAACGTCCGCTTGATGTCATTCATTCGGGAGATCACTTTGATATATGTGATAAAGATCCCGATCCGGATACAGCCCTCAAGGATTGCCATCACAGTCTCAGAGTGGATAAATTTCCGGAAAATCCCCGCGATCAGGAGCGGAAGCACCATAAAGATCGCAATCGCCATCAGGACGGAGAATACCATCACCGCCGACATGACGATGTTGTCCACTTTTTCGCCAAATGTATCGATTAAAAATTTCTCGAACTTTCCCGGTTCCTCATCTTCCTCGTCGTCCTCAAAAAAGCTGGCCGACCAGGTCAGCGATCTCATTCCCAGGATCATGGAGTCCGCGAAATTAAAGATTCCTCTCACAAACGGCAGGGAGAAAAACTTTACTTTTTCAGTCATACTCACATAGGTATCTTTTTTTACGACGATCTCACCATCCGGCTTTCTGACAGCCGTGGCATAATTGTCCTTATTCTTCATCATGATACCTTCTAATACTGCCTGTCCCCCGATACCGGAATATTTCAAGATTTTACCTCCATATATGTCTCATAGTGTCATACCAGAATCGCTCCGCACTGCGTGCTCCCGCGATTCTCCACAAACATTCACAATCCGCTCATTTTTCTTACGAAAAATGGCTGCTTGTTCATGTTTGTGCGGGAATCAAAGATAAAAAATCCCCTGCAAGCAAGCTTGCGTTGATTTTTTCTCCTTGATTCCCTGTATGACAAAAAAGGCTGAGTTTTCAGAGTTATCCAAAAGCTCAACCTTTCACTAATCAAACCTTATTTGTCTGTTTTCATACCATACTTACGGTTGAACATCTCGATACGTCCGCGAGCGGAAGCAGCCTTCTGCTGACCAGTATAGAATGAATGGCATTTGGAACAGATTTCTACGTGAATGTCTTTCTTGGTAGAACCAGTTACAAATTCATTACCGCAGTTGCAAACGACCTTGGCCTGATAGTAATTTGGGTGGATTCCCTGTTTCATGATTTTCACCTCTTTATAATTTTTGGTACATGACTGACAGTCACGTTACGTTAATAAAATGATACAGCTTTTCAGCCATATATCCTGTTCCGCCAGAACAGCTTCATAATTATAGCATATCCATATGGTGAATGCAAGAGTATTTTCCGGGTTTTTTCAGGATTTTTGCGGGTTATCCACAGCCGTTTTTATCTTTGCTGAAGTTTTCCACATGTTTCTCCGTTTTATAGAATTTCCGGAAGTTTTTTCACTGTATTCTCAAAATCATAAAACAGATCAATATATCGTTCCACGATCCTGTCACAATATGTCTTCACGACTTCCCCATCGTAATCATGAGTCAGCTCATTCCGGACCTTCAGCATCTCCATCCACTCTTCGTCCGAGATCAGCTCTGCTTTATATGCTTCCCGCAGCACTTCCCGTGGAGAACCGGCCACAAATCCGGTGATCGCATAATACTCAATCAGGATATCCTTCATGACTTTCCATGCCAGATCAAACGTGATGCTGAATTTTGCGCTCGTCCCGCTCAAAACAAAAGAATCGGAAAGGTCTCTTTCTCTTGCCTCCGCCAATGCGTCCAGTGAATTGCAGAACGACACAAACCGTCTTTTAAATTTTTCTCCCATATTCCCTGATATCCTCCAATAACAGTTGATTCCTGCATGTGTCCATATTCAGAAGGTCCACACTGTAAAGGGTTGGCAATTCCTCGATCTTTTCTGCGAGCAGGTCAAAATTTTCCACCCCGCTGACCGCAATATCAATATCACTGCGCTCTCTGGCCGTTCCTTTTGCCCTGGAACCGTATAAGATCACTTCTTTTGCATGGAAACTCCGGCAAATTTTCGCCGTCTCCCGGATCACTTCATCAACTTTCACTGTTTTCACCTGTTTCTGATCACATCGTCATGATCTCTTTTCCTGAAGTATACCACAAACGCGAGGTGGAAAAAAGCAAAAACAGACTTCAGATTCGTTACAGTTCCAATCCTCAGTCTGTTTTCATATGTTTCTGCTCAGCTTTTGTAGCTTTATTTTGTGTAATAAAGGAATCTTGTTTTTTGTCGGACCGTTGCAGAACTTTACATTTCTGCAACAACTTCCATCTCAATATTTACGCCATGATGAATCTGGCTTACACCATATACTGCACGGGCGGGGTGTGATCTCCAAAGAATTCGCCATACACCCTGTTGACTTCTTTCCAAAAACTCATATCCTTAAGATAAATGCGGCACATCACTACATGTGTTTTATCAATTCCTGCAGACTCCAAAATATGAGAAATTCTTGTGAGGCACATGTTGACCTCTGCTTCGATTCCACCTTCCGGGGCTTTTCCCGTAAATGGATCTGCTGATGTCTGACCAGATATATATATATTTTCTGAAAATCAGTCTGCGCCTGAAAACCATATTGGCTTTCGCCGCAATAAAAAAATCCATAACCCGCATATACTGGATTATGGATTTCCGACCGTAGCACCGAAAACAGCGCCCTATCGTATTTACTTTTTCAGATATTTCTTACGAGAATGTATTCTGGCAAATTTCTGTTGCTGCGTCAATGTTGTTTTTACTTGCTTATGCGCTTCTCCAAACCATGTGTCAGAAAAAATTCCTCAAACACATCCGCAGCAAGGCAGACTGTTTCCATACAGCGGATATCTTCTTTTTTATATTGTTTTACAAGTTCCAAACATTCCGTACTTCCAAGTTTTTCTTCAAACCGTTTCACATAATCCGCGCATGTTTCTTTGAATCCCTCAGTCGCATGTGCACGCATCTTCACAACCAGCCGTCCCAATGCTGCCATCGCTCCACAAAGAGCACCACAGGATGATCCACACCCCATTCCGCCTCCAAATGCGCTGACCAGATGAAAGTCTGCTTCCTCTAAACCAAGCTGATACTCCTCATCAATACAGCGAAGAATTGTTTCTGCGCAATTATAATCCTGTTCCAAATAGTATTTTCTGACTTTATCTCTCAGCATAGGTATCTCCTCCTGTTTTAAATTCTTATATTTCTTCTCTTCTAAGCCCAATTCCCCATGAAAATATCTCAGTGTAGAAAAAGCATAGCGTCGTTCGAATTCTTTTGTATGTAATTTTTTATTACCTTTTCTATCTGCAACATATTCATCTATAAATTGTATAACAGAATCTATAACTTTTCCAATATTACGAACCAGTTCCCGGTATTCATCCTGATCAATAACCGAACTCTCTTCACTTATGTATTCCGTTTTTGTAATAATAACACATTTCGCATAGTCCAGACCAGAATGATGCTTCTTTGATCTTTCTGACATTTTAAAATGATATGCATATTCATGATGAATTTCCGTTCTAAACGGAACACTGATCCAATACCCGCGATTCTGAATCATAAGACATGTATATGGCCGATCTTTTTTACTAAGGATCTCCTCATATATTTTCTGTGGATAGTCCTCATAAAATTTGCTGCTCAATTTTTTTATATAAAACTTTGTTGAATTCTGCATAACAGGAGACCCCTTAGAAAATCAGATTCATGGTAGAAACGGGAAGGATTTCTCCTCCCCGTCAAAAAGACTCTTCGCTCGGTCAATTTTTATTTTACCGACGAGTCAGAACCGTCACTCGTCTCATCACTCGGTCAGTTTTTATTTTACCGACGAGTCAGAACCGTCACTCGTCTCATCTGCGAAGAAAAGATTAATTCTTTCATAGATAGTATAGGGGATTCCCAATAAAAAAACTATTCGCATTTTTACCAAAAATCAGCATGTAATTTTTTGATGTGTGATTCTGTCCAGCGTACACGGATTCTCTTCCCACACTCATCCTTCCAGCTTCCTTCCACCCGACAAGATTCTCCACAGACCCGGTGCAAACCTTACAAGGAATTTCGCCAGCACGTAGGATACACAGACAGCGATCGCCGGAAGCAGAAAATAAATAAACAGCGCAATTCCTGCGGCTGCCGGCGTTCCGGAAACATGACCGGTCAGAAGTGCCGCACCTTTGTTTACAAACCGTACAACGACAAAATGGATCGCATACAGGAACATACTCTGGCGCATCCAGGGGCGGACTTTTGGAAGGCGGATTCCGCAGGCAAACGCCCAGCATGTCATCGGGACAGCCATCCGGTAAAAGCAGGTCCAGAGAACATCTGCGCCCGGAGTCATCATCCGGCGGTAACAGAATACGGAAATTATGACTCCGGCCACGCTCTCCGCCATGCAGCGGTTCCTCATGGCTTCTTCCACCATACTTCTCTCCACCAGCCCGCGCCGGTGAACCGCAAAGTATGCCGCAACGGAGTAATAGAGCAGCGCGTCCGTATTCGGATGGCGCATATCCAGATGAAGATGCACCGCAAACACAAGCGCGATGATCCAGAAAAGTCCAACCGCCCGGTTCTTCACAAGTGCGTAGATCACCGGAGATGCGATGATCAGGAAAATCAGCTGATACAGATACCAGAAGATCGGCGCGTAAGCATACCGCGATATCGCCCGCCAGATCTCCTGCACCGTAAACGGGATCACATCACGTCCCACCACCGACTGCATGGCGAGAAGCCGCGATGCCGCCATATATCCCAGATAATAGATGATATTCCAGACCACATAGGGAACCAGAACGCTGAATCCCCGGCTCTTCCACTTTCCTGGAAGCTTGTCCCAGGAAAAGTTCCTAAAAAACAGGTAGGAAGACAGCAGGAAAAAGCCCGGAACAGCAATCTGTCCCAGTCCCACCGATACAAAATTTTCGATCTGATCCGCAAGAATCCAGATGCTATCCTGCGCACCGCCCGAAAACAGATCCACATTATAAGAATGGACCCAGATCACAAATATACTGAATACGAACATCAGCCATGATATCTGGGCATGAAATCGTTTTTCCCCGCCGCCTGTCTCCATACGCACTCTCCGAAGTTTTCTTTTATCTTACCATATCCCATGCGACATTTCCAGTAACTGTTCCTTCAGGACATACATTTGCCATGCTGATCAGAAAAAAGATACTATGCTCTGCTGTTTTTATCAGCAACCCATGCATGCCTGCATTTTATTTGACATTCTCCGAAATTCGCACTAATATTTAGCTCAGTGTAAGTACTTCGAAACACAGCATTATATTTTCGACTTATAGTGTATTTTTATATTGTATACACTTCAAAATACGATATCACATTTTACAGATGCCTCTATTTTGAAAGAAGGTTCTTCATTTTTATGTACAAGTTTCTCGAATCCATCCTGCACATGACCGCCTGGCCAATGACACCACCGGCACCGTATTCTGCCTTTCACATCCTGCTGACGATCTTTGGCACGGGACTCGCCGTTCTTCTCGCCCGGATCCTCAGCAAAAAAGAACCGCGTGAATACGCATCTCTGTCGCACAACAGGACTCAGACCAAGACTGCACCGGAGTCCTATCTGCGCCGGGTCCTTTTTTTCTGCGGTGTGATCCTCGCACTCATGGAACTGTACAAGCAGGCATTCTTATATTTCATCGAATTTGATGGTCGCTACGACTGGTGGTACTTCCCGTTCCAGCTCTGCAGTATCCCCATGTATCTCTGCCTGGCAGTGCCGTTTCTGCGCTCCAGACGGGCGCTTCGCCGCATCGCGACTTTTCTTCAGGATTTCGGTCTCCTCGGCGGCATCATGGCGCTTGCCGTTCCGCCGGGACTCATGCACCCGTACTGGACCATGACGCTGCATGGCTTTATCTGGCACTTTATCCTGCTCTTTCTTGGACTCTTCTGTTGCATGGCGGGAGCGGCAGGACATGAACCGAGGGATTATGTGGAAATTCTCCCGCTCTTTTTCTTCTGCTGCGTGATCGCCTGCATCATCAACATCGCTGCAGGCCCGAACGCGGACGCCGATATGTTCTACATATCCCCATTCCATCCATCATCACAGCCGGTTTTCCACCAGATTGCGTGTGTGTTTGGGATATTCTGGGGGAATCTGCTCTATGTCTTTGCAATGGTGCTCGGAGGATTTTTTGCACACATAATTGCCGCACACTTTTCCCAATTATAAAACCGTAATTCGTATTTTCCAACCGTTGTACTCTATGTGTTTCGTTTTCATAAGGTCACTGCGCTTTTTCGCAGCTTGAGTAGATACTGCAAAATCACTGTCCATCAGACATCCACAATCCGGCAGAATCTTCTTTGTCAGATGGCTGGCTTTATCTAATCAAAAAGGCAGATACCCAGTTCCGGTGTTTTCCATCCCTGCATATCTGCCCTTTTATTTCGTCTCATTCCGTATTTTTACAGCTTTATTTCAGACACTTATTCACCCACTCAATAAAGTTCGTCGTGGAGTCCCCAGTGCTCTCTGCCATCGTGTGACCTTCGCCCCAGATCGTCGCAAAGTCCACATCTGCGCCGTAATTCTTAAGCACAAGCGCCAGATTTACCTCCGTCGTGAGCGCCGTATCACTCTGGGCAATTCCCGTGCGGATCCGCCAGTAACCGGCAACTGTGGACTTCTGATATCCATCATAATATGCAGAGAGATAATACAGCGGATTATACATATTTCCGCGCTCAGTCACGGTCTTTCCTTCGGAATCCGTCTTTTCCATCGCCTCGGTGAATGCCGCTCCGTAAGTCTCATCATCATTTAGAAGGTCCGCCAATGTGGCGTCAAAGTGGGATGTTGTCCCGTCGCCATATCCAAATAAGGTATTCTCCGCCTGGCTCTCATCCAGCGCATCAAACGCACCGATCCCTTTCGATGCGCGCTTGCATGCATTTGTAAAGTCCGCGATGCTGGTAATCGTCGCCGTGTTGGTCGCGCTGTCATAGTTGACCCAGGTTCCATCTGCATTCAGGGCATCGATGTAGTCCTGCGCGGTCTCATATGTTCCGGAAAGTGTTACGCCGCCGGTGGAAAGATTCCGGTCAACACCATCCATGGCATAAAAATCAGGTGTACCGTTTCCTGTATCCGGTGTCGCTCCGTCCGCTGCCACCTTACCTTCCGGTGATTTTTCTGGCAGCGATTTTCCATTATTTTCCGGCACTACCTCTGCGGGAACATCTCCAGCTTTGTTTTCCTCCGTCATGTTCTGGTCAGTTTTTCCATCGTTCTGACCATCTGCCATCTTCCCATCCTGCGGCACCCTGTTTCCATCCGTCGATGCCCCGTCTGGTTTATGACCACCATTTTCATCCTGCGGCGCTCCATCCGGTTTCTTTCCGCCCTGCCCTCTTCCGCCGCCCTGCGGACCTTTTTTCGTTTCGATCGTGTACGGGAACGTTGTGTCCTCCAGGAAGTTGTTCAGTGAATTCTCTACAACTCCCTTCAGGTATTCATAATACGTTCCTGCCTGATAGATCCCGTTTTCGGATTCTTCAAGTGCCAGCGTGTTCCCGGAAGCGTCTTTAAGACCGAGGTCATTGATATATTTTGCAAACGCCTCCGCCATCTGATCCGACAGTGTCTGTTCCTTCTCCGTGAGGTCTGTTCTCGTATTTCCAAGGTTCCACTCATACGCCTCATCCGCGTAGTCAAGTTCCGTGATCGGGCACCAGCACATGGAACCTGTCACTGCATCACTGACGCCGGAAACTGCCCCGATTACGGTCAGATACGGCTCATAATCTTCGCTGTCGCCGGTTGCACCCAAAAGTGCACTCTGTGCTCCGCCGCCGCTCATTCCGAAGGAGAATACCCGGTCCACATCGCCCGGGATCACGCCGTCATTGTAGCGAATGTACCGGATCGCCGCTTTCAGATCTGTCACACCCGCCGGAGCTCCTGCATCGCGTCCGCGGCATCCTGCTGCCACATAGATAAATCCGGCATCCGTGTAGGACGCGGAATCTGTCACATAGTCTGTCGGAGCTGCCATCGCGGAATATCCCGGCGTGTTGACCGGGATCACGATCGGTGCGGAATCCGCTGTGTATCCTTTGACTGCCGCCTGGTTATTGATCGTACATGTAAAGGTTCCGTCCCCATTATCTTTCGCATTCATATATGCCGCCGGGACAAAAATTCCCAGCGTTTCATATTTCTCATCCGCCGGATCTGCACAGTAAGAAATCCCTGTCTGCCAGTACACCTTATCGTCAGAATTATATTTCCACTTCGTAGAGTCGATCTGCGGCAGTGATGTCACCGCCGTCTCCCCGGCCCGCTCAGTCGCTGCCTGACTCGTCTCCGTTTCCGTCTGCGCCGCGCTGCTTCCGTTTCCTGCAGCATTATTGCTGCATCCGGACAATACCAGCGCCGCCGCTAAGAATAACCCGATCCTTCTTCCAACTCTCACCATGATCTTTTCTCCTTTTCCCACATCATTATGTTCCATGTTTCTGAAACCGGATCATGACGCACTTCACACTCTCACATCCGCACGTTTCTCTGCTCAATTTCAAACAGGCGTCTCTGACGCCCAATATGCTCAATATATTCACTGGACAATGATCTCATTCCCTGATTCTGTTATTTTTATAGCTTAAAAGCAGTTTGTGAAAATCCTGTGAAAATATTGTGTTAAATTTTCTAATAATCGTGTCTTTTTTGTATCAAAGTTAAAAAAATGTGCCGCGTCACATTCTCGCACCGAGCGCGGTCGCTTGCGACGATCTTCATCTTCGCGCGAGTGCGCATCTTAGGCACGCAGTGCCTTTTATTTCATAGTAAGTTCCATCTGGATTTCCTATAAAACAAGTAAAAACACGCTTCGCGAGTTTCCCCTTGTTATCGCGACAGTCGCCAAGATCTCGCGCAACCGCGGACTTTGGCTCGTTGTTCGCGTAATAAAAGAACTCCCCGGCAGCCTCATCAGCCACCGGGGAGCTCCCTGTGCAATCTATGAAATGAAATTTCGGGCAGATCGCCCGGATCAGACATATCTTCCGCTATTTCCTTACTCTACATGAAACGCGTCCATTCCCGGATAAACAGCGCTCTCACCGAGTTCTTCCTCGATCCGCAGAAGCTGGTTATATTTCGCGACACGCTCAGATCTTGACGGAGCACCAGTCTTGATCTGGCAGGTGTTGAGAGCCACTGCCAGGTCTGCGATCGTTGTATCCTCGGTCTCGCCGGAGCGGTGGGACGCGATCGCGGTGTATCCGGCACGGTGTGCCATCTTGATCGCTTCTAGGGTCTCGGATACCGAGCCGATCTGGTTCAGTTTGATCAGGATGGAATTTCCGCAGCCGAGCTTGATCCCTTTGGAAAGTCGCTCCGTGTTCGTCACAAAGAGGTCATCGCCGACCAGCTGCACTTTATCTCCAAGTTCTGCCGTCAGCTTCTTCCATCCTTCCCAGTCTTCCTCATCCAGCGCATCTTCAATAGAAACGATCGGATACTTCTCCACAAGCTTCTTCCAGTGCTCGATGAGCTGCTCGGATGTGTAAACAGTTCCCGCCTTCGGGAGCTTGTACTCACCGACTTTTCCGGTCTTCCACTCGGAAGAAGCAGCGTCCATCGCGATCCGGAAGTCACTGCCCGGCTCATATCCGGCTTTCTTTACCGCCTCAAGAATCGTCTCGATCGCTTCCTCGTCGGACTTTAACGCCGGAGCAAAGCCGCCTTCATCGCCGACCGATGTCGCAAGTCCGCGCTCTTTTAAGATCGCAGCCAGCGCATGGAAAACCTCCGCACACCATCTCAGCGCCTCCTTAAAGGACGAAGCGCCGACCGGCATGACCATGAATTCCTGAACATCAAGTCCGGAAGAAAGTGCATGGCAGCCACCGTTCACGATGTTCATCATCGGGACTGGAAGACGATTTCCGTTGATCCCGCCGAGGAATCTGTACAGCGGGATATCTAAGGAGATCGATGCCGCACGTGCGCATGCGATCGATACTGCAAGGATCGCGTTTGCTCCGAGCTTTGACTTGTCTTTTGTTCCGTCCGCCTTGATCATGGCCCGGTCAACCGCGTAAATATCGGACGCGTCCATTCCTGTCAGTGTCTCATTGATGATCGTATTGATATTTTCAACCGCCTTTGTCACGCCTTTTCCGCCGTAACGTGCCTTATCGCCGTCTCTCAGTTCCAGCGCCTCAAACTCACCGGTGGACGCCCCGCTCGGCGCGGTTCCTCTCCCGATTGTTCCATCTGCCAGATATACCTCCGCTTCCACCGTGGGATTTCCGCGGGAATCCAGGATCTCTCTTCCAATGACTTTCTCGATTTCCAGGTAATTCATCATCATTAACTCCTTTCGGGTATTCATGAAGGCCGCTTTCCCGCCAAGTCAGGTGGGCACGCACCGACATGATCTTGTCTGCAGGTTCTGCTCACAGCAAGAGCCTGAGAATTTTGCATGAAGCATTTAATACTGCATCGCGCGCAGGTTAGTATATGCTAACCGTTATAATTTTATCATACTCAATTTTTCATTTCAAGGGAGCGCATCTAAAAAAGGAGAGATTGAGAAAAATTGTCATAAGTACAGAAAATCCATGCTGAAATCCTACATCAACAACTTTCTCCACGCCTGTTTTCTCTTGATGTGCCGTCCTAAAAATCTGACTGTAAACTCTTTCCGGCATATAAAAAAGACTACCCTACATTCCTAGGATAGCCCTTTTTCCCGTCAATATTCATATTTTATAACAATCCGGCATTCTACCTGCCGACAGCTTCTCCTGACATTTTCATCAGCCCGACACATGCAGCAGATCGATCAGGAACAGCATCGCAAGACCATAATAAACAATGATCGCAACAAGGTCGTTCACCGTCGTGATCAACGGACCGGAAGCGACCGCCGGATCAATATTGATCTTTTTAAATAACATCGGGATCAATGTTCCCACCATACTGGAGATCACCATCGCTGTCACAAGTGAAATACCAACACAGCCGGAAACCATCATCGCGTGATGAATCGGATATCCCTTGATCACGCAGATGTAAAGTCCCAGGAAGATCCATGCCATAAATCCAAGGAACAGACCGTTCGCAAAACCAACCTTCATCTCCTTCACAACCAGCATCAGCTTCTGCTTTGTTGTGAGCTGCTCATCCATCAGGACACGGATCGTAACAGCCAGGGACTGGGTTCCAACGTTTCCTGCCATATCGAGGATCAGGGACTGGAAGCACATGACGATCGGGATCACGGCTACGACAGACTCAAATGCGCCGACAACCGAGGAGACGATCATTCCGAGGAATAACAGCACGATCAGCCACGGGAGTCTCTTTTTGATACTCTGCGGCAGCGTCTCATTTAAGTCTTCCTCCGCGGTCAAGCCGGCTAACTTCGCGTAATCATCGCCCATCTCATCATCGACTGCCTCAACGATGTCCTGGGAGGTGATGATGCCGGCAATGGTTCCGTTTTCCTGCAGCACCGGAATGGAATCCTCGGCATAATCCCTGATCTTATCGATACAGTCGCTGACCTTTTCATGGTCCATGACATACGGGTAAGAGTGACTGATAATGTCCTCAAGATCCGTATACTCTCTCGCAATGATCAGATCTTTCAGATCGATCGCGCCGTAAAACTTATCTTCCTCATCGATCACATAGATCGTCGAGATATTGTCGTTCTCTCCCGCCTGCTCGACCAGTTCGCGCATCGCCTGGCGGATCGTCAGATGGTTGTGGATCATGATGAAGTTGGTCGTCATGCGGCTACCGATCTCGTCATCATCGTATGAGAACAGGAGTCTGACGTCATCGCTGGCTTCCTTATCCAACATGCCGACGATCTTGTGTTTCGTTGTCGCATCCATCTCTTCGAGGACATCGACCGCATCATCGGAGTCCATCTCGGAGACGATCTTTGCGGCACTCTCGATCGGGAGTTCTTTTAAATACGGCTCCGCATCATCCAAATATGCGAAGATCTCTGCGACACGCTCCACACCGATCAGCGGGTATAATTCCCGTCTCTCATCCGGCGTCAGCTTTGTGAGCGCATCTGCGATATCGTTATCATGATAATCGGATAACCGGTCGATCAGTTCCTCTTTCGGAAGTCCGCTGCGGATGATATCGACCAGTTCTTCCACGTAGTGTTGTTCTTTTAAAACTTCTGTTTCCATGTCTGCCTCCTTTTCTTTTAAGACCGTTTCATAAAGATCCGGTCTTTTTTTTACCGGAGTGAGCTGTTTTTTCGTGAATCATCGGATTGCTTCCGTTCACGAAACATCTCTTTTTTACTTTCTCCGGTTACATGCCGCTATAATTCCGGCAACAAAAGAACACCGCCCGGGGGGGACATCCCCGGCGGGGTTCAACCGTCATCGCTGTGATGGACAGGCTGTTCCCATGCGGTGTTTCAAAAGACATAACAATATGGAATCCAGCTTTCGGGATCTGTAACCATTCAGCAGGTCTGCGTATCCACTGCGCGGATCTGCTGAACAGTTACCGGAAAACGGATCATACGGAATTTTCAGTTCAGAAAATTCCTACCCGTGAAAAGCAAACCGATAGCCGCATTCTGCGTCTGTCTGTATGTTACACCGCATTTCGTACTTCGCCCTGTACTATCGCAACTATCCATGCAATTCACCTCCGTTAAATTTCATAAAAACTGCTGTGTGCGGATACCATTTCCGCCCACAGCAGTATAACATTTTTCTATGGGAATTGTAAAGTAAAAATATGGCAAAAATCATGTAAAGGACCTCCCTGCCGGAAAGCACATTTCCATTCCCCAGCGGAGAGCTTCCGGGCAGGAGTACCTTGATTCTACATATCCTATCTCATCAACACCACCGTCGCCAGAATACACGCAAACCCAACCAGATCCGCCGCCGTAAAACTGGCATGCAGCCAGACGATCGACAACGTTGCCGCTGTCAGCGGCTCCAGACACGCAAAGAGCGCCGCCTTCACCGGTCCCACCAGGGCAATTCCCTGTAAAAATAAAGTAAACGCCCCGACCGTACCGACCAAAACAATGACCGCAAGATAGAGGACCGCACGCCCATCAAGTCCAGCCGGAACCTTCCATACCTGGGCAATTCCACAGAGCACGACTCCCCCGATCAACATCCCAAGTCCGGTCACCGGAATACTTCCAAAACGTCCCACCGGAGCTCTGGAAAGCAGCGAGTAACTCGCCGCGCCGACGCCCGCCATCAGTCCCCAGAAGAGTCCTCTCGGTGTCAGCTCCATATTTCCTGGTTTTCCTCCTGTCGCGAGGAGCCAGACACCGATGAGTGCAAGCAGAATACAGAATACCGTCTTCTTATCCGGTTTCGTTCTTGTCGTCAGGCAGACATAAACTGCGATAAATACGATGGAGAGATTCTGGATCACCGTCGCCGTTCCGGAGTTTGTCCATTTGATGGCACTGAGGTACGCGTACTGACAGAGTGCAAGTCCCGCCAGAGCGAACAGAACGATCTCCATGATCCCCTTTTTATCTTTTCCAAGCGCTTTAAAATCCAGACTGTGCTTCGCAAGCGCAAAGAGTAACAGTAACGTTCCCGCCACAGTCATCCGCACAGCCGTCACCCAGGACGTATCGATCGGATACTGGGAAAACAACGCCTCCCCGCATGTCCCCGAAAGTCCCCAGCCGACTCCACCGGCAATACAGCAGAAAATTCCCAGCTTCTGCCTGTTCTTTTCCTTTGTTTCTGTCATAAGTTCCTCCCAATTTTTTAGTTGTAATATTACTTTTCATCAACAGTAATTTTTGTTCTGAAAATTCCACATGGCACATTCGTAACTCTTCACACATTCACCGATTGTATGATTCACTTGACTTTTTCAGTATATCGGGTTTAAATGGTTCTGTATATCAAAATATTCATATATTTTATCAATATATTGAGATTCTCGTTTTTTATAACGTGAGGTTTTCCCTATGATCCGAAATAGACTGTCTATAAAAGAAAATCAGGAAGAAGATACGATCCGGATTTCAGATCTGCTTCCAGTCTCTGTCTATATGACCGATTTTTCATACCGGAATTATCCCACTGTGCGCTGGCACTGGCATGAGGATTTCCAGCTCTGTATTATCACAAAAGGCAAAATTCGTTTTCAGACTGCCGGAAAGTCTTATTTTGTCAGCAAAGGAAATGGATTTTTTATCAACAGCCGGTCCGCTCATTTTGTAGAACCTGTCGAACCGGATTCTGCCTACTATTGTGTTGATTTTCTTCCCAGCCTGATTGCCGTGGAAGACAATCAGGCTCTCTATCAGGCTGTTATTGCCCCATTTTTATCCGGAAATCTGCCTCCGGCCTTTCTCTTTGACGCCAGCCATCCTGCCGGTGTCCGCCTCACCAGGACCGTAAGACGGATCGTGAACATCTCAGAGGGCGAACATTTCGATGGCTGGGAACTCCTGCTCCATGGAGAGATTCTCTCTGCCTGGCCGGACATTCTAAAACTTGCCAGATGTTCCGTGATGCCGGACACGCCCGGAAACAGTACCTCAAACGAGCGGCTCACTAAGACCATGGAATTTCTCCATGCACACTTTTCAGAAAAGCTCACCCTGTCCGAGATCGCCGCATCCATCGGTCTCTGCCCGGAGGAATGTGAGCGCTTTTTTAAGCGCATGACCGGCATGACGATCTTTCAGTATCTCCTGGAATACAGGATCACAAAAAGCCGGGAATTCCTGGCAGATCCCAGTCTCGCAATTGCTGAGATCGCCCAGAATACCGGCTTTTCCTCACAGAGTTATTTTACAAGCTGCTTTAAAAAGATCGTTGGATGCACGCCAAACAAATACCGGAAGCAGTGAGTTGGTGATCTCTTCCAGCAAAATTCCGACAATTTCAATGATGTCGGAAATCCCGGGAATCACCTTCCACCTAAACATGGTCTTTCTGGGCGCATTTCCCAAACAATTCCCCAAAAGCAACAAAGCCGGTATCCCGGCAGTTCCGGATTCCTATCCAGCCAGAACTGCTCTAAATACCAGCTTCGTCACATAGATGCGGCTTTCCATTTAAGCCTGCATTCTCTCCAAAACTGTTACAGCACACGGGCACTCCGTGTCCGTGCCCTGTAACGGGATTTTGCCGATGCTTCGCATTCCGAATCGGCAAAATCTGCTACCACCACTGTATTGTACGGAATTTTCAGTTCAGAAAATTCCTACCTTTGAAAAGTAATCCAGAACATCCTCTTCCTCCGGAATACTCGGGATCCCGCCCGACTGCGTTGTTGAAAGACTCGCCGCCGTGCAGGCGAACTGACCGATAAAGGCAAGTTCTTCTTCCGTCAGTTTTTCCGGCGCTTTCCCGGTCTTTAAGAGTCTTGAAACCGCACTTCCTCCAAAGATATCCCCGGCTCCTGTCGTATCGATCGGTTTTACCTCCGGGCACTTTGCGTACGCCGCGCCATCCTGGTTCGCCAGGTATGCCCCTTTCGGTCCCATCGTGACCATCGCGAGACGGATCCCGAACTCATCAAGTAGCTTCTTCGCCGCCTCTTTCTCATCCGTGATGCCCCATAAGAACTCCACTTCCTCATCACTGATCTTCACCACATCGGCATGGGCGAGTCCCCATAAGATCTGCTCCTTTGCCGCATCCGGCGTCTCCCAGAGCGGAAGACGGAGGTTCGGATCGAAGGTAATAAGTTTTCCGTGTTCCTTCGCATATTCCACGCACTTTTTCGTTGCCTTGCGCACCGGATCATCCGTGAGACTTAAGGTTCCGAAATGGAAGACCGACGACTCATCGATCATGTTCAGGTCGATCTCCTCAAAGCTCAGTCGCGTATCCGCTCCCGGCTTTCTCGCAAAGCTGAAGGACCGGTCTCCCTCCGGAGAGAAGGTCACAAACGCCAGCGTCGTAAACACCGACGGATCGGTCACGATTCCCTTCGTCTCGATCCCAGCTTTTTCAAATGTCTTTAAGAGGAGCTTTCCGAACGCATCATCCCCGACTTTTCCGAGAAATGCCGTCTTCGCCCCATATTTATTCAATGCCGCAAGGAAATTTCCCGGCGCTCCGCCCGGATTCGCCTTCATCGTCGGATATCCGTCCGCATCCGTCTCCTTCGCCGCAAAATCGATCAGAAGCTCACCAAGAGCGATCACATCGTACATTTCAATACCTCCCTGCACTCATCTTCCAGTCGTTTTATCTCGTCTTTTCCGTCCAGGATCTGGAACCGGATCCGGTTCTCATGTTTTTCAAATGGTTTTAAGATCTGCGTCTTTCCGGCCCGTCCGTCAAATCCGCAGTTTGTCGGCTCCAGCGCCATCGCAAAATCCCCGGCCGCCGTGCTCTTCCACTGGGTCAGGTAGGGGATCGCTGACTTTTCAAACCGGATGCAGAGCCCGATCTGAAGCTCCTCGTTCACGAAAGCCGCGAACGTATTTCCGTTCTGATCTGCCGCCAGCTCATGCTGGAATACCTGCTCCGGAGCTCCCGGTTCCGGCTCATCCATGACGTTCCAGTGGCTTTTTCCTGCCTCTGCAGCCGCGTCGCGCGGTCCGGTCATGATCGACGGCATCACGATCCGCAGCCCCGGCACAAGAAACGGATATCCGGCATTGCAGTGATAGAGAAAACAGAGTGGCTGCTCCTCAAATCCCTGGTTCTCGATCTCGTCCGTGAACACGATCTCCCGCTTTCCGTAAACCGTCTCCACTGTTCTCCTCAGCACGAGATTTTCTCCGAAGATCCGCGCCTCCCGCATCTCCCCGGACACCCGGATCTTATACGTTCCGTTCTCCCAGAATGCGTCCATGGACACCTTCTCGGCCGGAGTCGTCCGCATTCTCCCATGCGTCGGATATTCCACACCATCCACCACGCGGTTTCCGTGGACGTTCCCGAGACCGCAGGTAAACATCGCACCGCCCATGATCGAGCGCACCGCCTCATCCCCCGCCGTATCGTAGGGATTCCGCCCCTGAAGTCCCGGTTTTGTGAGAAGACTTAAATTGATCCCCTTATACCGGATCCACGCCGGATCCAGGCATTTATCTATCATTAACGACATCTCCACCGGTCCGTTTTCCACAAGCGCACAGCGGAGTCCCGACGCCCGCCCGTCCTGAAATTCGATCCGGCGGACTCCGGCGATCTGCTCCATGTTCCCGCAGACCGCCATCAGTGTTCTCTGATCCGCCATCTATTTTGCCTCCGGATACTCGTTGCAGAGCAGGCGGTACGGCGCCTCATCCTCCTCGATCTTCGGGAATCTTCCCATTTTCTCGTAGAAGCGGTTGTCCACGTTGTCATCGTTGCACTGGCTGACCTCGCCTAAGAGAACCGGGCCGCTGCCCTCTTCCACCTCGAAATCATGGTACATGTACGGGTAGATGGAGATGCTCTCACCAGGAGTCAGGCGCACCTGGGTGCCGGCCGGAACGACCATCTCTCTGCCATCCACATGGACATGGACATCGTTCACCTTGTCAAGGTCCTCATCCTTTGTCGAATTATATACACGGATCAGGACATTTCCGCCGCCGCGGTTGATGATGTCCTCCATCTTTGACCAGTGGAAGTGCATCGGAGAGTACTGTCCCTCTTTGATGTACAGGAGTTTTTCCGCATATGTCTTTGTGTATTTGTCCTTCATCTTCAGGTTGCCGTTGCGGATCGTGATCAGGGAAAATCCGACCTTATCGAAGTCCCCGAGACCGTAGTCCGTGATATCCCATCCTAACATGTTGTCGCGGATCTCATCGTAATCATGGCCTTTTTCCTTCCACTCTTCCGGTGTGAAATTGCAGAATGGCGGGATCGCGAAGCGATACTCCCTAATCATCTGTTCCATTTCTTTTAAAGCTGCGTTGATCTCACTGCGTTTCATGAAAAATTCCTCCTGTCCTTGATATGCAGGGAACGCCGATCCTTTCGGCCCGGCGTTCCCTGATCCTGCATGTCCAGCAGCCGTTTTCTTTCCAACTGCCATTATTTTAATTCGTTTTTTCAGTTAGTTCCAGTTTATTTTCACTGATCGTAACTGTTCAGTACCTTCACAGTTACCACTGATTTTAATTCTTCTTCAGAACAGATACGCCTGTATCGCTGACAGCGCCGCCGAGCTCTTCGCCCTCTAACGCTCTGACAGCTGCCTTTACGCCCTCTTTACCCATAATATCAGGGTTCTGAGCCATTGTGCAGAGGAGATATCCGTCATTGATGAGGTTCATGATCGCATCGGATTTATCGAAGCCAACGCCTACGATATCTGTCTTTCCGGATGCCTTGATCGCATTACCGGTACCAGTCGTGGAACCTTCGTTGCAGCCGAAGATGCCGACAACGCCCTGTGTGATGTAGTTTTCAGCGATGGTCTGGGACTTCGCTGCATCACCTTCGCCGTACTGAGTTTCCATAAGCTCATAGCCCTTTCCTTCGAATGCAGAGCGGAAGCCTGCTTCTCTCTTAACGGTGGAGTCTGTTGCTGCGTTTACGTTTACGATACCGATCTTACCGGATGTGATGCCTGCTGCCTCGAGAGCCTTGATCATCTCATCGCCTGCTGTCTTACCAGCTGCCTCGTTGTCTGTGGAGAAGGTTGCCTCTGCCTCTACGTTTGCCGGAGAGTCAACATACACGATCTTCACGCCTGTGGAAGCGGCTTCCTTTAATGCGGAAGAGATCGCGTCCGGGCCGTTTGCCGCTACGATGATCGCCTCATAGCCGCCTGCGACTGCGTTGTTCACGCACTCGATCTGCTGAGCATCATCCTTTGTGTTCGGGGACATGAAGCTTACGGTTACGCCAAGTGCCTTTGCCTCTGCCTGAGCGCCCTCATTTAAAGTTACCCAGTGCTGGTCGATGGAGTCCATGGTGATCAGCGCGATCTTCCAGTCCTTTGTTGCTGTCACGTCGGTTGTTCCTGCTGCATCCTCAGTGTTGCCTGCCTTGATGACAGAAACGCCTGTATCCGTTACAAGACCGCCAAATGTCTCACCCTGAAGCGCACGGACAGCTGCTTCAACACCGTCTCTACCCATGAGATCCGGGTTCTGAGCCATTGTGCAGAGAAGATATCCGTCGTTGATAAGGTTCATGATCGCGTCGGATTTATCGAAGCCAACGCCGATGATGCCTGTATTGCCGGATGCCTTGATGGCATTACCGGTACCGGTCGTGGAGCCCTCGTTGCAGCCGAAGATGCCGACAACACCCTGTGTGATGTAGTTCTCAGCGATGGTCTGGGACTTCGCTGCATCGCCTTCGCCGTACTGGGTCTCCATGAGCTCAAAGCCTTTTCCTTCGAATGCCTTACGGAATCCGGCTTCTCTCTTGACTGTGGAGTCTGTTGCTGCGTTTACATTTACAATACCGATCTTACCGGATGTGATGCCGGACTCTTCAAGAGCTTTGAGCATCTCTTTACCGGCTGTCTCACCAGCTGCCTCGTTATCGGTAGAGAAGGTTGCCTCTGCCTCCACGTTTGCCGGGGAGTCAACGTATACGATCTTAATGCCCGCGTCCTTTGCTTCCTTCAGTGCGGAAGAGATCGCGTCCGGGCCGTTTGCCGCTACGATGATCGCCTGATAGCCGCCTGCGACTGCGTTATTTACGCACTCGATCTGCTGGGCGTCATCCTTTGTGTTCGGGGACATGAAGCTTACTGTCACGCCGAGCTCTTTCGCCTCTTCCTGAGCACCCTCGTTTAAGGTTACCCAGTGCTGGTCGATGGAGTCCATGGTGATCAGCGCGATCTTATAATCGCCGACTTCTTTGGACGGAGCACCTGTGGTGGACTCTGCCTCTGCAGACGCAGCTGCGGATTCTGCAGGTTTCTGGCTGGAACAGCCGGTGATGCTGGCTGCCGCAAGGGCTGCACAGCTTAACAGTGCGAACAATCTCTTTTTCATAAAAATCCTCCTTAAGATTTTCTTATATGTAACTCCCGTATACCATGGGAGTTAGATATCCATGTAACGATATTTCCGGACCAGCATCCTGCTTATTCTCATGCAGGACCGCTGACCGACTGTTGCTGCAAAATGCCGCAGACACAAAACAGTTTTTTCTCTGTCTTATTTGGATGCTTTCTTTCCGAAGTTTCCGGAACGAACGACAACATCAAGAAGTACAGAGAATACAACGATGATACCGATGACAAGTCTCTGAATGCCGACCTGTGCACCGATCATGTTCAGACCATTCTCCAGTGTCTGCCATACAGCCGCACCGGCAAAGGTTCCGAGCAGAAGTCCTGTTCCGCCGAGCGGGGAGATACCGCCGATAACGCCGGCTGCAACGCCGTACATCTCGTACATGTTTCCTGCTTCCATGTTGCCCATACCGGCCTGTGCGCAGAGGATGTAACCAACGACACACGCGCAGACAGCACTTACCAGATATGCCTTAATTGTTGTATTTACAACATTCACACCGGACAGTTTCGCAGCATCCACGTTGGAGCCGATCGCGTAAATATGTCTTCCTGTGCGGGTCTTTGAGAGCAGGAAGAAGAAGATCAGAAAGATCACGAGAGCGATCCAGAAGGTGTTGTAAACACCAAGTGTCTTTCCATAGTAGAAGACGTTCTGGAACTTATCCCCTGCTTCCTTTCCGATACCTGTGGCGATGGCATCCGTGTTTCGGTTGTTGTTGACCATGTAGGCAACGCCTCGTGTCACGAACATGGTACCCAGGGTAGCGATGAACGGCGGAAGCTTGAACTTTCCGACTAACATTCCGTTGATCACTCCGGTAACCAGGCAGCACGCCATCGCAACCGCCATCGCAACGAACGGATTGACGCCCATCGCCATCAGGGTTGCCGAGATCATGGCGCTCATTCCGACCATGGAACCGATCGAGAGATCGATGTTTCCGGTGATCAGAAGATAGCTCTGTCCGACGCCGATCAGAAGGTACTTTGACATGGAACGCAGAAGGTTCATGACGTTCTGTCCTGCAAATACTTTACGGTCGATGAGACCGAATGCTACATAGATGATGATCAGTCCCGCGAATGCCGTGATGACCGCGCCCATTCCGCGTGTCCCCAGGATCCGCTTTACTGTACTCTGCTTCTTTTCATTCATTCTCCTGTCCTCCCTCAGCTAACCTGTTGTTTCTTCTCAAATTCGGTAGCGAACTTCAGAACCTCATTCTGGCTTGTCTCCTTCGCCATGACTTCGCCGGTGATCTTTCCGTCGCACATGACGATGACGCGGTCCGCGATTCCCAGGACTTCCGGCATCTCCGAGGAGACGAACATAACGGCAATGCCCTGTTTCTTTAACTGGTTCATCAGGTTGTAGATCTCGACCTTCGCGCCTACATCGATGCCTCGTGTCGGCTCATCGAAGATCACGACTCTGGAATTTCTCGCCAGCCACTTTCCGACAACCACTTTCTGCTGGTTTCCTCCGGAAAGATTGCCCGCATTGACCTCCACCGTCGGGGTCTTGATCAGGAGGTCCTTCACCGCCTTCTCGCAGAGGTCGTCCTCCTTTTTACTGCTGATCACGCCGAGCTTGCTGCAGATGAGGTCCAGGTTCGGGAGTGCCAGGTTATGACGGATGCTCAGTTTCGTGCAGAGGCCGTCTTTTTTGCGGTCCTCCGGCGCCAGTACGATCCCGGCTTTGATCGCGTCCATCGGACAGGTGATCTTCACTTCTTTTCCGTCCAGCCAGATCTCCCCGCTGGTCTTCGGGTCAACGCCGAAGATCGCTCTCGTTGTCTCGGTACGTCCCGCTCCCATCAGTCCCGCGAATCCAACGATCTCGCCCTCATAGAGGGAGAAATTGATGTCGCGGACGAGATGTCCGGCATTTAAGTTTTTCACCTCGAAGATCTTCTTTCCTTTCGGGCAGGAGACTCTCGGGAACTGTTCCTTGATCTCACGGCCGACCATGTTTGCGATGATCTGTTCCATCGTCATATCTGCGAAATTTCCGTCTGTGATATACTGACCGTCACGCATAATCGTCACCCGGTCCACGATGGCCTTCAGCTCCTCCAGACGATGGGAAATATAGACGATTCCGCAGCCGTCTGCCTTTAACTGGCGGATGATCCGGAAGAGCTCCTCGATCTCTTTTGCTGTCAGGGAAGAAGTCGGCTCATCCATGATCAGGATCTTCGCGTGGATCGAAAGTGCCTTCGCGATCTCGACCATCTGCTGTTTGGATACCGGAAGATCGCCGACGGTCTGTCTCGGGTCGATGTCGATCTTCAGATCTCCGAGGATCTTTGCCGCCTCTGCCTCCATCTCCCGGTCATTTAAGACGATCCCGTTGACCTTCTCTCTTCCGAGGAACATGTTTTCCGCAACCGATAAGTGGCGGCACATGTTTAACTCCTGGTGGATGATCGCAACGCCGACGGCCTGTGCCTGCTTCGGTGTCAGATTGTCATATTCCGTTCCGAATATGGTCATCGTTCCGCTGTCTTTTGTATAAACACCACTTAAGATCTTCATCAGTGTAGATTTTCCCGCTCCGTTCTCCCCAAGAAGCGCCATGACCTCTCCCGACCGGAGTTCGAAATTTACATGATCCAGGGCTTTGACGCCCGGGAATGTCTTGACGATGTCTTTCATTGAAACAATTACTTCGCCCATCTTCTCCCCCGCTTTCCAGTTTTTGTTTCTCGTTTGATCCGGTCTCCCGGGTCGTTTTATGTATGCGAAAATGTGCCATGCACATCCTTTTGTGGCTATATTTCTAATGTTTTTCCTGTAACTGCAGGGATTCCGGACAGTTACATTCTTTTTGTGGTTTCTCCGCAAATCCCGGCATTTTCATTTTTTACAGGTTCATGGCGACACAGAGTGCCGCGATATCTCCGATTGATTCCCCGAGTCCCGCCGGAACGATCCGGCAGATCTCTACGCCCGGTTTCAGTGCTTCTTTCCGGATCTTTTCTTCCATGGAAGCTCTCAGATACTTCTCCGCCCGGACGAAAATACTTCCGATGACGATCACCTCCGGATTTAACAGATCGATCAGGATCGACAGCATGCTTCCAAGATGTTCTCCTGTCTGCGCCCAGATCTTTTGCGCCTCCGGATCTCCTTCTTCCGCCCGCTTTCCGAGCTCCGCCGCGGTTCCTTTTCCGTACTGGGCGATCCCGCCGCCGCTCACATATCCTTCGTACGAGCCGGACTTTCCGTAGCCAACGTGTCCATCCTCAAAAAGCCGTACATGACCGATCTCCCCGGCCATCCCGCATGTTCCTTCGTAAAGCTTTCCGTTTAAGATCAGCCCCGCGCCGATCCCGGTTCCGAAGGTAAGAAAGATCATGTTCTCCGCGCCTTTTCCGGCTCCGAACTGCCATTCCGCCACGGCACAGGCATCCGCATCATTTCTTAAATATGCCGGAAGTCCGAACCGCTCCGTCAGCATATCCGTGATCGGAACTTCGTCCCATCCCGGAAGATTCGGAGGTCCCAGGATCACGCCCGTCCTGCTGTTTAACGGCCCGCCGCAGCTGACGCCGATTGCTTTCGTCTGATCTGTTTTCAGATCCGCAACGCTCTGAAAGATCATTTCCAGAGTTTCTTCCTTCGTTGTCGTTGCGAATCGCTTCTTTTCAAGGATTGTTCCGTTCTCGTCTCCACGAACGATGGCTGTTTTCGTCCCGCCGATATCGATTCCTATGTACTCGTTCATATAGACCTCCCCTGTTAGTTCCATCTTACATGAAAAATGTCCCCCATAACAGAGGACAATCCTACGGTTATGGGGGACAATATTTTGATGTATACAACAGGACGGGGCAGCTCCAATCCTACCTCACAATTCTCTTAAACTCACTCTTCTCATATACTGCCGCCACCTTCCCCTGCTCCACGACGAGCAGGCGGTCCGAGATATCAAGCGTATCGGAGATACTCGCGGTGATCATGAGTATCGCCGTCCCCTGTTTCTGGATCTGGCGCAGCACATTTAAGATCCTCATCCGGCAGAACATGTCGCCCTTTGCGAGCGGCTGGATGCAGACCATGATCCGCGGGCGCAGAAGATTCATCTTATGATAGAGCAGGGCAAACTGGTCTTCCTGCGGAATGTCGCGCACACAGGGCGCATCGATCACCGGTCCCACGAGCGGCAGATATTCTGAATGGATACTCCTGTAGATTTTCCGCGGGATCAGGCTTTTTCTGAGTTTCCGGTCCAGGAGAAATGTCAGGTTCTCCATGTAGCTCTCATCCAGAAACAGCAGCCGGTTCACCCCGTCCGCCGGGATCACGGCGATCCCCTCATCGAGATAATCCGCCGCTTTTTTCTGTGTGTAGGTCACATGGTCCACCGTGATCCATCCTGATCTGCACCGCTTTTTTCCGGTCATCAGATCCATCATGTCCCCTGCGATCTTATTTTCCTTGTCGAGGATCGTCATACACTCACCGCGGTGCAGGATGAAGCGAATACCATTTAAATTTCCGACTCCCACGGTGTGAAAGTGCAGGATCCCGTCATCCTCGGCATCCTGATCATTCTCCGTGGACATGATCTTCCATTCTGAGATGTACGGTGCCATCTTTTCGTCCGTCATCTCATCCCGCTCAAAGACCTTGTAGATGTGACCGTCCGAAAAAAGTGCGGTCCGGTCCGCGATCTTAAAGAGCTCTTGGTGGTGGTTTCCCACATAGAGCACGGAGATCCCCTCTTTCCGGATCTTCTTTAACATCTGCTGGAACTCGAAGAGCTCATACTGGCTCAGATAGTTCGCCGGGTTGTCCACGATAATGAGATGACAGCCCGAAAGCAGCGCCTTTCCGAGCTCCACAAAGCATCTCTCAAGCTCTGTCAGGTTCTCCACTCTCTTTTCCAGGTCCACTTTCAGCCCTTTTTCCTCAAAAAAGCGGATCGCCTGGCTGAAGATCACCTGCTCATTGATAAAATATTTCCGGAAACCTTCCCGCAGGATAAAAAGGTTGTCCACAACGCTTAAGCCCTGCACGAGATGGCTCTTCTGTTCGATGAGCGCCACCTTATTGGACGCCCCGCTGCTGTAGGCGTAGCTATTTACAACGTTTCCGTCATACCACACGGATCCCAGGCTGATCGGATCGTTCCGGCAGATCAGATCCACCATCTCTTTCTGGCCTTTCCGGTTCCGCGCCACCAGGCCAACGATCTCCCCGGCAAACATCTGGAATTCCAGATCATCCAGGAGCAGCTCTCCGTCCCGTTCAAGATCAACATGCGATATCCGAAGAAGTTCTTTTCTCATCGCCATCCTCCCTGACGATCCCCGTCGCGCACCAGCGGAAGCTCCACTATGACATCAGTTCCGATCCCCTCTTTGCTGTAGACATGGATTCCGTACTCCTCGCCGAAGAGGAGCTTGATCCGCCTGTTCACGTTCACCACCGCGATCCCGCCGCGGGCCGGCTTCTTCTCCTCCTCTTTTTCCGGGACATCTGTCTCCACATCAAGACGGCGCAGTTTTTCATTCAGTTCCTTCAGTTTTTCGTCCGTCATTCCGCGCCCATCATCGGAAATCCTGATGTAGAGCCGTTCCTCACTCGCACTGATCCGGATCACAAGATGACCTTTTCCGATCTTTCGCTCGATCCCGTGGTAGATGGAATTTTCCACGATCGGCTGCAGTGTCAGCTTCGGAAGTTTGCACTGCAGAAAATCCATCTCCGTGAAATCGTCGTCCGGATCCCGGTCATACTGGATCTTCAGGTCCAGTTTAGAACCGAATCGGAACTGTTGAATGTAGTAATAATTCTCGATATTGGCAAGTTCGTCCTCCAGCGTCACGAGATTTTCCAGGTTTGAGATCGTGTAGCGGAAGAAGGTCGCCAGCGCCTCCGTCATCTCCGCGATGCTGTCCAGCCCCGCGATCAGCGCCTCACTCCGGATCCCCTCCAGCGTGTTGTAGAGGAAATGGGGATTGATCTGGTTCTGAAGCGCCAGATACTCCGCCTGTTTCTTCGAGATCGCGATCAGGTTGTTCCGGTCGATGATCTCGTTCAGGCGCAGGACTGCCTGCTCACTCTCCGGTGAAAACGGATAGCGGACCTTAAAAAGGTCCTCCATGACATAGCCCATGACAAACTGCTCATAGATCTTCCGAGTCTCCCGGTATGGGATCAGCACCGTCCGGTAAACGATCACCGCCAGAGCAGCGGAAAGCGCCGTAAATACAGCCGGGACCATCAGGGACTGCATTTCCCGGATGCACACCACCCACATTCTTACGAGGAATGCCCCGACCAGCCCGGCTGCGAGAAGTGCGCACCATTTGATCCGAACGGACAGGTAATTTTTCTCATCGGTATGTTTCTTCTCCATCATGAGTACAGCTTTCTGTATTCCTTGGGCTTTAAGCCCGCATATTTTGTAAAGGTCTTCGTGAAATACCGCACATCGCTGTAGCCGACCTTCCCGCATATATCGGCCACCGTGTCATTTGTCTCCTTTAAGAGCTTTTTTGCCATGTCCATGCGAACCTTCGAGAGGTATTCCAGAAACGTCATCCCCGTATCCTTCTTAAAGATCGTGCTGAGGTACGTCGGGGAGAGATCCACAACCCGACTGAGTTCTTCCAGCGTCAGCGGCTCTCCAAAATGTTCTTCCACATACTTTTTCACCACGCGGATCGGACGGTTTTCGTCCTGTCTCTTTAATCTCGCCGCCTTCTCGTAGGAGGTCGTGATCCGTCTCGTCAGATAATCGAAAAGCTCCGCCGCATCTGCACAGTTGTCGGCACTGACGCTGAAGTTCTCCATAAAGTTCTCTTCCACCGGAAGACGGTACTTTTTCATGAAAAACAGGTACTGGTTGCAGATCTCCTTCGTCATCTGAAGGATCTCATGACCGCTGATCTCCTTTGCCGCCATCATTTTCGTCTTCAGATAGAGCAGTTCTTCCCGCACTGCAAAGGAATCCAGACTCTCCAGCGTGTGGGCGATCCGGTCATTAAACTTTGCAAAGATCTCACTGTCCGCAAAGGACTCCCCGCTTTCGATCTTTCCTTCCATCAGCTTTCCCGTTCCTGCGAGCAGCCGCTCCTCGATGAGGAGTCTGGCATTTTTTAAGGAACTGCCGATCTCCGGGAGACTCACCACACCCTCGCCGAGTGCCAGCGTCACCGACAGGTTCTTTAAAATATCCCCCTGGACCCGGATCTCCGAGAGCAGGGCTTTCATCTGTCTCCGGATCTGCATCCGGTCCTCTGCGTCATAGTTCAGCAGAAAGAAATGGAATCCGTTGAGCTCCGTATTCTCTGTCTCCATGACATAGTCTTTTAAAAATCTTTCCGCCGCAGACTGGACTTTCTCCGCCATAAACTGGACATTCTGCTCCTCATCGCAGACACGCCCATCCAGTTTTAAGATGGCGATGCAGAATTCCCCCGGCTCAAAACGATAGTGAAATTCCCGGTTGATCTCCAAAAGCGGCTGCGACAGGGTCTCCTTATTTCTTCTCCCCACAAGATCCTGTAAAAAGGCCTGTCTCAGGTTCTTCTCGTCGCTCCTGATCGCCAGTCTGGTCTTCTCCTCCTGGCTCAGCTGTTCCGTCTGCGCCCGGAAACGGGTGCTGAGGCGCTTTAATGTCTCCGTCAGCTCGTCCTTTTTTATCGGCTTTAAGAGATACGCATTCACCCCGTACCGGATCGCCATCTGCGCATACTCAAAATGGCGGTAGCCGCTGATGATCACAAACTCCGCATTCGGAGCTTCCTCTTTTCCGAGCCGGATCAGGTCCAGCCCATCATATCCCGGCATCCGGATGTCCGTGATCACGATATCCGGATGAACTTCCTTTATCTTTTCCAGCGCATCGATCCCGTTCTCCGCGACCGCTCCGACCTCCATATCAAGAGCATCCCAGTCCACCAGCTTTTCGATCAGCTGGCAGACCTTGCTCTCATCATCCGCGATCAGTACCTTTAACATCCTCGTTCCCCCCTGTTTCCCCCAAAGTCATATTAAGGTTATTGTACCCCGCCGGGCATGATTCCGTCAACCGGTATGAAGCGACGCTCTTCGCGCTTTTTTGCTGACATCTGCCAAAAAGGACCGGCATTCTCTCCCCCATATCTGGTCCGACCATTCTTTTCCACTTGACACACACTACAACATCTGGTATATATATGTCATACCGATCATATGACTGACGGATAAGTGGTGAACCACGTGAAGTATGATCGAAGAAAGCCGACCGTCTGGGCGATCATAGCGCAGACTGTGGGTTATTTTTTTACCCTTTTGTCTGATGGCGCATTCTGCGCCGCGCTGTGATTCTGTAACAGCTGAGATCTCCCTAAAGAGAAAATTTTCCATATGGCAGATTTTGATAATGATTCTCATTTAAAGTATTGTTTTTTCCTGTCATGATCTGTTATAATGGCGAAGCATTTCTTCACAACCGAAGATTTCAGAATGATCCCTTTTTAACAATATGTAATCGTAATGGAAACAAGGAGGAACCACCATGTCTGAACAGAATACCCTAAACGGAAACGCTGATGTTTTCAAAAAAGCCTGGAGAGGATTCCAGGGCACAAAATGGACCGACGAGGTCAATGTCCGCGAATTCATCCAGAATAACTATACCCAGTATGACGGAAACGAGGATTTCCTCGCCGCTCCGACCGAGGCGACCGATAAGCTCTGGGGTCGTCTTCAGGAACTCCAGAAAGAGGAGCGCAAAAAAGGCGGCGTTTTAGAGTGCGAGACTGAGGTCGTATCCAGCCTGACTTCCTACGGTCCTGGCTACATCGACGAGAGCTTAAAAGAGCTCGAGACCATCGTCGGCCTCCAGACGGACAAGCCGTTAAAGCGTGCATTCATGCCTTACGGCGGGATCAAGATGGCGGAGGAAGCCGCTGAGACTTACGGATATAAAGTAAACGAGAAATTCCACAAAATCTTCACCGAATACCATAAGACACACAACCAGGCTGTCTTTGACGCCTACACTCCGGAGATGAAAGCTGCCCGCCACTGCCATATCGTGACCGGTCTTCCGGACACTTACGGCCGTGGAAGAATTGTCGGCGACTACCGCCGTGTGGCTCTCTACGGAATCGATTTCCTGATCGAGGAGAAGAAAAAAGACCTGGAGCTCTGCGGAAACGGTGCGATGTACGATGAGATCATCCGCCAGAGAGAAGAGATCGCAGAGCAGATCCGCGCGTTAAAGGGCATGAAGGAGATGGCAAAGATCTACGGCTACGATATCTCCGGCCCAGCGACAAACGCAAAAGAGGCAATCCAGTGGCTGTACTTCGGCTACCTCGCAGCAGTCAAGACCCAGAACGGCGCTGCGATGAGCGTTGGACGTATCTCCACCTTTATTGATATTTATGTAAACCGTGATCTAGAAGAGGGAACTCTCACCGAGTCCCAGGCTCAGGAACTGATCGACCATATGACCATGAAGTTCCGTATGGTGAAGTTCGCGAGAATCCCGTCCTACAACCAGCTCTTCTCCGGTGACCCGGTTTGGGCGACTCTTGAGGTTGCAGGTCTCGGACAGGATGGACGCCACATGGTCACAAAGACAGACTTCCGTTTCCTCCACACATTAGAGAACATGGGACCGTCCCCGGAGCCGAACCTGACCGTGCTCTACTCTTCCCGTCTTCCGGAGAACTTTAAGAAGTACGCAGCGAAGATCTCCGTTGACACTTCTTCCATCCAGTACGAGAACGATGACGTGATGCGTCCGGTATGGGGCGACGACTACAGCATCTGCTGCTGCGTATCCGCTACCCAGACAGGTAAGGAGATGCAGTTCTTCGGTGCCCGCGCAAACCTTGCAAAGTGCCTGCTCTACGCGATCAACGGCGGTAAGGACGAGAAGTACATGACAAAAGACGGCAAACCGATGCAGGTTGGTCCGGAGTATGCACCGATCACTTCCGAGTATCTCGACTACGACGAGGTCATGCACAAATATGATCTCATGATGGACTGGCTCGCAGGAATCTATGTGAATATCCTGAACCTGATCCAGTACATGCACGATAAATATTACTACGAGGCAGCCGAGATGGCTCTCATCGACACCGACGTGCGCCGCACCTTCGCGACCGGCATCGCAGGTTTCTCCCATGTGGTGGATTCCCTCTCCGCGATCAAGTACGCAAAGGTCAAGGTTGTCCGCGACGAGAACGGCATGGCGTCCAGCTTCATCACAGAGGGTGACTTCCCGCGCTACGGAAACGATGATGACCGCGCCGACGATATCGCAGTTTGGCTGTTAAAGACTTTCTTAAAGAAAGTGAAAAAGTACCACACCTACCGGAACTCCGAGGCGACAACTTCCATCCTTACGATCACTTCCAACGTGGTTTACGGTAAGGCGACAGGCGCTCTCCCGGACGGACGTGCAGCGTTCACTCCGTTTGCCCCGGGCGCTACCCCGTCCTACGGTGCGGAGCAGAATGGTCTTCTCGCTTCCTTAAACTCCGTCGCAAAGCTTCCGTATGAGTACGCACTCGACGGAATCTCCAACACCGAGACGATCGCTCCTGGTGCACTCGGCCATTCCGAGGACGAGAGAAAGAACAACCTGGTTCATGTTCTCGACGGATACTTTGACCAGGGCGCTCATCACCTCAACGTGAATGTCTTCGGTCTTGATAAGTTAAAAGACGCGATGGAACATCCGGAGAAACCGGAGTATGCAAACTTCACGATCCGCGTTTCCGGTTATGCGGTTAAGTTTATCGACCTGACAAGAGAGCAGCAGCTTGATGTCATCGCAAGAACCTGCCACGAGGCAATGTAAATTTATCCATTTAAAAATCAGCCGGGAATGTTGTTTGTTCCCGGCTGAGTCTAAATTATGAAGGTTTTTTCTGGCTTGGCATTAGGGTTTTAATGTTTGCACTTTTGCACCGCACTGCTCATTTTATCTTTATTTTTATCCCCGGCAGATTCCGGGAGAAGGGAAACTTTTATATGGAAACAACAGGCTACATTCACTCCATCGACAGTTTTGGTTCCGTAGACGGACCCGGCGTCCGCTTTGTGACTTTTCTTCAGGGCTGCCATATGCGGTGCCGGTATTGTCATAATCCGGATACATGGAAGCTGGCAGGGAATCCTGCTGCGGCCTGTCCGCAGACCTCAGAAGCTGCCCATGGGAACAATTCCGCTGCGTCAGAAACCCGCCCTGACTCCGTCTCTTCCGGCTGCAATTACAAAGAGATCACCCCGTCCGCCCTTTTAAAGCAGGCACTCCGCTACAAGCGCTACTGGGGCAAAGAGGGCGGCATCACGGTCAGCGGCGGCGAACCGCTCTTACAGCTTGATTTCATGACGGAGCTTTTCCGTCTTGCAAAAGAAAACGGCGTCGGCACAGTGCTTGACACCGCGGGACAGCCGTTTACAAGAACAGAACCATTTTTCTCAAAACTTTCGTCTCTCATGGAGAACACGGACCTTGTGATGCTCGACTTAAAACACATCGATCCGGAAAAGCACCGTGCTCTCACCGGCCACACAAACGAGAATATCCTGGACTTCGCCAGATACTTAAACGAGATTGGCAAACCCACGTGGGTCCGCCACGTCCTCGTCCCGGGCGTGACCGACGATGAAGAAAACCTTCGCGGTATCCGCGCGTTTTTAGACACACTGTCCAACGTGAAAAAGGTGGAAGTTCTCCCGTACCATACGCTCGGGATCTACAAATGGGAGTCACTCGGCATCCCGTATACCTTGAAAGATGTGGATCCACCGACGGCAGAATCGGTGAAGCGGGCGGAAGAAATCCTGGGGTGTCAGAAATAAGTTTTTCCAACCAAATGCCGTTGATTCCCGTCAGCGTCAAGCTCTCATGCAAACACAGGCTTTGACTATTGCTCACATAACAAGTGAAAACACGCTTTGCGAGTTTCCCCTTGTTATCGCGACAGTCGCCAAGGTCCCGCGCAAGCGCGGACTTTGGCTCGCTGTTCACGTATTTCTTTTATCTTTTCTGATTATAAATTTCCTTCAGATTCTCAATCGCAAGAACCGGATCCATCGTATGAAACATCATGTAATTTCGTTTCATAACTTCGACCGGCGCTTGTTTATATATCTTTCTACTGTCCTCACCGCTGTAATAATGCCAATAACGGTAAATATAACCGATCCAATACAGAACATCTTTTGAATATACTTCTCCGCCAACTAAACTCTCTGTCTTGGAATTTCCGATGACCTCATCTAAAAGATACTCTTCTCCTGCCCATTGCATACGATTATACTCAGAATCCAATGCTTTTGCCGTCTCAGAATTCATGAACAATTTAATAAATTCCATACTACTGTAATTATGATCAGCTGACAGTTCAAAAAGTCTTCCCTGTATGTCACAGAGTTTTAAAGCTATCTCATTCATTGTTTTCCTCCGGCTTTGGCGTTATCCAGGATTTCATCAAAAAATAGTCCCTCACGGCGATAATTCTTACAGATACCGTTTGCAAGAGAAACTCCCCGTGCACGATTTTCCTCTGCAACCTCCTTAATAAATGCTCTCTCCAAATAGGAAAGCTCTATTTCCGCTTCAATATGGATTGCATCACATCCTCTTTGTGACACCGCAACGTACTGACTTCCCAATTGCAATGCAGAAAGACTGTGTACCAATGCTGCATCTGTGATATTTCCAATAAAGAAATTATCAATCACATAAAACATCCTGTCATTTGCAATGCTTCCAATAAGCAGATCTTTTCCGGCTGCCATATTTCGATACTTGTTATAAAATTCAGTATCCTTTATGCTCTCCATTCTTCCCCTGTTATATGCTACAAGCATTGCCCACTCAATATCTGCTGGTACATTCAGCATTTCAAGCTCGTTCACATCGACTGAAACGATATAAAATTTTGATTTTTCATAGTCGCAAATCAGTGTCAACGCCTGACATGGATCCGTTCCCATATAAAAGCCTCTGCCAAAATCACACTGTTTCCGGCTCTTCGGCTCAATAACTCCTTCTATGCCGGATTTCGATCCATGATAAAGCAGTACCTTTCCGTGAACAGATTCTATTTTTTTTGCCGCTTCCGCAATTTTCTCCAACGTCATATCATAAACCGGAACTGCCCGTGCCTTACACAGCTCATGCAATCTCATCTGCGCCAGTTTATTAGGAACAGCCCGGCCGTTTTCCCAACGGTTCACGGTTGCAAAAGACACATTCATATACTCTGCGAACTCGGTCTGACTCATGTTCAAATAAAACCTGATTTTTTTAATCAAATTTTTCATGTCGCTTCTCCAAAATATAACATTATTTATAATGTAAAATATATCAGATGTTATGTTTCGTGTCAATGTATCTACCAGAATCCACTTCATACCATGCTGTCAATATGTTGTCGTTTATTCTTTGCATCTTTTTTACTTCTCTCGAAACACCTCTTTTCAATAACACTTATCATAATGTTCACTTACATTTATATTATACACCAACCAGTCCAGCAACATGAAGAGCATTTACCTATAAAAATAGCGCATTATATTTAATGCGCTATTTTTACCATATGCTTTTATTTTCTGCTCTCTGCCAGCTCCCCAAGCTTCCCAAGAATCTCCTTCGCCTTCTCGATCATCGGCTCGCAGTTCTTGTTCTTCTTTCCTTTTTCCTGGTAGAACAGGACCGGTTTCTCGCCGCCCTGGGCGAAGCGGAGCGCGGTCTTGTACTCTGCGATCAGCGCCGGGATCTTTGTGACATCGAGCTTTGCCTTCGGGTAGAGCTCGATGCGGATCTCCTGGGTGTTGATGTCCACCTCGGTCACATACGCCCGGTGTGCCATGGCCTTTAACTCCGCAACCCGGAGCAGATTGTCGACGGATTTCGGGATATCGCCGAAGCGGTCGATCAGTTCATCCTGCATATCCATGTACTCGTCATCTGTCTCGATGGCGGAAATTCTCTTATAAACATCCAGTTTCAGATACTCATTCTTAATATATCCGTCCGGAATAAATGCGTCGATATCGCAATCCACCACGGTCTCAAAGGTCTCTTCCTCTTCCTGTCCGCCCTTTAAGGCAATAACAGCCTCGTTGAGCATCTTGCAGTAAAGGTCATATCCGACTGCCTCCATGTGTCCATGCTGTTCCGCTCCGAGAATATTTCCCGCGCCGCGGATCTCAAGATCACGCATCGCGATCTTGATCCCGGATCCCAGCTCTGTGAACTCCCGGATCGCCTGAAGACGCTTTTCCGCATCCTCCTTTAACATCTTATCCCGTTTATACATGAGGAACGCGTAGGATGTCCGGTTCGAACGGCCAATCCGCCCCCGGATCTGGTAGAGCTGGGAAAGCCCCAGACGATCCGCGTCCTGAATGATCATCGTGTTGGCATTCGGAATGTCCAGTCCCGTCTCAATGATCGTTGTAGACACGAGAACATCAATATCGCCGTTGATGAAATCCAGCATGATCTTCTCGAGCTGGTGCTCATTCATCTGACCATGAGCGAATGCCACATTTGCCTCCGGAACGAGCGACGCCACATGGTTTGCCACCTCGTCGATGTTGTTGACACGATTGTATACATAGTACACCTGCCCGCCGCGTCCTAACTCTCTGTGGATCGCCTCGCGGATCATCTCGTCGTTGTACTCCATGACGTACGTCTGGATCGGAACACGGTCCACCGGCGGCTCCTCGAGAACACTCATATCGCGGATCCCGATGAGACTCATGTGCAACGTTCTCGGGATCGGCGTCGCCGTCAGAGTCAGAACATCCACGTTCTGCTTCATCTGCTTGATCTTCTCCTTGTGTGTCACGCCGAACCGCTGCTCCTCATCGACGATCAGAAGTCCCAGACTCTTGAACTGCACATCCTTGGAAAGCACCCGGTGCGTGCCGACCACGATGTCCACATATCCTTTTTTCAGACCTTCGATCGTCTTTTTCATCTCTCCGGGCGTCCGGAACCGCGACATCATGTCCACGCGGACCGGGAAATCTTTCATTCTCTGGACGAACGTATTGTAGATCTGCTGCGCCAGGATCGTTGTCGGGACCAGGTACACGACCTGTTTTCCTTCCTGCACCGCCTTGAACGCCGCGCGGAGTGCGATCTCCGTCTTTCCGTATCCCACATCCCCGCAGATCAGGCGGTCCATGATCTTCTTGCTCTCCATGTCCCGCTTCGTATCGTCGATCGCAGTGAGCTGATCGTCCGTCTCATCATAGGGGAACATCTCCTCGAATTCCTTCTGCCACACCGTATCCGGCCCGTACTGGAATCCTTCCGCATCCTGTCTCGCCGCATAGAGCTGCACGAGCTCCTTCGCGATCTCGCGGACTGCCGTGCGGACCTTCGTCTTCGTCTTCGTCCACTCGGTCCCGCCGAGCTTGTTTAACTTCGGAACCTTCGCGTCAGCCCCCGCATACTTCTGGATCCCCTCCAGACGGGTCGCCGGGAGATAGAGGTTTCCGCCATCCCCGTACTCGACCTTGATGTAGTCTTTGATGACATGGTCCTGCTCGATCTTCTCGATTCCCTTATAGATGCCGAGACCATGACTCTCATGCACCACGTAGTCGCCGACAGAGAGTTCGGAGAAGCTGCTGATCTTCTTTCCTTCGTAATTATATTTTTTTCGCTTTTTCTTCCGCTTTTCCACGCCGAACATGTCGCCCTCAGTGATGACGACGAACTTGATCAGCGGGTACTCAAAGCCCTTATGGAGTTTTCCGTAGGTAACCATGATCTCCCCCGGAGCGACCGGCTGTCCCGGGTCTTCCGGACAGAATGCCCGCAGGTCATACTCCCTTAAATCTCCTGCGAGGCGGCTCGCTCTGGTCCTTGACGCGGAGAGGAGGACAACGCGATATCCGTCCTTCTTCCATCTCGTCAGGTCCTTGATCAGGATCTCGAAGCTGTTCTGGTAGGAATTTAAGTTCTTTCCGGTCAGGCTGTACTTCGCCTTCGGAGTCATGCCGGGGAGTCTCTGGTCGAGTCCTGTCATGAAGATCGTGTGCGGCGTGTGCGCGTCCGCCAGGATCGTTTTCGAGGAAAACAGGAGGTCCGCCTGTCCCGGCAGGATATAGCCCTGTTCCAGGCGATGGGACATGCTCTCCCGGAACTCGGTCTCCACGGTCTCCGCTTTTTCCTTCATCCGCTGGGGCTCATCTAAAATTAATGCCAGGCCAGATGCCTGTTTCTTTTCGGCCGTTTTTCCGGCCGCCCTTGCCGTTTTCTTTCCTGATGTCTTCGTCCCAGCTGTCCCAGTATCACTCTGATCTACGTTCCCGCCTGATTCTACTGTCTTCTTTCCTGCCTCTTCAGCTTCAGTTTCAATAACTCCCACTTCCGCCTGTTTTCCTGTTTCTGTCGCAGAAGACACCAAAGTGACCTTAGCGCCGACTTCTTTCATATAGTCAAGAAATGAAACCGTATCTTTACAGAAATACCTGATATACGCATCCAGCGTCTGGACATCAAAGCCCTCTTTTAAGGATTCCACAAGCTCCCCGACAGCCCGCCTGATCCGCGTCGCCTCCTCCGGCTTTTTCTGGTCGCGGAAGGTCTTTTCCTGCTTCTTTCCCTCCGCTTCCAGGCGCAGGATCCCGTCCTCGATATGTTCCTTCGTGAGGATCAGTTCTGCTGCCGGATAGATCGTGACCTCGTCCATCTGCTGGATCGACCGCTGGCTCTCGGCATCAAAGGAGCGGATGGAATCCACCTCATCTCCCCAGAGCTCGATCCGGACCGGGACCTCCTCCGTCAGTGGGAACACATCCAGAATTCCGCCGCGGACAGAAAACTGTCCCATTCCATCGACCTGTCCCATCCGCTCATAGCCCATGTTCGTGAGCTGTGTCTTGATCTCCTCGATATCGAGCGTCTGTCCCGCCATGATGTTCAGGCAGCTCTCCCTGATCATGGAAAGCGGCAGAAGATGATCCATGAGTCCGTCCACGGTCGTTACGACAACTCCGCCTTCATCCTCCAAAAGGTGTTTAAATACCTGCATCCGCTGTCTCGTCAGGAGATTTCCGTGGATATCAGAGCTGTAAAACAGGAGGTCTCTCGCCGGGTACAGCCAGGTATTCGGCTCAAAATAGCTGAAATCATCATAGATTTCCTTCGCCCGGTTGTCATCGTACGTCACGACAAGGCGCCACGGATTGTCCTTTGAGAGTTCATGCATGACATGAACTTTCTGGGAATCCGTCACGCCGCTGACCTGGATCGGACCTTTTCCTTTATCCATATCCTGTTTCATATCGGTATACTCCGCCAGCTCCGCGAGCGGATTTGCAAAAACTTCAGCCATGGTTCCTCCTGTTTTTATTCGTTTCCTGTCCGATCATATTTCTGATTCTATTCCAGTTAGTGTGCATAGGCATTCTCCGCACGCACACTGCGGCAAAATTTTGCCAATACTTCTTTTATTTTTCTTCTTTCTTCCGGTTATGATCATTCATCGCCTGCGCGATTCCGACATTCACGATCTCGCAGACTGCGTCCGCCGCTTCCTTCACCGCGTCCGCCATCGTTCCCTGTTCTTCCTTTGAAAAATGTCCCAGCACATAATCAGCGAGATCCATCCGGGACGGCTTCTCACCGACTCCGACCTTCACGCGCGGGAATTCCTGGGTTCCGAGATGTGCGATGATGCTCTTGATTCCGTTGTGACCGCCGGCACTTCCCTTTGCGCGGATCCTTAACTGACCCGGAGCCAGACTGATATCATCGTACACGATCAGGATATCTTCCGGATCCACCTTATAATAATCGGCCGCCGCGCGGATACTCTCCCCACTGGAGTTCATATACGTCTGCGGCTTCATGAGAATGACCTTCTCACCGCCGATAACGCCTTTCCCACAGAGCGCCTTGTGCTTTTTTTCTGAAATATCAGCCCCGATCTTCTCCGCGAGGGCATCCATCACCATAAAACCTGCATTGTGTCTTGTATTTTCATATTCCTTTCCCGGATTTCCGAGACCTGCAATTATTAACATTTTTATCTCCTTTTTTTCTCCGCTCTCCGCGGCAGTAAGTTTTTATCGCTGTTCGTAACTGTTCCATATCTTCGCAGTTACCATTCTTTCATTCGTTTCTTTCTGCAACGCACTTAAGGGGGATTTTTCAGTCCCCCCGGTTTTTCCATTTTATCAGCTTTGCCTTGTCTGCGCAAGGCTGAACTTGGCCACATCATAAAAAGATCCTGCCGCCACACACGAGCAGGATTTCGGCTCCTTTTATTTGCCGGGAAGTTCCACAAGAACTCGCCGGTAAGCAAAAACTGCCGCCACCAGACACGCCCTTGATCTCCCGGAACGTCTCTGCTGACGGCAGTTTTTATGTGATATACTCACCTTTTCATACTCCGGCAGGTACCCCCTAAGTACCGTCCGTACATTTCCCCGGATCATGCTTTCGCATTATCTCCAGCATCCATTCGGTTGTACGGAATTTCATACTCCATAGCTTATCATATTTCTTCATATAATGCAATCAATTCCATTAAATACAGGGTTTTATGTGTCATATGTATGCTTTTTCGGAATTTGTCTGTATATTTTTTAACAAACTTTAATTTCTCTCCCGCTCCAGGATCGTATATTTCTTCTCCATCCGTACCGGATGCATGCTCTCTTTCGTCCGTCTCAGATTTTCCAGTCCCATATCATCTTCCCGGTTCACCAGTCCTGTCTCCGGATATGAATGGAGCAAAAACTCTTTTTCCAGATAATTGTACAGACCACGAAGCTCAGTATCTGCCTTTTCCACATGTGTCACCGTCATATCGGTCTCCTTACACTCCGTTCCCATGGAAAATGCCTCCAGGATCCCGTTCACACGAACACCGGCAATCGTGATCTCCGCTTCCCGGCAGAATCGGATTGCTTCCCGTATCCCGGTCTCCTCACTGTCCAAACGGTTCAGAGCATCATCACTTTCCTTTTTCGATGACCAGCGATCCAGAAACTGTAAAATCTCCGGTTCATCCTCCGGTCCAAGAAGAACAAACTCTGCCCGGTCTCCATAGTCCCTCTGGAATCTGGAGATCCTGTTTTTCATTTTTGAATATTTCCTTCCGGGAAGAAGACGCATCTCCTCCCCGGAATAAATATAATCAAAGCTGTCCCTGTCCTCCACAACCTCATACTGAGCCGGATCCGGATCGATCGCCGCCAGCGCTGTCATATCGTTTCTTCGTCTTCTATATAAAATGCTGACTTTCTTCGCACCCAGTCTCTTCGCCGTTCGGACCGCATCCATGGACACGTTTCCGCCTCCGATGACAACGACTTCTTTTCCGGTCAGATCGATGATCTCGTCTTTTCCAACACTTCTTAAGAACTGTACTGCGGAGAGCACGCCGTCCGCGTCCTCGCCCGGAAGTCCGAACTACCCGTCCCAAAGAACGGTATCGCATATACTATTACTATCTGCACTGATTCCATTCTCCTCAGCATAGCTGAGGGATCAGACTTTTCATAAAAAAGAGGACCTACCAGAAGTCAATGTCCGCTGGCAGATCCTCTTTTTTAATTTCCAAGCATAATATTCAAAATTTCCAAATCCGTGGAGTGCATACCATCTCGTCCCATGCGTCCGATACTTCGGATTGTTTCTTCAACATCATCCTCCACCAGACCTTCACCTGGCTGGAATGCCCTGTCATGTAATCCCATTTTCATTCCAAGAAGCGCAGTTTGAAGGGCTGTCGAAATTTTAGCTGCGCAGGATGATTTCGCGCCATCACACACCATACCTCCAACAGTTGCGATGGTGTTGGTAATTGTCTCACAGACCACTTCATATGGATATCCAAGCATGTAGCAGATACCACAGGCTGCTCCGCATGCGGCACTCACAACGCCACAGTATGCAGACAGACTTCCGATATATTTTTTCTGATGAACTGCGATCAGATTCGAAACTACAAGTCCACGCAAAAGTTTTTCTTTTTCGATGTTTTTCTCCTTCGCGTAAACAATGACCGGCACGCTGACCGTGATCCCCTGATTACCACTTCCGGAATTGATGACCACCGGCATCGGACAGCCGTTCATTCTGGCATCCGAACCTGCGGCCGCAAATGCACGTGCCTTCAGACCCACCGTCGGCTTTTCGTTTCCGTCGATCAGGATTCTTCCAACCTCTGCTCCATACGGATGTTCCAGGCCTTCCCGGCAGATCGCCATATTGCACTCGATTTGGCGATTCAGGATCTCTTCAACATCCTCAATTTTTACTTTATCCGCAAACTCCAGAATATTTTTCACTGTGAGAAGCTGTTTGTCACCTGCCTTATGACCATTTTCCTCATCTGCCTCAGTCTTTTTCAGAACACTCATCCCATCTTTTTCCATCCGGGTGATATTTTTATGGGTCTTCTGAATCTCGACCAGCGCCGTATGCTCTCCGGCGCGCAGTTCCACTACAATGTAAAGAGTCGCCACGCCTTCGATCAGTTTACAGGTACAAAATTTCTGATTTAAAAGCTCTTTTGTCTTCTCCTGATCCTCTTTTGTCACACTCTCAAGCACTGCCAGATCCATATCTGGATCTCCGCCCACGATTCCCAGTACTGCTGCCACATCGATTCCTTTTAATCCGCCGGAGTTCGGTACCGTCACTCCCATGACATTTTTAACGATATTTCCGCTGCAGGACACTACGCATTTCTCCGGCATCTGACCTAACAGTTTCCGCGCTTTTGCTGCCGCGTAGGCGATTGCGATCGGTTCCGTGCAGCCGAGCGCCATAATCAGTTCGTCTTTTAATATTTCAAGATGGTTTGTGTATAATTTCTGGTCCATTTTTTATTTTTCCTCATGATATTTTTAACAGTTTCTTAGCGCTTTTTCTCCTTCTGTTCTTTCTTTTTCGATTATTTTTGCTATAATAATTCATATCTTTCATCAATGTTACTGCAGAAAAAATTTAAGGAGCACACTATGAACTTTTTAAATCTCTACTACTTTCGCGTGGCCGCTGAAGAACTCAGTTTCACAAATGCTGCCAAGCGTTTATTTATATCCCAGCAATCCCTCAGCAACCACATTTCCCGCCTGGAAAACGAATTCGGTGTGATCCTTTTTAACCGTACCCAACCGATCACACTCACCGAAGCCGGAAAATCCCTCTATGCAAGTTCCAAGGTTCTGCTTCATCAGAAAGAACAGATTGAAAAAAGCATGCAGGATATCCGGGACTTCCGAAAAGGTGAACTGACTCTCGGAATCAGTACCTCCCGCGGAGCTGTCATGCTTCCAAAGATACTTCCAAAATTCCGCTCTGCCTTTCCCCAGATCAAACTAAATCTTGTAGAAGGTACAACAAAAGAGATCAACCAGGCATTGTTTGAAGGACGGGCAGATCTCTGCATCGGTTTTGCGATCAATGATCCAGAAAAAGTACACGAGGAACTGCTCCATACAGAATCTCTCGTCTGCGTTATTCCAAACTCATTTTTGCCGCGCTATCTGAAGATAGACTCCACTTTGATTCCGGGTTCTGTTCAAAGTTTCAACATTTTTGCCGACTGCCCGTTTATCAAAATGCCGAAACAGACATGGCTGGGCGAAATGTTTGAAAAATGTTGTGAAAGCTACAACATTGAACCGGAAATCCTCCTCGAGACCACCAGTATGTCCACCATGGTTTCCCTCTGTTCTTCCGGAATCGGTGCCATCGTGCTTCCCGAAATCTTCGTCAGCCGCCGTATGACATTCTGGAATTCCTTCGACTGGAAAGAACAGATGTCTGTCTTTCCGTTAAACTATCCGGCGGGCTACCGGCCGATCACAATCGCTTACATGAAAGACCACTATCTCAGCCGAGCCGCCGATGAATTCATCCGGATGGCACAGGAAAAGTTTTCCTGCTAAGCGTAGATCGGATGGATCTTCGCCTCCACATCATCTTTCGCTTTGCGGATAAATTTTAAAGTTTCCTCATTTAACGGATAGCGGATCACACAACCCGGTGTTAAGATCTGACCGCAGCCACCCATCAGTTTAAAACACTCATAAATCTGATGATGGATGGCATTGCGGTCATCTTTTGTGATATCGGTGCGGTTTAGTCCGCCCATAAGGCATTTTCCAGACTCAAGCGCCGCCTCATCCACTGACGGATATGTCTCCCATGCATGCCAGTTGAAGACCTGTACCGGATAATCCTTCAATATTTCCATCATGATATTACTTCCATGGGCATGCAGTGTGTTCATCCATCCATCTTTCGCCGCATTCAGGACCTCCAAGTCATAAGGAACGCCAAATTCCTTATACTGTTCTGCAGTCATAAAATTATAAGTACTGCTCTGCGCCGCAAAGAAGATTCCGTCCGCACCGGCTTCCAGCGCTGCCCGAGCCATATTGCAGGTCGTCTCCGTAATCACTTTCAGCGCATGATGAACTGCATCCCCGTCACCATTTTCCAGATACTGAAGAAGTGTATTTCCGGACAATTTATTCGCTGTTGTCAACGGGCTGAATATCGTGAAAATGACTGGCACATCCTCATTCTTTACCTTATCGAGAACAAGTTTCAATCCTTTTAATTCTCTCGCAAGACTTCCTTCCTTTACAGAACACGGTTTCAGTTCATACCAGTCCTTCGCTTCGTGGATCGGTGTTTTTGTGACTTTCGCCACTCCGCCTTTCGCAATATCTGAATAATCAATCTCACAACCGAAGTCTTCGATGGCGTACATTCCGTTATTCATAGTCTTTATAAAGTCAATATCATACTTTTTATAAAACTCATATGTCTTTTCCGCTAAAAGTTCCGGATTCAGATCGATTCCCGGAAGATGGGTCCAGAATGAATATGGAAGTTTGTCCGGTTTTTCCCCTGCAATAGCTGCCTGAATTCTCTCTTTCTTTGTCATCATATAGCGACCTCCTTTAGCCGTTCACGTTTTTGTTTTCGATGCCAGTATAAGAATTCAGATTACAAATGTCTAACAAGTTTTGTTCTTTTATTCACAATCATTCAGTTGTAATTCGGTATGTTTTTTGTTCATTTTTTTCTTTTTTATCCATTTTACAGTCATTATATTGTGATATAACACGGAAAAGCTGTTTGTTTTCTGACATAAAATTCACTAGAATGAATGTAACAAAAGCAAACGCGTTTCTTGCTGGACCAGTCTATTATGACGACAAAATTTTTTAGTTCTACTATAAAAGGAGGATCTCACATGAAAAAAATATTTGCACTTATGACCGCAGGAGCTTTAGCATTATCTCTTAGCGCATGCCAAGCTTCCAGCCAGCAGACAACAGACACCACAACAAAATCTGCTGATTCCACTGATACTGCAGCCGCCAAAAACGATGGTTCTTTTCCAAGCGAAACGATCACTCTCGTCTGCCCGTTCTCAGCCGGCGGCGGAACCGACATTGGTGCCCGCAATCTTGCACAGGCTCTTTCTAAAGTAATGGGAGTCAATGTTGTCGTTGAAAACCAGACAGGATCTGGCGGATGGGTCGCATGGACCGATCTGATCCAGGGAGATTACAAAGACGGTTATACGATCGGTCTGATCAACCATAACTATGCGATGGGTGAGCTTGATCCGGATAACCCTAGAAAATATAATCTCGATGACGTCACTGTCCTTGCAAACCAGGCTCTCGACTACAATGTCATGGCGATCCGTTCTAATGACACACGGTTCTCCGATATTGACAGCTTTATCGAGTACGCCAAATCCAATCCTGTTCTCGTTTCCGCCCAGGCAACAGGAATTACCGACGGAGACGCAACAACTGCTGAATGGTTCAACAAGACCTTCGGAACCCAGATCACCGTTGTTCCGGTAGACGGAGCTTCCGACAGCCGCGGAATGTTCTTATCCGGTGACACAGATATCTTTTTTGCATCCATCTCTGATGTCATGGCTTCCTATCAGTCTGGTGAGATGAAGGTTGCATGCATTTTTTCCGACGAACGCAGTGACTTCATACCAGATGTTCCTACGATCAAAGAGGCAACCGGTGAAGACTTTGTCGCATTCGCAGCTCGCGGATACTTCTATCCGAATGGTGTTCCACAGGATATCGTCGACACGACCACTGACGCATTATTAAAAGCAATGGAAGATCCTGACTATATCGAAAATATGGCTGCTCTTGGTCTTCAGCTCGACAATACCTCCGGTGAGGACTTCAAAGAACTTCTTGAGAGCCAGGTTGAAACCAGAAAAATGATCTGGAACGTACAGTAACTGATCATTCCCACATAAGAAAAGGAGTTTATCCATATGGCAAAAAAGTTTCATCGCGACGTATGGGTAGGAACCGTTCTTCTCATCTTCTGTATCGCAGTGTTCTTTACTGCGGTACAGATTCCTGGACAGGCTTCCTATCTTCCGATCACTCTGTCCCTGTTAATGGGATTATGTTCTGTATTTATTATTCTGAAAGGTCTCCGGCTCACCAAGGAGCAGGATGGGGATTTCCACTACTCCATGACTATAAAGAGCAGTAAATACGCATTCCTGTTCATGTTTTTTATTTTTATCTATTTCCTTGGCTTCCGCTATATCACATACTGGATCGCGACACCGATCTTTATGCTGCTTTCCATGAAATATTTAAAGCTGAAGTCCTGGAAAGTAAACATTGTGATCACCGTTCTCTACACCCTGATCTGTTATGTTGTTTTCGTTATCATTCTTCATCTCCCGATTTATAAAGTCGGCATTCTCGGACAACTGTTCCGTTATATTTAAGGAAAGGAGCTTATAAAATGGCAGAATATTTATCACTCGCATTGAGTTCGTTCCTCTCCATTGATGTCTTTCTCGGACTGCTCGTCGGTGTTGTAGGCGGAATGATCATCGGAATTATTCCCGGATTGGGACCGTCCGTCGGTATTGCCCTGCTGCTGCCGATCTCATTTTCCATGAGTCCCACAGCTGCCCTTGTCATGATGACCGCAATGTACACAACCGGTGTGTACGGCGGATCCATCACTGCTGTTTTGTGCCATACACCAGGTACCGCGGCATCTGCGGCGACCACACTGGATGGCTATGAAATGACGAAAAAAGGCCGCGGCATGGAGGCCGTGTCCGTCGTAACCATCGCATCCGTTGTCGGTGGTATCATTGGTGCCATCTGCCTGATCTTATTTGCCCCGGCACTCGGAAGAATCAGTCAGATGTTCTCCTGCCTTGAGTATTTCCTCGTTGCCTGCTTCGGTGTTCTCGTCGTTGCCGGACTCACAGGAGATAACCAGGCAAAAGGAATCTTCGCCGCTCTGTTAGGTCTTCTGATCGGCTGCATCGGCATGGACTCCATCAGCGGTGTGTCTCGATTCACGTTCGGACAGCTCTGGCTTGAGGATGGTCTTGACTCCACACCGATCCTGATCGGATTATTCTCAATCTCCCAGGTTCTCATCCTCGTTGAAAAGCTGATGACAGGAACCGGTGCAACCATTGTTGACGACCCGGCAGCTGCCTTAAAGGGAAAGCGTTGGGAAAAAGGCAATGCCGGTCTATTAACTCCTACCATGTTAAAAAGTTCTGTTATCGGTGCATTTATCGGATTTATCCCTGCTGCCGGCTGTTCCATCGCCGCATGGATCAGTTATGGTCTTTCCAAACGGACTTCTAAAAATCCGGAAGAATACGGAAAAGGTTCCATTGTCGGAATTGCTGCCTCTGAGGCCGCAAACAACGCAGCCTGCGGCGGTGCCATGATCCCACTTTTCACTTTAGGTATTCCTGGAAGCCCGGTCACAGCAATCCTTTACGGAGCGCTTCTCATGCATGGCTTACAGCCTGGCAGTGACCTGTTTACAGGTTCTAAGGCTCCAACTACTTATGCGATCTTCCTTGGTTTCCTTTTCGCGAATGTGCTGATGGGAATCATCGGAGTTTCCATGGCAAGACAGATGGCAAGAGTCTGCCTCGTTCCAAACTCTGTTCTCGTTCCGATCATCGTTGCATTATCCTGCATCGGTACTTATGCACTGAGTAACAGCATGTACGAAGTTATCATCATGCTCGTGTTCGGTCTCATCGGATACCTTATGAAAATCTACGGATTTGAACCGGCACCTCTGGTTCTCGGCGTTGTCCTTGCCGATATTCTGGAATCCAACTTCCGCAGAACCTTGATCATGGCTGCACCGAAGGGCGGACTCATCCCGTATTTCTTCTCCCGCCCGATTGCAATCATCATCCTGCTTGTAATCATTGGTTTCGCAATGGTTCCTGTTTTAAAAAACGTACTCACTAAAAAACAGAAGCAGTAATTTTCACTCATCCCCCTCTCTCCGGCAGGATATATTGTCCAGATATCCTGCCGGATCTTTTTATTATTTGTTTATGTTTGCAAAAACTGTCGAAAGTAAAAAGTTTTTTGCACTATAATGCAATTACTTGATTATTTCACCAGTTTATGCCATACTAATACTGCAGGAGGTGATAGACATGATAGGTTCCCATGAACTCAGGCAGCGTGACAGTTACCTGAATAAGCTGATAGGTTTTCAAGATACAGAACCGGTCAAAGTGATTACTGGTATTCGCCGCTGCGGAAAGTCCAGTCTGTTAAAGCTGATGGTTCAGCATTTGAAAAATACCGGTGTTCTTCCGGAACAGATCCTTGAAATGAATTTTGAATCCTTTGATTTTCGCAGGATGAATGCCGACGATATTTATCGCTATGTAAAAGAACGTATTGTTCCCGGAAAGCGGATGTATCTCTTCTTTGATGAGCTGCAGAGGATCGAAGCATGGGAGGACGCGGTAAACGCCTTCCGTGTAGATTTTGACTGTGACATCTATGTTACTGGATCAAACGCTTACCTTCTTTCTTCGGAGTATTCCACCTACCTCTCCGGGCGGTGTGTAGAAATCAGAATGCTGCCGCTCTCATTCCATGAATTTCTTGATTTTCACGGCTTTGAAGTACATGAAATACAAAGCGCGCTCGGGGGACTCCGCAAACAGGTATTCGACAAAAACGGGGAACATTATGAATTGCGTGAGGTATTTGATGCCTATATAAGATTCGGCGGAATGCCGGGAATCGCCGATGTCGGTCTGGATCAGGAAAAAGCACTGTCTCTTCTTGACGGTATCTATTCCACGGTAGTCATCCGTGATATTTTGGAACGTGAAAAACGCAGGGGGCAAAAACAGATCACAGACCCCACGCTTCTGCGCAAGATCATCCTGTTCCTTGCCGACAATATCGGCTCCAGCGTATCCATTTCCTCCATAGGCAACACTTTGATAAACGAAGGGCTCCTTGATGATGGTAAACGCAAGGGCGCTCCTAGCGCACATACTGTGCAGGCATATGTGAATGCACTTCTGGAAAGCTATTTTTTCTATGAGATCAAGCGCTTTGACATCAAGGGAAAGGCATACCTCCGCACGTTGGGAAAATACTATATCGTTGACATCGGCCTTCGCAATTATCTGCTGGGCTTCCGTAATCGTGACAGCGGTCATGCCATCGAAAATGTCGTTTACTTTGAATTGCTTCGCAGGGGTTATGATGTAGCGATCGGCAAGATCGGCAGCGCCGAAGTAGACTTTATTGCAACGAAAGCCGATGCTAAAAAGTATATCCAGGTGACAGAATCTATGATGAGTGAGGATGTACGCAATCGGGAACTTACACCGCTGCAAAACATCCGTGATAACTACGAAAAAATCGTTTTATCGCTTGAACCAGGGCTTGATGCTTCCTATGACGGCATCAGATCCGAAAATCTCATAAATTGGCTGCTCAGTCAATAAACGCTGTATTTCAGAGCGCAGCCAAATAAACTCCGCATATTCATTCATGAGCCGCCAAAAGGCATAGCATCCAAGATCTTTCGATACAGGAAAAGCACGCAGACGTTTTTGCATCTGCGTGCTTTTCCTATATCCGTAATTTAACTGACACTTTAATTATTTTTCCAATGCTCCGTATGCAATAACATATGCGCCTTATGGGACATCGGCTTTCCAAAGAAATCGCTGTAGATCTCCCTGATATCCGGGTTCTCATGGGAGTAGCGCAATTTTGCTTTTGCGTCCAGCGCATAGAGCTTTCTGCCTCTCGTAAACGCCCGCTCCTCGCCGTCGTGGATCGGCTGTCCGCCGCCGCCGACGCAGCCGCCCGGGCATGCCATGACTTCGACAAAGTCGTAGTGGACTTCCCCGCGCTCGATCTGCTGCAGCAGTCTTCTCGTATTTCCAAGGCCGCTGACTGCTGCGGTGCGCAGCTTAATGTCGCCGATCGCAAACTCCGCTTCCTGGACTCCTGCGTTTTCCTGGAATCCTTCACTGCGGACCGCACGGAACGCGTCTGCCGGCGGATTCTCGCCCTTTAAGGTGAAATATGCGGTGCGCAGGGCTGCTTCCATAACGCCGCCGGTCGCGCCGAAGATCACACCGGCGCCGGTTCCCGCGTGCATCGGGCTGTCGCCCGGAATCTCGACCAGTGTATCCGGACGGATATGGGCGGAGCGGATCATCTTCACGAGTTCTCTCGTCGTGAGAACCGCATCGACGTCATGTCCGGCATACTCCCCGTAGAAGAGGTCCATCTCACGCTCGCCTTTTTTTGCCACGCAGGGCATGATGGAGAGCGTAAAGATCTGATCCGGGGAAACTCCGAGTTTTTCCGCAAAATATGTCTTCATGACCGCCCCGAACATCTGCTGCGGGGATTTTGCTGTGGAGAGGTAGTTCACCATATACGGAAACTGGCTCTTCGCAAATCGAACCCAGCCAGGGCAGCATGAGGTGAACATCGGACGGTCTTTCAGTTCGCCGCTTGTGAAACGGCTGATAAACTCCGTGCTCTCCTCCATGATCGTGAGATCCGCGGAAAATACCGTATCAAACGCGTAATCGACGCCCATTCTCTTTAATGCATCGAAGATCTTTCCGACCGGAGCGTCCGCGCCGGAGAGTCCAAGTTCCTCTCCCCAGGCCGTGCGGACCGCCGGGGCAACCTGCGCCACAACGATCTTCTCTTTATTTTCGATCGCTTCCCAGACTTTTTCCGTATCGTCGCGCTCCGAGAGGGCGCCGACCGGACAGTGGGTGATACACTGACCGCAGAGAGCGCAGTTCGCTTCCCCGATCGTCTTATGTCCTGCGACATTCACGGTCGTTCTGGAACCGGTTCCTTCCACATCCCAAATCCCGAGTCCCTGGATCTTATCACAGACCTGAACACAGCGCATGCACTTGATGCACTTCGCGGAATTGCGGATCAGCGGGAAATTCTTATCCCACGGCTGATATTCCGGTTCCTGCTTAAACGGGATTTCCAGAATATTCAGATCATATGCCACCTGCTGCAGACCACAGTTTCCGTTTCTCGGACAGACCACGCAGCGGTTATCATGCTGGGACAGCAGCAGCTGGACCGTATTTCTTCTGTGATTCCGGACCTTCGGGCTGTTCGTATGGATGACCATGCCTTCCTTCACGAGATTGTTGCAGGAGGTGATCAGTTTTTCCTTTCCTTCCAGCTCCACAACGCAGACTCTGCAGGCCGCGATCTCGTTGATCCCCTTTAAATAGCAGAGCTTCGGGATCGGGATCCCGTTCTTCTCAGCAGCTTCCATGATCGTAATATTTTCCTCTGCCGAAATCTTTTTTCCGTCGATCGTAATATTTACCATAATGTACTCCTGCCTCCTTTAAAGATTCCGTATCCGAAATGATCACAGCGCAGGCACCGTCCGGCTTCCTGCTTCGCCTCCTTCTCGGTCATGCACTTCTCGACTGCCTCGAAATCACAGACACGCTCGCCTGCTTCCCGCTCCATTAAGTTCACACGTCCGCACGGAGTCTTGTCCTTTAAGCTCGCCTCCGGAATTTCCACTCCGCTCGTGATCTCGTGGTGGTAACCCAGGTATTCATCGATGTTCGCCGCAACAACCTTCGCTGCTGCGATCGCTTTAATTACAGATGCCGGACCGCTTGAGCAGTCGCCGCCCGCAAAGACGCCCGGCATGTTTTCAAATGCACCGCTCTTTAAGGTCACGATCTTTCCGCGGGATACCGGGATCCCGGCTTTCTCGAAATGTCCGGACTCGATATCCTGTCCGATCGCCTTGATCAGGACATCGCACGGGATGTAGACATCCGGCTCTCCGGTCGGCTTCACGCTGGCGCGGCCGTCCCTGATCGCGCTGATCATCTGCGGGGTCGCGTAGATGCCATGGATCTTATGGTCTTCTCCGACATCCAGAGAAGCCGGGGCCTTTAAAGTCACGATCTCGATCCCCTCCGCGATCGCGCCCTCGATCTCACCCAGCAGCGCCGTCATATCGTTTCTCCGTCTTCTATATAAAATGCTGACTTTCTTCGCTCCAAGTCGTTTTGCCGTGCGGACTGCATCCATGGACACGTTTCCGCCGCCGATGACAACGACTTCCTTTCCGGTCAGGTCGATGATCTCGTCTTTTCCGACACTCCGCAGGAACTGTACCGCGGAGAGAACGCCGTCCGCGTCCTCACCCGGAAGTCCAAGCTTCTTATCCGTGCTGGCGCCGATCGTGATGAGCACCGCGTCATACTGTTCCTGCAGTTCCTGGATCGTGATGTCCACACCGATCTTTAAGCCATATTTTACTTCCACGCCGGTCTTTAAGATCGCGTTGATATCGTCATCCAGCCGATCTTTCGGGAGACGATAGTTCGGGATCCCGTACCGCAGCATACCGCCGAGCTTCGGCAGCATCTCGTACACGGTCGTCTGATGTCCCATGAGCTGTAAGTAGTAAGCAGCACTTAAACCTCCCGGACCGCCGCCGAGGACAGCGACCTTTTTCCCGGTCGACGGAGCACATTTCGGCGGATCCACAACACCCGCGTAATCTGCCGCGAACCGTTTCAGTCCCCGGATATTGACCGCATCATCGACCATGTTTCTCCGGCATCTCGCCTCACACGGATGCTCACAGATAAAACCGCAGGTCGTCGGGAACGGGTTGTCCTTCCGGATCAGGCGGATCGCATCGGCATATCTTCCTTCTTCCACGAGCGCCACATAACCCGGAATGTCCACATGGGCCAGACAGATCGCGACACACGGGACCGGCTGGTTGTATGTACAGGTACAGCGGCCGTTCTTGATGTGCTCCACATAGTCATCTCGGTAGCCGATCAGCCCCTTATAGACCATGTTCGCCGCCTCATAGCCGATCGCACAGTCCGCGGAATCCATGATGGAAAGCGCCGTCTTCTCCATGAGATCCAGCGTATCCATTGTCGCTTTTCCGTTTAACACATCCCGGATCAGCTGGTTCAATTGTCCGAGACCGATCCGGCACGGCACACACTTTCCGCAGGTCTGCGCATGGCACAGCTCCAGAAATGCTCTGGCCATATCAACCGGACAGAGCCCCGGCGGGCTCGACTCGATTCTTCGTTCCAGATCTTTATAAAGTCCCTCCATCACGATCCGCGCGCGGGTCGGGGACATGATCTCCAATCTGCTCATATGATCCTCTCCTCTGCAATCTTTTTTCATCGGTCACACCTGCTCACGCAGGCATGTCTGCTTTCCCCTCTATGGCTTATTGAATTTGTTTCTTAACATATTGTCGATTTTATCACGTGTTTATTAAATAAATCAAGTCTTTTATGTATTTTACTTAATAATCTTTTGTTTAACGTTAATTTTTAGACAAATTCATAAATATGATCGTGACCGTTATAAAAAACAGGGGATAGCAAACACTATCCCCTGGAAAACATTCCCATCAAAATCAGTTCATTTTTATTAAAGCATATTGGCAAATACACCTGCTATCATAACAGATGTTATGGTAACTGTAACGAACCCGCCTACGATCATTGGCGCAAACATCTGCCCCATCAGATACTTCTTCTCTTCTTCTGTTTCTGCCAGAGCATTACAAGTTGACTCTGTGATGATCGCGTTCATAGGAAATCCATAAAGTGCTGTAAGTGCGGTTGCAAAACTTAAACCAAATCCTGTATGTAAAACCCTTGAAATAACAAATACAAGAGCTGCCATTCCTGCAACACCGATCACGATAAGCAGTATCATTGGTACTACGATATTTCCTAACATTTCCGTTGTACAGTCTTTCAGTCCGTCATAAATAAACATCATGATCGCAAACATCACAATACCATAGGAGTTACACTTATTCATGGAATCTTCGTCTAAAAATCCTATATGAGTAAGGATAACGGATAAGATCAGCACCCATACCAGTCCACTGATACTGCCTACAAATGGAACAGGTATCTTGGCAAGCATTGTAGCGATCCATCCAGTAAGTGCCAGCTTTGCAAATATCATTACATTGCTGTTATATTTCGCGGGAAACGGAGGAAGCAGCTTTTTATGTGTCGCTGCCTTTAATGTACCATTTACTTCATCCAGCTGTACACCTGTATTCTGATATGCAGCCCCTTTATTTGCCCTGAACTCCTTTAACATCTTGCGTCCACCAAGCTGCAGGCAGACCGCTGTAAGAGGATAACCTGCAAATCCCTGGATACAGTACATGGCAATAGCAAAAACAGCTGCATCTTTTAGCCCCTTTGCCTCTGCTGCCTGCTGCATGATCGTTGCTGCCACTACACCACCAGTCAGAGGTGGAAGACCTGCAATAACAAAGCTCTTATCCATCAGCATCGGGCAAAGGAACAATGCAAGTACCGTCATTCCCACCAGTCCGAACAGACAGATAACAATGACTTTCCACTGTTCAGCCAGCTGCTTTATACTGATGATTGTTCCCATATGGGCTACCTGCAGGTAGCAGCAGATGGTACTTCCAAAAGGGATCAGTCCTGCATTGGTAACAAGATCGTGTGGAAATACCGTCCAGTATCCCAAAAGCATGACCACAGCGCTTACAAAAACAGACGGAACCCAGGCTTTGGTTAAATTAGAAACCATTTCACCTATAATATAAGAAACACAGCAGATTAAAAATGCCAGCATGAAATTATACATAAATCCCCTTCTTTCTTGTATGTACTCCCAAAAGCTTCTCACTTAATTAAGTGCAAAGGCTTCCAGGCGCGTATCTGTAAAAATGATCATCGATATGCAAATGACAGTTCTGCACAAACTCCTAACAGTAATGCTGATTCATCCACATCAAAACGGCTGTTATGATGGGCTGCGCCAGATCCCAGATCTGGATTTGCAATTCCCAAGAATCCCAGTGCGCCTGGGTATTTGTTTAAATACTTGCAAAAAGTTTCAGAAGCAAACCATAGACCATGTTCTCCCAGCACCTGGGGACCACACATCTGTGTCAGTTTTTGTGCTGTTTCTTCTGCAACTTCCTGATCATTAATGACCGGCTCCATCAAAACCTTTGTATATGGTTCAAACTCCACCCGGCATCCATGTACATCTGCCACGTTTGTACAGGTCTTCTTGATCAAAGCCAGCACCTTTTCTCCTGCCGGGCGGCTGAAATACCGGGAAGTTCCACTGAAAAATGCCTCATCCGGGATTGCATTCCAGATCTCACCAGCCTTCTGTACGCAGATACTGAGGGTAAGAGTTTCCTCTGCATTCATCTGATTCTGTAAAGCAGAATCCAATTCACAAACAATATGACTTGCCGGGATCACAGGATTCTTTGCCAGATCCGGTCTGGAACCATGTCCGCTTTTTCCGATCACATGTACTCCAAAACAAACAGCCCCCGCCATTCTCGGTCCGGAAACCAGGTTGATCTTTCCTGCAGGCATGTCATTATACACATGAAGAGCAAAGCAGTCATCAATTGGATACTCACTCACCAGTTCCAATACATGCTGATAACCATCAAGGGCTTCTTCCCCTTCTTCAAAGCAACAGTATACTGTACCCTTTAATTGTTCACGTGCCTGGGATAATACTTTTATCGTTGTCAGCATCATAGCCATATGTGCATCATGACCGCAAGCATGGCATACCCCAGGTTTCTGGGAAACACATGCTTTAGGCTGGATCAGATTATCAGTATCCTCCTTCACTGGAAGAGCGTCCATATCGCAGCGGAGCAGATGATGTTTTCCAGGCTTTTCCCCTTTTATAATAGCTACCAGCCCCGTTCCGGCAGCCAGACGGTACTCCACTCCCATTTTTTCAAGTTCACTGATGATTGTCTTACGTGTCTCAAATTCCTTATTTGACAGTTCTGGGTTCATATGAAAATATCTGCGCATTTTGATCAGGTATTCTTCCTGTTCTTTTGCCAGCTTAAGGATATCAGGATCATTCATTCTTTCTTCTCCTTCCTGCTTTTATAAAGCATCAAGCGCATCTGCGATCCGGTTCAGCGCCTCTTCAAGCTGTGCTCTCGGGCATGAGAAATTAATACGCTGAAAACTGCCTGCTTCCCCATTAGGTCCAAATTTCGGTCCATCATCTGTTGCCACTTTTGCTTTATGGCACATAAAATCCCATAATTCCTGATCTGTCATTCCATAAGCCCTGAAATCCAGCCAGCCAAGATACGTTGCTTCCGGAATACGATATTTCACCTTTGGCATCCGTTCCTGTATAAAATCTGCTATAAACTGTGCATTCCCGCGCAAATACTCTTTTAATTCTTCCAGCCATTCCTCACTTTCATTGTAAGCTGCGATCTGTGCTACCGCGCCAAATGCACCCGGCCATAAATAATATGGCTGCATTTTTTCCTGGAATGCTGCACGCATCTCGTCATTTGGAATAATAATATCAGATACCAGCAGTCCGGCTACATTAAAGCTTTTAGACGGTGACGTGCAGATAATGCTGTTCTGTGCAAATTTATCACTGATCGTTGCAAAAGATACAAACTCTCTGTCTGTCAGGATAAGATCTGAATGGATCTCATCTACTACAACCTTCACTCCATTATCAATACAGATATTTCCCATGCGGGTCAGCTCCTCTTTCGTCCAAAGGCGTCCGCTTGGATTTTGAGGGCTGCATACCAGGATCAGCTTTGTTTTCGGATCTTTTGCCTGCATTTCCAACTGCTCGAAATTCATCTCATAATAACCGTCTTTATTCACAAGGGCATTGTATACAATATGACGGCCTGTTTTATTAACATAATCATAGTAAGGATAATAAACCGGAGATTGGATGATAACGTTATCTCCCGGATCTGTGAACAGTTCAATGGCAAATACAAGGGGAAGATTCAATCCCGGTGTATATGTGATCCATTCTTTTTTAATATCCCAGTGATTACGTCTTTTCTGCCAGTTAACGCAGGCCATAAGAAATTCATCCGCAAGATACCCATATCCGTAATTCTCATGATCCGCACGATCCTGGATCGCTTTTGCCACTGCCGGTGCTGCCTTAAAATCCATATCTGCAATACCCAGTGGGATCACATCGCTCTCTCCATACATCTCCTGACGAAGTTTGGGTGACCATTTAATAGACATAACCTTGGTACGATCAATGCAACTGTCAAAATCATATTTCATACAACATACCTATCTGTGCTGATTCTGTAAAACATGTCCAATATATTAGAACAGACGATTGGAAAATGACAGACTTTCAGACACAGCACATCCTTTCCTTTTTCTAATTAATGATATATAATACAGTTGTTGGGTTTGCAAACTCAATGTATAATATATTGTACTTTTTCTCCAATATATTGTCAATAGATGGGAGGATTTTTGTTTTGGAAAAAATCAACGAAATTGTTGCCAACAATATAGCTATATTGCGCAAAAAAAATCGTTTAAGCTTAGAAGAACTTGGAAAACTCAGCGGAGTCAGCAAAAGTATGCTGGCGCTGATCGAAAAAGGAGACGGAAATCCCACTTTAGGGATTCTCTGGAAGATCGCCAATGGACTGGGTGTGCCTTTTGATGAATTGACAAGACGACCGGACCCAATGAACCATGTAATTAAGATTTCTGAGATTGAACCAATTCCTATTGCAGATGGTACTGCAAGGAACTATTCTGTTTTTTCTGACGATAAAAACCGCCGTTTTTCTGTTTTTTACCTGGAAATGGACAAAGACTGTCATTGGAACTCTGACCCCCATTTACAGGGAACTGTTGAATTTTTTACTGTTACAGAAGGTTCTGTGAAGATTATAAATGACGGAGAAGAATTCATCCTGAACAAAGGTGATGGTATCCAATTTCGTGGAGATGTTCCTCACAGTTACCAGAATATAGCTGACTGCCAAAGTATAGCGTACAATATTATGTACAATCCGTAAAAATATCATTATGCATTTCCGGAATCTTTCTCCTTTGACCAGCCATACCGCCGTTTTGTGCTCTGACTGAACCGGTCTTATTATGAAAAATTGTAACTGTTCAGTACTCACAGTTACGCGCAAAAAATCCATTCCAAATCGGCTGTGCCAATAGGATTTTTGCCTTATAATCTAAGTTTTCTTACGGTCAGCGCAGTAAATGCGCAGACCTACCGAACAGTTACGAAAAATTCCATAAACAGGGTACTGACCTAACCTATTGCTTTGACACTGCTGCCCCTAACCAGATCTACCGCATTCCTACCGACCGCATTGTTTCCGATCGTAGACTGGTTTACGACTGCGATATCTATCGTTCCCATCCGACAGCCTTCAATCGTATCGATCTCTGCACCGAGCTGACCATTGTGATAAGTCTCGATCTTGTATTTTCCCCCGGTCTCCTCAGAGATCCTGTCTGCAAAATGATCCATCGCCTGTCCGATAGCTCCGGTCTGCGAGGATGTCTGTGCCATTCGCAGCGTGATCGTTCCGTCTGTGCTGTTCTTCTGATGACTGTCCTTGTAGATGCTGAATCCGCTGAGTACAACTGCTGCTGCGAGAGCTGATGACTTTTTGCTCATTCCCCTTTAAGCTCCTTTCTCTTTTCCGAAAATCTACGGAGTTACAAGTGCTCCGCCACGTCCTCTTGTCTGTGTCCACGTTGTCACGGTGTTTTCACACGGATACTTTGCCGCCTCAGCTTCATCGATATCGACGCCCAGCCCTGGCTTATCATTCGCGTAAACATAGCCTTTCCGATATTCCGGCATACCTGGGAATACATCAAGAAGCGCGCCGTAACCGCCGCACTGGCATCTTAAGTGGGTAATCCCCATTTCCTGATACATCTGAATATTCTCGCAGATCTCATTGATATCCCGTCCGTCCACATGGCGGTAGACCGGACTGATTTGTCTCGATCTTTACGACCACAAGATTGATTCCTTCCGGTGCCGTACAGATCACCCGGATATCCTTAATCTTTACTGCCATCCCATATTCCTCCTCTTCCTTTTATTTATGAAACATTGCCATTACCTGTTTATTGATTTTGCAGATTTTCAAGTTGTCTTGAACGTCTCTTAACTTGTTACTCATCATACAAGTTAAGATTTATTATCAAGGTGCCTTTTGCGCTGCAACCGACACCCTATTTTACTCATTACTTAATTTTTTCTATTCCACCTTCACGATCTTTCCAGACATCTTCAATGTCTCGATTGAACCACCAAGCTGCTGTTCCATCACGTCACGAGCCCTTTCTGCATCATGATTTTTAAATGCTTCCAGAATCTCCGTATGGTAGTGAAGTCCCGTCTCATATCTGAACAGTTCATTCATCTGTTCGTGATTTTTTCTAGATTCCAGAAAGACTTTATGAAGACTCTTTTCCAGAAGCGGATTGCCTGATGTCCGGCTGATAACCTCATGAAATTTAGGTTCTTCCGACATACGTCCATACCGTTGATGCGGAACTGATGGAATTGGCAGACATGCAAGATTTAGGTTCTTGTGCCGCAAGGCGTGTGGGTTCAAGTCCCACGTTCCGCATTATTTACAAGGGTTTTCTATAAATCGTAAGATTTGTGGAAAGCCCTTGTGTTTTACTTTTTTCAGATTAAGTGAATAAGGACAACTCCATTTGTACTCGTAAGATTTTTACACTCCTATTTTCAAGGTCTGGCGAGTGGAAAAGGTGTAGAGAAAACATCAGCCCATCTCTATCGTCATACCTTTGCAAAAAAGTGGATTCTTAACGGCGGAGATATATTCCGACTTCAAAAGATTTTGGGACATTCGGATTTAACTGTAGTAAAAGAATATGTTCAGATGTTCGGACAAGACTTAGCGGTAGACTTTGACAAATTTAATTCGCTTGATAGGACTGTAAGTGTTGGTGGAAATAAGAAGCTTACTATGACGCTGTAAGGGGGATGTATTGTGGAACGCTTTATTACGGATATAATTTACACCAACAAACACGTTTCAAAATCCCCTATGCTGGAATTAGAACAACAACGATTTTACTCAAAATTATCAGTGCTTATTTCTGGAGAAGAATACTTGATGATTGAGGAAGAATTAAATCGTATTTACTCAGAAACCGAAAGAGAATTATTTTATCGTGGATTTATAGAAGGAATACGATTTCTTGTAGGCTGTATGAATTAATGGATAAAAATTTGATAGAACCTTAGAGAAGATGTTTTTCGGGGATACGGGGATAAAAATTAAAAAAAGAAAAATATATAAAATTCCTTTGCTTCGCTCTGTTTATAATATTTTGGGCGGTTTGGGGATGCTTATTAACATATGCTACCGTTTAACACTATATCGCCGCAACACCCCAAACCAATAAGAAGCACATTTTTCATAAACTCATTCCTTTCTAAAAATTGTAAAAAGTCAACGAATAAATCGTATATTACACCAGAAATGATAGAACTTATGAAAAAGCTCATTAAGGTGGCGACACTTGGATTCGAACCAAGACCTGTTGCTAACAAGGCTTACATATATACTATATCTGAGATATAAGTACGTCAAGTATAAATCTACGAAGCGGAGTAGTTAGGAGGGGCAAAGCCCCTCCTAAGAAAAATTTTAGTTTTCTAAATTCTATCGGGCGGTGGAATTTACTTTTGAAATTTTCACTCTGTACTGATCCGCCGCCGTTTTCTTGCATCTCTGAAACTTCCATGATAAAATAGAAATGATGTGTACAGAGATTATCCACTCACCCGAAAGGAGACTTGTGATATGAAATCCGGGGAACATTTTGACGTGATCATCATCGGCGCAGGCCCGTCCGGAATCTTCTGCGCGTATGAGCTGAGCAAAGAAAAGCCAGAATTAAACATTCTGATGATCGAAAAAGGAAGACCGATCGAGAAACGTGTCTGTCCGAAGAGAACAACAAAAGTGTGCGTGGGCTGCAAACCATGTTCCATCACCACCGGTTTCGCCGGAGCAGGAGCTTTCTCCGACGGAAAGCTTTCCCTTTCCCCGGACGTCGGCGGAAATCTGCCGGAGATCTTAGGATATGACAAGGCAACTGAACTCATCCGGGAATCCGACGATATCTATCTGCAGTTCGGCGCTGACAAGAACGTCTACGGTGTTGACAAACAGCAGGAGATCCGCAAGATCCGTAAAAAGGCCATCAATGCAAACTTAAAACTGATCGAATGCCCGATCCGTCACCTCGGAACCGAGGAAGGCTACAAGATTTATACCCGCCTGCAGGATCACCTCCTCGCAAACGGCATCCACATGGAATTCAACACGATGGTAAAAGATATCATCATCGAAGACGGAGCTGCAAAAGGTGTCATTACCGATAAAGACGAGGCATACTACGCAGACGAGATCGTCTCCGCCATCGGTCGCGAAGGTTCCGACTGGTTCTCCCACATCTGTGACGACCACGGGATCGATACCGAGGTCGGCACCGTTGATATCGGTGTCCGTGTCGAGGTCCGCGACGAGGTCATGGAATTCCTCAACAAGAACCTCTACGAGGCAAAACTCGTATACTACACACCGACCTTCGACGATAAAGTCCGCACCTTCTGTACGAACCCGTCCGGTGAGGTTGCGACCGAGTATTACGAAAACGGTCTGGCTGTCGTAAACGGTCATGCTTATAAATCAAAAGAATACAAGACAAACAACACCAACTTCGCGATCCTGGTATCCAAGAACTTCACAAAACCGTTCAAGACCCCGATCGAGTATGGTAAACACATCGCCCAGCTCTCCAACATGCTCTGCGACGGAAAGATCCTCGTCCAGACCTTCGGAGACTTCCAGAGAGGCCGCCGCACCACAGAGGAGCGTCTCTGCAGAAACAATATCATCCCGACCTTAAAGGATGCTGTTCCGGGCGACCTTTCCTTAGTTCTCCCGCACCGCATCATGGTCGACATCAAGGAGATGTTAAAAGCTCTGGACAAGGTAACTCCGGGTATCGCCAGTGACGAGACACTGCTTTACGGCGTGGAAGTTAAATTCTATTCCAACAAGGTCGTTGTCGATAAGGACTTTGAGACAAACATCCATGGTCTCCGCGCCATCGGTGACGGTGCGTCCGTGACCCGCGGTCTTCAGCAGGCATCCGCGAATGGACTTTCCGTTGCGAGAAGTATCTTGGCGAGAATGGATCAGAAATAAATGATAAAAAGAGCACCTTACGATCAATGTTTCAGGGATTTTTCTTTCTGACATTGTGATGATAGGTGCTCTTTTCTTAGTTCAATTCGAGTTCAGCCTCTGTATTCCAGTCAGCACGAACTGACAAATTTTCTCAAAATTTCTGTTCTCTGCCGTTTGTTTCGATTGATATCGGTATATTGCCTGCAGAGAATGTGCATATTCGCAAAATGTTTTTTCACTTTCTCGGATGTGCCCCCTGGTACGCCTCCCGGACTGTATTTTCCGTCGCATATGCCGTATACATCTGCGTGGATGCCAAGTCGGAATGCCCCATCATGGTCTGAACAGCGCGCATGTCAGCGCCGTTGCTCAAAAGATGGACCGCAAAAGAGTGGCGCAGGGTGTGCGGTGTGATGTCCTCCTCGATCCCGGCCCGCTCCCCATAATATTTGATCAGCTTCCAGAAGCCCTGACGGCTCATGGTTCCTCCGCTGCAGTTTGTAAAGAGAAGTTCCGAACTCATTCCCTTTAAGAACGTCTCCCGCGAGGCCTCCAGATACTTCGCCAGCGCATTTTTCGCCGCATGGCCGAACGGGATCATCCGCTCTTTATGCTCATCCCGGCAGGTGATAAAGCCGACCGTCATATTCACGTCTGAAAGCTTCAGACTTACAAGCTCCGTCACACGGATCCCGGTCGCATATAAAAGCTCCAGCATCGCCTTATCACGGATCTCTTTCGGATTCGCACAGGACGGCTGGTCCAGAAGTCTCGTCACCTCATCTACTGTGAGGATCACTGGCACCTTCTTTTCGATCTTCGGTGCATGGATCGATTCTGCAGGATCCCTCCGGATCATTCCTCTCCTATGCATCCAGCCAAAAAATGACTTTGCGGACGCCAGGGACCTTGAGACCGTCGATGCCGCCTTTCCCTCTTTTCCCTGAAAAAGGAGATAAGAATTCAGCGCGGTCTTTGTTACCTTTCCGCACTCTGTGATCCCGTTCTCTTCCAGATAATCCGCCATCTTCAGAAGATCCCTCTGATAAGAAAGCGTTGTATTTTTTGACGCTTGCTTTTCCTCCTCCATATAATGGATGAAGGTCTGAATTTCCTCTCTCATACCTTTTCCCCGTTCATTTGCGGCCACTGTAATCCACTGTTCCCTTATTTTTCCCGGCAAAACCAATATTTTTCTACATTATATCCCCATTTTATGGCAAAATCAAACGGATTTTTCCCACTTGAATCCCTTTGCAGGGAACTCACGCAGCCCGGAAACCTTTTCAGTACCTTTTTGCAGCAGTTCCGTTCCTTCATCCTCACTTGTGTCTACGAAAAGAACCGAAAAACTCCTGCTGAAACTTCCGGATTGATCAAAGTCTCTGCTGCGATTCCAAGTGCTGTCAATAAGATCATACTCAAGATCCGGGATTGCTCATTCCCCCGCACCGGTTCCCGGACCACGATCCACAAGAGATACGCCGCCAGTGCATAAAAGATCCCCTGTGGAAAGACCAGCCCGAAAAAGAGCAGGATCCCGCTGACCCCGCTGTGCATCGTCAGGGCACAGACGATCACTGACGCCTGAAACGATACGCAGACTGCCGATGCATAGCAGATGATCCCTGACAGCGACGTCTGGCAGATCAGGATCCCCACCAGGATCCACACAAAGCGCTTCTTCAGGACACCTGCAAACAGGCTGTAATAATCCACCGACGACAGCTCCGCAGGCGCAAAGATCCCCGCAAACCATTGTTCCAGCGTATTCTTCATCTCCATGCTCATGTGATTGCAAAAAATCGTTCCCGCTGCAGTCCCAACAAATAAAAAAAAGGACAGCCAGAACAACTGACTGTCCAATAGTCTCCGGTGTCTGCGGATCCCAGTCATAGCGCTGCCGCCCCTGTTCCTTTTTCACAGTGTATGCGCACAGTCCCATGCTTTATCCACAATATTGTTTCTGATTTTTTAGTCTTCCAGTACCTGCTCTTACCGGATTCCTTCCTTCTGGGCATACGCAAGGATCGCCGCGATCGTCTTTGCGTCCGTCATCTTCCCGCTGTAGATCAGATCCAGAAGGTCCTTCACTTCCCACTCCTCCACGTCGATACTCTCGTCTGCGTCGAGGTGCTGTTTCGACGGGATCAGATCTTTCGCGATATAGACACCGATACGCTCGTCACAGAATGCCACCGTTGTATTGACCGTCATCAGGAATTCCAGATTTTCACTGCGGAATCCCGTCTCCTCCTCAAGTTCTCTCGCTGCACACTCGATCTTCGGCTCATCCGGCGCATCCAGCTTTCCCGCCGGGATTTCCAGAGTAAAGCGGTCCAGGGCGTTCCGGTACTGGCGCACCATCAGGATCTTTCCGTCCTTTGTCACCGGAAGAACAGCGGCAGCGCCGTCATGATGGATATAGTCATAGACTTCCTCGATCCCGTTCGCAACGACGGTGTCCCGGTAGATCTTTAAGATCATTCCTGTATAGGCAAGTTCACGTTTTAAACGAATTGTCTTTTCCATGTTTCTTTCATTTCCTCTCACTTTATGCTTTGTTCTGATCCACAGTCAATCATTTCACAAAATCCGACATGTCTGCATAGAACTGTCTGCGATTTGCTTCTTGTTCGCAATTTATCTCATTATCTGTGAATAATAGGAGAATTCTTTTTACAGCAATCAGCCCTTTAATTTCTTATTCTTCTCAAAGTTTGCATCGCAGGCCTTGATGATCGCACCGCGGAATCCATTCTCTTCCAGGGCGGCAAGTCCCTCGATCGTTGTTCCGCCCGGAGAGCATACCATATCCTTTAATTCGCCCGGATGTTTTCCTGTCTCGAGGACCATCTTCGCACTGCCGAGCACCGCCTGGGCAACCATCTTGTAGGCAGCCTGGCGAGGAAGTCCGTTCTTCACGCAGCCGTCAGCCAGCGCCTCGATGAACATGTATACATATGCCGGTGAACAACCGCTTGCGCTTCCCACAACATCCATCAGCTTCTCGTCCACCTTCTCCATCTTTCCGAAAGAGGTGAAGAAACCGTCGATCACCTGTTTTTCCTCGTCCGTAAACAGGTTCTCATCATAGCTCACACCGGACATTCCCTCGCCGACCATCGCCGGAGTGTTCGGCATCGAGCGGACAATTCTGGCACTTTCTCCGAGTCCTGCCTGAAGATCCGCGATCGCATATCCGGCCGCGATGGAGATCACAACCTGATCTTTACGGATCTTTCCGTTTAATTCTTTAAACACAGTCGGAAGAACCTGAGGTTTTACCGCGAGGACCAGATATTTTACCTGATCCGCGCACTCAGTTGCTGTGGAAACGTGGGCAACGCCCGTCTCCTCTGTGATCTTCTGCATCTTCGCTTCATGAGCGCTCGTAAAAAGCAGCTCCTCCGGCTGATATGTCTTTAAAAGTCCCCGCATGATCGCGGTTCCCATATTTCCCATGCCGATAAAACCAATTTTTGCCATATGAAATTTCCTCCTAAATCAAAAAGAATATGCCTCGGCACATTCTCGCGCCGAGCGCGGTCGCTTGCGACAATCCCCATCTTCACGCGAGTGCGCATCTTAGGCACGCAGTGCCTGTTTGTTATCGCGACAGTCACCAAGGTCTCGCGCAAGCGCGGACTTTGGCTCGTTGTTCGCGTAAATAAAAAAGCCGCAGCCATACAGATCCTCTCTGCACAGCAACGGCTTTCAATTTTATTTCGCGTAATCGGTAACTCTGGACTCGCGGATCACGTTGACTTTGATCTGTCCCGGATATTCCAGGCTTTCTTCGATCTTCTTGGATATGTCTCTTGCGAGAAGAACCATATCGTCATCGCTGATCTGCTCCGGCACTACCATAATGCGCACTTCGCGTCCCGCCTGGATCGCAAAGGACTTATCAACTCCCTTGAAGGAGTTTGTAATATCCTCAAGCTGCTTTAAGCGGTTCGTGTATGTCTCCAACGTCTCTCTTCTTGCGCCCGGTCTTGCAGCGGAAATCGTATCTGCTGCCTGAACGATGCAGGAAATAAGGTTCGTTGGCTCAACATCGCCATGGTGAGATTCCACAGCATTGATAACGATCGGGGATTCTTTGTATTTCTTACACAGTTCCGATCCGAGCTGTACATGGGAACCTTCCATCTCATGGTCAACGGATTTTCCAATGTCATGTAATAAGCCGGCACGCTTTGCCATTCTGACGTCCACACCGATCTCGGCTGCCAGTAAACCGGATAACTGTGCGACCTCGATGGAATGCTTCAATGCGTTCTGACCATAGCTGGTCCTGAACTTCATCTTGCCGAGGAGCTTGACGAGCTCCGGATGGATATTGTGAATGCCGACCTCAAGGATCGCAGCTTCACCTTCCTCGCGCATCATGTTTTCAACTTCCTTCTGCGCTTTCTCCACCATCTCTTCAATTCTCGCCGGATGGATACGTCCATCCACGATCAGTCTCTCAAGAGCAATTCTTGCAACTTCACGTCTTACCGGATCAAAACCGGATAATACGACAGCTTCCGGTGTATCATCGATGATGAGTTCCACACCTGTCATTGTCTCAAGAGTACGGATATTACGTCCCTCTCGTCCAATGATGCGGCCTTTCATCTCATCGCTCGGGAGCTGTACAACAGAAACAGTTGTCTCTGCAACATGGTCAGCAGCACATCTCTGGATCGCTGTAACCACATATTCCTTTGCTTTCTTGTCAGCTTCTTCTTTTGCCTTGGCTTCTAATTCCTTGATAAGCTTTGCGGTGTCGTGTTTTACATCTTCCTCAACAGATTTCAGAAGATATTCTTTCGCCTGTTCGCTGGTAAGTCCGGAGATCTTCTCCAGTTCTTCCTGCTCCTTAGCAAATAATTCCTCGACCTCGGAAGAACGCTTTCTTAAAGTCTCTTCCTTCGCGGCAAGACTGGATTCTTTTCTCTCCATTGCCTCAGATTTTTTGTCAAGGTTTTCCTCTTTGCTCAGTACGCGGCGCTCATAACGCTGGATCTCGGCTCTCCGTTCTCTGGTTTCCTTTTCAAGCTCGTTTTTCGCTTTTAAATTCTCTTCCTTCGCTTCCAGGAGAGCTTCTTTCTTCTTCGTCTCGGCGACCTTCAATGCTTCATCTATTATTTCTCTGGATTTTTCCTCTGCGCTTCCGATCTTACTCTCGTAACTTTTTTTATGGTGAGCCACAGCTATCTTCCAGGTAATAGGAGCCACAATAATTGCTGTTATAATAACGCTGATTATTGGTGACACAGGAGCACCTCCTTTATTTAGTTTTCATTGTACTAATTACAACACTTCAATTCTAAACTGTTTTATGCATTATGTCAAGTATAATGCCCGCATTCCGGGGACTTCTGTGCATCCCCACGAAGGTTGTCGAACTGCAGTCCGCGGGCTCTCTCAGCCTCTGAAAAGCAGCACTGCAGTTCCTGTTCACCGATCAAAAACAGCTTCTCACTCCCACTGTTTCATCGCACTGTTGATCGCGTCATAAGAAAAGCCTTTTCTCGCCAGGAACGCGTAGATCTTCTGACGCTTTGCCGGGTCCGGTTCCTCCGGATCGTAGTTTTTCTTTCTCAGCAGTCCGAGGATCTGGGCAGACTCGTCAACTTCCATATCCTCGAATATCATTTCCACCAGATCATCGCTGACACCTTTCTGGCGGAGATCAAATTTCATCTGGCGGATACTCTTTTTATGTCCGTTTTTCTCTGCATACCGCCTTGCATAGTCCTCATCATCCAGATACCGGTAATGTTTCAGAAAAAGGATCGCATCTTCAACAGAGGCTGGCGAAAACTCCTGTTCCGCCAGCTTCTTACGCATCTCATTTTCTGTTTTTCCGGAAAACTGGAGATAGTAGAGTCCCTTATTTCGGGCTTCCCGAAACTCCTCCGGGATCGCCTCCCCATCTGCACCGGCATACATTTTCTGTTCCCGGTGTTCTTCCTGTATCCACTCTCTCATCCGTGTGTTTCCTGTATCTTTCTATCTACAGTTATTCTTCTCCCTGTTATTCAGAGAAGTCCCTGTACTGTCTGCAGGAATGCTGTTTCTGACGTTCCGTGAAAGGTAACGCTGTTCCTGCTTTTTACTCGTCTGCCTCTGTCTCCGCAGCCAGTGTCTCCTCCGGAGCTGTCTCTGCAGCCATCTCACCCGGGACAACGTGCTGTGCTTCCAGTCCGTGGAGCTCTCTCACCTGGTTTTCGATCTCCTCACAGATCAGCGGATTCTGCAGCAGATAATTCTTTGCGTTTTCACGTCCCTGACCGATCTTCGCGCCCTTGTAAGCATACCAGGAACCGCTCTTCTCAACGATATTCGCATCGGCAGCGAGATCAAGGACATCACCCTCACGGGAGATTCCTTTTCCGAACATAATGTCAAACTCGGCTTCTTTAAATGGCGGCGCGATCTTGTTCTTTACGACCTTTACACGGACATGGTTTCCGATCACTTCTCCGCTCTGCTTTAAGGACTCGGTTCTTCTCACATCGAGACGGACGGAGGAATAGAACTTTAACGCACGTCCGCCGGTCGTTGTCTCCGGATTTCCGAACATGACGCCAACCTTCTCACGGAGCTGGTTGATAAAGATCACGATACAGTTTGTCTTGCTGATGATCGCAGTCAGTTTTCTTAACGCCTGGGACATTAAACGGGCCTGTAAGCCGACGTGGGAATCGCCCATATCGCCGTCGATCTCCGCCTTCGGAACAAGCGCCGCTACAGAGTCCACGATCACGATATCGACAGCACCGGAGCGCACCATTGTTTCCGTGATCTCCAGCGCCTGCTCGCCGTTATCCGGCTGGGAGATATAGAGGTTATCGATATCAACGCCGATATTTTTCGCGTATACCGGATCAAGTGCGTGCTCCGCGTCGATAAATCCAGCGATACCGCCGCGTTTCTGTACTTCCGCTACCATATGGAGAGCGACCGTCGTCTTACCACTGGACTCCGGCCCGTAGATCTCTACAACACGTCCCTTCGGGACTCCGCCGAGGCCGAGAGCGATATCAAGGCTCAGAGAACCGGTCGGAACTGTCTCGATATTCATATTGGCTCCGGAATCACCGAGCTTCATAACGGAACCTTTTCCATAAGCTTTTTCGATCTGTGTGAGAGCCGCGTCAAGGGCTTTTAATTTATCATCTTTATTCATATTCTTCCTCCAAAATCCGGAACTGCACTTTTTATTTTCCGGATAACAAAATCGATCAGAATCCAGGCGGTCTCCCGTAAAATCTGCAGGATCAACGCAGATGCCGCCCGATCAGTCATTAGATGCGAACAAGTGTTCTGTACTCGTTAATCATAATATAATCCCTGTAAAAAGTCAACCATTTCTTGTTGTTTCTTCGCATTGCGAAGCAGTATACTTCCCTCCCGTCTCCTTTCGTTTTATTCATTTGGCTTTCCACGATTCTTTCGGCGACCCGCCGGTGTGACGATCTGCAGCACATATTTTTTCGTGCTCACTATATCAGATCGATGATCCGGATAAACTCCGGAAAGATTTCAGATATGGGTACTATATCGGATTTTCATCCGGCTGTCAATCGGCATCCTTCACAAATTCCGGGGGGATTTTTTTACATGTACCACTTGTTATCGCGACAGTGCCAAGGCCTCGCGCAAGCGCGGACTTTGGCTCTTTGTTCGCGTAAATCAAAAAGACGGCAGCCCATGCCCACAATACACAGTCTGCCGCCTTACGCTCAGCCTTTCCGGCTGTCAATATTTCATTTTAAGAGACTTCTGCATCTACCGCTCCTTCGATGATCTCACCACGAGCCCGCTGAGTGCCAGCAGTGCAAGGACGTTTGGGATGACCATGAGACCGTTGAAGAAGTCTGCTAAAGACCATACAAGCTCCAGTTTCAGGCTGGATCCGATCACGATGCAGACAACAACGATCATGGAGTAAAGCTTTGATGCTTTCTCACCGAACAGGTACTTCACATTGACAAGTCCGAAGAAATGCCAGCTTAAGATCGTGGAGAATGCGAAGAAGAACAGGCACACCGCGACGAAAATGATGCCGGCGCTGCCGAATTCTTTCATGAATGCTGCCTGTGTGAGCGCTGTGCCGTCCTTTCCGCTGCTCATAACGCCTGTCGTGAGAACGGAAAATACAGTCAGGTTCAGGACGATAAATGTGTCGATGAACACGCTGACCATCGCGCAGAGTCCCTGATGATGCGGGGATTCCGCTTTTGCTCTCGCATGTGCATGCGGGGTGGAACCCATACCGGCCTCGTTGGAGAAAAGACCGCGGGCAACACCATAACGTATCGCCTCGCGCACCGTGATACCGGCTCCGGCTCCCAGAACTGCCTCAGGAGCGAACGCTCCGCGGAAGATGGATACGAAAGCTGCCGGAACTGCCGTGATGTTCATACAGATCAGGATCAGGCTGCCGACAATGTAGATGCCGGCCATGATCGGCACGACCTTCTCAACGACTGTTGCCAGACTCTTCGTTCCTCCAAGAAAGATCACTGCCGCGATCACCGCCACAACAATGCCAACGATCACCGGAGAGAGATTGATATGGAACACCTCGAAAGCTTCCACAAACGCCGCCCCGATCGAGTTGGACTGGACCATGTTCCCCATAAATCCCAGAGCAAGAACAATAAATACCGCAAACAGAGCTGCGAGTCCTTTTCCGAACGTTCCTTTGAACGCCGCTTTGATATAGTAGACAGGACCTCCTGTCACCTCGCCGTTTACCTCTGTCTTATATGTCTGTGCCAGAACTGCCTCCGCATAGATCGTCGCCATTCCGAGGAATGCGCTGACCCACATCCAGAAGATCGCACCAGGTCCGCCTCCGATGAGGGCTGTCGCCGCTCCTGCGAGGTTTCCGGTTCCTACCTGGGCAGCGATCGCCGTGGCGATGGACTGGAACGGGGTCATCTCGCCTTTCTCATGCTTTTCGCCGTTCATGCTGAAATGTCCGAATACCTGGCGGACGCCTTCCCCGAACTTTCTGACCTGGATGAATCTTAAGCGGATCGTGTAGTAAAGTCCTGTTCCGCATAAGAGAATGATCAGGAGAAAGCTCCACAGAAAATCATTTCCTTTTGTTACAAGCTGCATCAGTGTGTCCATTTTTGTTATCCTCCTCTTTCATGATCATAGCCGCGGCCCCTGCAATCAATTCCCCGGGCTCACGCGCAAAAAATAAGAGCTGATAAGATATCAGCTCTCCAAAGAGTAGAACATTTGCATACAACGGGGATTTTCCCCATTGTGGTTATTTGTATGCCCTGTCCTTTTGCCTGAGAGATCAACCGGTACCATGGACATGAACCGGTCTTACACCTTCGGCGCTCCATTCGGAGACTCTCCAGAGTGTCCATGCGGACGTTTGTCCGTCTGGACTGCACTTATGCATAACATCCTATCACAATTTCTTCTATATATCAACGTATTTTTAAGCTAAACTAATGAATTTTGTAATTTTTGTAAAAAGTGATGCAATGATGGCAGAAATCAAAAGTGATTTCCTGCAATCTGACGATTGTGGATTTCGCTTCGCCTCCTCATCTCCTGAGCATCCCGGATTCAACATCTCTCAGCTGCACGATCCCGGATCAGCTGCGTTTCCTTCAGCCGGAGAACGGGATTCCAATCACTCCCGGCCGGCCTGCACACTGATCACAGACATCATCCGGGAACAAGTGAAAACACGTTTCTCGAGTTTCCCCTTGTTATCGCGGCAGTCGCCAGGTTCTCGCGCAAGCGCGGACTTTGGCTCGTTGTTCGCGTAAATCATAAAAAGTTGCCGTACGCGGACACTCACTGCACGCGCACGGCAACTGATCAAGTTCTCACTCTTCCGTATTTTCCTTCTTTTCTTCCTGCTGTCTTTCTTTCTCAAGCTCCTGCTGCTTCAAAGTCTCCGAAAAATCCACCCGGATCTCCGTTCCTTTTCCTGCCTCGCTCTCCAGGGAAAGCTTCGCACCGTGCTGTGCCACGATATGTTTGACGATCGCAAGGCCAAGTCCCGTACCGCCGGTCGCCTTCGAGCGGCTCTTATCGACACGGTAGAAACGCTCAAAGATCCGCTCCTGATGCTCCGGCGAGATCCCGATCCCGGTATCCTTCACGGAGAGGAAGGTATGTCCGTTCTCCGTTCCCGTCGTCACCGTCACCGATCCGTCCTTCTTGTTATAACGGATCGCATTGTCGCACAGGTTGTAGATCAGTTCCTCCATGAGCTGCCGGTCCGCAAAGACAGGGGCAGCCCCGCCGCGGACGCTGATCGTCACATTCTGCTTCTTCGCGTTCATCTGGAGCATGTCCACACATTCCTTTGCAAGCGGGAACAGATCCAGATCTTTATACTCCACATCCTTTTTCCCGCCATCGAGCTGGGAAAGCTGGATGATATCGTTGATCAGTGAGAGCAGTCTCGATGCATTCTTGTGGATCTCCGCGGCGAACCGCTCTGCGTTGTCCCCGGCCATCCCATGTTCGATGAGCTCCGCGTATCCGGAGATTACCGTGAGCGGCGTCTTTAACTCGTGAGAAACATTTGCCGTGAATTCCTGGCGCACCTGGGAACTTTTTAAGATGTCCTCATGCTGCTGCCGGATCTTGTTCATAAACGGGACCAGCTCCTTGTAGGCAGCCTGCGTCCCGGGTTCCGAGAGATTCTCCGCCATCTTCTCGATCGGTGCCACCAGATTCTTCGTAAAGTAATTGGACATCAGGATACAGAAGAAGAACAGGAGCACAAACACGCCGACAACTGTCAGCATCATGTTCTGGGTCAGAGCAAAAATATTGTCGCCTTCCCTTGCGATCCGCAGGATCCGGCCATTGTCCAGACGGATCGCGTAATAGAACATGTTTTTATCCAGTGTGGTCGAGCGGCGGGTATCGCTTCCTTCCCCGTTTTCCAGCGCCATATGGATCTCCGGACGGTCCTCATGGTTCTCCATCGCGGTAGAGTCCGCATTGCTGTCAAAGATCACATTCCCGCTGGCGTTGATCACCGTGATGCGCAGCGTATCAGGATTCAGATCATAGGCATCCGGGTGCAGATCCGAGATACTGTCAAAGATATGCATATTTTTCATGACAAGCGCATCCGCCTTCAGATCCCCGATCACCTGTTTCTGATAGACCCCGTAAAAAACGAATAAAACACACAGCAGTGTCAACAAGATTGAAAACACTGCCGTGGCAAGAAGTTCTATATGGATTTTTCTTTTCATTCGATCATGTACCCCACATTTCTCACTGTACGGATCATGGAACCCGCCTCGCCGAGTTTCTGTCTGAGCGTCCGGATATGCATATCCAGAGTTCTCGACTCTCCTTCAAAATCGATGCCCCAGACACGCTCCAGGATGATCTCACGCGTCACAACGATCCCGGCATTGTGGAGCAGCAGCTTTAAGAGTTCATATTCCTTGAAGGTCAGGCTGCATGGGACATCCTTCACATACACCATGTGCTTCTCATCATCCAGGAAGATATCCCCCAGGGTCAGGAACTTGTCCTCCTCCATCGTTCTTCTGAGTACCGCCTTCACTCTCGCGATAAGCTCCATCACACCGAACGGCTTTGTCAGATAATCATCCGCGCCGACATCGAGTCCCTTCACCTTGTCGATCTCGGTGCTCTTTGCCGTCACCATGATCACCGGAAGTTTCTTCGTCTCCGGGCGGCGGCGGAGCTTCGCTACGATCTCCAGTCCGTCCTCATCCGGCAACATGATGTCCAGGAGGACAAGATCCGGCTGCTTCTCTTCCAGCTTTTTATAAAAATCATGAGCGCACTCAAAGCCCTCTACCTGATATCCGCTGTTTTTCAGTGCGAACATCTCAATTTCCAGAATATTTTTATCATCTTCCACTGCATAGATCAGAGCCATGTTCTTCTCCTCCTGTCTTAATTTCTGTCATTTTCCGTCATTGGCCTGATTCAGATCATGATTTTTATTTCACGATCCATAGTGCCGGGCAGCTATGCGTTCCCACGGCATACCGCCCTTTTCTCCTACTATCTTACTACACATTTTCCTAGACTGGAAGCGCGTATTTATCACGATACTGTTCCACCATCGCCGCAAACTGCGGATCTCCGTCTCTCTTTAAATTTTCCAGATATCCGTGGGCATCAAAACCATCGCGCTCGATCTCGATCACGCTGATCGCGATATTGGAACAGTGATCGGAAACACGCTCCAGATTCATAGAAATGTCAGAGAGGACAAAGCCCTGCTCGATCGTACATTTTCCCTTCTGGAGTCTCTTGATGTGATTTGCCTTCACCACGGTATTGATATCGTCGATGACTTCCTCTAACGGCTCCACCTTTGACGCCTCATCCGTATTATTCGTCTCGAACGCATCAATGGACATGTCCAGGATCTCCTTGACGGCATCTAAAAAGATTTCCAGCTCTTTGTCTGCCTTGCTTGAAAAATGCATCTCTTTCTCTTGCATCTCCTTCGCGGAATCCTTTAAATTCATGCCATGATCGGAAATACGCTCAAAATCACCGATGCAGTGAAGGAGCAGGGATACCGTATGGCTGTCGTTTCTGGACAGATTTTTTCCGCCGAGCTTTACCATATAGGTTCCGAGTTCATCCTCATAACGGTCTACAAGGTTCTCCAGCGCCTCCACGCGCTCTGCCTTTTCTTCTGAAAATTCCTTTAAAAGTTCTACTGATGTAAAGAAGCATTCCTTCGCCAGCTTTGCCATCTGGATCGTTGTCTGACGGCACTGCTCTACTGCGAAACCAGGAGTGTCGAGGAAACGCGGGTCGAGAAGACGGAACGCACTCTTTTCCTGCTCTGCGACAGGAACTTCCTTCTTCTGCTCATCCGGGATCGTGAGACATGCCAGTTTTACAAGTCCGTTGCCAAACGGAAGGAGCAGGATTGTCGCCGCAATGTTGAAGCTGCTGTGGATCACTGCGATCCCCATCGCATTTGCCGCTGTATCGAGGAACGAAAAATGAACGACCGCATTGATCGTGTAAAAGACGATCATAAAGATCACGGTGCCGATAATATTAAAGTACAGGTGAACAAGCGCTGCACGTCTCGCATTTTTGGAGGCGCCGATACCGGAAAGCATTGCAGTCACACATGTTCCGATATTCTGTCCCATGATGATCGGAAGAGCCGTGCCGAAGTTGACTGCTCCCGTTGCACATAACGCCTGAAGAATTCCGACCGATGCAGAAGAGCTCTGGATGATCGCAGTGAGGACAGCTCCGGCGATCATTCCAAGGACCGGATTTGAGAACATGGTCAGGATCCCTGTGAATTCCGGTACATTCGCAAGCGGTTTTACAGCACCGCTCATGGTCTCCATTCCGGTCATCAGGATCGCGAAGCCGATCATGATCGTTCCAGCATCTTTCTTCTTCTCCTTTTTGGAGAACATGATAAGGCAGACACCGATGAGTGCAAGGGCCGGTGAGAACGATGTCGGTTTTAAAAGACGTACAAAAAAGTTTCCGCTCTCAATTCCTGTAAGGCTCAGGAGCCAGGAAGTAGCAGTCGTTCCGATGTTGGCGCCCATGATGATGCCGACCGCCTGCGTCAGCTTCATGATGCCCGAGTTTACAAAACCTACGACCATGACGGTAGTCGCGGAAGATGACTGGATCACCGCTGTGACTCCGGCACCTAAAAGGACCGCCTTGATCGGATTTGATGTCAGTTTTTCAAGAATTCTTTCCAGTCTGCCGCCGGAAAGCTTTTCGAGACCATTTCCCATGGTCTCCATTCCGTAAAGGAACAGCGCGAGCCCGCCAAGCATCGTCAATACTCCAAAAAAGTCCATAAAATTCCCCTCTTCAAAATTTTGATCATTCATTAACTTTTTACATTTCTTTCTTACCATGTATCAGAATATCAAGGAAATGTAAAATGCTTGACAGGGATTATGTAAAATCTGTGTAAAATTGTGTGCTTAAAAAATGAGATGTTTTTATACTGGAGTCGATTGATAGAATCTGTAGATTATGGTAGAATTTTCTCATGGTGTCACCATAACGGTAGGCGGTTGGTCCCCGAATTACATAGAACCTGTAAAGGAATCTTATGGAAAGGAGGGGATGCCATGAGCATTATTGATTTCATTGCGGTCGTGAGCTTCGGTCTTGCTTGTTTCGGACTGGGGTATACGCTTGGAAAAGATACTGTAAATGCAAAAAAATAACCGCCCCGACCTAGCAAATCGAACGGTTATTTTTTTACTTAATGTCTAGGATCACCCGTCTATCGGTGACACCTCTTTATAAACAATATAACATACTCGCAACAACATTTCAATATGTTTTCGTTTGCTATCTTTATCTCTCAAGCATTTTCCCCACATCCAACAGTCCCCATCCCTGCTGGTTTCTCGGCAATCCGATATCCACCGAACTTTCCCGCAGTCTCAGTTTCACATCCTTATTTGACATGTCCGGAAAACGTTCCAATAAAAGAGCGACAGCTCCGGAGACGATCGGTGTGCTCATGGAAGTGCCGCTCTTGATCGTATACTTGTCGGCTCTGCTGGAGCAGCTCACAACGCTGCAGCCCGGTGCAACAAGATCCGGTTTACAGATGCAGGCCGCCGTGGGGCCGCGGCCGGAATAATCCACCATCCGGTTTCCACCGACCAGTACCTCCCGGTCATCGTCCGAACAGCCGACCGTGATCACCTTCCGGCTGATCCCCGGCGTCGTGATACTCATGGTCCGCGGCCCGTTGTTTCCAGCCGCCACCACGACCACAAGACCGGCGTCCCATGCCCGGTTCACGCCTTTCACAAGAGCGGAATTCTCACTCATCCCGCGTTTCGAGCAGGCGCCCACCGATATATTTAAGATCCGGATGCCAAGCTGTTCCTTTCTCTCCAGGACCCAGGAGATCCCCGCCAGAACATCCGAAGAATAGCCATTTCCTTTTCGGTCCAGGACTTTCACCATGATAAGATTACACCCCGGTGCGATCCCGCTGTACCGCCCGCCGGACATTCGCCCGCTGCCGCCGATGATCCCGCAGATATGCGTCCCATGCCCGCAGTCATCATACGCAAAATTCCGCCGGTTCACCATATCCGCGAAACCGGTCACCCGGCTGTCAAAATCCCGGTGAAGAAAGATCCCGGTATCCAGAACGGCCACGCCGATCCCCTTCCCGGAAAGCCCCATCCGATATGCGCGCTCACAATGGATCTGATCTTTGATATGATTCACATGCAGGATTCCTCCATGCATTCTCTCTTACTTATAAAATATTCTGTCTGCCTGTTTTGTGCGTCCTGCCGCTTTCCGATCAGTCCGAATCCATCACCGGAACTTTCCGGTCTGTGCATATCTTCTGACAGCACTCCCTGTCTTTTCTTTGTTTTCCACATTCTTCAGAATTACGGTCAAATCTTAAAGAAATCTTAATAATTCATTCAAAGAATATACAATCATTTTTCGGCCCGGTGTGCTATACTTTAACCATAAGAAATGCACGAGATATTTTAAATCCTTTATCCTAAACCTTTTTGAAATTGAAATCCTAAATGATGAATCCCTGTACGAGATGTACAGGGTTTTTTCATATCTTTTTGTTCTGGCAGACCTGACACCCACAAGACAAAGCATGATTCTCTATTGCCCATGCGGTCACCTGAAATCGGTCCCAATTTCGCGTAAACAACAAGAGACGGTACCGTTCACCAGGAACCATACCGCCTCTTTTTTCTTTTAACTGACCGCCTGTCATTTTTCAGATCCTGCCCGCCGGCATGGATCCGGCCGCACACCATCTCATATGATCAGGCTTTTCTTTTTTCCCTTACACGTTTCTGACATTCTTAAGAATATCGCAGAAATCAAATGTAGCAAAGTAATCCTTCGGAGTCTCTGCACGGCGGATCATCTGAACGCTGCCGTCCTCCTTGAGAAGAAGCTCTGCGCTCTTTAACTTTCCGTTGTAGTTGTAACCCATCGCGAATCCATGTGCACCCGCATCGTGGATGAATAAAAGGTCACCCATATCAATCTTCGGGAGCATGCGGTCGATCGCGAATTTATCGTTGTTCTCGCAGAGGGAGCCTGTCACATCGTACTTGTGATCACACGGCTCGTTCTCCTTGCCCATCACAGTGATGTGGTGGTAAGCGCCGTACATTGCCGGACGCATCAGGTTTACCGCGCAGGCATCCACACCGATATACTCTTTGTAAGTGTGCTTCTCATGGATCGCTCTTGTGACAAGCGCACCGTACGGAGCCAGCATGAAACGGCCAAGCTCAGTGAAGAGCGCAACATCGCCCATTCCTGCCGGAACGAGAACTTCCTCGTAAACTTTTCTTACGCCCTCACCGATAACCTTGATATCGTTCGGCTCCTGGTCCGGTCTGTACGGGATTCCGATTCCGCCGGAGAGGTTGATGAACTTGATGTCAGCGCCGGTCTCTTTCTTTAACTTCACGGCAAGCTCAAAAAGAACCTTCGCGAGAAGCGGATAATACTCATTTGTCACAGTGTTGCTTGCAAGGAACGCATGGATACCGAAGTTTTTCGCGCCCTTTGCCTTTAAGATCTTGTAAGCCTCTGTGATCTGGGCCTCTGTCATGCCGTACTTCGCATCACCCGGGTTATCCATAATATCAGTTGTTACCTTGAATAATCCGCCCGGATTGAAACGGCAGCAGATCGTCTCCGGGATCGTTCCGATCGTCTTCTCGAGGCACTCGATATGTGTGAAATCATCCAGGTTGATGATCGCACCGAGGTCGTAAGCCAGTTTGAACTCTTCCGGCGGGGTATCGTTGGAAGAGAACATGATGTCATGGCCGGAAAAACCGCATGCATCGGACATCAGAAGCTCTGTCTTTGAGGAACAGTCCGTTCCGCATCCAAGCTCCTGCAATGTTTTTAAGATGAACGGGTTCGGGGTTGCCTTTACTGCAAAATACTCTCTGAAGCCTTTATTCCAGGAAAATGCTTCCTTTAATTTCATCGCATTCTCACGGATTCCCTTTTCATCATAAAGATAGAAAGGAGTCGGATAGGTCTTTGCGATCTCTTCCAGCTGTTCCTTCGTTACAAACGGTTTCTTCTCCATGTACGTTCTCTCCTTATCAGTCAATATATTCCGCACCCTGAGACGCTCGATCCTGTGCTGTATACACCATGCACTACAGACAGCCGCGCCCGGTGCAAAGCCCGGCAGGCCGGACTCTTTCTTTTAGTCGATATTTACTACACGCATGATATTGGTGGAAGCCGCTGGCTCATGTCTTCTCGCATAATCCACAACTCCCGCAGTCACGACCGCGATATCGCCTGTTTTTACAATACCATTCTCTTTTAAAATGTCAATACTGTTCTCAATTAAAGTGTCAGTGGATTCCGCTCTCTTTGCCTGGAACGGAGTTACACCCCAGTAGAGCATCATCTTTCGGACTGCAGAGATACTCGGGGACATTCCCACAAGTTTTGTTGACGGATGCCACTTGGAAAGCATTCTCGCCGTGTAGCCGCTGATGCTCGGTGCGATGATAACTGCTGCATCAAGGGACTGTGCCGTTGCGACGGACGCATAGCTCACCGCATTGGAAATATTGTGGCGGTTATCATCGGATACGGTTCTCTTCTCGTAGAAATCACCGCTCATATGGGACTCGGTCTCCTCAACGATATGAGCCATCATCTTTAATGCCTCGACCGGGTACTTACCATTTGCAGTCTCACCGGATAACATAACAACGTCTGTTCCGTCATATACAGCGTTCGCAACGTCGGAAACCTCCGCGCGGGTCGGTCTCGGGTTGCGGATCATGGAATCCAGCATCTGGGTCGCTGTGATAACGACCTTACATGCGGCGCTGCACTTTTTGATCATCATTTTCTGAAGGTGCGGAAGCTTCTCCGGTGCGATCTCAACGCCCAGATCTCCGCGGGCTACCATGATTCCGTCGCTGGCCTCGATGATCTCGTCAAGGTTCTCAAGTCCCTCAGCGTTCTCGATCTTCGCGATGATTCCCATTGAGGAACCGCCCTCATCTAACATCTGGCGGATCTCACGGATCGCGTCTGCGGAACGGATGAAGGAAGCCGCGATATAGTCGAACCCAAGCTCGATACCGAAACGGATATCTTCCTTATCTTTATCTGTTAACGCCGGAAGCTTGATCTTTACGTTCGGAACGTTTACGCCCTTTCTCTCTCCAAGCTCGCCGCCGTTCATGATCCTGCAGTAGATCTCGGTTCCCTCAACACGCTCAACATGAAGCTCGATCAGGCCGTCATCGATCAGGATCACGTTGCCCTCTGTTACGTCCTCATTTAAGCCATTGTAATTGATGTGGACTCTCTTTGCGTCACCGACGATATCCTCTGTTGTAAGGATGATCTCCTCGCCTGCTGTCAGTGTTACCTTCTTTCCGTCCTTTAAAACACCGGTACGGATCTCCGGTCCCTTTGTATCAAGAAGAGCTGCTACCGGTTTTCCAACCTCTTCCGCAACCTCGCGGAGCTGTTTGTAGCGGGCTCTCTGCTCATCGTGCGTTCCATGGGAGAAGTTAAAACGGGCAACATCCATTCCGTTTAAGAGCAGCTGTTTCATGACCTCTCTGTCATCGCTGTTCGGTCCCATGGTACAGATAATTTTTGTTTTCTTCATGTTATGCCTCCTGATTGCTGTTTGCCTGTCTTGGATCCATCCCGCCTTTTGTTACATGTTTGTGGGTATACAGGTGGTCCTGACAGTATTCATAGTCGCCTTCGCACTTGGAGCAGTAGCGGAATACAAGATTCGGGTCATCCTCCTCCGTACGTCCGCAAACAGCACAGCGGTGGCGTCCGATCTTTTCCGCTGTCTTCTGCGCCTCGCGCATCTGTGAGTGAAAGACCTGTTTTCTCCGAATTTCCTTTGGATTCAGACGGCTCCCCCTGGACATGAAGAGGTATACGATAAAATTAAGTAAAGACATAACGATCGCAATTCTCTGCGACATGCCGCCGAAAAGGAATCCATAGACGAAGTAGAGTCCATCAAAAAGTGCCAGATACTTCGCCTTGATCGGAAGTACAAAAAACAGGTAAAACTGCATTTCCGGGAATGTGGCCGCAAATGCAAAAAACAGGGAAAAGTTCAGATAATCTGTGGTGAGAATATAGACCTGCCCTGTAATGATGTAGATCAGCAGTGCCGCAAGGACATGACCGATCACACCCATAAAAAAGTACACGTTAAACCGGAAGGTTCCCCAAACCCGCTCCAGAGTCATTCCCAGATTGTAGTAAAGGTAGATCGCTATCAGGTTGAAGAAAAGACTGCCAGACGGCGGCCAGATCATAAATGTAACGACTCGCCAGATCTGTCCGTGAAGGATCGCCCTCGCATCCAGCATCAGGTACTGGATGTAGAATGCCGGTGCCATCATCTGGACCAGTACGCCCACCGCATACAGGATCACGATATAATACATGAGATTCGGAATCGCGTACCGTCCGAATTTCCGCTCCATCTTGTTCATAAAATTCATTGAAGCTTTCCTTTCCTAATAGAAATATCTATTTCTCCTACGCCCCGTATTATAATTCCCAACCGTTTCTTTTGTCAAACGCTTTATGATATCGTTACTGGAATGTCTATCCATCCCCTCAACGCATTCTTCTAAAATCTTTACACATTCTTTACAGAATTTTAACCGTTTTTAACCTCAAGATGCCAGTTCCGTCAATTGTATTTCCTTTTTTAATGTGTTATACTAGGTGCGGAATTTTGACATAACAGTTCAGCTATGTGCCGATTCCGGCAGAAAATTGTATGGCTGAACGGTTCGGCATGTTGATGCCCGCATTCCGGCTGGCTGCCTGCTTTTTGCGGACGGCTCGTTTTTTTCTGTTGAAAAGGAGGTATGGGGAGAACTCCCCGCTCGTATGAATCAATGCTATCGTCTTGGAATCGATATCGGTTCCACTACTGTAAAAGTTGCCGTGATCGACGACAACAACAAAATTTTATTCGCGGATTATGAGCGGCATTACGCCAATATCCAGGAAACCCTGGCCTCGCTTCTGAAAAAGTGTAAGGGAGAACTCGGTGAACTCTCTTTACGGCCCAATATTACAGGTTCCGGCGGACTCACTCTGTCGGGTTACTTACATATTCCATTTGTCCAGGAAGTCGTAGCGGTTGCGACCGCACTTCAGGACTACGCTCCGCGGACGGATGTCGCCATCGAGCTTGGCGGCGAGGACGCGAAGATCATCTACTTTACAGGCGGAATCGACCAGCGTATGAACGGGATCTGCGCCGGCGGTACCGGTTCCTTTATCGACCAGATGGCTTCCTTATTACAGACGGATGCTGCCGGTCTGAATGAATATGCAAAGAATTATAAGGCGATCTACCCGATCGCTGCCCGCTGCGGCGTATTCGCAAAGTCCGATATCCAGCCGCTGATCAATGACGGCGCGACCCGTGAGGACCTTGCAGCCTCTATTTTCCAGGCGGTTGTAAACCAGACCATCAGCGGTCTTGCCTGCGGCAAGCCGATCCGTGGAAACGTAGCATTCCTCGGCGGTCCGCTGCACTTTTTACCGGAGCTTCGAAACGCCTTTATCCGCACCTTAAATTTAACCGGTGACGCAATCATCGCCCCGGACCACTCCCATCTTTTTGCTGCCGTCGGCGCTGCCATGAATGCGAAGGATCACGCGGAGATCTTCTCTCTTGACAAGCTGATCGCAGATCTTTCCGGCGGTATCAAGATGAAATTTGAAGTAAAGAGAATGCAGCCTTTATTTAAGGATGAGGCAGATTATAAGGAATTCACCGACCGCCATGACCAGTACAAGGTCCGCCGCGGCGATCTCTCCACCTATGAGGGGAATGTATTCTTAGGGATCGATGCCGGTTCCACCACAACGAAGGTGGCACTCGTCGGCGAGGATGGTTCCCTGCTCTACAGCTTTTACAGCAGCAACAACGGAAGTCCGTTAGCGACCGCGATCTCTTCCGTAAAGGAGATCAAGTCCCTGCTTCCGGACAGTGCGAAGATCTCCTACTCCTGCTCCACCGGCTACGGCGAGGCGCTCTTAAAGGCGGCCTTCATGCTGGATGAGGGCGAGGTCGAGACGATCTCCCACTACTACGCGGCGGCATTCTTCGATCCGTCCGTAGACTGCATCCTCGATATCGGCGGACAGGATATGAAATGTATCCGCATCAAGGACGGCACCGTGGACAGTGTCCAGCTCAACGAGGCATGTTCCTCCGGCTGCGGTTCCTTTATCGAGACCTTCGCGAAATCCTTAAATTACAGCGTCCAGGATTTCGCAAAAGCGGCACTTTTCGCCCAGAACCCGGTCGATCTCGGAACGAGATGTACCGTGTTCATGAACTCCAACGTAAAACAGGCGCAGAAAGAGGGCGCATCCGTCGCGGATATCTCCGCCGGTCTCGCCTACTCTGTCATCAAAAATGCCCTGTTTAAAGTCATCAAGATCACTTCCGCCGGCGACCTCGGAAAGAATGTCGTTGTCCAGGGCGGAACCTTCTACAACGACGCAGTCCTCAGAAGCTTTGAGCGGATCTCCGGCTGCGAAGCTGTCCGCCCGGATATCGCAGGTATCATGGGTGCCTTCGGAGCTGCTCTTATCGCCCGTGAGCGCTATATGCACCGCCCGCATGAGACGACAATGCTCTCCCTTGATGACATTATCAACTTAACCTATACGACCACCATGAGCCGCTGCCGCGGATGCGTGAACCACTGCGTCCTGACGATCAACCGCTTTGAGGGCGGCCGTCAGTACGTTTCCGGAAACCGCTGTGAGCGCGGACTCGGTGTGGAAAAAGCAAAACGCGATATCCCGAACCTGTTCACCTGGAAATACCACAGAATCTTCGACTATGAGCCGCTGACTGCCGACAAGGCGACCCGCGGCGTTGTGGGAATCCCGCGGGTCCTCAACATGTACGAGAACTTCCCGTACTGGGCAACCTTCTTTAAGGAGCTCGGCTTCCGCGTGATGCTGTCCCCACAGTCCAGCCACCAGATCTACGAGCTGGGCATCGAGACGATCCCGAGTGAGTCTGAATGTTACCCGGCAAAGCTTGCCCACGGACACATTTCCTGGCTCATCAAACGCGATGTGCCGTTTATCTTCTATCCGTGTATTCCTTACGAGCGGAAAGAGGTTCCGGGAGCCGGAAACCACTACAACTGCCCGATGGTCACCTCCTACTCGGAGAACATCAAGAACAACATGGAGGAATTAAAGGAAAAGAACGTGAAGTTCTTAAATCCGTTCATGGCGTTCACAAGCGAGGCGGTCCTTTCAAAGCAGCTTCAGGAAGTCTTTAAGAAGGAATTCGATATTCCGGAATCCGAGACGAAGAAGGCCGCTAAGAAGGCCTGGGATGAACTCGCCCAGGCAAGAAGCGATGTGGAGAAGAAAGGCGAGGAAGTCTTACAGTACTTAAAAGATACCGGAAAACACGGAATCGTTCTCGCCGGACGTCCGTACCACATCGATCCGGAGATCAACCACGGCATCGCCGACATGATCACCTCCTACGGCTTTGCAGTCCTGACCGAGGACTCCGTCTCCCATTTAGGAAAAGTGGAGCGCCCGCTCGTCGTCACTGACCAGTGGATGTACCACTCTCGCCTCTATGAGGCCGCTTCCTTCGTGAAGACGCAGGATAATCTGGATCTCGTCCAGTTAAACTCCTTCGGCTGCGGTCTCGACGCCGTCACCACCGACCAGGTCAGTGATATTCTCACCCGGTCCGGCAAGATCTATACCGTTTTAAAGATCGATGAGGTCAACAACCTCGGCGCGGCAAGGATCCGTATCCGTTCCCTGATCTCCGCCCTCCGTGTCCGCGAGGAACGCCGCTACACGAGAACGATCGTGTCCAGCGCTTACAACCGCGTGATGTTCACGAAGGACATGAAGAAGAACTACACGCTGCTCTGCCCGCAGATGTCCCCGATCCACTTCGAGCTCATCGAACCGGCAATCCGCAGCTTCGGCTACAACCTTGTCGTTCTCCAGAACGATGACAAGACAGCCGTCGATACCGGATTAAAATATGTAAACAACGACGCCTGCTACCCGTCCCTGATCGTCATCGGACAGATCATGGACGCGCTCCTTTCCGGCAAATATGACCTCGACCACACGGCCGTGATCATGAGCCAGACCGGCGGCGGCTGCCGTGCGTCCAACTATATCGGCTTTATCCGCCGTGCTCTCGAAAAGGCCGGCATGGCACAGATCCCTGTCATCTCCATCAACGCAAACGGCATGGAGACCAATCCGGGATTCAAGTACACGCCGTCCATGCTCGTGAAGGCCTTACAGGCCGTTGTATACGGTGATGTATTCATGCGTGTTCTCTATGCGACAAGACCTTACGAGGCCGTTCCCGGCTCCGCAAACGCTCTCCACGAGAAGTGGAAGAAGATCTGTGTCAAAGCACTCTCCACAAAGAGCGCCGGAATGATGACCTTCGTGAAGAATATCCGCGGCATCATCCACGACTTCGATAACTTAGAGCGCACGAATGTCCACAAACCGAAGGTCGGAATCGTCGGAGAGATCCTCGTCAAATTCTCACCGACCGCCAACAACCACATCGTGGAGCTCCTGGAGTCGGAAGGTGCGGAAGCTGTTATGCCGGATCTCATGGATTTCCTGCTTTACTGCTTCTACAACAGCAACTTCAAGGCAGATAATCTGGGAATGAAGCGCTCCACGGCGCATCTCTGCAACATGGCGATCTCCCTTCTCGAGTACATGAGAAAGGCCGCAAGAATTGCTCTCGAAAAGAGCACTCACTTCACTCCGCCTTCAAGGATCAAGGATCTGGCAGTGATGGCAAACGGCTTTGTCTCCCTCGGAAACCAGACCGGTGAGGGCTGGTTCCTGACCGGTGAGATGCTGGAGCTCATCAAGAGCGGTGTCAACAACATCGTCTGCGTCCAGCCTTTCGGCTGCCTGCCGAACCATATCGTCGGAAAAGGTGTCATCAAGGAGCTTCGCTACGCGAACCCCAAGGCAAACATCATCGCCGTCGACTATGATCCGGGCGCCAGTGAGGTAAACCAGTTAAACCGTATCAAGCTGATGCTTTCCACAGCTCAGAAAAACCTTGAAAAGGAGGAATATGTGGATCCGAATCTGGCGAAGACATTAAAAAAGGTGGAGGAGCTTTCTTCCAAACGTGTCAATAAGTGCCGGTTGTAATCCACCTTCCATAAGCTTCTAAAAGTAAAACCGGAAATGAAGGATACTCCTATCAATTTCATGAAACGCAAAGACAGCGGCAGGTATCTAAAACGATACCTGCCGCTGTCTGTTATCTTCCGACCAGCGCTCCGACACGATAGCCATCTGGCATGCATTTCACGGAAACCGATCCGAAAAATACATGCTGTTCATTTCATTTAAATCTTATAGGAAAACGCGATTAAGCCTCCGGCTTCTCGTAGCTGCGATGCATGGAGAAGGAATCCATATCGTAATTCTTTAAGTTCTCCCATACTCCGCGGCCGTCTGCTTTGGCGATCACAGCGTCACGGTCTTTCTTGAATGCCATCTCCTGTTTCAGGTTGCTCGGTCCGCCTACGCAGCCGCCCTGGCACATCATACCCTCAATGAAGTCTTCCGGAAGTCTGCCTACTTTGAGAAGAAGAAGGGCTTTCTTGACCTCAGCCGCACCGCTGCAGCGCGCAACCTTCACGTCTGTGCTCTCTCCCTTTTCCTTTAAGCACTCGATCACCGCATTTGTAACGCCGCCGCCGTTGCCGAAGCGTTTTCCGAAGACACTGCCTTCCTGTTTTGTCTCCTCAGCCGGCTCAAGCTCAACTTCTTTTCCGCGCAGCATTTCGATTGCCTCACCGAAGGTCAGAACATAATCCGCATTGTTCTCGATGGACTTGTCAGCCGCCTCAGACTTCTTTGCCATACACGGTCCGATAAATACAGTAACAGTCTCCGGATCGATCGCTTTTAACATTCTGGATACCGCACACATCGGGGATACCGTTGTGGACATATTATCGATCAAAGTCGGGTAGTGTTTCTTGATCATATTTACAAATGCCGGACAGCAGGAGGTCGTCATCTTCTTGCCTTCCTTAAATGCCTCTGCCCATTCCATTGCCTCGTAAGCTGCTGTCATATCAGCACCGGCAGCAACCTCTACCATATCGGCAAAGCCAACCTTCTTTAATGCAGTACGCCAGCTCTCCATTGTGATATCCTGGCCGAACTCACCTTCAGCAGCCGGAGCAACCATGGCAACGACCTTCTTGCCGGCCTTGATCGCCTCGATCACCTGTACAACATATACCTTGGAGGAAATTGCACCGAACGGGCAGCTTCTTACGCAGGCACCGCACTGGATACATTTCTTTTCATCGATCTGGCAGATTCCGGTCTCCGGATCCATTGTGATCGCATCTACCGGACATGCACGGCGGCACGGACGGATCAGCTCAGCGATCGCATTGTACGGACATGCCTGAGCACAGCGTCCGCACTCTTTACAGACACTCGGATCAATATGGGCACGGTCGCGGCCGATCGAGATCGCACCAAAGTTACATGCGTTCTGACAGGCTTTACCCATACATTTCTGACAGTTATCGGTTACAACGAATCTTGTGATCGGACACTCCTCACATGCAGAAGAGATGACCTGAATGATATTGTCGCTCTGTTTGTCACTCGGACATTTTCCCTCCGCGAGACGGATTCTCTGACGGATGATCTCTCTCTCCTTGTATACACAGCAGCGGAACTGTGCCTTTGGACCCGGGATCAGTTTGAACGGGATATTGTCTCTCTCCTCCTCCAGCTTTCCCTCAAAAGCCAGCTTGGAAACTGTGCGCAGCACGTCATACTTGATCTTAAGCAGTGCCTCATCGTTGGTTTTCATACACTTTCCTCCTGTTTTTTCACAGCCGGTGATTTCATAAGATCCGATCATTTTTCATCGATCTCTTCTGTCTTCTACTCCCCTGAGACAAAAGAATCTTTACCGTTGCTCCATGAAATCTTTCCATATTTCAATTGCCATATTTATCCGAGTCATATTATCGCATATCGCCCTTTTCAAAGCAAGAAGCAAATTGTATATTTTTTAACGCAATATAAGGAAAAACCTTATTTTCTTAAATTGTATTCCAGAAAGTACAGCCCCCGCAAATTTCCCCTTTTCCCCGTATTTCCATGTCTTTCCATGAAGGATTTTTGTTCGTGTGCGGCGATGATATCACTCAGATATTTTGATAATTATTTAACATTTAGAACAATTCCACTGCCTCCCCCATCCCCCTATGTTAAACCCCACAAAACATTTTTTACCAGATAATCACCAAATAACCAAAACCGCCATCTGTGCGCCTGCTGAGCGGCGAGCATCCGAGCAGGAGTGCATTGATTCAGGGATCTGGCTTCCTCTTAGCTCGCGGGTGACTGCGTTGGAGAACAGGGGACACTTGTCTGAGCGTAGCGAGTTGTGTCCCCTGTTCTCCGTCCTTAGCAGTCTCCCGGGAGCTTAGAGGAACCTTCCCTGAACCACCTAGCACTCCTGATCGGATACTCGCCGCGTCCCGCCGATTGACATTCTCCTCTCCCCATGCTATATTCTACTTAACTTGGTCGTGCTAACCCCAAAGGTCATAGAAAACATGTCCTGAGGGCAAAGACGAAAAGGATCCGGCGCAAATTGAATCTATATATGACCTCCCCAGGCTATCTTATCGCCTTTAAGGTCATCCCCATGAATTCACCCCGCCCGGTATGCTCTTTTCGTGTGCATACCGGGCTTTTATTATTCAACTTTCATGGAGGAACCAATTATGAGAAAAATGTTATCCGTCATGATGGCCGCTGCGATCGCAGGCTCTCTCCTCGCAGGCTGCTCATCATCCACAACCGAAACAACTGCTGCCGCTTCTTCCGCAGAAGAGACAACAGCAGCCGCTGAAACCGCCGCTGAAGCTTCCACAGAAGCAGCTTCCGCTGAGACCTCCGGTGATGAAACCGTTGTCCGCGTCGGCGGCTTAAAAGGACCGACAACCATGGGACTCGTAAAACTCATGGATGAGTCCGCAAACGGTGAAGCAGAAAACAACTACGAATTTACAATGGTAACCGCAGCTGATGAGATGACCGCCATGGTCGCAGGCGGAAAAGTCGATATCGCCCTGCTTCCGGCGAACGTCGCAAGCGTTCTCTACAATAAGACAAACAAAAATATCTCCGTGATCGATATCAACACTCTCGGCGTTCTCTACTTCGTATCTGCCGACAGCTCCGTGACAACGATCGATCAGTTAAAGGGAAAGACCGTATATCTTCCGGGAAAGGGAACTACTCCGGAATACGCACTCCGCTATGTGCTCTCCGCCGCAGGACTCGGAGAGGATGATGTAACTCTTGAATTCAAGTCCGAGGCATCTGAGGTTGCTTCCGTCCTCGCTGAGGATCCGAACGCCATCGGTCTTCTTCCGCAGCCTTTCGTAACTGCCGCTCTCGCCCAGAACGAAAAGCTCTCCATCATCATGGACCTCACAAAAGAGTGGGATAACGTCCAGGGCGACGGTTCCGGAAGCCGTCTTGTAACAGGTGTTACCATTGTAAACAATGATTTCTTAAAGGAGCACGAGGATCTCGTCGATACGTTCTTACAGGAACATGAGGCATCCATCGCCTTCACCGCGGAGGATCCGGATGCCGCAGCCGAGCTCATCGCAAAGGCTGAGATCGTCGCAAAGGCTCCGATCGCAAAAAAAGCGCTTCCTTACTGCAATATCACCTATATCTCCGGTGATGAGATGAAAACAGCACTTTCCGGTTACCTTCAGGCTCTGTACGACCAGAACCCGGCCTCCGTCGGCGGTGAGCTGCCGGATGATGGATTCTACTATGTAAAGTAATTGTGACTGCGAAAGTTCTCAACAGTTACAAGCATTCATGCCGACTGTGAAAAACGAGGTATGGCTGGCAAAACAGTCATACCTCATTTCTATATCGCCGTTTATTCTCACGGAATTTAGTTTACATAAGTCAGTTTAATCGCTTGAGCCATGAGAAATATCTGTTATAATTTGTAACTGTTCAGTAGGTCTGCGCACTTGCTGCGCTGACCGTAAGAAAACATAGGCTGGAAGGCAAAAATCCCATCAGCGAAGCTGATCTGGAATGGATTTTTGCACGTAACTATGAAGGCACTGAATAGTTACTATAATTTTATTATTACGATTACCTGTAGAAATTCAACCGCTGGAAAGCAGCTTTGATTTTTATTACACTTTGTGAAAGGAGACAGCCACCATGGATCATCGTTTTTCCGGATTTCTCCGCAGACTCTCGATCATCCTGTTCTGGATCATCCTCTGGCAGACCGCTGCCTCCCTGATCCGGAATCATATTTTCCTTGTGGGACCTGTCGATACGCTGCGGGCGCTCTGTGAGCAGATCGTTCTCCCGGACTTCTGGTCCGCCATCGCGTTTTCTTTCGGACGGATCAGCATCGGATTCTTTCTGGCGTTTTTTCTGGGACTTTTCACCGGATCTCTGGCGTACCGTTTTCCCATCGTGGACGAATTCTTAGTGCCGCCGGTGCAGCTCATGAAGACGGTTCCCGTCGCGTCCTTCGTGATCCTGGCACTGATCTGGACCGGCTCTAAAAACCTCTCCGTCTTTATCTCGTTCCTCGTGGTCTATCCCATGATCCATGTGAACACGAAAGCCGGGCTGATATCTGCGGACCGGGAACTCTTAGAGATGGCGGAAGTCTTCCACATCCCGTTTATCCGCCGGGCGCTCTATATCTACCGCACAGCACTCTACCCGTACTTAAAAAGCGCCTGCCGCACCGCTCTCGGCATGGGATTTAAGTCCGGGATCGCCGCCGAAGTCATCGGTGTGCCGGACGGTTCCATCGGCGAGGGGCTGTATCTCGCGAAGATCTATCTGAGCACCGCGGAGCTCTTCGCGTGGACGGTTGTCATCATTCTTGTGAGCAGTCTGTTTGAGAAAGGTTTTCTGTGGATTCTGAAGAAATGTGCCGGAAAGGGGGCTGATGTGAATGAGTCCGATAAATAAAAAAAATGACACTGCTCTCACACTCCGCTCTGTCACCAAATCCTACGACGGACAGCCGGTTCTCTCCGATCTCTCCCTGGAATTTTCCTCCGGAACTTTCTACTGTCTGATGGCACCATCCGGAAACGGAAAGACTACAATGTTTCGTCTGATCCTCGGACTTGAAAAGCCGGATTCCGGTGTGATCCTGTTCGGTACACCGGCAGAGAATCCCGGCAATAACGATATAAAAGCATCTTCCGGCACGGTATCAAAATCTGATTCTTGCAGGCTCCGGGGGATGCGTCCCCTGATCTCCGCTGTTTTTCAGGAAAACCGTCTTCTGGAATGCTATACCGCCATTGAAAACCTCCGCTTCGCTCTTGGAAAGCGATATTCCAACGAAGCTCTGACCGCATACCTGCTCCGTCTTCTTCCGGAAGATGCCCTGAATAAGCCCGTCTGTGAATTCTCCGGCGGCATGAAGAGGCGTGTCGCGATCCTGCGCGCGATCCTCGCACCGACCGATATCATTCTCATGGATGAGCCGTTTACCGGTCTTGACGCGGATACAAGGCAACTCACGATCGATCTGGTCAAAGAGCTCTGCGCCGGAAAGCTTCTGATCATCGCTACCCATGCGGAGGACGACGCAGAGCTTCTGGGTGCGAAGATCATTCACTTATAAGTCAGGAAACCGTTCCAACTGACTTATAACTTCTCAACCAGATCATCTGATCTGCAGGTCTTTAACTTTAAAAAGCGTTCTCCTGTCCGGGCATCTCATCAACTGATATACCGCAGGAAAACGCTTTTTTATTATTTACGAACGATGCAGACAGTAACAGTTTTTTCTCTCTATCTTGCCGCAAACAGCTTATCCATCTTACTCATATGGAAGAAGTAGACCACGAACATTGAACATCCCGTAAACAGCCAGGATGCCACATACACATTCATCAACATATCATAAGTCGTGAACATGCGGAATATCGTTGTGAGCCAGATCAGACGGAATACGACCGTACCGAGGATCGTGATGACGGATGGCTCCAGAGACTTTCCAGTTCCTCGCAGACAGGAACTGGCAACCTCATATGTCGCAGTTAAACCTTCCAATGCACACACCCGATCCATTCGTATGATCCCGTATGCCGCCACCGCAGCGCTCGTCGTATAGATGCTGACGAAAAAGTCTTCCCACACGATAAAAATCACGCTGAGGATCTCCGTAAATCCGAATCCAAAGAGCAGGCAGAGCCAGAAGATCTTTCTGCATCTCTTCATGTTGCCTGCACCAAAGTTCTGACTTGTAAATGTAACCGCCGCCTGGGCAAAAGCACCTGCAATATCATATGTAAAATACTCAAAATTCAGCGCCAGGGATGAACCCGCGATGGCCGCCTCACCGAACATGTTGATCCCACTCTGGATAAACACGTTGGAAACAGAAAAGATCGCACCCTGAATTCCTGCCGGGATACCGATCGCCAGCACCTTTTTCAGCTCATTTGTATCGATCCGCATCCTGTCAAACCGGAAGCTGAACTCATCATTCCTGCGGTACAGATGGGAGATAATGAGGAATGTGCTGACCACATTGGAGATCACCGTGGCGATGGCAACGCCCGCGACTCCCAGATGGAATCCGATCACAAGGAGCAGGTTTAAAATTACATTCAGCACGCCGGACACGATAAGGTAGTACATCGGTCTCCTCGTATCACCGTAGCTTCTGACAATGGCAGAACCAAAGTTGTACGCGACCATAAACGGAATTCCCACAAAATAGATCCTGATATATAAGAGTGCCTGATCCAGCACTGTCTCCGGCGTTCCGGATGCCACAAGGACCATTCTTGCCACCAGCATTCCGATCACGAGAAGCGCAATGCCGAGAACCGCACCGAAGGTCAGGATCGTGTGGACCATGCTGTTGATCTTTCCGCGGTTTTTCTGTCCGATCAGGTTCGCAAGCGCCGCGTTCGGTCCCACCGCGAGTCCCACGATCAGGTTTACAAAAATTCCAACGAGCGCCACACAGCTCCCGACCGCCGCCAGCGCCTGGTCCCCGGCGAACCGCCCGACGACCGCCACATCCGCGGAATTAAATAACTGCTGTAAAATACTGCTGAATGCCAGCGGAATTGAAAACAGGATCAGTTTTCCCGCGAGTCCGCCGTTTAACATATCCATTTCTTTTGACTTTTTTCCTGTCTGCTCCACTTTCTGTTGTCCTTTCCGATCTTTTCACTTCTGTATCATTTTGAATATTTTCATATTGTCCGGGTGTATTATATACCATATTTTCTATTTTGTGTAAAAATAATGGAGCTTTACCAGAAGAGATCACTCTCCCGTGCTCTTTATGACCAGAAATTTTCCAAAATAAAACTCCCGCATGATCCAGTTACAGTTGAGAATTTCCCTTCCGCACAAAAACGGATGGACCCATCTCTGATCCATCCGTTTTCCTCTCTTATTATTTTTCGTATAGATTCGACTTTTCTGAAAGTACATACTGATCATACAATTCTGTTCATGTCTTCTTCACGATCTCAGAACTGCAATGCGCATCAAAATCTGCCTTTGTCTCCCAAAGATCGGAAACGATCACGACATCCGGATCATCCACCGATTTACTGATAAAATAATGGACATTTCCATGCTGTTCCCGGAACTGTTCTACCAGATTCGCATGTTTCAGCTCTCCGATATATTCTTCCCGTTTCCCGTCTTTTATCGTCAGGGCTGCAATATAGTGGGTCACAGATCACTCTTCCTTTCGATTATCATTTCGTTACTGGTGAAGTTCCCGTATTTTAGGAGTTCGCCCAGCACTGGTCCTTGTTTCGATTCCTTTGATTTTCCTGCCTTCAGACATTTTTAGGAATCGCAAAACACATTCTCATTGTCTGTCAGATCGACTTTCCAAGCTCATAAGCCTGTTCCAGTTCCGGCTTTCCGGTGATGTCTCCGACATCCCCATTGCCTCCCGCAAGAACATGCCCGATATTTTTCCATCTCAGATGTTTCATCAGGTGATCATAATAAGTCAGGACATCCTCAAATCCATTTCCTTCTGCCGCCATTAAAAGTGCGCTTGCCCGTCCATGTCCCCGGAGCAGGTTTCCATCGCCTTCCTCAAGTGCAAACAGTCTGTCGATCGCTGTTCTGATCTGTCCGCTCATATTCCAGTAATACAAAGGAGTCGCAAGAATGATCACATCACATTCTTTTACGGCCGGATAGATCTGTGACATATCGTCTTTCTGGACACATGGGCATTCGCGGCTGCTGTGACCGCCAAAACAGCCTTTACAACCATGGATTTCCATGTGATCAAGAAAGAATTCCGTAACCACATTCCCTGCACTCTCTGCGCCTTCCGTAAACTTTCGGACCAGAGCGGAAGTGTTCCCATTTTTTCTGGGACTTCCATTCAGTATTACAATCTTCTTTCCCATACCTGCACTCACCTTTTCTCTCAGATCTTCTCTGCCAGTTCAGCCGCCTGTCTGCATCCGTCTGTTTTTTCGATCTCTCCTGCGTTTAAAACACCCGGGACCAGCACTTCGCCGATCATATTCCACTTCAGCAGAGCAGCCGTACGCTCGATCGGGATCCGGACACCGTCCATGACAGACAGGTCATTTTCCTCACAGCAGGTGATCACGGCACATTCCTTGCCTGCGATCTCTTTCCCTGCCACACAGAAGGAATACATTTTGTCGATAACCCCTTTGATCTGGGCCGGGATCGAATACCAGTAAACCGGTGTGCTGAACACAACCGCATCTGCTTCCAGGATTGCCGGTGCGATCATATTAAAATCATCGTCAAAGGAACAAGCCTTTCCAGTCTTAAAACATGTCTCGCATGCATGACATCCGCCAACCTGTTTCATCGCTGCATCAAAGCGGGTAACGGTATGCCCTTTATCCTCAGCTGCTTTGATAAATGCCTCTGTCATTGCAAAACTGTTGCCGTTTTTTCTTGGGCTTCCTGTGATAACTACGATTTTTTTGCTCATAAAATTTTCCTCCGCTTCTATTGGATCAGCTTTTTTTGTTGCTTATATCGGAATTATATCAAGAATGATTTCAAATACAAGTACGCACATTTAAGTGCAATACTAACATTATAGTTTAATACTTACCTATACGATAGTATTGATCAGATCAGTGACTCCGTGTAAAGTAACTATTTTCTCCTTCGTTTTTTCATCCTGACACTGAGCTTTTATTTAAATCTCTTTTTAAAAACGGGTATACCGATTCTGGTATACCCGCCGCAAAAATTATGTCCGCTCTCTGCTTACTCCCGGATTTCTCCCTTCTTCAGACGGTCAAAGAAATCAAGTGTGAGCTCCCGCATCTTCGGAACCCAGAACATGATGCCGATGACATGAACCAGGATCGCCCACATGTTGCCAAAATCTACCCACGGGAGTGCCGCATCAACACCGATCGTGCCTCCGATGAAACAGCAAACCACAACCAGGATCTGCATGATCCGCTTTGCTGCTTTTCCCAGCAGGCTTTCCGCAAGGATCCCTGCCGATGTTGACATGGACAACGCTGAAGATGCTGCGAAAAGGATCAGGCTAATGGATGCCAGGAGTCTTCCCGGAAGACCGATCGTTCCAAATGCATTGATCGCCAGAACAGAACCAGGATCTCCAGTCTCCCATGTTCCTGTGACAAGAATGACCATTGCGCTGAACGTACAGATGATCATCGTGCACATAAATACCTCGAAAATACCAAACATTCCCTGCTTGACCGGCTCATTTGTGTTCGCCTGGGCATGCAGGATGCTGGCGCTTCCGTTTCCTCCGTCATTCGAGTACACACCTCTGGAACAACCGTTTTTGATCGTTGCCGCCAGCGCAGCCCCTGCAAATCCGCCAGTTGCCGCTGTCCCTGTAAATGCATTTGTAAAGACGGAGATCAGAGCCGGAATCAGATTCTGAATATTCAGAATGATCAGAAGTGTTCCAGCTGCCATATAGATGATCGCCATTGCCGGTACCAGTTTGTCAGTGACCTTTACAAGTGCGCCAAGACCGCCAAGAATAACCAGAACGATGATCACACAGCAAACTACGGTTGTGATCAGGGACGGCACTCCGAATGTATGTACAGAGGAGCTGATCGCTCCGGTGTGAACGCCGCATCCGATCGCCATTCCAAAGCAGCAGGTGATCGCCCAGATCCATCCAAGTGGTTTCCAGATCTTTGCCAGATAAATATTCGCTCCGCCGCGCCACTGTCCGTTTGCATCCTTTTCTCTTGTATACACGCCAAGCAATGCCTCAGAATATTTTAATGCCATCGCGACAAAACCGATCACCCACATCCAGAAAACCGCTCCGGGACCTCCTAACGCGATCGCACTTCCGACACCGATGATGTTGCCGGTTCCGATCGTATTTGCAAGTGTCGCTGCCATCGCCGACCAGCTTGAGATTCCTTCTTCACTCTTACTGTGCGCTGCATCACCGAATGTTGCCTTCAGCATGTAGCCAAAATGTTTGATCTGGACAAAATCGCATGCCACGGTGATTACAAGACCGCCGCCGATCAGCAGGGCAAGGATCGGGAATGTCCACATCCAGTTCGTAAATGCCATGATTGCATTGTAAATTGCCATATGATCTTCCCCCTGTTATTTCAGTAATGACGCAAAGTACATAAAGATACGGTCCTGATCCAATGTTCCCTTGATCGGATCTCTGTGCATCAGCTCCGGATGCCACTGTACCATAATGATCGGCAGCTCCTTATGTATCATTCCTTCTATAATACAGGTTCTCTTGCACTCTATCTCCAGGTTCTCATCATTTTCGATCTTTTCCAGCCATTCTTTTTTCTGCTCCAGGCTAAGCTTTCCCGAAAGCCATACCTGACCGATCTTAAATCCTTTTCCCAGTTTTTTTACAGCCTGATGATGAGCAGAATTGACGATTCCGGTATCACCGTAGATGATCGCGAATGGAGTTCCTGAAATGCAGACCGTATCATGCAGCTTATTCTCGTTCGGAACATATTTATGCATAGTTCCATTCTCCAGATCCTGGATCAATGTTCCCCCAAAATAAACATTAACCAACTGCATTCCTCTGCAGATCGCCAGGATCGGCTTCTTTGCTTTTACCGCAGCGTCGATCATTGCCATCTGCTCATCATCCAGCGTTCTGTCGAGGTTCATGCTGCCCTGATTCTCTTCCCCATAAAGCTCAGGATCAACATCCGGCAGACCTCCCGGAAATATCACTCCGTCGCAGTCTTCAATGTCCTTCGGATCAAGCGTGATGGACAACTCCACGTTCAGATCCTTCATGGCATCCTGAGTTCCTTCATACAAACCGTATTCATCAATACCACGCTCAACATACAACACCTTTTTCTTCACATCTTTACCTCCTGTTTATCTGATTCTGCCTGAGTCCGTATCCCATGACTACGGTCAAAAGATACGAATCTTCGCCAGATCATTGTACTATTTCCATTTTGCCGCTGTGCAAAATCATGTAAAACATTACGTTTTCATCATTGACAGGTAAAAAAACTATAGGTATAATAGAAACATCTCTTAAAGCAATTTCATTTCGCACGAGTGGCTCAGTGGTGGAGTATCGCCTTGCCAAGGCGAGGGTCGCGGGTTCGAATCCCGTCTCGTGCTCTCGTTATGTACCCCGGAATCTTATAACAGGTTCCGGGGTTTTTAGATATAAAAGAAGTAATCTTCCGATATGAAATGCTTATTTGTTCCTGCGAAGCTTCTCAACAAACTCTTTCAATCTCTTACATCCCTCAACGACATTCTCATAGCTATTCGCGAAGGACATCCGGACATAATGATCACCTTCCGTCCCGAATACATCGCCCGGAACAAGGGCAACTTTTGCGTTCTCAAGGAGCAGCGGTGCGAATTCCTGCCCGGTCATGCCGAGTTTTTCAATGTTGATGAAGATATAGAATGCACCTTTCGGACAGCGGCAGCTTAAGCCGTCGATCTCATTGATGGCTTTGACTGCGTAGTCGCGGCGTCTCTGATACTCTTTGACCATGTCGGTGACTTCGTTTTTCTCTTCTTTGAGGGCAACGACGCCTGCTTTCTGTACGAAGGAAGTTGCGCATGTGACCACATGCTGATGAAGCTTGTTGACGGTCTTAACAATCTCCTCATTGCATGCAGCATATCCGAGTCTCCATCCGGTCATGGAATACGCCTTTGAGAAGCCATTCAATGTGATGGTACGCTCTTTCATTCCCGGAAGGGAAGCGATGCTGATGTGCTTTGCATCATCATATAGCAGTCTCTCGTAAACCTCATCGGAGATGACCATGATGTCGTTCTTCACTGCGATTTCCGCCAGTTCCTTTAAGACATTCTCAGCGAGAACACCTCCGGTCGGGTTGCTCGGTGTGATGAGGACCATGGCTTTTGTTCTCGGAGTTACCTTTGCGCGGATCTCATCGAGATCGATCTGGTAATCATTCTCTTCCTTTAATGTATAGGTGATCGGTGTTGCGCCGAGAAGCTTCGGTACATTTAAGTAGTTTAACCAGCCTGGATTCGGAACGAGAATTTCATCGCCCTCATCGAGAATCGCTGTCATTACATCGAAGACAGCCTCGGAAAGACCAACGCTGACGATGATCTCGGACGGCTTGTAGTCGACATTATTCTGAGTCTTTAATTTCCAAGCGATCGCCTCGCGGAGCTCCATGGTACCGAAATTGGAGGTGTAGAAAACGTCACCTTTCTCGATATCGGCGATGCAGGCTTTTTTGATATATTCCGGTGTGTCAAAATCCGGACGACCAAGTTCAAAGTGGATCACGGTCTCACCGGCACGCTCCATTGCAAGCGCTTTTTCGTTTACTTTTCTGATTCCGGACGGAGCGAGCTCGTCCATTCTTTTTGCAAATAATTTATCCATCACTAAAGTTCCTTTCTGCTTTACGCTTCCCAGTCCAGAAGGAGCGACCTGATATTGGCTGTTTCAATCCGTATTGCCCCGCTGTTTTCACACGCAGCGGGACAATACATGTTTTCTGATTAATATGCGGTCGTCATAGCGCCGTCTAAGAGGATCGTCTGGCCAGATACATATGTGTTTGCCTCAGAGCAGAGCCATGTTGCGAGACGACCGTACTCGTCGATAGTGCCGTAGCGCGCCATCGGGAATTTCTTAAGGTCCTCTTTTTCATAGTCGGATACGCTGATTCCGGCTTTGTCCGCGCGCATCTTATTTAAGCTCTCGATTCTTGCTGTGCCGATACGACCAGGTCCGATGACATTGATCAGGATGTTGTCCTTGCCGACTTCTCTTGCAAGTGTCTTGCTCATGCCGACAACGCCCATTCTCATGGTGTTGGAAAGGATCAGGTTGTCGAGGCAGTCCTTAACAGAAGAGGATGTAGAGTTTACGATACGGCCACCGCCGAGACGTTTCATGGACGGGAGTACCGCACGGATGGTTCTTACATAGGAAAGGAGACACATATTGAAAGCGCCTGTCCATGCTGCGTCATCAAAGTTCTCGAACGGTCCCGGCTTCGGACCCGGGCACATATTTACTAAAGCGTAGATGTCGCCGAGAGTATCGACCGTATGTTTTACAAGTGCGTCAATGTCTTCCGGTTTATTCACATCGCAGAGGAATGTTTCCGGTCTATTTCCGGTCTCTTTCTCGATCTCAGCCTGCGCCTCGAGGAGCTGATCCTTAAACGGTTCAGCGGTGCAGATCATAACCTTTGCGCCCTCACGCGCCATCTCTGTTGCGATTCCTTTTCCAAGTCCTGCTGCAGATGCCATGCAAAGAACAACTTTATCTTTTAAACCTAAATCCATGATAGATACCTCCAATTTAAATGTTTTGAAACTGGTAACTGTTTATCTCTTCACAGCTATCCGGGATCAAATTATTGTTTTAATTATTTGAATTGTTTGATTAAAATACAGTAATTGAATAAGTTCTATTTCTCCGGATGCTTTTTCAAGTCAACGACCGGGTTCACAAGCGGTGCCATCTCAAATCCGTCCGGTCCCTGGATGCGGCATTCCGCTATGTCGCCGTCCTGAATGTGGAATGCTCTCGGTGTTCCGGTGGAAAGGATGTCTCCTGCGTACCAGCCCTGAATACTGCTGTGCAGGGACACGAGGCGTGCCGGGCGGTGTGTCATATTCGCAACTACGTTTTCCGCGTGAACCTCGCCATTGTGGATACTCTGTACATTTAATTTCAGCACATCCGGAACCTCATCCGGTGTTACGAGCTGCGGTCCAAAGGAGAAGAAGGTCGGGAAGTTCTTGACGATGCAGAGGTATCTCGGATTTCCTGTCACATAATCATTTCCCTTTAAGATGGACTCCTCTGTCATGTCGAGGATCGTTGTGTATCCGACGATGGCATCCTGCCAGTTCTCCTCGGAAACGTCTCTGCAATCCTTTCCCATGATGATTCCAAGCTCTGCCTCAGCGGTCGTCTTCTGCGCTTCTTTTAACTTCGGAAGCAGGATCTCGTCCCCAGGTCCGATCAGGGTATCTGCCATCTTGAAGAAGCTTCCCGGGAATCCCTTCGGCGCTGCGGATCCGATGTCTCCCGCATGATCCACATAGTTAAGACCGATTCCAAAGATACGTTTCGGGTTGCGGTAAAGCGGACCATATACAACATCTGCGTTCGGGACAAGACCTGCAATGTTCTCAAGCTCTTCCTTTCCGCCCTCGTTATACCATTTTGTTAAGCCCGGGATCTGCTGTTTCTGGATCAGGCTCATCATGTCTTCCGCCCATGCAGTTCCCTTTGCGGCGTTCAGCGCCTTGATCGGAAGAATACCGCGATTTAATACGATACCGGCTTTTTCTGTTCCGTTTACCTTGATAGTTGCTAATCTCATGCTGAATCCTCCTTATACTGTGACTTCTTTGTGGTTCCCGCTTCATGCGGAGCTTCTGTTCTGACGCATCCGACCTCTGTGCGGTAACTCTTTATGTACCTTGCTTGTTTCTGACATTACTGTAACATCTATGAGAAAAGATTTCCAACTCGCTTTCAGATATGGATGTATAAGCAAATGCTTATAGGGGATAAACGAAAAGCGCCCGGAACAGAATTCTGTTCCAGACGCTTTTCGCCTGATACTATATATTTTGACAGATACGCAGTCGGTATCCATCCACGTTATTTCTTCGCAAGCATTAGATATTTAATAAAGTCATCCACCGTCGGTCCAACGCCGGGATAGCGCTTCATTGTCAGCAGAATTGCCCTCTTCGCCAGAGGATCCCCGAGCTTATAATAACACAGCTTTTCGGTATTCTCCGTGTATTTTAAAAGCCCATCCCGGAAGAAAATAATACCGGTCTGTCCACTTCTCGCCACGTTATAGGCTGTCTGAAGCTGATCGAAGGACATCACGACGTTTGGCTCAAATCCCGAATGCGCACAGATATCCATACTCCTGCGATAGGCATCGTGATGTTTTTTGAGCATCAAAAACGGTTCCTTCGCGACGAGGGAAAGATCAACAGCCGGTACCGAATCATCCAGAAAACTTCTGTTTAAGATCGCCTCTCTCGAGATCTGATATTGTTTCATTCTGTCATTGACCTCAAAGGATGCCGGAACAGCCATTACCATATACTCATATCCCAGTGTCACACTCTCAAACATTTCCGGATCCAGCACCTCGACATCGATCGTGATATTGAACTGTCCGGAACGGAGACCTGCGTCCATGCCGGAGGCATCCGTCTCCGTCACATTGATCCTGCATTTCGGATTGAGCCGGTAGTAGCCACGGATGATATCCGGGAGAAGATAGGCGCAGAAATATCCGGAAGTTCCAATATTGATGATTCCCGTCCGGATTCCGGCAAGATCCGCAAAGTGATGTTCGATTTCATTCCTCAGCTCATAAATCTTTCTCGCCTGCTCAAGGTAATACTGCCCTGCCGGTGTCAATGCCACCGGCGTGACGGCACGGTCAAAAAGCGGGATCCCGTAAAGGTCCTTTTCCAGCTTTTTGATCGCACCGCTGAGTGCTGGCTGGGACACATAAAGCTTTTGGGCTGCCTTCGAAAAGCTGCCCTCTTTGGCGATCTCCATCACATATTCATATTCGCGCCTGCTGAACATGCCGCATTCACCCCTTGTTTCTATCTGGTGGTTTCCTGTATCTGCCAGTGCCATTGCCAATGCGCGCAAAGATTTCCCTAGTGCCCATCTCCCGGAAATCCTGCAATATTTCCAATGGCTTCCGTCGGTGCAGCTGCGGTTGTTTCATCACCCGGGCCGTTTGGCGCGGCTGCCGTCGTTGCTTCTGTCTCCGGTGCAGCCGTCGTCGCTGCCTCAGTCGCTGCCGCTGTCGTCGATGCAGCCGTTGTCTCACTGTGTGTGCCCTTCGTCTCAGATCCACCGGTGGATGCCGCTGTTGTCGATGTGCCGGAAGAACCGGCTGCGGTTGTCGCAGCGGCAGAGCTCTCCGGCGCGACGCTCTCGCCCGGAACGTATCCGTCCGGCATTCCGTCTACGGCTGCGGCGGACGTGGACTCAACGGCCGTCGTCTCATCCGGTGAAACCTTCACGGTTCCCGTATTTCTGCGGATCACAGCTGCATGTCCCTTGTAGGTTTTCGCGTGATCTTCTGTCTTCTCGATAACGGTTCCGTTCTTTGAAACGATCTTATAGGTAACCCAGCGGCTGCCGTTCGTCGCTGCCTTCTGTGTCACCTCGGTGCCCGGATCCAGCGTCGGGTCTTCCACATAGGTCGGCTCCGGCGGCGGAAGCTCATCCGTCTTCTCAGACTCCAGACTCCAGGTGATTCCCTCTTCCAGAACCGGTACTCCGTAGAAGGAGACCGTCATCTTCCGGTTGCTGTAGTTCGCGCGGATACCGATCGCTGCCTTTGACGTATTGATAAACCGGAAATCCGGAATATCCCAGCTGATCGCCGCATCCTGCCCCGGAGTTACGTAGTTCGGCTCAAAGGTATGGGATCTTCGGAACGTGATCTGCATACCGGACTGGAATGCCACACGGTACATCGTCGAAGATACCTGGCATACACCACCGCCCGGTTCCTGTACGACCTCGCCTCCACTGTAGGCAGCCGCTTCCTGATATCCCTTTTCCGCCGTGCGCTGTCCTACAACCTTATTAAAGGAAAATTCCTCACCCGGCCGCACGATGGTTCCGTTGATAGCTCTGGCCGCAAGCTTTACGTTTGTATTTCTCTTCTCGTTGGCGGTCGTCTCCGTCGTAAACGTAGAAAGAGTCTTATACTGCTCCTTCGCGTTCGCTGCGGAAAGCTCCGGCTGGCTCTCATTGACCTCAGCCTGTATCACGGCGTCATAGTTTCCGCTTGTCGCAGCCTCCACGAGGTCCTTTATAAGCTTCTCCTGGTTCACAGCCTTGCCCGGAGCTCCGTCCGCAAACAGGAACTTATCCGTCGCAGCGTCATACTCGGAGATCGAGCCGTTCTTTGCCTTCACATCCCACTTCGCCGCCGCGTCCGCTGCTGCCTCTGCCGCTGCGGACTGCAGATCTTCAGAATCTTCCACCGAGAATGTATATTCTCCGCCATTCTTGTCAGCAGAAATCCCGTCCAAAAAGGCATCCAGCTCCGTGTCGATCATATTGTCCGCGTCCACGCTCTCCCCGTTGTAAGAGATCTTCACATTCCACGGAAACTTCGCCTCGATGGCAGCTTTCGCCTCGCTCTTTGTCATTCCCTTTAAAGAAATCCCGTTGACGCTGATATCGGATGCCTGGAATGTGGATTCCTCCGCGACCGTATCCGTTGTCTTCTCTTTTCCATGCCCGAACAAGCCGGAAATAAGCCGGATCACTCCGATGATCAGGATCAGGCAGATGATCGCTCCGCCGATCATGATCCGTCGTCTTAAGATCTGTTTTCTCTTCCGCCTCTGCGCCCGGATCCAGGCCGGGGAATGCTGCCTGTACTCGTCTCTCTGGTCTCTCTGGGTTCTGGGATCTCTCTGGTCTCTCGGTCCCCTTGATCCCCTCTGGTCTCTCTCTCTGTTCATGTCTGTATTTTCCTTATTTTACTTTATCAGAATTTATCAGGATGCAACGACAGGGTCCGCACCGAAATGGTGCCGAACCCTGATATGTATCGGTTATGATTATGTAATATCGTTCCAATTACGGTATTCTTACAAAATCTCATCTGTCTGTATCAGACAATTATTCATTATATCGGTACCGGAATGCCTTGTCAAGAACGCCGGACAACAAAAATTATGCCGATGCTCCGCATTCCGAATCGGCAAAATCCGCACTCCAACGGTATCATACGGAATTTTCAGTTCAGAAAATTCCTACCCGTGAAAAGTAACCTCTTAGTCCAAAAATGGACCCCCGGAAGTTTTCTCTCCCAAAGATCTATTTTTTCAACTTCTTTATCTGTTCCGGTCCTCTCCTGCTGCCGTTTTTTCGTGATCCGGCCGCGCTTTTCAGGCTCAGCCAAGGAATCCAAGATGCTCCAGCAAAATCTTGATCCCCATGAGGACCAGGATCAGTCCGCCGACAAACTCTGCCTTCGACTTGTACTTCATTCCGAATACATTACCGACCTTCACGCCGATCGCCGACAGGATAAATGTCGTACATCCGATGAAGGTCACTGCCCAGACGATGTTTACATGTAAAAACGCAAATGTCACGCCGACCGCAAGCGCATCGATGCTGGTCGCCACCGCCAGGGCTAACATCGTCTTCACGTCAAAGCTGGCGTTCAGTTCTTCGTCCTCATCCTCTCTGGATTCCTTGATCATATTGATTCCGATGATCCCGAGAAGAACAAATGCGATCCAGTGGTCGATCTGTGTGATCATGGACTCAAACTGGCTTCCGAGAAGGTAGCCGATCGTCGGCATCAGAGCCTGGAATCCGCCAAAATATGCACCGCAGATCAGCGCGTGCTTCGGTTCCATCTTTTTTACCGACAAGCCCTTACAGACAGACACCGCGAACGCATCCATCGACAGTCCTACAGCAAGGATAAAAAGCTCTAAAAGTCCCATAAGTCATGTTCCTCCTAAAAATTGCTTATTTTTTCTGATAAAAAGGAATCCGCTTTCCGGTTTCCCGCGCCGAGCACGCTTTCCTGTGCGATCCTTCCGCCTCGCACATTGCGCATCTCAGGCACGCAGTGCCTTTTTGTTTAACAGAACGTTCCATCGGGATTTCCTCTTAAACAAAAAAAGAGACTCTCTCTGTCATTTTCGACAGATAAGTCTCATCATTTCAAGTAAAGCCAGGAACATTTCCAGTATGTTGACCTTACTGCGCTTTCCGGCGCCGACTACTCCCTTATTCTGGTAAGTCCGTAACTGTATTGTATCGTCACAGTTACATGAGTATCTTTTTGTTCTACAGAAGAGTGCGGATGAAGGGATTTGAACCCCCACGGTTGCCCGCCAGCTCCTAAGGCTGGTGCGTCTGCCAGTTCCGCCACATCCGCGCATTCTCCGATAGACTCTCATTATAGCGTGTTTGAAAAGAATTGTCAATTATGGATTTTCTTCGTCTCCTCATCGTAGTCATCCAGGAAATTGTAACTCCAGTCTCCCTTGTGATATCCGATGACCGTCTTCAGATTGATGTTGTGAACACTGTTGAAGATGTTCATGTCGATCGTGTCACAGCGCTTTCTGAGCTCCGCGATCAGCTCCTTCATCTCGTCGCGCTTCGATCCCTTTTCGCCGCCGCATGTCGCGCAGCGCTCCGTGAAACGGCACGCACACTGGATAAAGTGGAGGTGATTGTAATCTCTCCACGCCTTGATATCCGCCTCGCGGACCATGTACATCGGACGGATCAGCTCCATACCCTCAAAGTTCTTGCTGTGGAGCTTCGGCATCATGGTCTCGACCTTTCCGCTATACAGCATTCCCATCAGCGTCGTCTCGATCACATCGTCAAAATGATGTCCAAGCGCGATCTTGTTGCAGCCGAGCTCTTTCGCGTGGGAATAAAGATATCCGCGGCGCATTCTCGCGCAGAGATAACACGGGCTCTTATCCACGTCGGCAACGATATTGAAGATATCGCTGTCAAACACCTGGATCGGGATTCCCAGAAGCTTCGCGTTATTTAAGATGATATTCCAGTTGTCCTCATTATATCCCGGATTCATCACGAGAAATACAAGGTCAAACTTCACTTTTCCATGAAGTTTCAGCTCCTGTAAGAGCTTTGCCATGAGCATCGAGTCTTTTCCGCCGGAGATGCAGACCGCAATCTTATCTCCTTCCTTGATCAGCTCGTAGTCATGGACTCCCTTTGTAAACCGTCTCCAGATCGATTTGCGGTATTTTGTAATGATGCTGCGCTCGATCGCTTTCGTCCGCTCTGTGACCTCTTCCTCATTCATGACCATCATGGACAGGGACAGGCGCAGGAAGGAGCGGTATCCGCCTTCCACGCTTCCGGCGTCAAATCCGGCATCGTCCAGAAGTTCCGCCACATACAGGCTCTTGTTTCCCGTATGGCAGAGCACCCAGACCGGCTTGTCCTTCGGGATCGCCGCGAGAAGTTTTCCAACATTTACGCCCTCTTCCCAGGCCTTTCCCTCTCCGATCGTTCCGGACTCCATGTCCGCCTCCTCCGGATTCTCCAGGTATTCCACCAGCTTGTCCTCCGGGATATTTAACGCGGCATCCATGGACCCCTTTTTATATTCCTCCGCCGGGCGGATGTCGATGATCGTCCGGTCAAACGTTCTTCCATTGATCAGCTCTGCAGCTGTGATCGTCTTAATCATTCTCTTTCTATTCTCCATTTACGGCTGTCGCCCTGATCCGGGCGCCGTCTCCTGCTGTTTTTACTTTTCTAAGATGTCCTTCAACATATAAACCCTGTTGAACGGGAATGAAAAATAATATCCGTCCGCGAAGTCCCCCACCAGCTTCATGACTTCCTTCGCAAGCTGGATGCCCACGGCCTCGCCTTCCTTCCGGCTGGCTTTTTCAGGGTATCTCGCGACGATCTCATCCGTCACATTGACGCCCGCGATCTCATTTTTCATGAACATCGCGTTCTTTCTGCTGATGAGCGGCATGATCCCGCAGAGGATCCGCGCCCCGGTCTCATCCTTGATCCGGCGCAGTCTCGCCGCGTCCTCCTCCGTGAATACCGGCTGGGTCAGGAAAAACTCCGCTCCCTCTTCCATCTTCTTCTTTACACGTCCGATCTCCACGTCCAGGTTCTTTCTTCCCTGGTTGATCGCACCACCGTAGCAGAGCGGATTCTTCGCGAAAACATCCTCGTTCATCTCCTTCGCGATCTTCATAAGCCCCGTGGAATCCGAGTTGAACACCGCTTTGACCGTCTGTCTCGCCGTCGACGGGATCGGATCTCCCGTGATGATCAGGAAGTTGTAAATATCATTGATGGCAGCTCCCAGAAACAGGGACCGCATCGCGATCGCATTCCTGTCACGACAGCAGATATGCGGCATCACATTTAATCCCGTCGCCTGGCGCACCTTGTTCGCCATGAGGACGGAATCGACTCTCGTTCTTCCGGACGGGGAATCCGGGAATGTGAGGACATCCACGCCTGCATTCTTTAAAAGATGGGCGGATTCCAGGAGTTTCTCATCATCCGCGTCAAACGGCGGCGCCAGCTCGACCGCGATAAGCTTCTTCTCTTTTCTGTTTCCGTTCTCATCATAGAGGAATCCCTGTCTTACCACATGTTCACTCTGTCCGCTGCTCTCCGCCTCTTTTTCCGGAGCGCTTTTCTTCAGGATTCCGTCCCGGGCGGACATTTCACGGATAAATTCCGGATCTGTTCCACAGCAGCCGCCGAGAATGTCAGCACCGAGCTCCTGAAGCTCCTTCATCTTCTCCGCAAAATATACCGGAGTGTTGCCAAACTGAAGTTTATTTCTCGTCAAAGTCGGATATCCCGCATTCGGGATCGCCAGCAGGAATTTATCCCCCGAACGTCCCGCTTTTTCCAGAATTTGGCGCATATGAGCCGGTCCCACGCCGCAGTTTAAGCCCACCGCATCGATCTCCGGGACAGCCGCCGCGTCCGCCAAAAGGCGCTTCGCGCTGAGTCCTGCCGCGCTGTAGCCGAACTGGTTCACGGAAAAAGAGACTGCGATGAACATGTCATACTCGGCACGGATCTTTTTGATCGCCGGAAGGATCCCGTCGAGGTCTGCAAACGTCTCAAAGTCCAGGACTTTGACTCCTGTCTCCGCAAACGTCTTTGCGATCTGATAATACTCGTCCGCCGCTGCCGCTGCGTCCTCCGTCCCATTCACCGGGATCGGACCGATATCGCCTGCAATCCAGACGTTCTTCCCGTCCGCCGCGCTCCTTGCGATCTCCACCGCCGCGCGGATGTTCTTCTCAACTTCCGGAAAGCGCTCCTGCAGCGTCTCTGTGTTCGCCGCAAAAGTATTCGTCCGGATAAAATTTGCTCCGGCATTCAGATATTCCTCGTGGATCTTCTTTACTTTCTCCGGGTCCGAGAGATTCGCAAGCTCCGGGATCTCCTGCGTCTGGTATTTTGCTGCAAAGTAAGTGCCGAACGCGCCGTCGGTGATGAGGTTGGTTTCTTTCAGATATTCACGTAAATTCATGCTCGTCCTCCTGGGGGTAAAAAAAGAATGGGCCTTGGCACATTCTCGCGCCGAGCGCGGTCGCTTACGACGATCTTCATCTTCGCGCGAGTGCGCATCTTAGGCACGCAGGCCTTTTTGTTTAACAGGAAATTCCGACGGAGTTTCCTGTTAAACAAAAAATCGGACCTCTAAATCCAGAGGTCCGACGCTTCAAAAAGCGGGTGATGGGAATCGAACCCACGTATTCAGCTTGGAAGGCTGGTGTTCTACCATTGAACTACACCCGCGTATAAACAATGAGAGGCAGCTGCTGATATGAAAAAATTTTCGTTGGGAGCTCGCTCACATAAGAAAATTTTCTCATATCAGCAGCTATCGCCGTTGCAAACGGCGATTATGGAGCGCAGCTCCATAATACCTCGGAGCCACCCTAATCATCGTCCCATTCCCTTGACATTCTCATCTCTTCAGGTCTTTGCTACCAAAATGGGCGGAGGTGGATTCGAACCACCGAAGCAAGTTGCAGCAGATTTACAGTCTGTCCCCTTTGGCCACTCGGGAATCCGCCCATATCATTCTGACAAGTCAAAATGATACCATACATCGATTCAAAAATCAAGCATTTTTTATGACCAAATGCCCTTGAAAACACTGCGTATTACAGTCCCGGCACACGCACCATGATCGCCATCTACTCGCCTTTACTCCCAATAAAGATCATCGCCCCATTCGCCGCGATCTCCACTTTCATCACACCGTCCGTCACCGGATACCGCACAGTGCCCGCGTTGTACCGCTCCGCATCCGTCGTCATCACGCGGTCCATAAAATCGCCGTTCACTTCCGCTTCCCACACCGGAATCCGGATTCTCTGGGAATAATCCTCACTGTTCACAACGACAACTCCCTGGCCGTCCGCATCAAAACGTCCATACGCGATCACACCATTCTCAGCCAGCAGCGGCTTTAACGCCCCGCGTCGGAACGCCGGAGTCCTGTTCCGGATCCCCGTGAGATACCGGTGAAATTCCGTGAGTTCCAGGTCTTCCTTTCCCCAGGGGAATGTTCTCCGGTTATCCGGGTCCGTCCAGCCAAAGACGCCAGCCTCATCACCGTAATAGATCGTCGGTGCCCCCGGCCATGTCATCTGGATCACCGCGCCGGAGCGGAAGGTTCCGTAATTCACGCCGATCTCCGCTTTCTCCGCATCCTCCGGCTTATAAAGCCGTCCCACGACGCGGTTCGTCCTCGTGAGGAATCGCGAATGGTCATGGTTTGAAAGTTCATTCATCGCCGCATAGAGAGATCCCGTCTGCATCCGGCTCATGTTGGAGAGCATAGAGCACATGAACGCCTGACTGTTGTGCAGAAGGTGGTCATCCTTCCGCTCGCTGTGCTTTTCCAGACCGGTCAGGAACCAGGATACCGGTTCCATGAACGCGTCATAATTCATCACCGTATCCCACTGGTCCCCGGAAAGCCATGTTGTGGCATCCCCGTAATGTTCCGCCAGGATCAGCGCGTCCGGATTCGCCTCCTTTACGACCTTCCGGAAATCTCTCCAGAACCGGTGGTTCATCTCCGGCGAATGACCGAGATCCGCCGCCACATCGAGACGCCAGCCATCGATCGAGTACGGCGGGGAAAGCCACCGTTTCGCGATATCGAGCACATACTGATACAGCTTTTCCGATCCCTCATAATTTAATTTCGGCAGCGTGTTATGTCCCCACCAGCCTTCGTAGGAGTCATTGTCCGGCCAGCCGTTCGCATCCTTAAACAGAAAGAAATCCCGGTACGGACTGTCCGCTGAGAGGTATGCACCCGGCTCATACCCGCCGTCCTTCTCATAGATCTTCTCACGGTCCATCCACTTGTTGAAAGACCCGCAGTGATTAAAAACTCCGTCCAAGATGATCCGCATGCCCCGCTTGTGGACTTCCTGCACAAAACGGGCAAAAAACGCATCACTCGCCGCCAGGTTCTCCCGGTCGGAGGTCCGCACGGAATACCGCTTCGCATTGCGGTTATCCGACGCATCCGCCGCCACAAGTTCCCCTTCATCCTTCACGATCACCCCGTAATGAGGATCGATATGTTCATAATCCTGACAGTCATACTTGTGATTCGACGGGGACACAAACACCGGGCTCAGGTAGAGCACTTCCACCTTCAGGCTCTGCAAATAGTCGAGTTTGTCCCAGATTCCCTGGATGTCGCCGCCGTAAAACCGGTCCACATCAAGGACGGAAAGCTGCTCATTCCATTTTTCCACCTTCGTCACCGGAAATCCGATGTAGACATATTCGTCTCCCAGGACATCGTTCGTCGGATCCCCGTTATTAAACCGGTCCACGAAGATCTGGTACATCAGGGCGCCTTTCGCCCACTCCGGTACATGGAATCCAGGTGTGATCACAAACGGAGCGTCCATCCCTCCCGGCTCCGACACACCGAGGCGGTTATAGTGACAGACTTCGTCTCCTTTTACAACCTCAAAATCATATATCAACGGGGTCTCCCCCAGTTGGATCGTTCTCTCATAAAAATCAAATCTTCCGGCCGTCTCCGCCTTCTCAAGCTCCAGCCGCCTGCACTCATTCCGGTTTCCGCCATCACGGATCACCGCGTATACATGGTCCACGTCCCCGGCCCCGGTCCGGAATCTTATCTTAACATTCTCCCCGCACTCCGGCTCTTCCGGGATGCGGTACTCTCTCGTTCCATCGCTGAAAAGTGCCGCCTTCAACATTTTGAATGGCCTCCTTGTTGGTCTGATGCAGCCTCTCTTGCGATATCCGGGCTGCATTTTCTGTATCTGTTCTCACTCATTTCTCACAAATGATATTATACAGGATTATATCCCCATTTGCACGTTTTTTCTGAAAGTTCACTCCGGCGATCCTCAAAAACTGTTTTTGCAGATTAAAAAGAATGTGCCTCGGCACATTCGGGCGCCTCGCGCGGTCGCTTGCGACAACCTTCATCTTCGCGCGAGTGCGCATCTTAGGCACGCAGTGCCTTTTAGGTTAACCGGAAGTTCCATCGGAATTTCCGGTTAACCTAAAAATCTGAAGCTCCCGCACGGCACAGCAGGATCCTCAGATTTTTTCTTTAAAAATGGGCAGAAAGAAAGCCAGCGGGGGGAACCACTGGCTTTCTTCCGGAAAAGGTATTATGTCTCTTATGGGGTATAGCAAAAACTATATAATGTATTGGGGGGTTACGAGTAGTAATATAGCATAGGAGTCCGGATAAGTGTGCACAAACATTTAAAAACATGAAAAATTTTTTTGTTCATATTGCCACCGCTCCGGTTTTCTTTGTGCATTTTTGTCATTGTAAGTAAAAAATCGACGTTTGCCTGCATTTCTTTTGCACAAACGTCGATTTACTTAAGCTTCTAAAGTTTTCTGTTGTGAGATCTTCTGCCGGGGTGCAAATCCGAAACCTTACTCTAACTCCGGCTTCTCCGTTCCCTCAACGAACAGGCTGTCAAACTCTTCCTGTCCGATCTTTTCCTTCTCGATCAGAAGAGCGGCACACTTATGAAGGATGTCCTCATGTGCCAGAATGATCTCCTTCGCCTTCGCGTAGCACTCATCGATGATCCTCTTGACCTCGCTGTCGATATCGGAAGCAACACGCTCACCGTAAGATCTCGTATGCGCCAGATCTCTTCCGATGAAGACTTCGTCATCGTCGCTGCCGTAGTTGATCATTCCGAGCTTCTCAGACATTCCGTACTGGGTTACCATCGCGCGGGCGATCGCAGATGCCTGCTTGATATCCTGGGATGCCCCCGTCGTCACGTCTCCGAAGATGATCTCCTCCGCGATCCGGCCGCCGAGAGAAACCATAATGGTCTCCAGCATCTTATTCTTTGTGTTGAACATCTCGTCCTTCTCAGGAAGCGGCATCGTATATCCTGCCGCGCCCATTCCGGTCGGGATGATGGAGATCGTGTGGACCGGTCCGACATCCGGGAGTTCATGGAACAGGATTGCATGACCTGTCTCATGGTAAGCTGTGATCTTCTTTTCTTTCTCGGAGATCACCTTGCTCTTCTTCTCCGCGCCGATCCCGACTTTGACGAACGCCTGCTCGATATCAGCCTGGAGAATATAGCGGCGCGCCTGCTTTGCCGCAAGGATCGCAGCCTCGTTTAAGAGGTTTTCCAGATCTGCTCCGGTAAATCCGGCCGTCGTCTGTGCTACTTTCTCTAAGTTCACATCGTCGCCCAGCGGTTTTTCCTTCGAGTGGACCTTTAAGATCTCCTCGCGTCCGCGGATATCCGGTTTTCCGACTCCGACTTTCCGGTCGAAACGGCCCGGACGCAGGATCGCCGGATCCAGGATGTCTACGCGGTTTGTCGCCGCCATCACGATAATTCCTTCATTGACTCCGAAACCATCCATCTCAACGAGGAGCTGGTTTAACGTCTGCTCACGCTCGTCATGTCCGCCGCCCATACCGGTACCGCGGCGTCTCGCAACGGCATCGATCTCATCGATAAAGACGATGCACGGAGCGTTTTTCTTCGCGTCCTCAAAAAGATCGCGGACACGGGAAGCGCCGACGCCGACGAACATCTCGACGAAATCTGATCCGGAGATCGAAAAGAACGGAACTCCCGCCTCACCGGCAACCGCCTTCGCGAGAAGTGTCTTACCGGTTCCCGGAGGTCCTACCAAGATCACGCCCTTCGGGATCCTGGCACCGACATCCGTATATTTCTTCGGATTTTTCAGGAAATCAACGATCTCTTCCAGTTCTTCCTTCTCCTCCTCGAGTCCTGCGACCTTGGAAAAATTCACGGAATTCGTCCGGCTCATCTTCGCACGGCTCTTTCCAAAATTCATCATCTTGGAGTTTCCGCCGCCCCCGCCGACTCTCGCGTTCATGAACATAAACATGAACATGATCACAACGGCGCTCAAAGCGACCGGGATAATGACAGACATCAGGTAGTTCTCCTGTGGGACATTCTCAACGACGTAGTCGATGGAATTGTCCTGGAGAAGTTTTTCCGCGTCCTTGACATCGGATACTGCAACCGTTGCCCGGTCCCCGCTCTTTAAGAGGATATCCAGGGTACCTGTCGGCGGCTGCTGGTTCTGATTGATCTCCACGGATTCGATCGTCTTATTCTCGACGGCCACCATAAATTCCTGGTGGGTCATCTCCTGGCTGAATAAGCTCCCCTGGCTCGTCAGGCTGGACGCGAACATGATGAGCGCGATCACAAGCAGGACAAGGCCAAGTCCGCGGAACTGCTGGTTCTGTTTCAACTTGGGGTGCCTCCTTACTGCTGCTCCACAACGCCGATGAACGGAAGGTTGCGGTATTTCTGGTCATAATCGAGGCCATAGCCTACAACGAACTCATCCGGGATCGTAAAGCAGGTGTAATCAACCTTCACCTGTTTCTTGACACGGCGCTCCGGTTTGTCGAGCAGTGTGCATAAGTGGATGGAATTCGGATTTCTCTTGTGTAAGATATCGATCAGATATGCGAGAGTCCGTCCGGAATCGATAATATCTTCAACGATCAGGACATTCTTTCCCTCTAACGGCTGATCCAGGTCTTTTACGATCTTTACAACGCCGGAAGACTGGGTTCCGCTTCCGTAGCTGGATACGGACATAAAGTCAAGCGTTACCGGAACGGTCAGGCGTTTTGCGAGCTCGCAGGTAAAGAATACGCCGCCCTTTAAGATGCAGATCAGGTGAACTTCTTTTCCTTCATAATCCTTATTGATCTGGTCCGCGATCTCTTTGATCCGCTTGTCTACTTCTTCTTCACTTAATAATACACGAATTTTATCAGCCATGGTCTTCTCCTTTGCAATTCCAGATGCCTGCTCTCCCACCGCCGTCTTCCGACCGGTCTCCCCCGTCAGGCAGGATCATCTCCGCCTCCAGGACACGTTCAGTCTCATCTGTTATTTTATAATAATCACTGATCCGGTATCCGATCACCCATAATATATGGTCTCCGTCCGCCAGGACCGGAATTCGGTCCCGCTCTTTTTCCGGGATCTTTTCATCGATCATAAACCTTCCGAGCTTCTTTTTTCCTCCGCCGGAAAGTGTGAAATAATCCCCGTTTTTCCTGTATCGTATGGATAATCCATCTTTTATTTTATCATAGTCAAACCATTTCGTATACTGGTTTTTCGGAATTTCCAGTTCTTTTTTCCGTTGGGTGACATGAAGGCGGATCATGGTCGGACCGAGCTGCAGGATCTTTCTCTCTCCCGCTTCCGGATCGATCTTCTTTTTTTCTGTATCCAAAAGCGCTTCGCAGGATAAAGTTTTCAGACCTGCCATTTTCACCTCTGTGCATTCCAGGTCCTCTGCATTTTTCCTGAATTTATAGGCCGAAATGTCCCCAGTCTTCTCTCTTCTTTCTTTTTCTCCCACCTGGCACACTTTCCGGATCTCCAATGTCTCATACCCGCGGACCGCCTGCAGATCATACGGAAGGTCCGCAATACAGCCGCCGCCCGGACCGGAAAGATCCATAACCAGCCGGATGTGACGCTCCGTGATGTCTTTCGCCTTCCCGGCAGCATTTAAGATCATTCGGCGGATGATGTAGGTTTTTAAGATTTCGGGCTGGGGATCAAGGATTTCGGTGCGGATCTTTACAGAATTTCCGGTTCGGGTCTTTTCCTTCCGCTCACTTTCCCTTAAGACCCTCTCCGCTTCCGCCTCGAAATACGCATCCGCTTTGGCAGCAAACTCCGACACCGCCAGGATATGTTCCGCCGCCCGGCTGTTGATGTTCTCCGTCACCCAGGGCAGGAGCTCGTTGCGGATCTTATTTCTCGTGTAATCATTCTCCTTATTTGTGGAATCTTCACACCAGGAATGTTCCCGTGATGTCAGGTATTCCTCGATCTCTTTCCGAGAGACGCATAATAATGGGCGGATGATCTCCTCTCTCACCGGCCGGATTCCCGAGAGCCCGGGAAGTCCGCTCCCGCGGAAGAGATTTAAGAGCACCGTCTCCGCATCATCGTCCTCATGATGGGCGACGGCGATCTTCGCACAGCCGTATTTTTCCGCCGTCTCCTTCAGATGGCGGTAGCGCAGGATCCGCCCGGCTTCCTCCGTCGACAACCCGTGATCCGCGGCATATGATCCTACTTTCTCATGCACCACGGTAAGCGGAACCCCCATCCGCCCGCAGAGTTTCTCCACAAACCGCTCATCCCGGTCCGCCTCCGCGCCGCGGATCCCGTGGTTCATATGAAACGCAAAGACATGGATCCCAAGTTCTGCTGCCAGTTCACACAAAAGCAGTAACAGGCAGACGGAATCCGCGCCGCCCGATACCGCCGCCAGAGCCCTGTCTCCCCGGTCTGTCATATGATTTTTTCTCATAAAGGCAAGAACCTTCTGCCTGAACCGCCCGATTCCTGCATTCATTTTTTCGTTCATTTTTTTCTCCGTTTTTCTTTTATCGCATTGATCCTATCTCTTCATCCTCAGCTTTCCCGGATTTTCACCATTCATCACACGACGGATCCATCCTGTTCCAACCTGGTCTATGAAGTTTTTCACCTGCGCTTTTACGCTCAGATCAGTAAACCCGCCTTCTGAGGGCAGCTTCCATTTCCAAATTCTTCCCGCCGCGTATCACCCGTAGATCCCGCCGACCAATACCGTCATGTCATCACGCGGCTCTCCCTCAAACGACAGCGCAAACGTCAGGATCATCTCCGCCGTCTCCTGCACACCGGCGTCGGGCAGCCCGTCGAGGAAATCCCGGAAAGTCTGCTCCTTTTCCGCCCCCGGCATCGCATCGAGAACGCCGTCGCTCACCAGGATGATCTTGTCCCCGTCCCAGAGTTTCCGCGATATCATCACCGGCTCCACGGGATTCAAAACTCCCGCTGGAACCGTCTCCGACTCCAGGATCTCCGCCTCCCCGCCGGATCTCCGGTCCGGCAGGAGAAAGGACGCCGCCGCCCCGAGTTTCATCATCTCCAGAACGCCCGTGTAAAGATTTACAAGTCCCAGATCCAGCGTCGCCGGCCGGTCGCCCATCCCGCTCAGCAAAAGCACCGTATTGATCAGCTTCAGCGTCGATCTCGCGGAGAATCCCGTGTCGAGAAGCTGTTCCGCGAGCTCCATGACCCGCCCGCTGTCCGCTCCCGCCGCCGGTCCGCTCCCCATTCCGTCTGAGAGGCTCAAAGCAACCTGCCCTGGGAGTGTGTTCCGGAACATGTAGTTGTCGCCGGAGACCTCTTCCCCCTCTTTCGGGGTCCTCGCAGCTCCAAACAACAGCCGGTAATTTCCTTTTTCGATCAGGCGCACCGTGGAAGTTTTTCTTGTGACCAGCGTCTTTCCGTTCCGCGATGGGACAAACTCCGCGCCGGCAGCCTGTCCGAACAGCGCCGCCATGTCCTTCACAGTTACACAGCGCCCGTTTGCTGTCCGCACCGTAAGGAATGCTTCCCGTCTTCCGTCCCCATACTTCAGGACCAGCATGTCCTCCAATGCAATCCTGCGTTTCCGGAATGCAGACCGAACCGCCGGGATCAGCGTCTCCGTCACGTCCGCCGCCTGCTCCATCTGTCCGGAAAACTCCCCGAGGATCCCCGCCATCTCCTCAAACTGCAGCATAACTGCGTCCCGGCTCTCGAGGAACCGGTTCTTCCAGGCGAGATTCATCGTGGAGCGTCCGAGACTCCGGTTCAATTCTCTGAGATAATCCGTCTTTTTCCGACACCTGTCCAGAAACTCCCTGGGCATGTCCGGGTACTCCAGCGCACCTTTTTTCTCGAATGCGCGGAGCAGATAATATAGGAAATAATGTTCCCCGTCCTGTTCATCCAGGCACTCCTGCTTCATGCCGCACCTGTCGCAGCTCCCGCAGACCATGGATGCCGCCGATTCCAGCGCCGCGATCCCGTCCTCTCTGGAAAGTCCCGGATCTTCACCGGAATTTTTCATGATCTTTGCGAGCTGCCCCAGTGAATCCGAGATCTCCGCGAGTCTTTCCGCCGCATATCCCCCGGCTCCGGACAACTTTCTATGTATCTCCCGATCTCCAAACACAAAAATTCCCTCCTAACCTGCGTACCCTGTCACGAAAGACCATCCAGGTCTCCATGACCAGCCAAACGACGCGGAATACGCCATTTTATTATATGCAGGCAGGCGGGAAATATTTGTCGGATTCCCGTATTCAGTTTTTAAAAATTTACGACATCATCTGCGCTGATTTGAGCCAGACATTCATCCACTGTCATTTTACAGATGATGCGGCATACAAGTCTTTCAGATGATCCGCCATGAACATCAGTTGGATTCATCCGCTTTAAAAAGGATCTCATCCTTATTTACAAGTCCCAGTTTTTCTTTTGCGACTTTCTCGATATACTGTTTCGTCTGGACATACACACGGTACTCTTCGAGTTCGGCGGCTCGCGCCTCCTCCTTCGCCAACGTCTTCTCGAGTGCCTGTTCCCGTGCCTGGTATTCCAGATCACGTTCTCTCAGGGAAGTTCCGCCGATATGGACAACCACAGCAAGGCTTCCTACGACCACCGTGATCCCGATCAGCGCCATCCGGTTACCCAGACTGTTTCTCGATCTTCTTTTGTTCCGTCTGTTCCGGTTTTCTCCCATGACTCCTCGCTTCCTTCTTGATCTTGCCTTCTATCCTGATCAACCGGTCCATTCCGTTTCCCGTGCATGAACGCTCACATTCATGACAGGCAATCCATTTTCCTGTGGATTTTCCACACTCCCACATGTTTCCGGGAATGGCCTTTTATTTCTACATTTCAGACTGCCTGTTTCTTCTCTTTTCTGAGGCAATCTTTCTTTTAATTTTATACCATTTTTTCAGCTTTTTCAATAGGTGGAACACATTCCTGCTGATGATTTTATCGTAAAAGATCATGCCGAAAAACACGCAGGCGATCACATAGGCACGGACGATCCCGCTGTTCTCATAAAACAGCAGAAGAAAGGTCATGACAGCTGCGCAGATCCAGTAAAAAAAGTCCTCGATCCCCGTCCAGACCAGCCCGTGCGGAACAAAAAAGCGGAACCATCTTAACAGATCATAGCTTGCCATCAGAATGCATCCCAGCACGAAACTCATCCAGACAAGTCTCACTTCCATGGCAAGATATGTGCTCACTCTGCGATTCCTCCACAATTAAAAATCCATTCCGCATCGGCTTCGCCGATGGAATTTTTGCCTTCCACCCCATGTTTTATTACGGTCAGCGCAGTAAGTCTGCAGACCTACTGAATCGTTACTATTATTTAAACAGTTTCGCCCAGAAGCTTCCCCCGCTCTTCGTGCCGCCGCCCGCCGAGTACACAAGGCTGTCCGTCCTGCCCTCAATGTCGATCTCGCCCTTTTCCAGGCTCAGCCTGTTCACATGGAGGTCTTTCCCCTTGATGGTCAGAAGTCCCATGTCCGTGTCCAGCACGATGGTATTCTCATCGAACGAGATCACATCCAGGATCCCCGTGAGATTTCCCTGATCCCGGTTATTCAAAACGATCTTATGCGCCATTCCCGGATTCTCTTCCATAAAGCACCTCCCGCATGTAAATCTGCCGCAAGCGACCGCGCCCGACGCAAAAATGCGCCGGCGTACATTCTCTTTTATATATATGATGGGAATAAAAATTTATGCCCACAGGCAGCGATCTCCGGGATGCCTTTTTCCCGGGGCATAAAGAAAACCTCACAGACTTATCGCCGTGAGGTTCCTTATTAAATATATTCGAACATTTCCTTCGTATCTTCCTTGCGGATCGTCTCCTGCACACTCGTCACACGCACCTTCACGGCCTTTGTTCCGAATGCGACCTCGATCACATCCCCGACCTTCACTTCCGCGCTGGCTCTCGCGACCTTGTCATTTAACATGACACGACCGCTGTCGCACGCCTCGTTTGCCACGGTTCTCCGCTTGATGATACGGGATACTTTCAGATATTTGTCTAACCGCATAACTGCTCCTTTTCGCGGCGATACCGCCGCCAGAATTCCTGCTGCCCGCCCCGGGCGGACACGTTTTCCCGGAAACAATAACCCCTCCGCAACGCACGTTCGCATCACAGAGGGGATTCACATGACCTGTCGATCGATCAGGTCAAATTTATAAGTCAGTTCATTCCGAAAACAGAATTAAGCGTTTACCATATCCTTTAAAGCCTTACCAGCTTTGAATTTCGGGTTCTTGGAAGCTGCGATTGTGATCTTCTCACCTGTAAGCGGGTTTCTTCCCTCTCTTGCTTCTCTCTCGGATACTTCGAATGTACCGAAACCAACTAACTGTACTTTCTCACCTTTAACTAACTCTGCTGCAATAACATCTGTGAAAGCCTTCAGTGCCTTCTCAGCATCTTTCTTGGAAAGTTCTGCCTGCTCAGCAACTGCTGCGATTAATTCTGTCTTGTTCATTTGTTTTATTTCCTCCTAAAATTCATTTCAAAACCCGCGGACAAAGCCTGCCCGAAGGACCTTTGCATTGCACTCTTACATTTATATATGTTTCTGCATTCTTTGTCAAGGAGTTTTGCCCGATTTTACCGTGTTTTTCAGCGTTTTTCCCTTCCCGTACACACGTCTTCCCGGACATGCACAGGAACCGCATTTTGTCAATGCTTTCCGGCTTTTTTCTTCATTTCCCGTTCCTGTTTTTTGATCGCTTCCCAGAGATCTTTCTCATCCTCGACCTCCGGAATTTCACCTCCGAAGATCCTCGGATGACGGCGGATCATCTTCTCGCAGATCCCATTTACCACATCATCCACGGTGAAATTTCCGCGCTCCGCCTCGATCTCACTGTGGAACATGACCTGGAACAGGACATCCCCGAGCTCCTCACAGAGATTTTCCGTATCCCCGCTATCGATCGCCTCCAGCACCTCCGCACATTCCTCCACGAGATGCTTTTTTAGCGTCTCATGATCCTGCGCCCGGTCCCAGGGACAGCCGTCCTCTGCACGCAGCGTCTTCATGATCTGCTTTAAATCTTCAAACGTATACATGATGATTTCCTCATTTCTTTTTCATTTTTGCGATGTATAAATTCACCCTGTTTCCACATACTACCCATAAGGCACACAATATGGGAAACATGGTATGTGATATGCAGGAGGAATAAACGTTATGAAAGCTACTGGAATTGTAAGAAGAATCGATGATCTCGGCCGTGTAGTCGTTCCAAAGGAAATCCGGCGGACTCTGCGTCTCCGGGAGGGAACTCCGCTTGAGATCTTTACCGACCGTGAGGGAGAGATCATTCTGAAAAAATACTCACCGATGATGGAACTGAACGCGTTCGCAGGTCAGTACGCGGACGCGATGGCCCAGTCGACCGGGCTTCTCGTATGCATCACGGACCGGGACCAGGTAGTCGCGGCGGCGGGCGGAGCGAAAAAAGACTTTTTCCAAAAACCGATCAGCCGGGCGCTGGAGCATGTGATCCAGGAACGCACCGTCATCCAGGCAGGAAAAGAGGACCGAAACTTCACGCCTGTAACCGACGATGACGGGGACAGCATCACAGCCCAGGTGATCACACCGATCATCTGCGAAGGCGACGCCATCGGAGCCGTCATTATCATGAGCCGGGAGCCGCGCGCAAAATTTTCAGATCCGGAACTGCGCCTGGCAGCAACAGCTGCCGGTTTCCTCGGGCGGCAGATGGAAAGCTAAGGAAGCGCCGGGATCTCAAACGTCAGAAATTTCATCCCCTGATAAAGCTTTGAAGCGGTTGTCGTGACTGCGAGAACCTTTTTTCCTCTGCGGACGACCGTATCCCAGAAAAAAAGCGGCATTCCGGCAGGACCATCCCCTTCTCCGGTCATCATGGAGACATCAATATCTCCCGTGAGCTCCGGCTGAAGATAGATGTCCACGCCCGTCGGCTTCTCCGGGAAATTCCGGCTGATATAGTCATGGATCAGGCTGGTCGATAATTCCGCACAGTCGAAGGTGTGTCCGCCGCATACAGACAGCGGGATATAAGTAAAATCCATCTCCGAAGTCTTCCCGCCATCCCTGATACAGCGGACGATCTGGTAGACATAGCTTCCCGCGTCAAGACCGAGCTTTCGGCAGAGAACGGGATCCGCAGAGATGATCCTGTTCTCCAGGAGCATGTGTGGTTTCTGTTCCGCTTTTTCCGGTGAAGCAAGCCGTATCCCGCTGCCGAAAGCAATCGTTCTCGATGCGGAAGCGGCGGAGCCAGCCTGCGCGGCCGAAAAACCATCCGTCTCTTCCGAAATTTCCGGGTCGTCCCTCCTTACAAAGGTCCCCTTTCCCTGTCTGCGGACGAGGATCCCGCGGGCGGTAAGCTCTTTGATCGCGGTCGTGACCGTGATCCGGCTCACCCCGAACATCCGGACAAGCTCCGCTTCCGATGGGATCCGGTCACCTGTCTTCAGACGGCCATTCCGGATCTCGCTTATAATATGATCTTCGATCTGTACATATTTCGGGGTGTAGAGTTTCTTGTCATCCGACTCCACTTACTTCGCCTCTTTCTTTTTCGAGTTTCCATAAATATACACCATAATGGAAGCGATCGCAACCAGGGCGCCGCCAAGGATCGAGGTATGTTTTACAGGCTCTCCGAGAACCACTGCTCCGAGAAGAATGCTGAACAGGATTCCGGAATAATTGTAGATACTGATCTCGGATGCCGGGGCAAAACGGTATGCGTATGTGATAAATACCTGTCCGAGAGAACCGAAGAGACTAATCAGCATCAGGAGCATGAACTGGCGCAGATCCGGCATGACAAAGTTTCCGATCACGAACGGCAGGGAGCCAAACACGCTGAATGTAGAAAAGTGCATGATGACGGTAATTCCATCGACTTTTCCTTTAAAATACCCTAAAAACGTGTACGCAATTCCCGATGTGATCGCGGAAAGGAGCGCAACGATCAGCGGAAACGGATCAGACTGGAAGCTCGGACGGAATACGATGAATGCGCCGAGCACGGACAGGACCAGCGCCGGGATCTGGATCGGGGAAAGCTTCTCCTTCATGAACACAGCTGCAAGCAGAGTCACGAAGATCGGAGAGAGCTTATTTAACACTGTGACATCGCCCTGCGCCGCATGGCTGGATGCGTAGAACAGGGTAATCAGCCCAAGGAATCCGAAGAACGAACGGCCAAAGAGATACGGCTGATACTTTTTCGGACCATAATAAGAACCATGTTTCTTCCGGATAATGAAGAAAGAAACGATCAGGATGAAGAGATTGCGGACGCAGATCTGCTCCATCGTCGGAATTTCCCGGCTCATGCGGACAACCACCTGCATGGACGCAAAGGAAAGTGCGGACAGGATCATAAAGAGGATGCCCTTTTGTTTTTGTGTGATATTCATGATGTCCTCCTGAAAATTTAATAAAGAAGTTCGTTCCCTGACACATGAAAATTTTTCTCAATTATCATGTTGACATGTCAAGTTGTGCGGCATATGCAAGTATACACCTGTCTGTGTGATCCGTCAATTCCTTTCCCCTCGTGGCCACCTGCAGCCGGCTCACGCTTCTTGGGAATCTGCTTTCGGCTGCCGGTTTCATCGGAATTCCCTTCTGATCTGGAGTGGGAATACAAAATGAGCTGCCGCACGTTAATGCGACAGCCCTTTCACACGATCTTACTTTTTTTATTTTACTTCCACCAGCTCGATCTTAAAGTTCAGCTCTTTTCCCGCCATCTCATGGTTCGCGTCGAGAGTGATCATCTTCTCATCTTTTGCGGTAACCGTTACCGGGAACGGCTGGCCGCTCTGGTTTGTAAGGTATACCTTCTGGCCGACTTCCAGGTCCTCAGAACCCGGGAGATTTGCGATCTCAAGTGTGAGGATCGCGTTCGGATTCGGCATTCCGTAAGCTTCCTCCGGCATCAGATGGATCTCTTTGATCTCGCCGACTTCCATATCTGCGACAGCCGCATCAAATCCTTTGATCATCTGGCCTGCACCGCATACGAACTCCAGCGGCTCTCCACGATCGTAGGAAGAGTCAAACTGTGTACCGTCGTTAAAAGTTCCTCTGTAATGGGTCCGGCATGTCTTTCCGACATTGCGTCCTGTCATCGTATCCATTTTAAGTTCCTCCAATATTCTCTGTGAGTAACTTTCCAGCGCCTTCACGATTTCCCGGCAAAACTATCTTCCGGATTCGCTGCATAGGTCTGCTGAATCATTATCTCCATGATCTTTAATCTCATTCAGTATACCCGGTAAAGAGAATATTAGCAACCGGTTTTCCGCGTCTTCTCACATCCTGAAAATTCCGTTCTCACAAAATCCATGGCTTTGATCCAGGCTGTCGGATCTTCCAGCCGCAGATTACCGCCCATCAAGATCCGTTCAGCCCTGTCTGTTCTTTTTCCTTTCCAGTTCTTTCTCCTTCTGCCGCTCCTCTTCCAGTCCCGGAGACCACAGCGGCTCCTCATTCTCATCGAACACGATCTCCATCACATCCTCAACGCGGCAGTCCAGGATCCTGCACAAAGTTTCTACGGTATGAGTTGAAATATATAAATTTTTCCGCAGTCTGTTCAACTGACCGTTGCTGATCCCGTATGTCTTGATCAGGCGGTACTGGCTGATCCCTTTTCTCTGCATTGTCTCCCATAATCTCGTATATTTGACCATACTGTTTCCTCCTTTGTATCATTGAGCACCGTCGTTGTCTGCAATTCCTGTCAACATCCGAAAGAATCCGGCTTTTTTCCTTATATTTTCACAAATTTCCGACAATATCTTCTATTCTCTACTATGGCGGCTCTTTCGCCGCATTATATAAGGAAAGGAGGCATTCCTCATGATCGATTACAGTCCACTCTGGAACACCTTAAGATCAAAGCACATCAGCCAGTATCGCCTGGTCCGCAGCTATCATTTCAGCTCCGGCCAGCTTCAGCGGATCCGGAAGAATGAGCATATCTCCACTCATACTCTGGAAACTCTGTGCAGGATCTTAAACTGCAGTGTCGCAGACATCGTACGCATCTCATTTTGAGCCCGGCGAGAAAGAGGTTTAAAAACGGCTGGTCTTTATCGGAATCATTTTCCGGTAAAGATCAGCGTCCGTGAACCTGTTTTTCGCTCTTTTCGTCCTCGAAGGAAACTTCCATTACATCCTCGATCCTGCAGTCTAAGATCCTGCAGAGCGTCTCCAGCGTATGTGTAGAGACATATGTATTCTTTTTCAGACGGCTCATCTGACCGGAGCTTAAGCCAAACTCCTTGATCAGCCGGTACTGACTGATCTTTCTCTTTTCCATGGTCTCCCACAGGCGATTGTAACTTACCATTCTCTCCTCCGCACACGGCAATCCGGCACACGTTTCAGCCGAACAGATACAGGCCGAACAAACACTTTTCCTGATATCATCTATATACCATACATTGACACTATTTGTATATTGTCCATAATTGGGCTATATATTTACCACACTTGGACAAGGCGGCATTATCAAAACGGCCGGCCAGCCATTCCTGACTGACCGGCAACCATACTCACTGATCACACAATTGCAGGCACCGCACCTGCCGCTTTTTCATTTTCCCTGTTATCTTAATTGCCCGCGCACCGGCAGCCAGGCTCACCTTCCGTCCGGCTCTCCTTTTCGGCTTCCTTCTCCATCTGAAGCACCTGACATTCCAGCTGCAGTTTCTCCCGGTTCCAGCGGTAGATCGTCGACTGCTCCGCCGAACAGTTCCGCTCTCCTCTCACCGTCTCGATGATCGCCTTCCGCGCATAGTGCTTATGCGGGAGCATAATATCAGGAAGATTCAGGTGGATGCGTCCGCATATCTTGCATTTGTACCGGCGCAGAACAAACATCTGTACCGTCCCGTCGGACAGGATCAGCTTTCTTCTTTTACTGTCCCGGACCGTCATAGCTCCACCACAATGCGGGCATTCCGGAGCGCTCGATGGAATAATATAATACATTCCATTACGCTCAATTTTCGTGTACTTGTTTGATACGATCATATGTATTCCTCCTCCATTCGTTGTCTGTCAGGACCCCATCGCCTTTCGATTTGATCAAAAACCCGTATCCCGGTCTCATGGGGTGTTGAGCCCGGAACAGCGCCCGCAAACTTATTGATCATGTCATAAGATCCCGTTATCCCGCCTCACGAAAAGCCGCTGCCCGACGTCGTTTTCCGCATATATCCGACGCCGGTTCCCGCCCTTCCCGACAGGATCCGTTTTCCCTTAACATGTTCTATTAATATAAACGTAAGAAAATCGAAAATGTGACAGGAAAAATGAAAAAAGTTGAAATTTTTTTGACTAGGAAGAGATTCTTGCTTACGGGGTTGCATTTTGCAAGAAACGGTGTAATGTAATTGTTGAGAAGCTGAACAGATAAACTAAAAAAAGTGCCAAGTCAAAAGTTATCCTTTACGACTCGACACTTTTTATTTTCTTTACTCCACCGTCACACTCTTCGCCAGATTCCTAGGCTTATCCACATCCAGCCCCTTTGCGACAGATACATAGTATCCCAGCAGCTGCAGCGGGATCACCGCCAGACTCGCCGCAAATAACGGCTCTGTCTTCGGAATATAGATCACGAAATCAGCGCTGTCCTCGATGCTGTAGTTTCCATACGTCGTGAGCGCCATCAGGTACGCCCCGCGGCTCTTGCACTCGACCATGTTGCTGACCGTCTTCTCATAGAGATTCTGCTGCGTCAGAACGCCGATCACAAGCGTTCCCGGCTCGATCAGGCTGATCGTCCCGTGTTTCAGCTCCCCGGCCGCATACGCCTCAGAGTGGATGTAACTGATCTCCTTCATCTTTAAGCTGCCTTCCATGCTGACCGCATAGTCAAGCCCGCGCCCGATAAAGAACATATCCTGCGCATTCATCTGCTTTGCGGCAAACCACTGGATCCGCTCCTTGTCCTCGAGAAGCTTTTCGATCTTCTCCGGGATTGTCTGCAGCTCCGCAAGAAGCTCTGCCGTCCGGTCCTCATCGATCACACCGCGGACACGCGCAAACTCTGTTGCAAGAAGATACGACGCGATCAGCTGTGTGCTGTACGCCTTCGTCGTCGCAACCGCGATCTCCGGACCAGCAAGTGTATAGAAGACATGATCCGCCTCACGCGCGATCGTGGAACCGACCACGTTGACGATCGCCAACGTCTTCACACCATGCGCCTTCGCCTCACGCAGCGCCGCAAGACTGTCCGCCGTCTCCCCGGACTGGCTCACGATGATCACCAGGGAATTCGGTGCAAACAAGAGTCTCCGATACCGGAATTCCGAAGCGAGCTCCACACGGACCGGGATCTGCGCCAGTTCCTCGATCACATACTGTGCCGCAACGCCGACATGGTAAGCCGATCCGCACGCCACGATATAGATCTGTCCAAGCTTTGCGATCTCCTCCTCTGAAAGCCCGACTCCGCTCAAGTCGATCTTTCCGTCCTTCACGACAGAATTGATCGTATCACGGATCGCCTTCGGCTGCTCATGGATCTCCTTGATCATAAAGTGCTCATAGCCGGCTTTCTCTGCCGCCTCGGCATCCCACTGGATCTCCACCAGATCTTTTTCGATCTCGTCCCCGTCAAGGTTATAGAAGGTCACTTTCCCCTTCTGAAGACGGCACATCTCCATATTTCCGATATAATAAACACTTCTCGTATACTTTAAGATTGCCGGAACATCCGAAGCGACAAACGACTCGCCGTCCGCCACACCGATGATCATCGGGCTGTCCTTTCTCGCCGCGTAGATCTCCTCCGGATAATCCTTGAACATGACTGCAAGCGCGTAGGAACCGCGGATCCGCACCATCGCGTGGTTGATCGCATCCACCGGAGTATGCTCATATTTCTTATAATAGTAGTCGATCAGCTTGATCGCAACCTCTGTATCCGTATCGGAATAAAACGTATATCCCTTATTCTGAAGCTTTTCCCGGAGTTCCTGGTAATTCTCGATAATTCCATTATGAACGCCGACGACGTTCCGGTCATCGCTGCAATGCGGGTGCGCATTCAGCTCACTCGGCTCCCCGTGCGTCGCCCAGCGCGTATGACCGATCCCGCAGGTTCCCTGCATTGCCATTCCATCATTCGTCTTTTCCGCGAGAACGCGGAGACGTCCCTTCGCCTTGACGATCTCCACATCCTTCTCCCCGTCACGTACTGCGATTCCCGCAGAGTCATATCCGCGATACTCTAATTTCGCAAGTCCCTCAAGCAGGATCGGGGCCGCCTGTCTATGTCCTGTAAATCCAACAATTCCACACATATGTAAATCTTCCTGTCTTTCAAGTTTTTATTCCCTGTCCGACGACAGTTATCCCGATTATATCATTTTCCGGCGGTCCGTACAATAGCGTCTTCGATGCAAAATCCCGCAATGAAGAAAAGGAAGCTCCTAAACAACAGAGCCGGTCCCTCACCTGGAACCGGCTCTGTATTGCAAACTTTTCTACATGCTCTGGCAGGAGATTCCCCTTCCATTTACAGCATCTTCTCACACATCTCCAACGCCGATGCGATCACCGCATCCATATCATAATACTTATACTCGCCTAAACGACCGCCGAATACGACCTTCTGCTCGCCCTCTGCGAGCTTTTTGTACTCCGCATAGAGATTTCCATTCTTCTCATCATTAACTGGGTAATACGGCTCATCTCCGGGCTTCCATTCGGAACTGTACTCACGGCTGATCACCGTCTTCGGGATCTCATTTCCCTCATCATCTTTTCCGAACTCAAACCACTTATGCTCGATGATACGTGTCCACGGAGTCTCTGCATCCGTGTAATTCACCGCAGCGTTGCCCTGAAAATTCGGCTTATCAAGAAGTTCAGTCTCAAAGCGGACAGAGCGATACTCCAATGCGCCAAGCTTAAAGTCAAAATACGCATCGATCGCGCCGGTATAGATCACCTTGTCTGCCAGCTTGTCATACGCCTCTTTCTCCGCCAGATAATCCACGCCAAGTTTCACCTCAATACCATCCAGCATGTTTGCGACCATCTTCGTATATCCGCCCATCGGGATTCCCTGATATAACGCATTAAAATAGTTATTATCAAACGTCAGACGCACCGGAAGGCGCTTAATGATAAACGACGGAAGCTCCGAACACGGTCTTCCCCACTGCTTCTCGGTATAGCCCTTTACAAGCTTTTCATAAATATCAGTTCCAACAAGGCTGATCGCCTGCTCCTCGAGATTCTTCGGCTCCGTGATCCCGGCCGCTTTCTTCTGCTCCTCGATCTTTGCAGCCGCTTCCTCCGGCGTTACAACGCCCCACATCTTATTAAACGTGTACATGTTAAACGGCAGCGAATACAGCTCCCCGTGATAATTTGCTACCGGAGAATTTGTAAAACGATTGAATTCTGCAAACTGATTCACATACTCCCAGACCTTGCGGTTATTGGTATGGAAAATATGTGCACCGTATTTATGTACATGGATCTTCTCGATGTCCTCCGTATAAACATTTCCCGCAATATTCGGCCGCTTATCGATCACTAAAACAGATTTTCCATGTTTCTTCGCCTCATGCGCAAATACTGCGCCGTAAAGTCCTGCTCCTACTACTAAATAATCGTACATTGTATTTTTCTCCTTCCAAAATATTTGATTCGTGTATACATACTTCATAACCTAAGCCTTATCGTCTCAGCTCGTAATATGAAACACCCTAGGATCATATGAATCAGAATCAACAACAGATACTCTGCAATTGAACCATCTCAGCTTCCGGTTCATACTGTCCTGTAATGACTGCATGATCATCTTTTTGCTGCGCGTTTTGCTTCCAAAATCTCCTTCCAGAAACAAGATTACATATTTCTTTTTTGAGTCATCCGAAAACGATTCAGATGACAAAAACTGGATAAACTTGTCAAATTCACTCAGACAATCTTTTTTATCCCCGAATGACTTTGCTCCGATTATGGAAGCTATTGTCATAGCTACTTTCTGTGTTACTTCAATATCCAGACTATCTCTTCCTGTAAGATCAAGAGTTGTACTGGCTGTTTCCTTTTTCTTGTTATCCGGTGCAATTCTCCATCTGCAATTACCCTCATCACCTCTGCAGTTTTTCACCTCTATAAATGCAATCTGATTCGGACTTACAGAAACAAAATCGATACCCTTTGATCCTGGAAATCTATTGAAATAATCTCGATAAAATAACGTATCATCAAACTTGATCACCATGCTTTTTTCAGGAAAGCCAAATTTCAATCCACTTTCTTCTTTAATTACCATAAATAATCCTCTGTTCTCTGTCGTACATCGCATCAAACTCCTGCATGATCGCATTATGCGCAAGATCTGAAGCCGAATGAGTCATCTCATAGTGGACATCATGTGTCTTTTCGTCTCTGTATAAAGATAAAAAGCGTACATCCAGCTTCGAGGGGTTCAGTTCCGGATAAGATGCAACCATATTAAATTCCTGCTGAATAAAATAATCGTGCGTTGATACAAAAACCTGTACCCCCATCTGCGCCAGGGCAACCAGTGCCTGCACGATCGGGCGAATCATTTTCGGATTCATATTCGTCTCCGGCTCGTCCCAGAATAAGATCGTATTCCTGTTCAGACTCCCTGACAGAATCATATAGATGATCATCGATAATTTTCTGTACCCATCAGAAAGCAATCCCATCTCAAATTCGCCTTCACCTTTTATTTTAAAATAAAACTTTTTATCTCTCTGCACGATATTACCTTTCATAATATCTTCCAGACTGCTTAAAATCTGATTCTGCTCATTTGTATTTGGTCCCTTGGAAAGAGGACGGTCCAAAAGTTTTGCAAGATCGTAATACATTTCCTCAAAGTCAATATGATACTCCTCATATAGTGTCACGAAATGTTCCACCGTAGAGATCATTTCTTTTGTCGGAATGTAAATCGCTTCATATTTCTCCGCAGATTTGCTTTTTATAATATTGATATCTGCATGATTCGCCTGTCCACGGCTAAATCCAGCCGAGACTTTCTGTTTTTTATCAAGATCCACCGAAAAATCTGTTCTCTTGTTTCCTCTTTTTCGACTCACCAAACGCCCCAGTTTCATCTCATCCGGTCGAAAAACTCCCTGCAGTTTTTTCACAAAATACTGCTCTTCCATCTCTTTTGTCAAATTTTCACGATTTACTTCATTTAAAGGCTTAATAAGAGAATACATCGCCTTCAGTAATGTTGTCTTTCCGGTACTGTTCTCTCCGCAGATAACATTAATATTATCCGACCAATCCAATTGTAAGTTTTCAAAAGCCATGAAATTACTCAAAGTCAGCTTTTTTATTTTCATATGCGCCCGTCACCTCCCTGCATTTTCTTAAATCCTATGATTTCCGTCCATGCGTTCTATCCCTCACATCATGCTCTTCAAAATCTCAGCTGCTACATTTTTCCCCTCGCGCCAGTCACTTCCGCTTTTTGAAAGCGTAGTTTTATACCGCTCATCCCCAAAATACGTGAGTCGGTAATGCTTTCCATCCTCTGTAATTTTAAACCCAAGCTGATACAGCTGCTGGCGCATTGAAGCTGACAATGTTTTATAATCCTTGAACAGGGCTTTTATTATCCGCTCTCTTTTATCACCAATCTTCTGGTAATGATTGTTTTTCAATATATCATTTAAGACATCTCTCCGGCGTGCTTTTGGAGCTGTGTTCTTGAGAGCTGCTTCTACAGCGTCAAGAATCATCTCTTTAATCTCACCCTGATAAAATTCCTCTTCATCCCCTATGAACAGGACCGGCACTTCCTCAATATTGTTCAGTTTATCACGAAGTCCCTGGTTTTCCATCTGGAGAGATGCATTTTCCCTTCCCAGCTCCTCAACACGCTGGCGGAGCTTGGCATTATCTTCATCAAATGCACCGATATATGTTTCTATTTCACTCTCTGCTTTTTTTCTCGCAATTTCTGCTTCATCTTTTTCCGCTTTTTTACTTGCATACCGGTCCTGTAGCAGCGCATTATTTACACCCTGCCAGATTGACAGAAGCGGCAGTTTTTGTGCATTCATATACTGAAATACAGCCCGGGTAACTTTGTTTAAAAGAACATTATCACTGTCGGCATAATTTCTGTAGAGAATTCTCTTATGTCTTCCATTCGGGAAGTAAATGCCGATACCGCCAAAATATTCATTATTGTCATTGCAGGAAGTCCGAATCTGTTCATTGGTCCGTTTATCTTCCTGCAGAAGAATATGCGCTGCTCCTTTCAGCTTGCTGCAAAGCCAGTTTATATTTACCGGATTGCGATTATCAACCGTCTTTGAAACATAAACAACGGGAAGCCGGTAATCCGCCTGTCTATTTATCACATTGATTAAGAGCGAAAGATTGCTTTCGGAGATTGTGACTGCCTGTCGTAAAACCGGAAGATCATGATCCGGTGCAAGATAACCGCCATCAATGAGCATCGTAACAAAATGCGGCGTTGAAAATTGCAGATTTTCCATCTGCGCGTCCTCTGTATATCCACGGTCCAACTGGATTGTCATTTTCATTGAATTAAAATTCATAATAAAATCCGTATCCCAGATTGCGCCGTCATCTTCCTGTTTTTCAAACCGGGCTGCAATGATATTTTCATTTCTGTATTCCTCGATATCAAGCCAGAGAAATTCACTCTCAAAACGTCGATTTCGTTCCCCATTCCAGACGAGCCCCGGTATCACATTATCCGCATGCGGGCTGAGCTGATTCCATCGAATTACCAATTCTATGAATTTATCCTTTGTCAACGTATCATTGATTTTTAATGTTGTAGAGTATAAAAGCATCGTTACCTCCCGGTTCTATTCCTCTCAGTATCTTCCGTCAATAGGAAGTCTCTCCATATATAAACTAAGACTTTCCATGTCTAAAATGGAAAGTCTTAGTTTATTATTGTCAGTCCGCCGTGCTCCGCAGAATACAGTTATCAAGTATTCTTCTCATAGAATCCTTCCTGACTGTATTCTGACCATTTCAAGTACATTTCCTGATATTTGCCACCTCCACGCTTTTAATTGGATTTAAGAACTTATCGACATCGAAATACAAATTCTGGAGAATAGGAACCAAATCAATATATTCTTCTTCCGGTTTCTCGTTGTGCTTATACTTTGCCATAACAACAAGATATCCTTTGTCCCACTCTTTCACTGCTGTATATCGTTCCAGCGAATACGGAGCAACGAACCGGATCACATGATTTCCGAACTGGAACACGGTATAGTTTTTCTCATTGCTAAGAGTTGCTACGCCATTCATGCCAATTCCTCCTTCAAAAGTTCCGAAACCATTTTATAGGTTCCATTTATTGTTTCCACTCTTTGATATCAATCATAGTATTATCTTCCACATTCAGCATACGTCAATATCGCTGTGTAGTCAAGCTTTGAGCATTGCTTTTTCAGGTGCTGAAAGCAGTGGCCCTCACTCCCCCGCAAAATACCTCCCATTCCTCTTCCGATCAAACAACGCATAATACTGCACCGTCCGGTACCTCTCGATCCATTCCTTATAATCATTCTCCGCCCAGAGATCATACCAGTCCCCATCTGCGGTCATATAGCCCGCGAAATTAAACACCGGGATCTGCTCTCTCTGGTTCATCCGGTAACGGTCATACGCGGACAGCTCCAGCCCCGCATACTTTCGGACCAGCGTCCCGAGATAATTCGTGCTGACCACATCTTCTCCCCGGGAATTCTTCATCGAATAATCCTCCGGGATCTCATAATTGCTCCAGATAAAATACGGCACCGTATAGATCTTCTCCGTCATCGTAAGATCCGTATCCGTGTCCTCTCTCCCGGCTTCCCTGAGTGCATTCTCAAAGTCCCCATTCAGCGCCGGCTGATGATCCCCGAAGAAACAGATAAGTACCGGCCGGTCCACCTGCTCAAAATAGGAGATCAGATACGAGAGCGCCTGATCCGACTTCGCGATCAGCGACTCATACATCTGAAGATCCGAATACCCGCTGTATTCCTCATCGACATCGACGATCTCCTCCGGCTTCAGCTCCCCGATCCCGTCATATCCGCCATGATTCTGCATCGTGACATTAAAAATAAAGGTCGGCTCCGTCTGCGCCTCATAGACCTCGATCAGCTTCTGATAATCCCCAAGGTCAGACACCCGGTTCCAGACCGTCCGCTCGCTGTCCTCAAACGAGCTGATCGACAAAAACTCATCAAATCCGAGCTTCGGATACACAACACTTCTGCGCCAGTTTTCCGGATTTTCCGGGTGCATTGCGATCGTGTGGTAGCCCTGCTCCTTTAGGATCGAGACCATGGACGGCACATTCGTAAAATCAAAGCTGGAATACGGATTGATCCCGTTTGTGTAGGTCATCGAATCCCCCGTCAGATATTCGAACTCCGTCGTGGACGTTCCACCGCCCCGGGTTGAAACATAATCCCATCCATACTCGATCGTATGCGGATCATCCTTCAGCGAGTGGAAAAACGAAAGATCATCCTCCGTACATGCAAGCGGTCCCAGAACACTCAGATCACTGAACGATTCATTCATGATTGTAATGATTATCGGCTGCTCGCCGGTATCTTTCTTCTCCGTTTCCGCAGGAGCTTCCGCCGCCCCGTACTCATCCAAAATTTCTTCCGCACTCTGCTCCGTATACCCATCCGGCTTACTGATCTTCATCCTCTGCCAGAACGAGATAAACGCCGGAGCAAAACCGGTCACCTGATATGTATTCGCCTGCCACCAGAAATCAATACCTATATTGTAAGTATCCGGGAAATCATAGCTGCCAATCCAGAAAAACAACGCCGCAGCTGCCCCGATCGCTCCGCAGCCCTTTATCAGGATCCGTTTCTTTCCCGCTCTCTTCTGAAAAATTTCCATCTTTCCAAGCGCCCACATACAGGTAAACAGAAAATACAGGATCAGAAACGTAAACGCCAGCTCCTCCGCAACCTCAAACGTATACTGTCCTGCGACCGACATGGCCGTCCGCAGTGCAAAAATATCTGTTGCGAGGAACGGCTGCCCGCGGAACTTCAGGAGATAATAATTGAGCGCACCGACAAGCCACGCAAAGATATATAACGCTTGGAGCCCGAGCATCCCTTTCTGCATCAGGCACACAAACAGTACTTCCAGGATCAGATAGATCAGGACATTCAGCTCCCCGTTTAAAAGGCTGATCCCCGTCACCGACGGGTTCCAGCAGAGTTCCTCGAGGAAAAACGCAAGAAACGGAGTGATCGCCAGGAAGATCCAGTAGAGCGCTCTCGCACACTCCTGAAACCCCCGGAGCACGTCCGTTCCATAAATCCAGATCGCAGTCGCCGCAAGGATCATGAGATCCGCCATCCCCGTACTTACCGGTGGGAACTGGTTTGCGATCTTCGTGACGCCGATCACATCACGCGAAAGATTCACATAATAAAACGCCAGAATCCCCATGCCGACCGCCATCTTGATCGACATGGAATAAACCTGGTTCCGTTTCTCCGGTATGCAAATGAAGATCCACAACATCCGGCTGCACTGCGCCGCGATCAGCGCATACGTCAGGATCAGCCATATCGACAGGTAGTGGATATGAAACACCACCTTGATCGCAAATTCACAGCATAGCGCTGCGAATAGGGAACAGCCTAGATATAGTTTCTCTTTGCAATCTTTTCCCTTCTCCTGTTTCTTTCCGGTTCCTGTAAAATATACAATGATCGCCGCTGCGATCCAAATTATCGCTTCCACTCTTTTGTATTTCCTGCCTTATCCTTTTTTCCTGAAAATAATCAATTTACTCGCCACATAATTTAAAATTACAACAAGCACATTTGAAGCAATCTTAATCAGAAGATCATTCATCCCCATGCAATCCACAAATACATACATGATCAGCAGATCGCATGCCCCGGTAAATAATCTGCATGATACGAATGACACAAATTCCTGCATCATGGCACGCAGCTGAAGATTTTTGCTCTCAAACACCCACCACTTATTCGTAATATACGCAAACAGTACCGATATGACCCATGCGATACAGGTACTCGCTACAACAGATAAATGCAGCGGATGCGCACAAAGATAGTATGTAATAATATTGACAGCAGTTGTACAAACTCCAAAAAATAGATATAAAATTGGCTGCTGATATTTTTTGAATAACTGCATTATCATTTCTTTGTATCTCCGTCTGTATCTTTCTTTTCCTCTGTCCGTTCACTGATAATATATCTCGGACGATGCTTTACTTCCATATAAATTTTTCCGATATACTCGCCAAGAACACCAAGGCAGACCAGCTGGACCCATCCGAGGAGACAGATAATACAGACCATGCTGGACCATCCGGCGACCGCATTGCCCATGAGCCGCATGACGATCGACCAGATCACCCCGAGAAAGCTCAATCCCGCAATCACGGTTCCAAGCGCCGTGATAATCCGAATCGGCTTTACGCTGAGACTTGTTATTCCATCGAAAGCAAGTGCCAGCATTTTAGAAAGCGGATAATGGCTCTTCCCTGCGATTCGTTCATGCCTCTCATAATACACGCTGGTGCTCTTAAAGCCGACAAGTGGGAACATTCCGCGCAGGAACAGGTTGACTTCCTTGAAATTTGCAAATTCTTTCAGAACACGGCTTGAAACCAGTCGATAATCTGCATGATTATAGACAACCTCTGCTCCCATCCAGTTTAAAAGCTTATAGAAGCCTTCTGCTGTAAAACGCTTAAAAAACGGATCCGTATCACGCCTGCTTCTGACACCGTATACGATTTCGCATCCCTGATGGTACTGCTCGACCATCTCATCCATGGCATTGATATCGTCCTGGCCATCACAGTCGATAGAAATCGTAATATCACATTTATCTTTTGCTTCCATCAGTCCCGCCAGAACCGCATTTTGATGTCCGCGATTGCGGCTCTGGGAAATTCCGATGAAATGCTCATCCTGCTTCGCCAGGTTGCAAATGATCTCCCATGTTTTGTCTTTGCTTCCGTCATCAACAAACAGAATTCGGCTGTCCTTAGAAATTCTATCAGTTTGAATCAAAGAGTTCAATTTGCTCAAAAATATTCTTGATGTAATTGGAAGAACGGTTTCTTCATTATAACAAGGAATTACGACATATAATCGATCACTCATTTTTACTTAGCACTCCGATCTTTTGTGTGGTCATTTACCAGCATCGCTATATATTTCACATACATTAAAATATATAGTAAAACATGATACTGCGTTACTTCCTCTGTACCAAATAAATAATGTGCATACGTCACACGCATAAACATGAATCCCCCATATCTGTTTATATCTCTTTATCTTTTTTATAGGGTGTTTTTGACATATATATAATAAACAATATTCCACCTATCATTGTCATTATAAATGCCCATTTTAACGGTGCATATATATATCGAAACTCAATACTATTTTCTCCTTTCACAACCGGAACAGCTGTTAATCCATTCACATCATACGTTATAATTTTCTTCCCATTCACAGTCACATGCCAAAATTGATCATATGGAACACTGTAAAACGCATATGCATCACGCTCGGCGGTAACAACATTGGTAAATGCATTTTTCTTTTTCTCAAATGATGTTGAATTATTATTTTTTCTCTCTTGCATGATCCGATCTCTGGAATCATTCGTAATTGTTTGATAGTTTTGATCATGCTGCAATACTTTCTCCACATCTGCCTCATCAGAATCCTCAATCACCAAAGTATGGAGCATTACCAGTGCTCGTACATCCGGTGCTGTTGTTTCAAATTCAGATTTCGTTATATAGGAATCATAAACGTTTCCCAATGGAATAGCGTCTACATTATCATAAATATAGAAGCATTGTCCCAACTCATTTTCAATTGATTGAATCAGCTTCAAATCCGTTCTTTGTTCTCGGGTCACCAGGTATTTCGCCCCCAATAATTCCGATGTTCCTGCAGGTCCCACTTTTGTCATATTATACCGGTCACTCCCAATTGATTGGTAAAATTTCATAATTGACGGATGGCATGTACTGGTAAAAGAATTTATTGACGGAAGTCCGTTTACCATACTAAAATTATAATATGTATACCCGATCCCCTCATCAAAATAATAACGGTATGGCAATACATCCTGTTTTAATTTCAGTGGGATTTCTGTCAAATATATTCCCACATTTTTAGAATAGGTATTGGAGAATTCATAAAAATTCACATTCGTATTATCAAGATTTCCTCTCTGATAATCCAAGATTGTCACCGCAAATAAACCGGCACTCATACAGATAACAGCATTTCTGAAAATTCCTAATTTGTTTTGACTTTTGATACAACATAACCACATGCATAAAAGGATACCAAACACTGAACATGCGATATTAAAAGCAAATCTCAATTCACGAAAAACAATATGTTCTTTATAATCCCCCCATGGCATAACTGATACCATAAACCAATAAAAGAGAAGAAGTCCAAGTGATCCAAGGCTTCCGTACTTGAGTTGTTTTCGATAATCCTGCAGATTTTCAATAACTTTTGCCGTCGCAAGTGCTTCAAGTAATACCATCATAAACAGCCAACGGGCATATCGTTCTGGTGATGGCGAAAAAGCTATAAACATGCTGTTTAATATGGGGACTGACACAATTATCATACATGTTATGATCATACGGCTAAGCCAGTTTTTCTTTAATGATATATAAGCAATTACAAATACCATTCCGCATAAAGGCAGATAGGCATTCCAACTTCCCCAGTTCGTTGTAAAGATCGAAGAGTAGCTATCCATAGATTCAGATGGGAGAAATAACGCTGAAACAATCGTAAGCCAATCCTTCGTTGACATGGACAGCCACGAATCTACGTTAATCACTGATGTTGCACGCTGATTTTTCAGCATGGACAATATTGTTGGCACAGTAATTACAGCACTCATAAGAACGCTTAAAATGCCTTCCCAACAGCAGATTATAATTGTTGTAATTTGACTTTTCTCATGTATATTAGGAATTAAAAAACGAAATACATAATATATAACAGTAAAGCATACAGACCCAAAAAAGAATACAGGATTGCATAACAAGTTCACTGTACATGCTAAAGCAAAATGTCCTTTCTTACGTTCCAACACTAATTCATCTAATGTAAACATCATTAATGGGAATAATGCGATTACATCCTGAAAATGATAAAAGACAATATTAATGCACTGCGCTCCTGAAAATGCATATAATACTGCGCCTATTAACAGACAATTTTTTTCAGTAATATATCTCTTCATCCATAAAGTCGAAGAGAAACCTGCGAATGCAATTTTTAGAATTAAAATCCATCCTATCACACGCGGATACATAGTAGCTGGGAATAAAAATGAGATCCAGTTAAACACACTTCCAATGTTATAGAAACTAAATGCTTCAATTAAATTACCGCCCAGATCGATTCCCCAATTCCATAATTCACCTGATTTCAATGCGGAATTCATCAGCATGCCAAATGGGATTTCCTCTGCGGTAAAGTCATGTGATAAAGCAAAATAACCGTCATTCATTAATAAAATAGGGATAATTATTATAGCGGCAATGCTCCCACACAGCAGAAATGCAGCAATCTCTGGATTCCTATGTTTAATTTTCATCTTAATACTGATTTGCTCTTTATCCGACATTCTCCGCTCCCTCCAATTCTTCTTATTTTATGAACTGGGTATTATTTGTGAATAATTCAGATAAAAATTTATTATCTTACCAGAAATGAATTTTCAGTGAGCTTTCATAAATTGAATGCTTAAGATTTCATTCAGCTCAAATAGAATTTTATGATTGATGAATACTTCGTTTCTATAGGAATATTCCACACAGTCTTGCCAAAATTAGAGCGTATAGTAGGCTGTGAGAATATTCCTATAAAAACAACTATCTTTTTCTGCTCCTAGCGAACTGGACATGCAATTAAATATAGTAATAACCAATACTAAACTTATTTTCAAAGTTCCTTTTCACACATCTCCAGTGCCGATGCAATCACCGCATCCATATCATAATACTTATACTCACCTAAACGGCCACCGAATACGGCCTTCTGCTCGCCCTCTGCGAGCTTTTTGTACTCCGCATAGAGATTTCCATTCTTCTCATCATTAACTGGGTAATACGGCTCATCTCCGGGCTTCCATTCGGAACTGTACTCACGGCTGATCACCGTCTTCGGAATTTCGTTTCCCTCATCATCTTTTCCGAACTCAAACCACTTGTGCTCGATGATACGCGTCCACGGTGTCTCGGCATCCGTATAGTTCACCGCCGCATTGCCCTGGAAATTCGGCTTATCAAGAAGCTCAGTCTCAAAGCGGACAGAACGATACTCCAATGCGCCAAGCTTAAAGTCAAAATATGCATCGATCGCGCCCGTATAAATCACTTTCTCCGCCATTGCGTCATACGCTTCCTTCTCTGCCAGATAATCCACGCCAAGCTTCACCTCAACTCCATCCAGCATATTCGCAACCATCTTCGTGTAACCACCCATCGGAATTCCCTGATATAACGCATTAAAATAGTTATTATCAAACGTCAGGCGCACCGGAAGACGCTTGATGATAAATGCCGGAAGCTCCGAACACGGTCTGCCCCACTGTTTTTCGGTATATCCCTTTACCAGCTTCTCATAGATATCCGTTCCGATCAGGCTGATCGCCTGCTCCTCGAGGTTCTTCGGCTCCGTGATCCCGGCCGCCTTCTTCTGCTCCTCGATCTTTGCAGCCGCTTCCTCCGGCGTTACAACGCCCCACATCTTATTAAATGTATACATGTTAAACGGCAGCGAATACAGCTCCCCATGATAATTTGCCACCGGGGAATTCGTAAAACGATTAAACTCCGCAAACTGGTTGACATAATTCCATACCTTCCGGTTGTTCGTATGGAAAATATGCGCACCATATTTATGTACATGGATCTTCTCGATATCCTCCGTATAAACATTTCCCGCAATATTCGAACGCTTATCGATCACTAAAACCGATTTCCCATGTTTCTTTGCCTCATGTGCAAACACTGCGCCGTAAAGACCGGCGCCTACTACTAAATAATCGTACATCTTCTCTCTCCTTCACAAAATCATTTAATTTTTATCTTACCTATAGCCGCAAGCAGCCATCAGAACACTTCTGCTCACTTCACGCATTCCCGAATCGATCAAACCTTTTCAGCCGACCTGAAACCATTATGAAAACAGTTCGTCCTTATAAATGCCCTTCGCAATCAGCTCCCGGATCGAGTCCACAACCACCTGCTTGTCCTCCTTATAAGTAACGCCAAACCACCGGTCTCCCGTCTCCAGGACCTTCACACAGGCCTTCTGTTCCGCTAAAAGCTTATCGATGATCTTCGGGAGCAGATACTCCTTTTTCATGGCATCCTCGCCAAGTTCGTCCAGAAATTCAGCAAATCCGCCCTCTAACAGTTCCAAAAATTTCGGCGGAAGTCCCCACATGTTCATCGAAACATACTGGCCGGCATTTACGGAAACCTGTTTCTTTTCATCATCGCACGCCGTCAGCTCCCCATCTTTCATCTGAATCTCATACGTTTCCGTCACGCGCTGAAGATATCCGTCCCTGTCTACCGTGCAGACACCGCGAGTCACACCGCCGTTCTCGCTCAGCGTATTGGAAAGAATAAATCCTGCCATGCAGATATCATAAACCGGCGCATCCACGTCCATTTCCGTTGTCATATACTGATACAGCTTTACAAACGCCTCTTTGCCATAATAATCATCCGCATTGATCACGATAAACGGTTCCTTCACGATATCCTTCACGCAAAGGACCGCCTGTCCGGTTCCCCACGGCTTCGTTCTTCCCCATGTATTCTTCCGACCTCCCGGGAGCTCATCCACCGACTGGTATGCATATTCTACCGGAACCAGCTTCTCGATCCTCTTTCCGATGATCTCCTTAAAATCCTTCTCGATATCCTTGCGGATAATAAAGACAACCTTATTGCATCCCGCTTCCAGCGCATCATGGATCGAATAATCCATAATAATCTCTCCATTCGGCCCAACCGGTTCCAACTGTTTAATTCCGCCGCCAAAACAGCTGCCGATCCCAGCGGCCATGATAACAAGTGCTACGTTTTTCATTTTGTGATGTTCTCCTGATAATTTATTTCCTTTGTCTTCGCCAGCAATCTAAACCATCTACAGCTTAACATTATATAATTCAAAATAAGCTTAAAGCGACCTTCTCTCAACTTGTAATCTAAAACACTTTCGGATCATACGAATCAGAATCGACAACAGATACTCTGCAATTGAACCATCTCAATTTTCATTCCTGCTGCATTAAATTCTTTAAGCATTTCAAATTCCTCTTCACCTTTCCACCAATAAGAAATCTCTCCATATATAAATTAAGACTTTCCAGGTCTAAAATGGAAAGTCTTAATTTATTATTGTCAGGCCGCCGGGCTCAGCAGAATACAGTTATCAAATATTTTTCTCGTAGAATCCTTCCTGACTGTATTCTGACCATTTCAAGCACATTTCCTGATATTTGCCATCTCCACGCTTTTAATTGGATTTAAGAACTTATCGACATCGAAATACAAATGTCCCACTCTTTCACTGCTGTATATCGTTCCAGCGAATACGGAGCAACGAACCGGATCACATGATTTCCGAACTGGAACACGGTATAGTTTTTCTCATTGCTAAGAGTTGCTACGCCATTCATGCCAATTCCTCCTTCAAAAGTTCCGAAACCATTTTATAGGTTCCATTTATTGTTTCCACTCTTTGATATCAATCATAGTATTATCTTCCACATTCAGCATACGTCAATATCGCTGTGTAGTCAAGCTTTGACCATTGCTTTTTCAGGAGTTGAAAGCAGTGGGCCTCACTCCCCCACAAAATACCTCCCATTCCTCTTCCGATCAAACAACGCATAATACTGCACTGTCCGGTACCTCTCGATCCATTCCCTGTAACTATTCTCCGCCCAGAGATCATGCCAGTCCACATCCGCGGTCATATATCCGGCGAAATTAAACACCGGGATCTGCGCTCTCTGGTTCATCCGGTAACGATCATACGCGGACAGTTCCAGATCATAAAGCAATTATTCAAGCCACTTTTCTACCTCTGGATAATATTTTTTATTATCTCGCACATAATTTCTTTTGAAAGCTGCGAACCTCAATTCTCTGCGCAATAATGCATGCACCTTTCTGGATAAAGGCACTGATTTCGGAGACTTTTTCAGTTCTTCCAATGTATCATACAATATGTTCATTTCAAAATTCAACTCTCGGTATCTATGTTCGCTTTTGTATACTCTCATGCCAGTATTTGTAATATAGCTTTCTTTCAGCTCTGGCATACTTAAAATCATATGCTACTTTTCTTCAAAACTTATAATCAAGTTCTCAATCTTCTTATTTAATTTATAAAACCACTGACCTTCCTTGAATTCTTCTTCCGTCATCTCGTAATTGGGGACTTTCTTTTTTGAACTAAAGAACTCTCTCCAATCATTCAGCACGTCCATTCTATAATTTTTCGTCTGTTTTTTTTCATCATCTCCTGGTGTTATGTAGCTCATGCGATACCATCCTCTCTTCTTTTCATCGCTTATTATTGTGTTTTCTTCATTTTTTAGTCTGCTTAATATCACACTTAAATAATTTTCATTATTTGAAAACACACTATTTCTCTTTTGCAGTTCACATCTCAATTCAGAGAGGGAATGCCATTCTCCATCTGCAAGTACAGAATAGATAATCTCTGTTATCTCATGCCCCATATTCATTGCTTACATCCTCTTCAATCAATTCTTCATACTCACATTGTAATATTCTCGCCAATTGCCCTAATTCATTCACTGATCCGGATATTGTATTTCGCTCTATATTTTGTATTGTCGACCTTGAAAATCCGGTCAATTCACCAAGTTTTTCCTGAGAATACCCCAGCAGTATTCTCTTTTCTACAACAGTCACGCTTTTAATTCTAAATTTATTTTTACTACTCTTCAAATTTTGTTACTCCTTTGTAAGCTTTTTGTAAGATCAAATTTAGCATATCACATTGTAAATTAATTTTCAGCATTTGTTCCTAAGCTTTTTAACAAATTTGTAAGTTTTTGACCATCATAGCCTTTTCATTTCACTACATTCCAGAGATAATCGCTCCAACAACGTTTCTAAACACACTTTAATTCTATTCACTCGAATTGCATAAAGGGCACAGATTTCATATTCAGCGTTTTGTCCCTACTTCGTACTTTTCCGTGTAAGATCGTCCACAAAGCCCAAAGGTCTTTTATGGGAAGGGTTATCCGCAGACTTTTGTTATCCGCACATTTCATTGTTTTATAGCGTTACGTATGGTACGTCTGAAAAAAGTATGCGGATAACTTGTCGTAATGGAGTGCTTTTAATTTCCGGCTATCCCTGCCACAAAACAGATATAGTGCATTTGCATAAGGATCCAACTGATAGGTATCTCGTATAATAGCCATTAAACTATCAAAACTTTTGCGCATGTCGGTTCGTCCGGTGATGATGAAAATCTTAGCTACACCGGACAGCTCGCCTAACATAACTGCCACAGCGCAGTGATGGTATTTCGAATGGTTTCACTTGCTGCCGTATTTTGAATCTCCACGGAAAATCCAGAATAGATTACGCAGATTGCTGGTGCGTATGCAACTGTCTCATTGCTGGGCTGTTCTGTTATTTTGCTTTCCACAGGAACCGAAAAATCAACTGCTACAACTTCATGCTGTTCCTGACAGGAAGATACGGGATTAGCGGCATTCTTGAATCAGTTCCATCCATTCCTGGTCAGAACGTTTGGGATATCTTTGAACCATTCTTGTCCAATGTCTTAACTCACTTGGATTAGAATGATCGTCGCATGAATTAGCTGGAATGGAAAGACGGTGGGTTATTCAGCGCTTACGGCACATCAATTGTGATGTGTCCACTTATGTGGATAACCTAACAAGGAAATGTCCGAAATCAAGGATATCACTTTTGTGTAAGTGTCTAAAAAATAGGCACTACACTAATTCAAAATGTCCTTGACAAGGGGTACAGTTTACTTTCTCTTAACCATATCTCTCACCACCACAACAATCCATGCAACTACAACAATCCCGACAACCTTCACCCCAGCAGCCATCCACCACATATCTGCCACCGGCAACACACTAAACACATACCTATCCCAATTAAAATACATCATTTCCAGACAATGCACCGCCAATACAACCATAGAATTCCTTCCCAACCAGGACAGTGCAGAACTCGTAATTCCTTTTTTCTCTAAAAAGCAGAAGAATCCTGCGACACATACACTCCCGCCAATCGCTTCAAGAACACATACCGGTCCCATAGGACAAGACCGCGTTGCCAATTCGATATGCAGCTTCATTCCGAGCGGTATGATCCACATGAACCCAACAACCAGCATCGTAATATTAAATTTATTTTTAAACAGCTCATACTTCGCCAGATAATCCCCAGCCATTAAAAACGGAAAAGACACCAGTGCAACATCAAGGCTCCATGGAAGATATGCGTATTTCTTTCCGATAACAATTCCGACCATCGAAATAAAGAAGATTATCAGCAGCTGAACCGGCAATTTAAGTTCTGCAATCTGTTTCATCACAACAACATAAAGAATTCTCGCAGCAAAAAGGCAAATTACAAATCATACAAGCCAAACCGAATGAATATCCCTCAATATTGTAGAGCTTCTGCTCATCCCCAGGACCATAGCTATTAATTTATCTTTTATATGCACCAGATTATCCATCCCGGTCCGCTGCCAGTCTTCCACCGTATACCAGACAGTAGATATCATACATACAATAAAATACGGAATAAGCAGGCTTTTCGCTGACTTTCTGATCGTATTTCCGACAGAATAATCCCTGACAAAATAACCATTTGCCATAAAATAAAATGGCATATGAAACGAAAATATGATTGCTCTCAAATATGGATTTACATTTGATATATGCCCGATGATCACCAGCAAAATAGTAAATCCCTTTGCCATATCCCAATATTGTATTCTTGCCTTTTTATCGCTCATCCATCTACCTCTTCTATGTTGTAATCAGCCTTTTATTCCGACAGATCAAGATTCATAACCAAATACTTCTCTAACTATCGCTACTCTGGAAATAATATAAGCAAAGCCCAGATCTGCCACAAGCTTTCCTACAATAACAAACCACAGCTTGCCGCTTCCAGATATCCCCATTCCCTCAAGTCTCCCCGTAATCATCCACCACGGGAACAGATCAAGTTCAATTATATGAACACATAATACCAGTAAACTATATCTTCCAAAAAAAGCAAGAAATTTCCCTGCTATCCTAAACTTAATCTCTATCATTTTCGAAATATATATAACTATAACACACGCACACATACTCCCAAAAACATCAACAATTCCACGTCCAATATCACAATGCACCAGCCAGAACGATTGAAAGTCTTTCATAAAAAAGAACCATACCACAGCTGCAAAAACCAGCCCAAAAGTCTTCGCTTCCGCTGATAGATCTCCAATATTATCTTTCACATTCCGCGCAATATATCCGATATACATAAAGAGTACAGCACACGCACCGGCCTGTATACTCAATGGGAACCAGAATATCTGTCTTGAAAAATATCCAAAAATAAATAAGCCAATGATAACTCCCAGTCTGACATGCCTTTCAAATTGTAATGACAGCCTCAAAAATATACAGCCCCAGAAAGTAGCCCACAAAAACCATATTGCTCCAATTCCCGGTATATAAAATGGTTCATTATAAGAATCTCCAGCCCCATAAACAGCCGCATAACTCCATCTTCCTAACTCTGAAATTGCATCACCCTGAATAAAACCTTTTAAGGTTCCAAGTATAATGATCACAATACAAGTCACAATATATGGAACAATCAATGTTCTAAGTTTGTTTCTTGCATAATCTTTGATTCCACACTTTGAATTCATGAAATATCCGCTGATAAAGAAAAAAATAGGCACATGGAACGTAAACACAACACGGTTGATGAGCGAGTTGTTCAGATGCCCTAATATAATGCAGATCATTGCAATTCCTCTGGCTATATCAAAATATTGTACTCTATTTTTCTCTTTACCCGCATTCATCTCAAATATATCTCCTCTGAAATATGATACTATCTACCGATTTAACAAGACTTACTCCACCGTCACACTCTTCGCCAAATTTCTCGGCTTATCCACATCCAACCCTTTCGCCACCCAAACATAATACCCCAGCAGCTGCAGCGGAATCACCGCCAGACTCGCCGCAAACAGCGGATCCGTCTTCGGGATATAGATCACAAACTCCGCACAGCCCTCGATGCTGTAATTTCCATACGTCGTGAGCGCCATCAGATACGCCCCACGGCTCTTGCACTCGACCATGTTGCTAACAGTCTTCTCATAGAGATCCTGCTGTATCAAAACTCCGATCACCAGCGTTCCCGGCTCAATCAGGCTGATCGTTCCATGTTTCAGCTCCCCGGCCGCATAGGCCTCGGAGTGGATATAGCTGATCTCCTTCATCTTAAGACTGCCTTCCAGGCTCACCGCGTGGTCGATTCCGCGGCCGATAAAGAACATATTCTGTGCGTTTATCTGATTCGCCGCGAACCACTGGATCCGCTCCTTGTCCTCGAGAAGCTTCTCGATCTTATCCGGGATCGTCTGAAGCTCCGCGATCAGCTCCGCCGCCCTGTCCTCATCGATCATTCCGCGGACGCGAGCAAATTCGATGGATAAAATATAGGACGCGATCAGCTGTGTGCTGTACGCCTTCGTCGTCGCAACCGTGATCTCCGGTCCCGCAAGCGTGTAGAAAACATGGTCCGCTTCCCGGGCGGTCGTGGATCCGACTACATTGACGATCGCTAACGTCTTAACCCCATGGGCCTTCGCCTCCCGGAGCGCCGCAAGACTGTCCACCGTCTCACCGGACTGGCTTACGATGATCACAAGAGAATTCGGTGCAAACAGCATTCTCCGGTAACGGAACTCCGACACCAGCTCCACGCGGACCGGGATCTGCGCCAGCTCTTCGATCACATACTGGGCCGCAACACCAACATGATACGCGGAACCACAGGCAACAATATAGATCTGCTGCAGCTTCTGGATCTCTTCCTCCGTGATTCCTACTCCTCCAAGATCGATCTTACCATCCCGGACAACCGAATTTACTGTATCACGGACCGCTTTCGGCTGCTCATGGATCTCCTTCATCATAAAATGCTCAAAGCCCGCTTTCTCTGCAGCTTCCGCATCCCACTGGATCTCCACCAGATCTTTCTCGATCTCATCGCCATCCAGATTGTAGAACGTTACATTTCCCTTCTGCAGACGGCAGAGTTCCATATTTCCGATATAATAAACATTTCTTGTATATTTTAAGATTGCTGGAACGTCCGACGCAACAAAAGACTCGCCATCCGCAACACCGATGATCATCGGGCTGTCCTTTCTCGCCGCATAGATCTCTTCCGGATAATCCCTGAACATGATGGCCAGCGCATAAGAACCACGGATCCTCACCATCGCATGGTTGATCGCGTCCACCGGCGTATGCTCATACTTCTTATAGTAATAATCGATCAGCTTGATCGCAACCTCTGTATCCGTATCAGAATAAAAATTATATTCCTTGTGCCGCAGCTTTTAAAAATGGTCCTTCTTTCTATAGTGCTTACAGTATACCAGATTCATTAAAAAATGTCTCTCAAAGTGTCTTAAATTACGATACCATTATAGTCCAGTAAATCCAACAATTCCATACATATATTTATTTCTCCTTCAGGTTCAATTAATTACTTTGTCCTTTATACAGCTGCAGGGACTTGATTTAAAAAATCCAGTCCCTACCACTACATACAACTATTTCTGCATTTTATTCAATTACCACACATCCAACAACACTTTTTTTCAAGTCATGGATCTTCTCAATCTCCGTCTCAATAGCACTGTATTTCGATGTCTCACACTGCTCCACAAGAATCACCCCATCACACAAAGGAAGCTCTCTCACTGTCTCGACATCTTCAAGCATACAATTTCCAACTACTGTCTGAATCTCTCCAAGTTCCGACTTTAATGCTTCTGCGACGCGCATTAAAGTATCTGCCGGTGCACTTCCAGTAATTAAGAGTTTTTTCATATCTCCTGCATAGTTCTTTACATTCGCTGCAATCAAACGATACTCTGCTGTCTCATCGGCATTGCAAGTACGTCCTTCCAGTCGGTTTAACCACGCATCGACAATGCCGACTTTTTTCCCGGAAGAGAGTTTTCCAAGAATTTTTACTTTGTAACGTTCCTTCAGCTCTTTTGCGGAGTAAACCTTATCTCCCATAAGGAACACAATACAAACAACAAACGCAACTATAAACGCCCCGCCGAAACCACCGACCAGACCAAATTTTATGGCACTCTTTAAAGCAGCCACCTTGGAAGAATCCTCTTTTTCCGGCTCTTCCAATTCATCGAGATCTTTCTGTTTTGTCTGGAGACTGTCGTTTAAATCTGTAAGTTTCTGGGACTGCTGCCTCTGGAGATCCGCAAGGTCAAGATCTACTTTTGAGCTTATTCCCTCATTGACGGTAGAAACAGTATGTTCTCCAATGCTTGCTGTGATCTGTGCCTGCATATCAGCTACATGTGCAAGAAATGCATCAAGAACAGTCTTTGCTTTTTCTTTGCTTGTATGATTGACATTAATTGTAAGAAGACGGCTGAACTGATTTTCATCTACCCCTATGGTACCGATCGTCACCGTAACAAGCTCCTGAAGATATCTTGGCTCCATTCCGACCTGCTTCGCGACATCCTCCATCACTGCACTGCTCGTCAGCATTGACTGATATGCCTGAAGGATCGTATCCGTATAATCGCGGTTCTGATATGCCATTCCTGGCATGATCTCATATCCTGTGGATACATAGAGATCTACTCTTGCCTCGCATACATCATACGGGCTCATATTGATCCAGATCGAATGATCGAGATACTCTTGCTGGTTCTCGATATCTGTCCGCAGGTTTTCAATCTCCCGCGTATAAGTATCTTTATTCTTCTCGTAGAGCTCCAGATCTGCTGAATAGGTCAAATCTGTCTCTTTTCGCACTTCCGGATCACTCTGTTTTTTATAAGTCATTATGCCCTTGATACCGCCTAACAGCAACCCACAGATCACCGCTACAAGGATCAACGGTCTCCATTTATGGAATACCGCAAACATCAAATCTTTTAAATCGATCTCCTGCTCATCTGTATTATAATCCATCTTCCTTCTCCTTTTAATTTTTTATCTCGATCCACGCCCTGTCAATACAACCTTGACCGTTAAAATCAGGATCTTAATATCCTTTAAGATCGACCAGTTGTCTATGTACTGCATGTCCAGACGGACAACTTCGTCGAAATCCTTGATATCGCTTCGTCCGCTGATCTGCCAGAGACCGGTAAGTCCTGGCGTCATGCTGAGACGGCACTTGTGCTTCGCCTCATAATGCTCAAACTCATCAACGGTCGGCGGTCTCGTTCCAACAAGACTCATATCACCCCGAAGCACATTCCAGAACTGCGGCAGCTCATCGATACTCGTCTTACGGATAAACTTTCCGACCTTCGTGATCCGCGGATCATCTTCCATCTTGAACATCAGACCCTTTACTTCGTTCGAAGCCATCAGCTCTTTCTTTCTCGCCTCCGCATCTTTATACATAGAGCGGAACTTATAAAACGTAAACTTACGTCCATTCTTTCCGACACGGGTCTGTCCAAAGAACACCGGTCCCGGCGAATCCAGCTTGATCGCCGGTGCGACAAAGATCGTAGCGATTCCAAGGATCACCATTCCGACCAGGCTGCCAACAATATCGAGCGCCCTTTTTGCGATCATCTGTCTCGTTGAGAAGAGATTTCTCGCAAATGTGACCGCCGCGTACTTTCCGACACGGTTTAATGACTTCTTTCCGGAAACCGAAAGATCAAACGCATCAATATTTACATCTACAATGATTCCCATCTGTTCCAGCTCACGGACCCATTCGTTCATAAGCGGAGTGCGCATCAGCTTGTCATCGATGATAAATATCTCATCCACATCGTTCCGGATCACATAATTTAAGAAGTCCTCGCGGTGCGCTACCACTGGGATCTCGCCAATTTCTTCCACCTTCGCCTCGTCCGTAAGTACCAGACCTGCGATCGTCCTGTTCCATTCATTATACTCCTTAAGATTCTCAATCACATCCCCGGCCTGATCTGATGAAGTGACAACAAGAAGACGGTTACTGTGGCGGCTGTTCCGGTAGACCTTTACCATATACTGCTTAAAGATCACTCGCGCCGCATACATCACGACTGTATTGATCACGATCTGATAACCTAAAACGAGACGTGAGAGATCCGCAGAACGGTGCATCACAAACAGCGCCATAATCAGGACTGCCGAAAAGATCAGCTCCGACTTCACAACATTTACAAACTCATCGAACATTCCTCTCCGGAAAAAATGATGGCTGAAATCCATCAGCACAAAGATCAGACCATATAGGGCTATCGCGAATAAAAGCAGCCAGATCTGATCTCCATGCTCAAACCTTCCATAAAAGATCCCATAACGGATCCAGAAGGCAATTCCCATACTAAAGATCAGACTACACAAGTCAACGATCAGTACGAGAATACTCTCGAATGTTTTCTTATTTTCGTACATAATACTCTCTCCCAGCTTCTATCTTATTCATTATAACATGGAATCTGTCCTAACACCTTACTTTTCTATGAATTTCTGCATGATCCATCGTAAAATGTCAATACATGCCCAAATATTCTACCATAGATTTCTCTTTAATAAAAGGAAATCCGTCAAAAATTGCGGATAAAATATTACCTTTTATTTTCTTTCCAAGATTCTATGATCTTTTTTCGCTTCTTCCGTACTCTTTGCGTACTGACTCCGCAAGGTCTACAGCTTATCTCCCTCGTCTCAAATATAAATTTCCGCTTCATCGTTTTCCTGCCGCTCAATTTTTGTAATTTTTAGCCCTTCCATTTTCGTTGCGGAATACAGCAAAAATCCAGTATCCAACAGCATCTATTCATTCGGTCCCTCGATAAATTCGAAAGATATGTAGAAATATCTTACCATGAAGCATGGACTTTCTCAATTGTGTTATAAGTTTGACATTTTTTCCTAAAATGAAAATTTAAATTCCACTTCTCCAAAGGGCGG
>NZ_QUEP01000030.1 GCF_003478035.1 Clostridium sp. OF03-18AA
CCCCACTTCAAGCGTGAGCTAAGTGGTGGGAGTATGTCACTACCCCAAGTGAATTGATCAGGATGTAGAAAAACGCAGTCGTACTCCCTCGTATGGCTGCGTTTTTCTGTATTTTGCCACAGGAATGCCACTTAAATTTCAGTGAAACTGATTGTATAATAGATATATATGGTGCTATACTATACAAGGCGTATTTTTGTGTTTTGTGACCGCCTGGTGCGGACATGAAGAACAGGATGTGCGGAAAATGTATCACATATATCGATTCTGAGATTGGAGGCATCATGGAACAGATTTATGATCTGATCATTATCGGTTCCGGTCCGGCGGGACTCGGGGCTGCGATCTACGCAAAACGCGCGGAGCTTGAGACACTCGTGATCGAAAAAGAGATGATGAGCGGCGGACAGGTGCTTACAACATATGAGGTAGACAATTATGCCGGACTTCCGGGGATCGGCGGCTTTGATCTCGGAATGAAATTCCGGGAACATGCCGATAAGCTCGGGGTGGAATTCGCAAAAGATACCGTACAGAAGATCGAAAGTGCGGAGTCCGCAGACGCATCCGGGAAGGAAGAGGAGCAGGAACTCCTGACGGCAGCAGAAGCCGGGGCGGAGCGCCCGCCTGTGATCTATCAGGTTGTCTGCAAAAAGGAGACGAGACTTGCGAGAGCGGTCATCATCGCTTCCGGGGCGCATCACAGAAAGCTTGAGATCCTGGGAGAGGCGGAGTTTACGGGAAAAGGTGTTTCCTACTGCGCGACCTGTGACGGTGCGTTTTTCCGGAAAAAGACGACTGCGGTGATCGGCGGCGGGGATGTTGCCCTTGAGGATGCGATCTTCCTCGCGAGACTCTGCGAGAAAGTCTATGTGATCCACAGAAGAGACGAGTTCCGGGGAGCGAAGAGTTTACAGAAGCGTCTGATGGAGCTTCCGAATGTGGAGATCCTGTGGGATACAGTCCCGGAAGAAATTGTCGGAACAGATAAGGTGGAAACACTCAGAATTTTAAATAAGAAGACCGGGGAGAAGAATGACCTGGCTGTGGACGGCGTGTTCGTCGCGGTCGGGATCACCCCGAACAGTGAGAGATTCAGAGGATCCGTGGAGATGGATCCGGCGGGATATATCGCAGCCGGCGAGGACGGAAGGACAAATGTTCCGGGAATCTTCGCGGCCGGGGATGTCCGTACAAAGGCGCTCCGCCAGATCGTGACGGCGGTGGCGGACGGCGCGAACTGCGTCGCATCGGTGGAAGCTTATCTGAACGGGCAGAATTAAGTATATCGACAGCTTTTGACAGGATGCAGAATTAAGACGGGATTGCCGGTAATTGACAGGAGAAAAGAAAAAGAATGAACAGAGCAGGAAGAATCATCGCGGTCTGCGGGCTGAGCATGGCGCTCATGATGCCGCAGGCTGCTTATGCGGCTGAGACGCTTTCGGTGCAGGTGAGCGCCAGAGAGGGGATCACGACCGTTGGAAATAAACAGTCGGCTTACGATAATGTGGCGATCTCCCACGTGAGCAACTATGTAAATATCCGTTCTGAGGCGAACACCTCCAGCAGTATTGTCGGAAAGATCTACAATAACTGTGCGGCGACGATCCTTGCAACGGTGGACGGAGAGGGAGGAACCTGGTATCAGATCCAGTCCGGTTCCGTTAAAGGTTACATAAAATCAGAATATTTTATTACCGGTGCTGAGGCTGAGAAGATCGCAAAGAATGTGGGAACTGTATATGTCACAGTCAGCGCGGACGGTTTAAATCTCCGCGAACAGCCGAATATGAACAGCGCAGTCCTCACGACACTTTCCAAAGATTCGGAATATCTGGAAGTGAAGGAAGACGGCGATTTTATCGAGATCCAGGTCGATGAATCCCTGAGCGGATATGTTCATAAGGATTATGTCACACAGAGGGTAGAGTTCAAGCAAGCGGTCAGCGTTGAGGAAGAAAAGCAGAAAGCTGAGGAGGCTGCCCGGATCAAGAAAGAGGCGGACGATGCGATCGCAAAGGTTGAGGAGCTGAAAAAGGAATCCGGACAGAGCACGGAAAATAAGGACACTCCGTCAACCTCGATCGGTATGATCGCGCAGAATCCGAATGCGGACAACGGAACGACGAAGGTGCAGACGAACCAGAGCAGCCAGGGCAGCACAAGCCAGAATACCGGCAATACGGCAGGTCCGGGCGGTGACGGCAGTAATACTTCAACAGGCAGCAGTACGGGAACCTCCGGAAGTTACCAGGATACCCAGAACGGACCGGGAAGTGCGGTATATGATTCTGCAGTCCGCACAGCGATCGTGGCTTATGCGAAACAGTTCCTCGGAAATCCGTATGTATACGGTGGGACAAGCCTGACAAACGGAGCGGACTGTTCCGGATTTACGATGCGGATCTTTGAGCATTTTGGAGTTTCCACCGGACGTACTTCGAGAGATCAGGCATCGAACGGAAAGCAGATCTCCCTGTCTGAGATCCAGCCGGGTGACCTTCTGTTCTATGCGAGCGGAAAGACGATCAACCACGTTGCGCTCTATATCGGCGATGGAAAGATCATTCACGCCAGCACGTCAAAGACCGGTATTATTATTTCCAACGCGTATTACAGAACGCCGGCGAAGGCGGTTACGTTCCTGAATTAAGGTTTGGTGAAAGATACGCGGCAAGTCTCCGGTCAGGAGTACTCGGTAATTCAGGGAAGGTTCCTCTAAGCTCCCGGGAGACTGCTAAAGGCGGAGAAGAGGAGACACAACTCGCTTCGCTCAGACAAGTGTCTCCTCTTCTCCAACGCAGTCACCCGCAAGCTAAGAGGAAGCCAGATTCCTGAATTAAGGCACTCCTGCCCGGAGACTTGCCGCTGGGAGTTGTCGGGAATAGAGAGAAGAACAAGCGAAGAATTACAGCAGGAACTATAAAAAAGAAACGATAAGGAGCTGTGGAAAAACAGCTCCTTTTTGTGTATAATAGTGGATAGTGTAGTATGTAGAAAAAAAAGCAAAACGGCAGCTGCGTTTTATAATCCAGCGCTGCGTATTTTCCATGCAGCATCATGGCCGTTTTGCGAAAAATACAGGAAATGAGGAAACAGGTATGAATGAGATCGGAACGTTCGATATTCTCGGACCGAATATGATCGGACCGTCAAGCTCTCACACGGCGGGAGCGCTGAGGATCGCCTTTATCGCCGGAAAAATGGTGGAGAAACCGGTGTCGGTGCGCTTTGTTCTCTATGGCTCTTTTGCGCGCACGTACCATGGGCACGGCACGGACCGGGCGCTGGTCGGCGGTATCTTAGGGTACCATCCGGATGATGAGAGGATCCGCGATTCGTTTGAGTACGCGAAGGAGGCGGGACTCCAGTTCAGTTTTGAGGAGAATTTTACGGACAAGGAGATCTATCCGAACACGGTGGACATCTATGTGAAGGATGAGAACGGGAATGAGATGTCCCTGCGCGGAAAGTCCATCGGCGGCGGAAATGCGGTCATTACGCGGTTAAATGGCGTTGATGTGGATCTCACCGGAAATTACAGTACGATCGTAGTCCAGCATATCGACAAGAAGGGAACGCTTGCATTCGTGACGGCAGTTTTAAGTGCATACGACTTAAATATCGGCTCCCTGCGCCTCTACAGGGAGAGCAAGGGCAAGATGGCCTATGCGATCATTGAAGTGGACACGACGGTCTCAAACCAGGTGGTAAACGCTCTGCGCGGCTTTGAGGCGGTCAAAAATGTACTTTTGGTTCCGGCGATCAATCTGGACTGACGGGAGGGAAAACGATGAATTTTACAAATGGAGCAGAACTTTTAGAGTACTGTGAGAAAGAAAAGAAAACGATCTCCGAGGCGATGTTTGAGCGGGAGACGACCTTCCTGGAGCAGGATCCGGAAAAGACGAAGGAAAAGATGAAAAAGGCATGGTCGATCATGCAGGCGTCGGCGAAAAAGCCGTTGAAGGAGAACATCGTCAGCATGGGCGGCATGATCGGCGGGGAGAGCCGGAAGCTGCACACACTCCGGGAGAACGGAAAGAATATCTGCGGGGATGTAGTGTCGAAGGCGATCGCTTACGCGGTGGGAGTTCTCGAGGTCAATGCCTCCATGGGACTTATCGTGGCGGCACCGACCGCAGGATCTTCGGGAGTGATCCCGGGAGTTTTCTGTTCGCTGCAGGAAAATTTCGGATTTACGGATGAGGAGATCTGCAAGGTGCTGTTCAATGCGGCGGCAGTCGGCTACCTGATCACGAGAAATGCAACAACGGCAGGAGCGGAGGGCGGCTGTCAGGCGGAGGTCGGAGCGGCGAGTGCGATGGCGGCGTCCGCGGCCGTGGAGCTTCTCGGAGGAACTCCGGCACAGTGTCTCGATGCGGCATCCTTTGCGATCGTGAATATCTTAGGACTCGTCTGTGATCCGATCGGAGGACTGGTTGAAAATCCATGCCAGAACCGGAATGCGATGGGCGCTTCGAATGCGCTGATCTCAGCAGAACTCTCCATGGCCGGGATCCGGAGCATCACCCCGATCGATGAGACGATCGGAGTCATGTATGCGGTCGGACGTTCGATCCCGTCGGAGCTTCGCGAGACATCCCTCGGCGGGATGGCAGTCGCGAAGAGCGCATGTGAGGCGTGCGCGGCGTGTGCAAAAAAGAAGAGATAAAAGAAGACAAAGAACAGGCGATAACCGATTTCAGATCAGGTACCGCCTGTTTTTCTACTGATCCGGAGAACCGGTCACTGTACGATGATCCGTATCGGTGCCGCTATCCGGTGATTCATTCTTATGAAATTTCAGAACACTTAGAACTCCGGCTCGATCAGTCCGTAGGAGTTGCCTTTTCTCTTGTAAACAACGTTTACTTCGTTTGTATCTGCGTTGAGGAACATAAAGAAATTGTGTCCTAAAAGTTCCATCTGTACGCATGCCTCTTCAGCATCCATCGGTTTCATCGCGAAGCGTTTTGTCTTTACGATATTAACGGTTTCTTCCTGCTCTGCTTCTTCCTGAAGGAAAGCTTCGCTGAAAGCTAATGCGCTCTGTTTCTTATCGACGATCTTGGTTTTATATTTCTTGATCTGGCGCTCGATGATCTCTTCTACAAGATCAACGGATACGTACATATCGCTGGAATCCTGTTCAGCACGGATAATGCTGCCTTTGACAGGAATCGTAACCTCTATTTTCTGACGTCCTTTCTCTACGCTTAATGTTACCTGTACTTCTGTATCAGGAGAAAAATAGCGCTCCAGTTTTCCTAATTTACTTTCCACGGCATCTTTTAAGCCTGGTGTAATGTTGATATTTTTTCCGCTGATTGTGTAACGCATAAAATCAACTCCTTTGTTTGGGATGGCTTAAGTATAACACAAAATTCTGTAAAAGACAACTAAAATACACAAAAAATGAGAAAATTTCAAAAGGTAAAAAAAGGTGTATAAAAGCTCAAAAGCTAGATAAAGTCTTCCGGGTTTGTCAATGGGATCGGGCAAAAAAGTTGTCGGAAATGTAAATTTTATGAGATGTTCACAAAAATAAAACAAATATAAAGAGAGTGTAAAATCCACCGGTGGGGAGGAAAAAACCTGTGGATAATGTGGATAACTTGGTGTATAACTGCGAAATAGCGTGAAATCGGCATTTTTCGAGGTGGACAACTTTCCACATAATTTTGGTGGATTAGTGTGGATAAAGTGGATAACCGGAGAATCGAATGTATGGTTTGTGCAAGTTGTACAGTCTGGGGGAAATGGGGGAATCATGGAGGAAAAGCTGCGGGAAGAGGATGCCGGAAGGGGAGAAGATGGGAAAAATGAGAGGGGAGGAAAATATCTGAATTTTTGGAAGTGTGTGGGAAAGGGGCACAGTTTTTAAGTGGAAAATGGTTTGGCAGGAATTTGGGGAGAAGAGATTGCGGGCGCTGGGGAGTATCTGCGGGCCGGTGAGATTCCGGGCAGAAGCACCGGCGATCCAGGGAGGGTTCCTCTAAGCTTGCGTGCGACTGCTAAGGGCGGAGAACGAGGAACACAACTCGCTTCGCTCAGACAAGTGTTCCTTGTTCTCCAATGCAGTCACCCGCGAGCTTAGAGAAGCCATCTCCCCGGATCAATGTGCTCCCGCCCGGAATCTCACCGGTCCGCTGCCACAGTGGTAGTAAACCGCGGCGAGTGCATGTGCTGGTACGGTTTCGGGAGCTCGTTGGTCTGCTGCCCGTAGAGGTGTTCAGCCGCGACAACATGCTTGGGAGTCGCGCTTGTTTGCTGGAGGCGACATTAATTTGTAAATTTATAAAGTACCGTCCTTAAAAATAAGAGATTTATGTACGAATTGTTAAAATTAAATGAAGTCATTGAATAAAAGCCCGGAAGGTGTTAAAATATTAAGGATTGTACGATGCAGTCGTATGCGGTCATGTGAAAAGTGCCGCAACATAGAAGAAAAGGCATCGGATAGAGATTGAAACAGTGTATGTGGCTGGATTTTCAGTTGAAAGCCTGGGGGTAGCCGCATGTGGATATTTATTTATATAGGAGAACAAGCAGAATGAATTTTGTTGAAAAAATATTTGGTACGCACAGTGACCGGGAATTAAAGTATATTTACCCGATCATCGATAAGATCGAGAAACTGCGCCCGACCATGCAGGCGATGTCTGATGACGAGTTAAAGGATCAGACGAGAAAGTTCAAAGAGCGCCTTGCTGCAGGAGAAACGCTCGACGATATTCTGCCGGAGGCATTTGCAACTGTCAGAGAGGCAGCAAAGAGAGTCTTAAATATGGAGCATTACCCGGTACAGCTCATCGGTGGTATCGTCCTTCATCAGGGACGTATCGCAGAGATGAAGACAGGTGAAGGTAAAACTCTTGTTTCCACCTGTCCGGCATATTTAAATGCCCTCTCCGGTAAAGGCGTCCAGATCGTAACGGTCAATGATTACCTTGCAAAGCGTGATGCTGAGTGGATGGGACAGGTTCATGAGTTCCTCGGCTTAAAGGTCGGAGTGGTATTAAACTCCATGACTTCCGAGGAGAGAAAAGCAGCTTACCAGTGCGATATCACTTATGTGACGAACAATGAGCTCGGTTTCGATTATCTTCGTGACAATATGGCGATCTACAAAGATCAGATGGTACTCCGTGACCTGGACTACTGCATCATCGATGAGGTCGACTCCGTATTGATCGATGAGGCGAGAACCCCGCTTATTATTTCCGGACAGAGCGGAAAGTCCACAAAGCTCTATGAGGTTTGCGATGTCCTTGCAAAGCAGCTGGTCCGCGGTGAGGAATCCGGTGAGTTTAATAAACTCAACGCCATCATGGGCGAGGAGATCACTGAGACCGGTGATTTCATCGTAAATGAGAAGGAGAAAGTCGTAAACCTGACAGAACAGGGTGTGAAGAAGGTCGAGGCATTCTTCCACATCGACAACCTTGCAGATGCGGAGAACCTTGAGATCCAGCACAACATTATCCTCGCACTCCGTGCACACAACCTCATGTTCCGCGATAAGGACTATGTGGTCAAGGATGATGAGGTCCTGATCGTCGATGAGTTCACAGGACGTATCATGCCGGGCCGTCGTTACTCCGACGGTCTCCATCAGGCCATCGAGGCGAAGGAGCATGTAAACGTCAAGAGAGAGTCCAGAACTCTTGCAACGATCACATTCCAGAACTTCTTTAACAAGTACGCGAAAAAAGGCGGCATGACCGGTACAGCCCAGACTGAGGAGAAAGAGTTCCGTAATATCTACGGCATGGACGTTATCGTGATCCCGACAAACCGTCCGGTAATCCGTAAGGATCTTGATGACGCTGTATATAAGACAAAGAAAGAGAAATTCCACGCAGTTGTCGAGGAGATCGTAAAGGCACACGAGAAAGGACAGCCGGTCCTTGTCGGTACGATCACGATCGAGACATCTGAGATGCTGAGCCAGATGTTAAAGAAGCGCGGAGTTCCGCATAAAGTATTAAACGCGAAGTATCATGAGCTGGAAGCTGAGATCGTAGCGGACGCAGGTGTTCACGGTGCGGTAACGATCGCGACGAACATGGCAGGCCGTGGTACCGATATCAAGCTTGACGATGAGTCCAAAGCACTCGGCGGCTTAAAGATCATCGGTACAGAGCGCCACGAGTCCAGACGTATCGATAACCAGCTCCGCGGACGTGCAGGACGTCAGGGTGACCCGGGTGAGTCCCGCTTCTATATCTCCCTTGAGGATGACCTGATGCGTCTCTTCGGTTCCGACAAGCTGATGAGCATGTTCAATGCCCTCGGTGTTCCGGAGAACGAGCAGATCGAGCACAAGATGCTGTCTTCCGCGATCGAGAAGGCACAGCAGAAGATCGAGACAAACAACTACGGTATCCGTGAGAACCTCTTAAAGTATGATGAGGTCAATAATGAGCAGCGTGAAGTCGTATACGCTGAGCGCCGCCAGGTACTTGACGGTGAGAACATGCGTGAAGTGATCATGAAGATGCTCAACGACGTTGTCGAGGGCGCTGTGGACATGTCCATCAGCGACGAGCAGACTCCGGAGAACTGGGGATTCAAGGAATTAAATGATCTTCTTCTTCCGATCATTCCGTTAAAGCCGATCGAGCTGACAGAAGAGATCAAGAAGATGAACAAAGATGAGTTCAAGCACATGTTAAAAGAGCTTGCGACGAAGTTCTATGAGTCCAAGGAAGCAGAATTCCCGGATGCAGAGCAGGTTCGTGAGATCGAGCGTGTCGTACTCTTAAAGGTTATCGACAACAAGTGGATGTCCCATATCGACGATATGGATCAGCTCCGTGAGGGAATCGGCTTACAGGCATACGGCAACCGTGACCCGCTCGTTGAGTACAAGATGAGCGCATACGAGATGTTCGATGATATGACTGCGGCGATCCGTGAGGACACGCTCCGTATTCTCTGCCATATCCGTGTAGAGGAGAAGGTCGAGAGAGAGCCGGCAGCCAAGGTTACAGGTACAAACCGTGACGATTCCGCGGCAAAAGCTCCGCAGAGACGCCAGACCCAGAAAATCTACCCGAATGATCCGTGTCCGTGCGGATCCGGTAAGAAATATAAGCAGTGTCACGGAAGAAAACCGCTGGCATAGAGACGGCAGCCGGAAAGATACTGAAATGTTACTGGTCAGCGCAAATTCTTGCGCTGACCTTGTTAAATCATTATTAAGAAAGGGCAGAGTCAATGGTTGAGTTAGACCAGTTTAAATACACCTTGTCCACATATGAAACTCCGTTAAAGGAGGTTCGTGATTCCCTGAATCTGGAGGCAAAGATCAGAAGGATCGATGAGTTGGACAAGACCATGGAAGAGCCGAGCTTCTGGGAGGATGCAGAGAAATCTACGAGACTCGTGAAAGAAGCGAAAAACTTAAAGGACACGGTCGCAGAGTACAACAAGCTCCAGAATCAGTATGAGGAGATCGGACTGATGATCGAGATGGGGTACGAGGAGAATGACCCGGCGATCATTCCGGAGATCCAGGAGATGCTCGACGAGTTCACTTCTGAGCTCGATGCGCTTCGTCTGCGCACACTTCTGACCGGAGAATATGACAATAACAATGCGATCTTAAGACTGAATGCCGGAGCGGGCGGAACCGAGTCCTGCGACTGGTGCAGCATGTTATACCGCATGTACTGCCGCTGGGCAGAGAGAAAAGGCTATCAGGTCGAGGTCCTCGATTTCCTCGACGGTGAGGAAGCCGGTATTAAGTCGGTAACGATCCAGATTAACGGTGAGAATGCTTTCGGCTACTTAAAGTCCGAGCGCGGCGTTCATCGTCTCGTAAGAATTTCTCCGTTCAACGCGAACGGAAAGAGACAGACCTCCTTCGTATCCTGTGATGTTATGCCGGATATCGAGGAAGATCTGGATATCGAGATCAACCCGGATGACCTGCGGATCGATACCTACCGTTCCAGCGGTGCCGGCGGACAGCACATCAACAAGACGTCATCTGCAGTCCGTATCACCCATATCCCGACCGGCGTTGTTGTCCAGTGTCAGAATGAGCGTTCCCAGTTCCAGAATAAGGACAAGGCAATGCAGATGCTGAAAGCGAAACTGTATATGTTAAAGCAGCAGGCAAATGCAGAGAAGCTCTCCGACATCCGCGGCGATATCAAAGATATCGGATGGGGCAGCCAGATCCGTTCCTATGTACTCCAGCCATACACGATGGTAAAAGACCACCGGACCGGATTTGAGAGCGGAAACGTAAATGCGGTGCTCGACGGCGGACTCGACGGATTTATCAGCGCCTACCTGAAGTGGGAGAGCCTTGGACGGCCGCAGGTGAAGGGCGGACAGGACGTAGAATAGATCCGGAAGAATGACGGATGGACGGAAACAGATCCATACGAAACGATGGAATGGCCGGGCAGCCGGTGATAGATCAAAAAGGAATCAGATAAAGAAAATTAAGAAAGTGCGTCAGATGATGGAGAAATTCATTGTCTGGCGTACTTTTTTTAGGAAATTCCCTGGAGGTTCCTGTAAAGTGACATACTCCCACCACTTAGCTCACGCTTGAAGTGGGG
>NZ_QUEP01000031.1 GCF_003478035.1 Clostridium sp. OF03-18AA
CCCTTACCCGCCCCGAAAACGCCTTGTAGGGCGTTTCTGGGGCGTTTACAGCCCTTTCTTAAATTCCTCCACCAACAGATCGCTCAAAGCCTGTGATGGGCGTATTTTGACCGTTATATGCCCCTCCGGTACGGTGTCCCACCATTTGCGGATCGTTTTCGGATCAAGTCCGGTGTCCCTATGACAATCGGCCTTGCGTCCCTCTGGATGCTCCTGCCGCCACGCATAGACTTGCGCTTTCTTTTCTTCTGCCCCTTTTCTTCTCCATGTGCCGCCAGGATAATCCACTTCCTGCACCGCCCTTGCTCTTTTCAAATGCTCTTTCTGTGATCTACCATTCCTCTTGTTGCGCTCGATGCGAACATCGGTCAGAGCTTCAATATCGGAAATCGTGAAATTGTAATACTCCTTGTCGTAGGCTTCCAGCGCACTCCGTATATCTTCCTCGGTCAATGCGTTCTCATGCTTCACCATCTGCAGATCATCAAAAGCCTCTTTCATATCCTGCCGGAGCTGCTGCTTCGACACACCGCATTTGTAAGCATAGATAGCAAGGCACATCAAAAAGAAATACCGATGCCCGCCCTTTATCTCTCCGATCTGCCGCAGCCACCAATGGTAGAGCGCATACGGATCATCACCATGCACCTTTCCGGCAATATCCCACTTCTTGCGTCCTTTCTCGCCTCTCACAACAACACGCTCATACCACTCCGGATATGCCTCCCTCGCCTCAGCTCGTGTCATTTTGGATGGGCTGAAAGGCTTATTGACATCCACCCTGTTTTCTGGCTTTGCGTAGGCGTTCAGATAATCCAGCGTTACCCGTTCTCCGGTACGGAAAGCGACCAGCTCCGTCCCATGCTTGTCATTGATGCTGCCCACCATGCGGAAGCTCTGATTGATGGATTGATACTGGATCGCCTTGACCTGCGAAGTGCTGCCATACTCCCATAGCCGGAAAGTGAGGTCATATTTCAGACTTTTAAGCTGAATTTTTATATTCGGGTATAGGTCAATCGGCTGCTGGAAAACATAGTAGATATGCAGCCCTGTCCCCGACAGAACAAGGAAAGTCGGCATCGGCAACCGGCGCACTCGCTCCGGATCGCCGCCAAAGCGCAGAAAGAGGTTGCGCAGCTCGGCAAGACCTACGCCATCCAGATCGAAGATCAGAGCATACATCCGCTGGGCGTTCTCCAGCCTGTTCTCCTTTCTGCGATATGCAAGACCGCTGCACAAAGTAAGGCTGTTCCCCTCGACAAACTCCATGTAATCCTGTTCCCATGTGTCGTTATACATCTTCCTGCGCCGGAGCTTCTTATCCTCGCTCTGTTCGTCCCGATACAGATACACAGCGTTCGGATGGGAAAAATCCGTGTGCCGTTCTCCGGAGTTCTCATTGTCCGGAAACAGCTCTTTATAAAACTCATAGCCTCCGACCTCCGGATATTGTGCGCTCAAATACTCGTAGCAGCCTCGATAATTCTCGGTCATATTACCACCTCACAAAAGAAAAAGTACCAAAAAGAAAATCCGCTGCGGCGGGGATCGCCTGCGGGCGGGAAGGGGGAAAAGGGGGAGCAAAAGAGCGGCGGCTACGCCGCCTTAAAGAGAAAGTCACCTCCCCCTTTTCCCCCTCGCTGCGGGGCATTGAAAGTGCCGCCACTATGGAAAACCCGATGGGTTTACCACAGTGGCTTGGAAAACCTCTAACGAGGTTTACCACACTTCCAACACCCCTCCGCTCACCCCCCTTTTCCCCTCCGACTTTCTCCCTTTCAGAGAGAAAAAATATAGGTTGGGAGTACCCTTACAGGGGGCTTAGATTATCAATACAGCAATTCCCTATTTTCAGTTGTTATTATAGCCTGTCCGAAAGAGATTTTCAAGCCCTCCGGACAGGCTTCTTTTACAGCTCCATGCCGCCCATTCCTCGCTGGTGCTGCTGTTGCTCCTGCTGCTGTCCAATCTCCGGATCGGGCAGCAGCTCCCTCGCCTTTTCAAGCAGAGGACGCAGACGCTCCGGCAAGTGTTCTTCCAAGAAGTCCAGCATCCGACCGATGCCGTCCGTCAGACGCTCGGTGAAGCTGCGTTCCTCCTGCAGCTCGGATTGCAGATAATAGTTTTCATCGCGCAGCCTCCGGTTTTCCTGTTCAAGCCTCTGCTGCCGCTGCGCTTCTTCCAGCCGCTTCTTCATGGACGGCACCTGTGACCGCAGACGGGTGTTTTCCTCCGTCAGCTCCTGTACCTTGTGCCGATCCGTCACGCTGCGCAGTGCCATTTTCTTTAGCTGCTCGACCTGATCCACCGTCACGCCCTTTACTGCCCCTGTGAGCGTCTTTTCCGGCTGAATATCATGCAGGGGTGCATTTACCCTGTCAGCCTCCTTTAAGAGCCGCACAGTGCCTTTCAGAGCGTCCCGCTGCCGTTCCAGCTCAGCAACCTCCCGCTCTACTGCCGCTGTCTGCTGCTGCACCGCTTCCAGCCTCGCAGCCGCTTCCTTGAACTGCGGCAAGTCCATGTGCGGTCTGTTCGTGCCGAGAGAGATAATTTCAAAATCGTGCCGCTGGGCGATCTCCGTCAGAGCTTCTTTCTCCCGTTCCATCCACGCCGCCCATTCGGTCTGCTTTCTGCCGACACCGACAAACCCCTGCTGCTTCAATGCCTGTTTCATAGATACCCTTGTAGAAAGTCCTCTTGACTGCTCCGTTGCCACAGGGATAAAATCGACATGGAGATGGGGCGTTGCCTCGTCCATGTGCAGCACCATATTGAACACCCGCAGATGGGGGTTGCGTTCTGCAAAAGACTCCGCAAAATCTTTCAGAGCTGCCGCCGCCCGTTCTCCGTCCGGCGTACCGCACCCACAGTCGCTCATGTTGCCGATCTGGAAGATCGCTTCATGGAACAGCTTTTCCTGTTTACTCTGCCGGATATGCTCATAGTAGTCCGGTATCTTATCTCTCGTTTTGGTTTTCTTTGCGTTGTAGGCTGCGAGAGCTTCATCAAAGACCATATGATAGACCTGCTTCAGATCCTCGTTGCAGAAAACAATGTTCTGCTCCGTCCGGCTCCGGTCTACATTCGCCGCTGAGAAGCTGCGGTTGTTGTGCCGGATGCTCCCTGCACCTGTCATACCCGAAATCGTAACTCCCATAAAATCGCCCCCTTTCCGCTTATTCTTCCGTCCTCTATTTTATCATAAATTTCCGCTAAAAACAACCTCTTTGTTACTTTCTGGTGAGAAAGTAACGCAAAAGCACTTTCACACCGCCACCCCATCGGTGCAGCGGTGTGAAAGTGCTTTGCGCCCCTAAAGGGGAGGGGTTGCCGGAGCTGCTTCACTGCCGGCTCGTGCCTGCTGCTCTGCCAGCTCCGGAGGGGCGCTGCCCCTGCCGTCTGCGGACGGCTCCCCGACCTTCATCCCACCGATAAACTGGAATTGGTCATAAAAAAGCCGATAACACATAGGTTTTTTGACCTAATGCGTTATCGGCTCTGCGTCTATGCGTCTGGCACTTTTAATCATTTTTTTTTGAATTTATTATATGTGTTAGCTAACTGTCCACAAGCCGCGTTAATCTCTCTGCCATGAGAAACTCTCATAGTAACTTCAAGTCCTGCTTGCTCTAATTGATGTTTGAATGCAACTATTTCCCGTTTCTGTGGTGCTTTAATTCTTGAATTGCTTGTTGGGTTGTATTGTAACACGTTAATCATAACTTTTTTGCCCCGAAACCATTTTGCAAGTTGTCTTACATCTGAGGGCCGGTCATTTATACCCGGTAAAAGCAAATACGCAAAGACAATTTTGCGATTATGCCTTTCAGAATAGGATAAGGCTTGCTTAACAACATCTTCAATAGCATATATGCGCATGTGAGGAATAATACGATTTCTTGCAGATTGTGTTGCTGCGTGTAAAGATATTGTCAACTGAATTTTAAGATGTTCCTCGCGCAATTTTTTTAATTGATCGACCGGACCAACTGTTGATATGGTAATGCCGTCGGTTGGAAAGTTGAGCCCATATCTATCTCGGAGAATATGGATTGCTTTTATCAAGTTGTCATAATTGAATAAAGGCTCTCCCATACCCATAAAAACGATACGGTTTACTTTTCGACGCAACAATATAATCTGTTGTACGATTTCTGACGATGTTAGATTACGAACAAAGCCATTTCGCCCGGACTCACAAAAAATACAACCAACAGGACAACCGACTTGTGTGCTCACGCAAACAGTTCCACCATCTCGCCGCTTGATAAAAACCGTTTCAATGTATTTGTTGTCTTTCAGTTCGTAAACATACTTTTCAGTATCACTGCTTTTGCAAATATTTTTTACCAACATTGATAGATTTTTTTTGCGTGGTAATTGCTTATATAATTCTTCATATAAGGCTTTTGCTTCATTCTCGCCAATAACTTCCGACATTTCTTTGTAAGTAAATCCGTATGGATCATTCCGTACTTCCGCAGGCGTATATTTAGGTAAACGTTTCATTTTTATATCCTTTCTTCTAAATAATAAAAGTTTGTTTTTCTGTATTTTTGATTACAATCTCTAATTTTTCTACATCAATGATATGCGTCAATTTGCATTTAGGGCAGAAAAGAGGAAAATCTTTTAATACAGTATCAATTCCCGATTTGTCGTTCTGTTTAGTCCCCAAAGAACCTACTAAACCAGCTACGCTTTTGAACCGGTTCTGTCTCACGCTCCGGCTGATCGGCTCCGGACTTGCCGGAAAGAAGCTGCTGATGCATTGTCCCAGCATGGAGAGCCTGGGCCGCTGCCGCAGTCTGCTGTGCCGTCACCAACGCCGAGCTGACCTCCGCCAACCTTGCGTTCAGTTCCTCGATCTGCTTGTCCTTTACAGCAAGTTGCTCGCTTTTCCGGTCTAATTCTCCCTGCAGCATAGCGATCAAAGTGGTTTCGCAAGTTTCGCAACTTGCTTTCGCCTGTTGCGAAACTTGCTTTCGTTCAACACCTAAATAATGCTGATATATGGCGGTTTTTTGACTTTCGCTGATTGCGAAACTTCCTTTCGCATCTTTCGCAACATGGTTTCGCCTACACCATGCACGAACTGCCTGTTCCGACACGCCACATTCTATTGCAATTTCCGTTATTACACCCGCCAAATATCATCACCACTCTTTCATCCGGAGTTAATCTCAAAACAAATCGCTATGAGATCCCGTCCTTATCAATTTCAAAATCAAAGTCTGCCGAACAACTTTATAGACCAACAGCCAGTCCGGCTCGATGTGACATTCTCTCATGTCCTTATAATTTCTGGAATTAGTGAGAGCATGATCTCGATACGCCTCCGGCAACGGCTGCTCGTTACACAACAGCGTGATCACTTCCTCCAACTTCTTCGGATCGCAGCCTCTCTTGATCGCAAGCTTGTAATCTCGTTTGAACTGCCCCGAAAACTCCGGCTTAAGCATTCAGCGCCTCCATCAGATCTGCAACGCTATCAAACGGACCATACATATCCTCTCCCTTTTCTGCCGCCTCCATCGCCGCATAGGTAACAGCATTCGGCTCGTCAACCTTGACTTCAAAGGGAAGTCCATGACACCTAAGTGCCTGTCGATAAAAAATACCCGTTGCCGTACTCAAATCCATTCCGAGGGACTTAAAGAGAGCTGCCGCCTGTGCTTTCAGCTCCGGCTCCATTCTTATCGTCATATTTCCTTTAGCCATAATAGCACTCCTTTCCTCGTCATTTTTAGCTTGCACTAATATTATATTCAATATTCGTGACATTTGCAAGTGCATTGCAAATGTTTTTTTGCAACTTTTCTATGAACAGTGCTTTCTATATGCTAACACCGCAGCGTGTACATTTAGGGGGTGAAAAAGCCTTATTTCGCGCGGTTTTCAAGCCTCGTTTTCGGTGGGGTAATATAAAAACCCTT
>NZ_QUEP01000032.1:0-5334 GCF_003478035.1 Clostridium sp. OF03-18AA
GAAAATCCGGAGATAACATCAAAGGATTACCTATCACTATTCTGGGGCGGCAGCTCGCCGAGTACCAGCTTTGACTGTTCCGGCTTTGTCAGCTGGGTCATCAACCACTGCGGCAATGGCTGGAATGTAGGCAGGCAGACGGCCAACGGTCTGATGGGAAAATGCGACATTATCCCGAAAAGTGAGGCAAAGCCCGGAGACCTGATCTTCTTCCAGAAAACCTACAACACCAGTGGAGCGTCCCATGTGGGCATTTATGTCGGCAACGGGATGATGATCCACTGTGGCAACCCAATTTCCTATGCTTCCATTGAGACGAACTACTGGCGGCAGCACTACTACTGCATGGGAAGAATTCGATAAAAAAAAGGCGTTTATTCGCCCGGAAAGGACACAACATGAGTTTGAAACTGGAAAAGATTGCTGCGGAGCGTGAAAAAGCCCGCAGAAAACGCGATGAGTGGGAGGAGCGCAGAAAGGAATGGGACAGAAAGTACCACGAACAGGAAAACAGCGAAATCTGTGAAATGGTACATGCCCAGAGCCTGACCCCGGAACAACTGGCAGTCATCATTCAGATGGCGCAGGCTGTGGTTCCCAACCCGGAAAATCTGAAACTGGACGAGAAAGAAACGGAGGATATGGAATGAAAAAGATGATGGCAATGCTGCTTGCCAGCGTGATGGCGGTAGGAACCTTTACGACCACTGCATTTGCCTATACGGGCGATGCTGTGCAGGAGAACACGGCTGTCAGTACCGCTGCACAGGAGACGGATGCGGTAGGAAGTGCAAATGCAGGGAAAACAGACAGTGATAGCAGCATCGAAATCGACCCGGACATGCAGGTTCTGCCGGATGGCTATGAGGTCTCTACGGATGCGGATGGGAACCTGATCGTTACGGTGGGCGGCAAAGAATACAATATCGGCAGCGAAAAGTCCCAAAAGCAGACTGGTACGGTGGTGCCTGGTATCACCAGTCTGCATTTTCGTTCCGGTCCCGGCATGGATCAGGAGATTATCGGATATCTGCATTCCGGCGATACGGTGGAGATTGTCGAAAAATGCGGTGACTGGTATAAGGTAAACTTCAATGGCAAAACCGGGTATGCACATGGAAAGTACCTGAATGTCACGGATTCTGCAAAAGACAGCAGCATGTTCAGTGAAGATGCGCTGAAGCTGTTTCTGGATCTGATGCAGGGCGGAATGTCATCCGAGGATGAGAAGGAATCCAGTGCAGCTTTGACTCCAGAAGGTAATATGACGCTGGTGGATGATATCGGTGAGGAAGAAGATAAATCCAGCCAGCAGTTCATTACGCTGGTGACAAAGGCGGGCAACACCTTTTATCTGATCATCGACCGCGATAAAGACGGCAACCAGAATGTGCATTTCCTGAACATGGTGGACGAGGCCGATCTGCTTGCGCTGATGGATGAAGAGGAAGCTGCCAAGTATCGGGAGAAGGAGCCGGAAGTCACGGAACCTGCGGAAACCGAAAAGCCGCAGGAGACGGAACCGGCACCGGAAGAGCAGAAAACAGAGAGCGAGCAGAAGAAATCGTCTCCGCTTCCGATGATTATGCTGCTTCTGTTTGTGATCGGTGCAGCCGGTGTCGGCGGTTATCTCTATATCAAGATGAAGGGCGTAAAGCCTGCGTCCAAGAAAAATCAGCCGGACCCGGATGCGGATTATCACGATGAGGATGAAGATACGCTCCAGCTGCCGGAGGATGATGGTGACGAGGACGAAGAAGTGGATGTCAACGAGGATTATGAAGCGGAATCGGACGATGAACCTGTCTGATTAACGCAGCGTTGACCGGTGGGGCGGCTGAAAAGCCGTCCCCTTTACATAGCCAAATGGTTGGTGGGTGAACTATTTTGAGCTATGAAGCTATGGAATCTGTAGGCGATATCTGATAAAATAGAGAATAAGAACAGTGATACAAATCGAAATTTGTGGAGAGATTTCCTGAGTTTTCCTTATTTTACAGGCTTTTTAGCCCCTTAGATAGTGAAATGATATGTATTTTCCCTTATTTTTACCCTTGTGAGGAATCCGCAAGGGAAATAAGGGAAATTTTTATTTAAGCGTTGCTCGCTACTTTATCAAGAAGTCTTGCGGAATCCCGCTTTGCTTTTCTTGTTGAGTGAGCGTAAATGTTCATTGTGGTACTGACATCGGAATGTCCTAACAGTTCCTGTACATCTTTCGGAGCAGCTCCATTCGAGAGCAGGTTGCTGGTGTAGGTATGTCGTAACTGGTGAAAGTGAAAATCTTCAAATCCTTCCAGCTTTTTTGATACTGACCTGCAAGCAATGCCGAGTGTACTCGGCAGTTCCAGACTGCCATCCGGTCTGAGGCAGACAAAGGATATTTCTTTATAATCTGCCGGGACTTCCTGTGTTCCGTCAAGGTGATAGTATTCATAATACACCCTGTTTTTCACATGCACCTCTTTGTAGTAGTTGCGGTGGTAAAGTTCCCCGTACTGCATCCGGCTTTTCAGTTGTTCCCGTCTTGCTGCTTTCAATATTTCAGTCAGCGTATCTCCAAAATCAACAATCCTTACTTTTTTTCGCTTGGTTGTTCCAATCACATTTTTATGCTTTGCACCGTCGTAACGGATACTTCTTTTAATGGTCAGGCATTGATCTTCAAGGTTGATGTCCTGCCATGTAAGACCACAGGTTTCACCGATGCGAAGTCCTGCATAATATGCAATCTGAATCGGCAGGATCGCAGGTGGATTTTTCTTTTCCAGATACTTGATAAGTCGCTCATAATCCTCATGTGAAATCGGCTGTGTGCCATCTTCGACTTCATCATCGGAAAAGAGGTCAACTTCCTCTGCCTGTTTTTTCAGCTTAATATACTGCATCGGATTGAAACTGATTAACTGTTTTGGAAATACTGCAAAACGGAATGACTGCTGCAACACTGCGGAAAAAGAATGGATATAATCTTTACTGTATCCTTTTCTCACTTTTCCGTCTGGAAATTCGCCACCGAATGTAAGCAGATCAAGAAATGCCTGTAAATGTTCGGCAGTAACTGTTTTCAGTTTACGGTCTGCAATCGGGTGTTTCTTAGTGCAACGGATTGCACTGAGATAATTTTCCACTGTGCCATTACTGAGTGTTCCGGTTTTCAGTTCTTCTTCTGCCCACATGTCCAGAAGTTCACCTACGGTAAGGTTATCTGCTTTTGCAACAAATTTCTTATCTTCGTAATCTTCCAGTGCCTTGCGGAGAAGTTTTTCTGTCTCACTTTTGCTTTCGGTTCCGGCATATTCTTTCTGAACCATTTTGCCGCTTGCGTCCTCTACATAGAAGCGGTAGTACCATTTCTTTCCTTTCTTTCTAACAGATCCTTTTGCCATAATCGTATGTCTCCTTTCGATATCAGACAATCGGAACTGCTGAAATGCTTCTTGCGTGTAAGTATATCATAACTCCGATTATCTTACTATACCGATTCAGAATCCTCGTACATAACTTCGGATAAAAGATTTGCAAGCCGTTGTTCTGCTGTTTCCGGTTTCTTGGAATAGAGCCTTACAATATCTGCCATGTCATTCAATGCGTTGACAGTATGGGTGATCTCCCTGAGAAACATGATCTCGTTATATTCATCATTCGATTCAAACCCCATTACTTTTGCAATGTCCGCTTCTTTGGTATTGCCTTTGTAATTCTTGCAGGCGAACTGGAACGAATCCAAAAACAGTTCATATTGTTTCAACATTAACAGCAGTAGGTCTTTGGAAAAAGCATCTTCTGTTTTCGTAAGGTCAAGAGGTAACTGTTTGAGAATATCCGTCATGGCATCACGAATCTGTAATTCTCTTTTATCCGTAATGTCGGTTTCATATTCGTCCGTTTCCCCTCTGAGCCATTCCACAGATACATGGAGAGCTTCTGAAAGACCTTCCAGCACCATTTTCTTTGTATTGTCAATCGTTCCGGCTTCATATCTCTGAATCGTAGATGCAGTCACACCCATCTTTTCAGCGATATAAGGCTGTGTCAGATTCAATTCTGTACGGCGCTGTTTTGCCCTGCTACCGATCAGCTTGCGTAATTCTTTATCTTTCATGCTGATGTGCCTCCTTTTTCGGTATGTCATTACTATACCACATAACAAACAATATTGCAATATGCAATTAAACAATAAACAATATAATTTCGTAATGCTTGACAAGATGATATAAACACGCTATACTGACAGCACAAAAGAAATTGCATAATGCAATTTATAAGGAGGTGGTCACATGACGCAAAGAAAGATTGCCTTATCTATTGAGGAAGCTGCGGATTATACGGGAATCGGCAGGAACACCCTGAGAAAACTGGTGGAGTGGAAGAAACTTCCGGTATTAAAGGTCGGGAGGAAAGTCCTGATTAAAACGGATATGCTGGAACTTTTCATGGAAGCCAATGAGGGCAGGGACTTAAGGGATAAAGGAAATGTGAAAGCCGTCACAAGAAACGGTTCCACTTAAAAAGGCGGTTCCCGAAGAAACCGCCAAAGGTTTTATCAGACCGAAGCCATGATATACCTACACGCAAGCAGATTATACCATGTACTTCGTCTGACAGACAACAGGAAACTTATGTTTGGAAAAAAAGAAAGGACGATGATATTTATGGCAAGATCAACAAAGAGTTATGAGGAGCGTCTGCTCCAGTTGGAAAAAAGAGAACAGGAAAGCCTTGAAAAAGCGAAACAGTACGCAGCACAGAAACGGGAACTGAAGAAACGTCAGAAAGATGCGGAAACAAAAAAACGAACCCACAGGCTCTGTCAGATTGGCGGTGCGGTGGAATCAGTGATTGGTTCTGCGATTGAGGAAGAAGATATTCCGAAGCTGGTCGGCTTCTTAAAAAGGCAGGAAGCAAATGGGAAATTCTTCTCAAAGGCAATGCAAAAAGAGCCAGTTGCGAATACGGAGGAAGTGTAATGCCGGAGGGAGTGGAGTTTCCATTCCCTTCATTGCTTTTTTATGAAGGGCGCACTTATGGACAACCAGAGGTCGTCCGTATAAGTTTGCCACAGGTGGCAACCGGTCTGCGCTTATGCTTGCCGGGCTCGTTCCGTCGGCGGGGCTTTCAGCCAGACCTGCTCATGCCGCAGGAGGCACTCTTCGCCAGAGGGGCGCATTCCATGCAGGCTGTTATGCACAGGGCACTCTTACGCAGAGGGCGTTCCGGCAGATACCATTTTCTTTTTGGGAAAACGTTACCTGCCGGAAATCAAAGCCGGATACGGCAGAAAGGGGGAAACGGAGCATGGCGATTTTTCATTATACAGTAAAGATTGTTGGA
>NZ_QUEP01000032.1:5344-5928 GCF_003478035.1 Clostridium sp. OF03-18AA
ATTTTTCATTATACAGTAAAGATTGTTGGACGCAGCAAAGGGAAATCCATCATATCAGCATCTGCGTATCTCAATGGTGATGTGATGAAAAATGAAGAAACAGGCAGGATCAGCTACTACACTGCCAAAAAAGAAGTCGTTTATACCAGCCTGTTGATGTGTGAAAATGCACCACAGGAATGGCTGAACGTACCTGCTGAAAATATCAGACGGTTTCAGAAATCTGCCCGATATAAAAGAGCAGATAACAAAGATGCTGCACTGGGAAAATTTAAACTTACTTTTCAGAAACAGCGTTTATGGAATGAAGTTTTGAAGATTGAGAAGACCTCGGATGCACAACTCGGCAGGTCATTTGAATTTTCGCTTCCGAAAGAATGGAGCCGACAGGAACAGATTGATTATACAACTGAATATATTCAAAAGACCTTTGTAGATAAGGGAATGTGTGCGGACTGGAGTATCCACGATAAAGGAGATGGAAATCCCCATGTGCATTTACTTGTGACGATGCGACCATTCAATCCAGACCACTCATGGGGGAACAAAGAAATCAAGGATTGGGAGTTTGTCAGAGATGAAAA
>NZ_QUEP01000033.1 GCF_003478035.1 Clostridium sp. OF03-18AA
CCCCCTTCAATCCCCCTTTGAGTGACCGCAGATATGCGGTAAATTGTTGAGTGATAGCCAAGAAGAAAGAGAGGTAAAAGCATGAGTTGGGGCGAGGAACAGCAGAAAGAAATTGAGACAATCAGAGAGAGAAAAATCACAGTGAAATTGTCGGACGCAGATTGTGACCGACTGGCGAGAAAGTGTGGGAAGCATGGTCTGACAATCGGAGAGCTGATAGAGAATTTTGTCGGAGATTTGGTGGGCGGTACTTACTCCAATGGAAGTGATGAAAGAGATTATGCTGACCAGTGGTTCGAGCGTTGTTGGTTCGGAATGTTCCCAGAGCCTACACTGCTGAATCACTTATTGAATTTGGGTTATGAACCAGAGCATTATCTGGATATGTTGGAGAACGTAGAGACAATAAAATCCGACATTGAAATTACTAAACAGAACATAGCAGAGCCAAGTGATGAATGGAAAGACATTGTGTACCACAAGTATAATGATGATTTTACAAGCTATGAGTGTGTGCCTTGTTACAATAGTGTTGATGAATATATAGCAAGCGAAAAAGAAGATTTAGAAAGCTATAAGGCAGACTTAGAAGAAGCACTGGAAGAACTGAAAGACATGAGAGCGGACTGGAAGCCAGAGAAAGAGCCGAACATGAACGAGGAAATCGAACTCATTAAGAAGTGGGTAAAGGAAAGAGAGGACTTCATCAATGAATAGGACAAGACCGAAGCAGATAGTTATAAGAGTGTCAGAGGAAGAACTTGCACAGATAAAAGAAAAAGTAGAGCAGTCTGGAAAGAGCCAACAGCAATATATCATTGAAGCCCTCACACAGTCGAACATTGTCAATCTGGACGGACTGAAAGAGATATATCCAGAGCTGAAAAGGCAAGGCAACAATCTGAACCAGATAGCCAAGAAGCTGAATGAAAATGGATATGTGGACTATAAGCAAGAGCTTCCTAACACCATGAAAGAGGTGAGAGAAGTATGGCAGTTATTAAAGCAGTATCTTCAAAAGCAGGCATAGGGCAAGCACTGGACTATGTGACAAAAGAGGAAAAGACAGAGGATAAGCTTGTCAGCGGTCTGCACTGTGAACCAGATACAGTAAAGGACGAAATGCAAGCCACCAAGGAACTATGGGAGAAAACCGGGGGAAGGACATACAAGCACTTTGTCCAGAGCTACCATAAGGACGAGAAAATCACGCCGGAGCAGGCACACAGGAACGCCTTACAGCTTGCAGAGAATACGTCGGCATGGAAAGGGTTTGAGGTGCTTGTGGCTACCCATAAGGACAAAAAACATATCCATACGCACTTTATCGTCAATTCCGTCAATTTTGAGGACGGGCACAAGCTGCAGTGGAGCAGCGCCGACCTGCAGGAGCTGAAGGAGCGGTGCAACGCACAGAGCAGGGAGCAGGGGCTACACGTCTCAGAAAAGGGAAAGACCTTTGAAGGAGCGGAACGTGAGGAAACAGTGGCATGGAAAAAAGAGACGTACCAGCTTCTGAAGCAGGCGGAGCAGGGGAAAGTGAAAAGCTATGTCCAGGACATTGCCCTGGCAGTCCTGGACTGTAAGGAAACAGCGACCAGCCGGGAAAGCTTTATTCGGCTGATGAATGAAAGAGGGTACGGAGTGGACTGGCAGGACAGCCACAAATACATCACATATACCGACTTAGCAAGGAAGCAGGCAGGAGAAAAGGCTTGCAAAATTCGTAATAATAAGCTGGAAAAATACTACAACATGGGTTTTGGAAAGGAGGAACTGGAGCATGAGTTTGAGAGAAATGCACGAACAGCAGAAGTCAGAGCAGGCAAGTCCGAGAGAACGGATCCAAGAACTGAACCGTCAGAGCCGGACAGAGCTGGAGAACAGCCTGCTGAAGGAAGCCTTAGCTTTGTCGAGCGAGAGCTGCGAGGAATTGATGAAGCAGTCAAATCAAGGACAAGCAAGGGCAGAGCAGAACAGGCAGAGAGACGCCGAGCTGAGCAGGCAGCTCATCAGCGAGCTGAAGAAGCAAGTCGAGCAGTTAGAGAACAGCAACGAACTACTTCAGAACGCCATATCAGCCGGAATTGGGAGCCTGAGAGATGAGGTCAGAGAAAGTACCGTCCAAGAGGTAAAAAAGGCGTTACAGGCGAATATAGAGGCGGTACAGAAGGCAACAAAAGCTCTTGAAAAGCAGTCTGATACGCTTACAAGCGTAATGAAGCAGAAAGTCCGGGAGCTGGAGGAAAGCAAAAACAGCTTTTTCAGATATGAGGGCTTGAAGATATACCTGTTTTGGGGCGGTATGGTCTGTAATATTGGGACGTTTTTGATAGTGTTATATTATTTATTTGTCAAGTAAAGTTTTATAAAAATGTTATATATAATTAATGTTTTTTTGTTGAAAATATAGTATAGTAAAACAAAAAGGAGGGGATGCCAATGTACTTGTTGCTTTAGATGCTATAAAAATACATTGACATAGGAGGAAAATTAATGAGAAATATTCGCAGATCTGTAGCGTTAGCTTTGGCAGCAATAATGATGATGGCTATGAATATGGTTAGTTTTGCAGCAGATACAGCTCCTGCTGAAACCGAGGCGGTAGAATCGGTGACTCGTTCAACTAATGGAGAATCTGTTTTGCTGGATAAAGTATATTTTGCGTGTGATGGAAAAAACACAATTTCTTCTCGAGAACCTATTCCTGCTACAGCTTTAGATATTGAAAATAGAATTTTAGGAAGTATGGAGTATTTTTATGATGGTTTAGATTCATCTGGAAGACCGCAGTACACAGTTAAGGCATCTATGACGTCTAATCCATTAAAATTAAAATCCAGTAAACTTGTAACAAGAGCTGAAGGAGTAAATAGTTGGCATACAAATGAAGAAGATCATAATGGGTATACAGGAACTAATTCTCGAAGCTATGTATATACGACTCCGAATCCACCATCAAATCCATATTGTGAAGCAATATTAACCGCAACTGATGAGAAAGGTGACGAATACGCAGTATGGAAAGGAACTCTTCGTGATGCTAAGTAGAAAATACTGAAATATTGGTAAGAGTAGTGATGAAAATAAGAGGGAGTGAAGTGAGGATGAGATATTCTTAATTCACTCCCTTTTTTTAGAGGTCAAAAAGGTGCAATAAATTCATTGATAAGATAAGCGATAAGGGCGAGAGGGAGTGAGGTGTAGATATTGACACCAAAAAGGCACTCCCTTATACTTGATGGAAAAAGGTAAAATACTTCATTGATAAGATAAGCGGTGAAGGCGAGAGGGAGTGAGGTGTAGATATTGACACCAAAAAGGCACTCCCTTATACTTGATGGAAAAAGGTAAAATACTTCATTGATAAGATAAGCGGTGAAGGCGAGAGGGAGTGAGGTGTAGATATTGACACCAAAAAGGCACTCCCTTATACTTGAGAGAAAAAGGTGCAAAAATCTATTGATAAGATTAGCGGTCAAGCGGAGTAAGGGCAGTATATTATATAATATATCTAAGTAGGAGAAAAATATGCGTAGAAATACAAAAACAATGTATGAGTGGAGAAAGGTATATAGGGATAAAGAGGAGCTGATGTTGGAGAGAGGTTTTCCAGAGGTCAGCCCCCATGAGTTCTATCGTGACTTGTTCCCAGAGGGGAGCTTACAGAGTGCAGAGCATGACGGAAAAGGAAATGTGATTGCAACCCAGATAAGACCATCTGGAAAGGGAAGAACGAAGCAGTGGGTTATAGATGATAGTCTGAATATGCTTGATAAGGTCATAGGGGACGAGTTCGGACTGATACCGCCTATCACGTTCTATGGCAAGACACACACGAAGCAGAACGCACATGAACTGTATGCGGTTGCAATAGATATTGATTATGTCGGAAAACAGCAGTTGAAGAACCTCTTGAAGCAATTCGGGAACGGAGTACAGCTCCGACCGACCTACCTTGTGAGTTCTGGAAAGGGTGTCCATGCCTATTACTTTTTGAAAGAGCCAGTACAGTTGTATCATAATCTGGAAGATACCCTTGCGGAGCTGAAAGAAGCATTTATCCGCAGACTATGGAACGATACGAGCAGTATCAGACCAGACAGCCCAGATATAACAGGTATCTATCAAGGCTTTAGGTGTGTTGGGAGCCAGAGCAAGCTGGGGGCAGACTTCCCAGTGAAAGCCTATAAGATGTCGGATAACCGCTATACTCTGGAAGATATAAAGGACAGCATACCGAACTGTAAGGTTGATTTATCGGTACTTACAGAGAAGCCGAAGAAAGAAAAGAGTAAGCTGTCACTGGACGAAGCAAAGAAGCTGTACCCAGAGTGGTATCAAGAGCGAGTTGTAGAGGGCAGACCGAAGAAAAAAGGCACATGGGTGTGTAATGAAGCCCTTTATGAGTGGTGGAAGAACAAGATTTTTACCGAAGTAAAGGTAGGCGGTAGGTACTTCTCAATCATGGCATTGTGTGCGTATGGCTTGAAATGTGGCATATCTGAAAGACGAATAAGGCAAGATGCCTATTCATTTTTGGAGCATCTGGAGAGCCTTACAGATGATGAGGACAACCATTTTACAAGGGAAGATGTAAAGGACGCATTGAAAGCCCTCAAAGCTGATAACAAGCTACTTTCGACTATGGCAAGCCGAGAATGGATAGAGAAGCAGACGAAAGTTGTCATACCGCCAAATAAGAGGAACGGCAGAAAGCAAGCCACGCACTTAAAAATCGCACGTTTTACCCTTGAAACAATGAATGAGGACAGGGGCAAAGCTCTACAAGGGAGACCAGACAAGGCGAAGATTGTCGAAGAATGGAGAGAAAGCAACCCTCTGGGAACAAAAGCGGACTGCATCCGAGAGACAGGACTTGCAAAGCATACGGTTTATAAGTGGTGGAAGTAGGGCATACTTGAAATGCTGAAAGGCATATGCTATAATGCCAGTAGGCAAGAAAGACGAAAGTGCTCATTGTGGCACGCAAAAAGCCCCGGAGTTGCGACCTCCGGGGCTTTTCTATTCCGTTGTGGCAAGGTGGCTTATGCCTTAGGCTGGCTACCGCCTATTTATCTCCGTCCAGCCATTTGCAGATGTAGTAGGCGACTACACTTGCCAAGACAGAGAGTAAGAAAGACGAAAATATACTCATGGTGGCACACCCCCTTTCTGTACCTGTATAGGGGTGGTAGCGTTGCCCATTATACCATAGTGGCAGAAATGCCACAAGAAGCCATTTCCCCTTGTTTATTATCAGAGCCATAAGGAAAAGAGTGTCAAGGGCGGTCGAAAGACCGCAGCGTTTACCCTTGATACTCTTTTTTGTTGGCTATCATGCCGGAGGGGGAAACGGCTGTCCGTCCGTTCTGTCACTTCCCCTTGTGCTTCATTGTCTGTTCCGGCGGAAGAAAGTAAAGGGTGGTCTGCGACCATTTTTTATCTGCTGCATTCGCTGATCGGCAAGCCGAAGCTCATACTGCAGATAAAAAACAAGCCCTTGACTGTCTCCCTCCTACACTTCCAAAGTCGCCCAAGAGGAAGTAAGCTCCACTGTATTTCTGGCGAAATCCACGCACGAATATATCCGCTTGACAAGTGGCTATCACTATGCTATATTATGTGTAGCGGATATATTGCAAGTTCCCTAAAGTGATAGCCTAACGGCTACACTTTAGAACTTGTGAGGGTGG
>NZ_QUEP01000034.1 GCF_003478035.1 Clostridium sp. OF03-18AA
CCGTATGGTGCAACTTGTTCCCAACTGAAAAGGTTGGGCACTTGTCCAATGATTGGAGGTGAAAAGAAAGACAGGTGAACTGGTAATTCGATTGGTGGAATGATGGGGTAACGCCCTGAAACGCCAGCCTAATACTCCGACTGGCTTAAAGCGGAAACGCTATGGGTCAGAAGCTCGGTGAAGTCGGCTGAGAGTGACCGTAAGAATTGCTGGATAACAACCAGCCACACGAAAGCCGCCCAGAGGTGGGCGGTGTCACCTATAGGCCGGGGCTCTATAAAATACCTATGGTTAGAATGTGCGGAAGCACTGACGAAAACCGCGAATGTACAGGTCTAAAGGTAGGCCATATAGAAATGTATGGTGGCGTTAATTCGCCGTCAGTGTGGTTTAGTAAAAATCGTATGTATGAACGACCATGATGTGTTAAAGGCGCATCCAAGCTGACAGGACTAAAGCGGAGACCTAAGGGTATATGCACAGATAGAATTATCGGAACAAGGAAAGGTATCGGGCTTTACCATAGTGGTAAAGCAGGCAGACGAAGAAAATAAGCTGCCGAACCGGTGCTGAAAAGCAGAGGTCGGACTTACGATGAATCCCGCGAAAAAGAAGGATTCGGAGGGATGGCCTCAAGTCATTAGTCATATATGAAACAATCATTCAATCGCAGTAAGGATTCGAGTAGGACAAAAAAGTCACTCAATTCAAAAGAAGGGAGTGATGCCTTATGCCAAAAGAGAAAGCCGAAAAATCATTATGTATGAGCGGACTGCGCCATGCTGAGTATTACGGAATGCAGGAAGTGTTTGACGGTCTGTATGCGAAAAGCAGTAAAAATGAGACTTTCACAAATTTGATGAACATCATCTTAAAACGTGAAAATATCCTGCTGGCATATAGAAATATCAAGTCAAATGACGGAAGCAAAACTCCGGGAACAGATGGCGTGACATTCGATGACATCGGAAAGCTGATGCCGGATGAGGTTATTGATACAGTCCGTTTCATTACAATCGGCAGTACACATGGGTATCGTCCGAAACCTGTCCGAAGAAAAGAAATACCAAAACCTTACGACCCAACAAAAACCAGGCCGCTGGGAATCCCCTGCGTCTGGGACCGGCTGGTACAACAATGTATCAAGCAGGTCATGGAGCCGATTTGTGAAGCGAAATTCAGCGAAAACAGTTATGGATTCCGTCCAAACAGGTCTGCTGAAAACGCCATCGCAAGAGCGGAGTTCTTAATACAGAATACAAGACTGCACTATGTCGTTGAGTTTGATGTCAAAGGATTCTTTGACAATGTAGACCACAGCAAGCTGATAAAGCAGATATGGTCGCTCGGAATCAGGGACAAAAATCTCCTGTTCGTGCTGAAACGGATTCTTAAAGCACCAATACGGTTAGAAAATGGGGCAATGGAATACCCGACCAAAGGGACACCCCAAGGCGGTATTATCTCCCCGCTTCTGGCGAATATCGTGCTGAATGAATTAGACCAATGGGTTGACAGCCAATGGCAGGATAATCCGGTCACGGCAAAATACAAGACCTCCATAAACGCAAATGGCAGTATCAATAAATCCAATGCCTATAAGTTTATGCGAAGGACAAATCTAAAGGAGATGTATATTGTCCGTTACGCTGATGATTTCAGAATATTTTGCAGGACGAAAGATGAAGCGGAACGGACGATGAAGGCAGTCACACAATGGTTAATGGAACGTCTGCATTTAGAGGTTTCGCCAACAAAAACAAGGATAGTGAATGTAAAACATCGCTATTCAGAGTTCTTAGGGTTCAAGATGAAGGTGTTTCGCAGAGCAGATAAATATGTCATCAAATCTCATGTAGGTGACAAACAGCTTGAACATGCGCGTCAAAAACTGGTCACACAGGCGAAAAATATAATCCACCCAAGAAAGGAAAAACATGAGCGTGGTGAGATTTCGCTGTATAACTCAATCGTCGTGGGGCTGCAAGACTATTACAGAATAGCAACTTGTATCAGTGAAGATTGCAGTTCCATGGGACGTTCTGTCATGACAGTGCTGACCAATGGATTAAAGGAACGCCAGGGAAGCAGACTTGTGAGAAACGGCCGAAAATTAACAGTCTTTGAATCGCAGAAATATGGAAAGTCTAAATCGCTACGCTATGTGAAAGGGACGGACGAACCAGTATATCCTATCAGCTATATCCGGCATAGCATCCCTCTAAGCCGAAAAAGGGCTATCAACTGCTACACCCCAGCGGGGCGGAAGGGATTGCACGATAATCTGAAAATCAACGTGAATCTGATGCTGGCACTTATGCGACAGCCTATAGGAAACAGGAGCGTTGAATTAGCTGATAACCGGATTTCCCTATTCTCGGCACAATACGGAAAATGTGCTGTTACGGGAATGCCATTTCTGACAACAGATGAAATACACTGCCACCACATCAAGCCGAAAAAATACGGTGGGAATGACAGCTACGAAAATCTGGTGCTGATAAATAAACTGGTACACCGGCTCGTCCATGCAGAAACGGTTGAAACGATTACTTATTACCTTGAAGTCTGCAATCTCAATAAGAAGCAAATGGAAAAGCTGAACGCTCTGCGCCTGAAAGCAGGTTTAGGAGAAATTCGGGGAACACAACCCCTAAAAACGAACAAGGTAGATTGTAATAGATTGTGAGTATGACTAACGATGGAACGCCGTGTGCGGTGAAAGTCGCATGCACGGTGTGAAGTGGGGGAAAATCCGGAGATAACATCAAAGGATTACCTATCACTATT
>NZ_QUEP01000035.1:0-2108 GCF_003478035.1 Clostridium sp. OF03-18AA
AAGGGAAAATCCTACTACTTCGATACAGACGGAAAGATGCTTACAGGCTGGGTTAACACAGGCGATGGCACATCCGCTGTTAACGAGGCTAACGGTTATGAGGCTGGCCACACATTCTACTGTGACGAGACAGGTGCTCGTGTAGAGGGTGCTTGGGTTAAAGATGTAGCACCGGGCGTTGATGACGACGATGCAGATGCAGATGAGTACTGGTACTACTTAAAGAAAGCTACTGGTAAACCGGCAACAGGCAAGCAGTCCAACATCAACGGTCAGATCTACCTCTTCAATGGAGAAGGTCAGATGCAGTCTGGTTGGGTAGCAGCTACAGATCCGAATGGCGTTAAGTTTGTTCAGCTCGACAAAGAAGATGAAGAGCAGGCTATGAGCGCAGCAGGAAAGAACGATGTTTACTACTGCGGCGACGAGGATGACGGACACGCTAAGAAGAATAAATGGATGAAGACATGGCTTCCGAACGATACAAACGAAGAGGAAGATGACAAAGAGTGGTTCTGGTTCGACAAAGAAGGTAAAGTATTCAGAGCAGGTGTTAACACAGCAGCTGAGACAGCAGCTAATGCTGAGAAGTACAAACTTGATGAAGGTACTCTTGTACCGGATGATAACAAGGTAGCAACTCTCATCGGTAAGAAGAAAGTAAACTCCAAAGATTACTGGTTCAGAAACGATGGTGTAATGCTTTCCAAGTTCTACAAGATTGATGATGCTATGTACTACTTTGGTGGCGCTGATGATGGTTCCATGAAGACTGGTTCCCAGTCCATCAAGGACAACACAGGTGACACATATAAGTTCTACTTCTATACAAAAGATCAGAGCACAGAGAAGTATGCTACACCAGAAGATGGTAATAAGCTTAAGAAAGGTGCCGGCGTTGTTGGTAACCAGAGCAACAAGCTTTACTACTATGGTCTCTTACTTACAGCTGATGATTACAAGTATCAGGTAGCTACTCTTGAGGATCAGAATGGTCAGAAGTATGATTTCATCATCAACTCCAACGGTTCCATCCAGCACTCCTATGGTACAACATACAAAGAGGATGGCGATGAGCTGATCGTTGTTGACGAGAGCACAAAGACAACTAAGAAAGATGGTTCCAAGGGAACAGCTGAGTATGTAGAAGATGGTCAGTATAAGTACGGCTTCAAGTTCGGTGTCACAAACAAGGTATCTGACGTTGACCTTTCCGAATTCTACAGATAGGTTGATCTGAATGATCTAAATTAGAAATTCTAATTGCACACGTGGACCGGGCGAGATTTTTCTCGTCCGGTCTTTTTGTCTGCGTTTCTGAGCACAAGCACAAAAAAGATCAGATACATCTCTGTACCCGGCCTTTTCATCTTCCGTTTCGATATGCAAGAATTGGACAATGGATGGGGAAAACGACCGTTCGCGATCCAGCTGTGGAAAGCGGTAACAGAATCGCTGAGACTGAGATTGATCTTCTGGCAATTGATCGATATAGTAAAAATTTCCTGGTAGGAGAATGTAAATTCAAAGGAAAGCCATTCACGTATACAGAGTATCTAAATACTATTGCGAAGCTGGAACCATTGAAATTTGAAGATCAGATCCTGTATCTCCCGGTTTATATGACTATGCTGATTTGAGATGTGTATTTGCTTCGGTGTATAAATATATAAACGATATAAACTGAATTGCTTTGCTTTTTATCGATTATAACCGACAAAATTGCCACATCATTGATATGAATCGTTTCAATAAAATTACGTCTGATATTGTTCCCATCAGAAAAAAGGGGCTGTCGTACTAACGTGCGGCAGCTCATTTCATATTCCCAACACAAAACGCCGAGCTTCGAAAAGCCCGGCGTTCGTGGTATAATCAGTTTATGCGACTAAACAAAATAATACAGAGAGATTATACCTCTTTTTCTCTGTATTATCAAATCAAACTTCCGTTGGATTTAGAGATTTCTATTCCATCTGATGATCCGGTTCGTCTGGTAAGTGCCTTTGTGGAGGAAATGGACCTTTCTGAACTGTATAAAACTTACAGCAGGATCAGAAAAAATCAGGCAACGCCGCGTCAGATGCTGAAACTCGTCATCTATGCAG
>NZ_QUEP01000035.1:2118-2361 GCF_003478035.1 Clostridium sp. OF03-18AA
AGAAAAAATCAGGCAACGCCGCGTCAGATGCTGAAACTCGTCATCTATGCAGTAATGAATCGAATCTACTCAAGCAGGGATATCCAAAAGGCATGCAAACGGGATATCAACTTTATGTACCTCCTGGAAGGAATGCCGGCTCCTGACCATGCAACGATCGCGCGTTTTATCTCCCTGCATTTTTCGGCTTGTGCAAAGGTACTGCTTGCCCAAATGTCAGATCTGCTCTATCTTCTTGGTGAG
>NZ_QUEP01000036.1:0-405 GCF_003478035.1 Clostridium sp. OF03-18AA
TGATAATTTTACTTATCGGAAGTATAATGGCTTCGTAATGCAATTAGGAATTTCAAAAAGCGTTTCAAAAAAACAAAAGGAGAGTGCATTAATTATGAGAAAGCAGACTAAAATTGCTGCAGTAGTATCCGCAGCAGCTCTGTTAGCATTAGGCGCTTCCATGACATCTTTCGCAGCTTCCAAGGGAACCTGGATGATGGTTGATGGCGAGTGGTATTGCTACGACAAAAACGGTGACGCATATACAAACGTATTCTGCTCCAGCAATGGTAAAGAGTACTACGTAGGAGACGACGGACAGCTCGTTCGTTCCGAGTGGGTTGAGTACGACGGAAACTACTACTTCGTAAACAGCAGCGGTGCTAAGATCACAAACGACTGGAGATTAACAACTCCGTACGATGA
>NZ_QUEP01000036.1:415-2281 GCF_003478035.1 Clostridium sp. OF03-18AA
TAACAACTCCGTACGATGACGAGAGCGCTGATGAGGAGTGGTACTACTTCAAGTCCAACGGTAAGAGAGCCGAGAACGAGAAGATCACTTACAAGGGAAAATCCTACTACTTCGATACAGACGGAAAGATGCTCACAGGTTGGGTAACAACTGGTGACGGCACATCTTCCGTAAACGAAGCTAGCAGTTATGAGAAAGACCACACATTCTACTGTGACGAGACAGGTGCTCGTGTAGAGGGTGCATGGGTTAAAGACGTAGAGCCAGGTACAGACGATGACGATGCAGATGCAGATGAGTACTGGTACTACTTAAAGAAAGCTACCGGTAAGCCGGCAACAGGCAAACAGTCCAACATCAATGGTCAGATCTACCTCTTCAACGGAGAAGGTCAGATGCAGCACGGTTGGGTAGCAGCTACAGATACGAACGGCGTTAAGTTCGTTCAGCTCAATAAAGAGGATGAAGAGCAGGCTATGAGCACAGCAGGCGCAAACGCTGTTTACTACTGTGGCGACGAAGATGACGGACACGCTAAGAAGAACAAATGGGTTAAGACATGGCTTCCGGACAACACAAACGAAGAGGAAGATGACAAAGAGTGGTTCTGGTTCGATAAAGAAGGTAAGCTCTTCAGAGCGAACAAAGAGATCACTTCTGCTGAGTCTGCTTCCAATGCTTGGAAATACAAACTTGACGAGGGTACTCTTGTTAGGGATGCTGATTCTGCAGTAAAAAAGATTGCTAAGAAGAAAGTAAACTCCAAAGATTACTGGTTCACAAGCGATGGCGTAATGCTTTCCAAGTTCTACTTAATTGATGATGCTATGTACTACTTCGGTGGATCTGATGATGGTTCCATGAAGACTGGTTCTCAGTCCATCAAGGACAATACAGGTGACACATACAAGTTCTACTTCTATACAAAGGATCAGAGCACAGATAAGTATCGCACTCCGATCAAGAACAAGGCTCTTAAGAAGGGCGCTGGTGTAACTGGTAACCAGAGCAACAAGCTTTACTACTATGGTCTCTTACTTACAGCTGATGATTACAAGTATCAGGTAGCTACCGTTAAGGGACATGAGTTCATCATCAACTCCAACGGTTCTATCCAGCACTCCTATGATACAACCTATAAAGAGGATGGAGATGTTCTTATTACTGTACCGGCAAAATCCGACGCAACAGCATATGAGGAAGCTAACCAGTATAAGTATGGTTTCCCGGTAAATACAGTTGATAGCGTAGTAGCTGACGTAGTTCTTGATAACTTCTTCAAGGTTCCGTACACAAACTACGTAAACGACTAATCAATTTAATTAGAAATTCTAATTGCACACAGATCGGGCAGGAAGAGATTCCTGCCCGATTTTTTGTTATGGGCTTTAGCCTGTTGAGGACATCGGAGTTTTTCGTGATCCGAAAAATGGGGATGTCCGAAACAAAAACCCACCTGCTATGCGGGTGGAGTCAAATCGTTATACGAAAAATAACCTTTCCGTTACAATAGAGTTGCTCAAGCACTATCGCAAGAAAGGAGTAGAAATAATTGAGGGACGTATCATGCCATAAGAATAATGGCTTTTTGCCATATGATACGAAAAGGGGCTGTCGCATTAGCAAATATTTTTTGCTGGGCGGCAGCCCTGCTTTATGCCCAAATGGCATCGAAATCGGTTATGTTTTCGATGCCATTCTTTATAAACGCAGTTCATTCCCAGGCATCTCTTTCGGCATGCCTTATTTCAGACTGTTTTGTTTTCAACTCTCAAAATCGATGCCCTTTTTAATGGAAAAAGATAACTTCCCGTTTTTCTAATCCGAATCTTGCAATGAAGCTTATTGATATTTCGTCCCATCGCC
>NZ_QUEP01000037.1:0-577 GCF_003478035.1 Clostridium sp. OF03-18AA
TTTTTTAGGTCCTTGAGACCTGAACAGTATATAAAACCCTTACTTCTTCTTCCTTAGAAAGGAGGTGATCCAGCCGCACCTTCCGATACGGCTACCTTGTTACGACTTCACCCCAGTTATCAGACCTGCCTTCGACAGCTCCCTGCTTTCGCTTGGGTCACTGGCTTCGGGCATTTCCGACTCCCATGGTGTGACGGGCGGTGTGTACAAGACCCGGGAACGTATTCACCGCGGCATTCTGATCCGCGATTACTAGCGATTCCAGCTTCATGTAGTCGAGTTGCAGACTACAATCCGAACTGAGACGTTATTTTTGAGATTTGCTCTGCCTCACAGCTTCGCTTCTCTTTGTTTACGCCATTGTAGCACGTGTGTAGCCCAAATCATAAGGGGCATGATGATTTGACGTCATCCCCACCTTCCTCCAGGTTATCCCTGGCAGTCTCATCAGAGTGCCCAGCTTTACCTGCTGGCTACTGACAATAGGGGTTGCGCTCGTTGCGGGACTTAACCCAACATCTCACGACACGAGCTGACGACAACCATGCACCACCTGTCACCTCTGTCCCGAAGGAGG
>NZ_QUEP01000038.1 GCF_003478035.1 Clostridium sp. OF03-18AA
ATTTAATTATATCACAAATGAGATCATTTGTCTATTACATTCAGAACATTTGTTCTGCTCAATCTGCAATCTATTTTCCCTTCAAGCTTCAGGCTTATTCATTGTATGCAGAATTGATGATATAGCACGACTGCAAAAATCAATATATGAGAAGTTTACAATACACAGCACAACTATGTGCAATAATCTGATATCTACATACCAACTATCGCACTATGCAAGAGATGGCAATTCATCTCACCACCTATAGAGGTGGGAGAATTCTTGCTGATTCTTGTTAAATCAGACATCTTATCACGGAGCAGGCGCGATTCAGGAGATCGCGAACGAGGCGAAAGCCCACGGCTTTAAAAAGGCGTTCGTATGTTCCGACCCGGATCTCGTAAAATTCAAGGTTACCGCCAAAGTAACCGACATTCTGACCTCAAACGGTCTTGACTACGAGCTCTACTCCGATATTAAAGCAAACCCGACGATCCAGAATGTCCAACACGGTGTTGAAGCATTTAAGGCATCCGGCGCTGACTACCTGATCGCCATCGGCGGCGGCTCCTCCATGGATACCTCCAAAGCGATCGGCATCATCATCGCAAACCCGGAATTTGAGGATGTAAGAAGTCTTGAGGGTGTTGCACCGACGAAAAAACCGTGTGTTCCGATCATCGCCGTTCCGACAACAGCCGGTACCGCTGCCGAGGTTACGATCAACTATGTTATCACCGATATCGAGAGAAAACGTAAATTTGTATGCGTTGACCCGCATGACATGCCGATCATTGCGATCGTTGACCCTGATATGATGTCCTCCATGCCGAAGGGACTTACCGCTTCCACCGGTATGGATGCCCTGACCCATGCCATCGAAGGCTACACAACAAAAGCTGCCTGGGAAATGACCGATATGTTCCATCTGAAAGCCATCGAGATCATCTCAAAATCTCTGCGCGGTGCTGTAGCAAACACAAAAGAGGGACGCGAGGGAATGGCTCTCGGTCAGTACATTGCCGGTATGGGCTTCTCCAACGTTGGTCTTGGTATCGCCCACTCCATGGCACACACCCTTGGTGCTGTCTATGATACCCCGCACGGTGTTGCCTGCGCGATGATGCTTCCGATCGTCATGGAATATAATCAGGAATGCACCGGCGAGAAATACCGTGAGATCGCGCGCGCAATGGGCGTTGCAAATGTTGATTCCATGACTCAGGACGAATACCGGAAAGCAGCTGTTGACGCTGTAAAGAAGCTTTCCGCGGATGTCGGAATTCCGTCTGTCCTTGAGGCGATCAAAGAGGAAGACCTTCCGTTCCTTGCAGAGTCCGCACATGCAGATGCCTGCGCGCCGGGCAACCCGAAGGATGCCAGCGTAGAGGACCTGAAAGACCTGTTCCGCAAAATCATGGCGTAAAAATGCCTTCTCGCATTTATGAAAAGGGGCTGTCGCACTAACGTGCGGCAGCTCATTTCATATT
>NZ_QUEP01000039.1:0-257 GCF_003478035.1 Clostridium sp. OF03-18AA
ACCAATTAGGAAAGGAGGAACCGTTTTGTATTTGACCGTATGCCAGCAGCTAAAGCATCTGTCCAAAGATGAATTCCTCATTCTACGGGAATTATGCCGCACAGCCAAAAACCTGACCAACCAGGCCATCTACCAGGTACGGCAGCATTACTTTGAACATAGCCGGTATCTCCCATATGAGAAAAACTACGCCATCTTAAAGACTTCCGAAAACTATCGGCTGCTGAATTCCAACATGGCCCAGCAGATCCTTAAGG
>NZ_QUEP01000039.1:267-1426 GCF_003478035.1 Clostridium sp. OF03-18AA
GCTGAATTCCAACATGGCCCAGCAGATCCTTAAGGAAGTGGATAGATCTTTTAAGTCTTTCTTCGGTCTGTTGAAACTGGCAAAGCAGGGGAAGTATCCGTTTTCATCCTGCAGGCTGCCCAAATACCTTCCAAAAGACGGCTACGCAACCCTGATCGTCGGGTTTGTAAGACTGAATGGGAACCGGTTTGTCCTTCCGTACTCAGCAGCGTATAAGAAGCATCATAAACCGGTCACCATTACCATCCCGCCGGTCCTGGCAGATAAAACCATTAAGGAGATCCGTATCATCCCAAAAGCAGACGCCAGGTTCTTTGAGATCCAGTACACCTATCAGGTGGAAGCGGCTCAGAGAAATCTGAATCCGACCCATGCACTGGCGATCGACTTCGGGATCGACAATCTCATGATGGCCGTTTCCAACAGAGGGGAAAGCTTCCTCATCGATGGGAAACGCTTAAAATCCATCAACCAGTGGTTCAACAAGCGGAACGCCTGCCTGCAGAGCGTCAAAGACAAGCAGCATTACGGAAAGAAAACAACCAGACGTCAGGCCGTTTTGCAGAGGAAGAGAAACAACCAGGTCCGTGACTACATGGGTAAAGCAGCGAAACAGGTGGTCACCTACTGCATCCGGAACGATATCGGAACCCTGATCGTGGGCTACAATACCACATTCCAGCGCTCCTCAGATCTTGGCAGGCAGATGAACCAGGTCTTTGTGGGAATTCCGTTCGGGATACTCCGCAGGAAACTGAAATATCTGTGTGAAATGAATGGGATCCGCTACGTGGAACAGGAGGAAAGCTATACTTCCATGGCATCCTTCTGGGATCTGGATGAAATGCCCGTATATGGAGAAGCAGGACTTGTGCCACCGGTCTTTTCCGGCCGCAGGATCTGCCGTGGCCTGTATCAGGACCGCTCTGGAAGGCGGATCAACGCTGATGTCAATGGTGCTTTAAATATCATGCGTAAATGTAACATTGTGAGCCTAAGGGCTCTATATGATAGAGGCGATGTGGATACGCCTGTAAGAATAAGGATCGCCTGAGAGCGGGCGGAAACTCAAAGATCAAACTTCTTAAACGGGAGTCCAAGGATTCCCCAGAAGCCCCCACTTCAAATTTCTTCAAAATTAAGTGGTGGGTAATTCACG